>NZ_QYUO01000001.1:1339850-2009776 GCF_003591035.1 Noviherbaspirillum saxi
ATAGATGAAAGCCCAGAACAGGTTCTGCCGGATCTTGCGATAGGTGCGCCGGGAAATGTCGATGGCATCGGCTACCAGTGCGGGATCGCCGCGCATGAGCGTGATGCCGGCGGTGTGCATGGCGACATCGGTCCCCGTCGACATCGCGATCCCGACGTCGGCCGCCGCCAGCGCAGGTGCATCATTGATGCCGTCGCCGACCATTGCCAGCTTTTGGCCGTTGCGCTTGAGGCTGGTAATGACGTCGGCCTTATCGGCCGGCAAGACTTCCGCCCGAAACTCCTTGATGCCAAGCGCGTTCGCAACCGCTGCGGCGCTGCCCTGATTGTCTCCGGTCAGCATGACGGTTCTTATGCCTTTCTGTGCAAGTCGTGCGACGGCATTGCGCGCTGACGCCTTGACGGTATCGCCGAATGCCAGCAAGCCGCGCAATTCAATTCGCCCGGCCCGGTCCGACGCAAGCCATGAGACAGTCCTGCCCGCGGCTTCGTGCCTTTGCGCCGATGCATCCATGGCATCGGTTGCCACGCCGAGTTCCTGCATCAGACGCCGGTTGCCGAGATAGGTGGTCGCGCCGGCCACATCGGCCTGCACGCCTTTTCCCGGCAATGCCCTGGCATTGGTCGCCGCAGGCAGTGCGATGCCGCGTTGCCCGGCAGCGTCGCGCACCGCTTTTGCCAGCGGATGGTCGCTGTATTGCTGTACCGCACCGGCCAGTTCCAGTACCGAGGCCTCCGACGGTCCGGCGCTTTCGACCGCAACGATGGCGGGCTTGCCTTCGGTCAGTGTGCCGGTCTTGTCGAACGCAACCGTGGAAATCGCATGCGCGGTTTCCAGCGCTTCGGCATCCTTGATCAGGATCCCATGCCTGGCCGCGACCCCGGTGCCTGCCATGATCGAGGTCGGCGTGGCAAGGCCAAGCGCGCAAGGGCAGGCGATGACTTGCACCGCGACCGCATTGAGCAATGCCTGCTGCCAGTCGCCGGTGAACAGGCCCCAGCCGAAAAAAGTGATGACCGAGACCAGCAGCACGACCGGGACAAAGATCGCACTGACCTGGTCCACCAAACGCTGGATCGGGGCCTTGACGGCTTGCGCGTCTTCGACCAGCCGGATGATGTGCGACAGCATGGTTTCGCCCCCGACCGCGGTGGCTTCCAGCATCAGCATGCCTTCGGCATTGATGGCGCCGCCGGTCACCTTGTCGCCGACGGCTTTGGCGACGGGCAGGCTTTCGCCGGTCAACAGAGATTCGTCCAGATGACTGCTGCCGTCGATGACGCGTCCATCGATCGGAACGCGGTCACCCGGGCGGACCAGTACGATATCGCCTACATGCACAGCGTCGAGCGCCACTTCGGTATCCCTTCCGTCGCGCCGAACAATCGCACTGGTGGCACGCAAGGATTCCAGCGCGCGCAGCGCCGCAACGGTCTGCTGCTTGGCGCGTGCCTCAAGCCATTTGCCCAGCAATACCAGAGTGATCACGACTGCCGAGGATTCGAAATATAGATGCAGCATGTCGCCATGACCGCCATGCGCAAGCAGCAGGTAGACCGATAATCCGTAAGCCGCGCTCGTTCCTATCGCTACCAACAGGTCCATGTTGCCGGTGCGCGCAAGCAGGGCTTTCCAGCCAGCCTTGTAAAAGCGTGCGCCCAGCCAGAATTGCACCGGGGTCGCCAGCAGCCATTGCAGCCAGCCGGGCAGCATCCATTCCTTGCCGAATGGCATGCCGAGCATGGGAGCAATCAAAGGAAGGCTCAACAGGGCGGACAGAGCAACCGGCCACCAGCCGGGTAAGGCCGATGCAGTAGTTGTCGGCGTCGTGTGGTCCTGAGCCAGCGATGCGTCGTAGCCTGCCTTGCGTACACCGGCAATCAGCAATTCGGTCGACACACCCGCCGATTTGACGAGGGCTTTCTCGGTTGCGAGATTGACCGTGGCGTCGGTCACGCCGGGGATTTTCTTGAGCGCTTTTTCCACGCGTGCCACACAGGAAGCGCAAGTCATTCCGGAAATGGCAAGCGAAACCTGCTCGCCGGGTAGTTCGTAGCCGGCCTTTTCCACGGCGGCAGACAATGCCTGCGGTGACAGATCCGGCACGACACTGACCGTCGCCTTCTCGGTGGCAAGATTGACTGTAGCGCTCGCGACGCCGGGAACGGCTTGCAATGCTTTTTCCACGCGCCGCACGCAAGAAGCGCACGTCATGCCTTCTACCTTGAATGTCAGTTCGGTGGTGTCCTGCCTCATTGATGCAGTATTCATTGCGCCCTCCATATGTGTACTGTAAAGATAAACTTTCCAGTGATGGGAAGGTCAAGCGGAATTTTGATTGATTTCGCCTGGCAGTGCTCCCCGGCGCTGTTTTCACAAAGGCAACTTACGCCAGCAGAATGAGCTTTCCGGTTCGACGCGCAATGCGGCCTTTCTGTTCCAGACTGGCAAGGGTCCGGTACAGCGCTTCATGCCTCAGGCCGATATCCTCCGCAAGTTGCTTGAGATTGCCGTCCAACTCCCATTCGCCGTGCGCTTTTGCACGCAGCCGCAGGAATTGCAGGACACGTTCGGTCGCGGAACGCGTCGGCCTGAGCTGCACTTGCGTTCTCAGGCCACGAATTCTATCGATCTTTCCACGACGATATTATTTTTTGGAATTGGCATTTCTCTAACTACTTTGATTCGGATTCTACGTATAGTTGTTTCTAACCAGAAATATGGGCCAATGTATGCCCTGCTCAGGTTCGAACTTATGGGTATTCGTTAAGCTGGTTAAGGTAGCTGAACATGTTTAAAAACGTCACGATCAAAGCACGTCTTATTTTTATCATCGTCCTGTTATCCGTAGTCTCGACGTTGATCGGCGCAGTGGGCATGCGCAACCTGAACACAACCAACGAGGCGTTAGAGACGGTCTACAACGACAGGCTGGTAGCTACCGGCCAGTTGAGCGAAGTGCTATCGCTTATCCAGCAAAGTCAAGGCGCCTTGTCCAAGAGTGTCAGCGGCAATCCTGAGCAGTTTCCTGCAATGATCGAAGAAGTTGAAAAGCGCATTGAAGCGATCACCGGCATCTGGAACAGCTACATGGCTACTTATCTCACGCCGGAGGAAAAGCTGCTCGCCAAGACATTTGCCGACAACCGGAAGAAATTTGTCGAGGAGGGACTCCGGCCTGTGCTTGCCGCGATGCGCGGCAATGATATTGCGACGGCAGTCAGTCTGGTGCATGGGCCTCTCACCCAGACTTATGTACCTGTACAAGACAGTATGAAAGCGCTGGTGAAATTACAGCTCGACGTCGGGAAGATGGAATATGAGCAAGCGATCGTGCGCTACCGGTCCGCGCAAATCCTGGCTATTTCCTTGAACGTGATTGGTGTGCTGATTGGTGTCGTCGTCGGATGGATTTTGATCCGTGGTATCACCGGCGCGATTAAGGAAGCGCTGAATTTCGCCAGCAATGTCGCGGAAGGGAATCTGGCGCAGCGCATGCAGATTTCATCGAATGACGAAATGGGAAAACTGCTGGCATCGCTGCAAAAAATGAATGATGGATTGATCACCATCGTTTCTCAGGTCAGGAGTGGCACCGACACGATTGCAACTGCCTCCGGTCAAATCGCGGCAGGCAGCCAGGACCTCTCTTCGCGCACCGAGGAGCAAGCCAGCTCCCTCGAAGAAACCGCGTCCTCCATGGAAGAACTAACGTCCACTGTGAAACAGAACGCGGATAATGCACGTCAGGCCAACGCGCTGGCCGTGACCGCATCGGGCGTCGCCGAACGAGGCGGTGAAGTTATCGGCCAAGTGGTTCAGACAATGGGAGGCATCAACGACTCCGCCAAGAAAATTGGCGACATCATCGGGGTAATCGACGGAATCGCCTTCCAGACAAACATTCTCGCATTGAACGCTGCGGTGGAAGCGGCGCGTGCAGGCGAACAAGGCCGTGGTTTTGCAGTAGTCGCAAGCGAAGTCAGAAATCTTGCACAGCGGTCCGCCGCTGCCGCAAAGGAAATCAAGATCTTGATCGACAACTCGGTCGAGCGCGTTGAAACAGGCAGCAAGCTGGTCAATGACGCCGGCGCGACCATGCGCGATATCGTTGACAGCGTGCGTCGGGTCACTGACATCATCGGTGAAATCACCGCCGCGAGCGATGAGCAGACCGCGGGCATCGAGCAAATCAATCAAGCCGTGTCCCAGATGGACGAGGTTACCCAGCAAAACGCTGCGCTGGTCGAAGAAACCGCGGCAGCGTCGGAAGCGATGCAAGACCAGGCAGCCAAGCTGGCAAAGGTTGTCAGCGTGTTCAAGCTCTGATAACCATCTCACCGCATGACCCGACATGCCGTCGCGTCTTTTCCGTGCGCTTCTCCCCAGTCGAAAAACCAATAATCCTATTTGCAGTTTTACAGGGCGAATGGGTTTAGGCTGGCGGTTCTCAATACAAAATACTAAACCGCCATCGGTGCGGCAATCGGCGCGTGATGCTCGTAGCCCTCGAGCGAAAAATCGCCCGGCTCGATTTTTTCCAGCCATTCCGGTGCATAGACGCCTGTCTTTGCGTAATCCGGAATCCGGTCCGACATGACAAAGCGGGGTGCGGGGAAAGGCGTGCGCGCTAACTGTTCCTTGACCATGCCGAGATGGTTTTCATAGATGTGTGCGTCGCCGATGAAGTAGGTAAACCAGCGCGGTGTGTAGCCGGTGAGCCGGCCGACCAGATGCAGCAGGGCTGCGCCTTCCGCCAGATTGAACGGCGTGCCGAGACCGACGTCGTTGCTGCGGATGTACAGGCAGAGCGAAATTTCCCTGGTCGACGCATTCGGCAGGAACTGGTACAGCAAATGGCATGCGGGCAGGGCGATGGCATCGAGATCGGCGCAATTCCAGCCATGGAACAGGATGCGGCGGCTGCCCGGATTCTTGATGATCGTGTCCAGGCATTCGCGCAACTGATCGACTGCCTTGTAGAGCAGGACCTTTTGCTTGCCCTCGTCTTCAACCGCCGACACGAAACGGAAGCCGCGTTGCTGCGCATCGGCGATCTGCGGCGCCTGTTCGGCGTCGAGCAGCTTGTAGGCCGGCCAGGCGCGCCACTGGACGCCGTAGACCGGACCCAGGTCGTCTTCGCCCATCCGGTAGGGATTGGCCAGCCAATCCGCGTTTTCGTTCGCATTCTGGTCCCACACCTTGCAGCCCAGCGCGCGGAAATCCGCGGCGCTGCGCGTGGCGCGCAGGAAGCCGACCAGTTCGCCCATCACCGACTTGAACGCCAGCTTCTTGGTGGTCACTGCAGGGAAACCATCTTGTTGCAGATCGAAGCGCATCATTGCGCCCGGAATACTGATGGTACGGATGCCGGTGCGGTTTGCCTGCCAGCTGCCGGTGTCGAGAATGGTCTGGATCAGGTCGAGATATTGTTTCATGGAGAGCGGCGGTGAATTGGCAGGGATTGCAGTTGCGGTATTTTAAAGTAAATCGACCCGATACCGCCCGTCCTGGAGCAGGCGATCGCTTGCTTGCTCCTTCGTTTATTCTTGTGAAAACTGCAACGACGCGAGGCTCGCATACAAGCCTCCACGCGCAATCAGCGACGCATGGGTACCGCTTTCGATCACCCGTCCATGTTCCAGCACGATGATGCGGTCGGCCCGCTGCACGGTCGCCAGCCTATGTGCAATGACCAGCGTGGTCCTGCCCACCATCGCCGCTTCCAGGGCGGCCTGGACCAGCCGTTCCGATTCGGCATCGAGCGCACTGGTTGCTTCGTCCAGCAGCAGCAAGGGCGGGTTCTTGAGCAAGGCGCGCGCGATGGCAATTCTTTGCCGCTGGCCGCCGGACAGGCGTACACCGCGCTCGCCAAGAAAGGATTGGTACTTTTCCGGCAGGCGTTCGATGAATTCATGCGCAGCGGCTTGCCGGGCAGCGGCCATCACTTCTTCATCGCTGGCGTCGGCGCGTCCGTAGCGGATGTTCTCCATTGCGTTTGCGGAAAAGATGATGGTGTCTTGCGGCACCACGCCGATTGCATCGCGCAAGGCATGCAGGTCGATCTGCCGGATGTCGACGCCGTCCAGCAAAATGCATCCCTGCTGCGGATCATAAAAGCGCAGCAAGAGCTGGAACAGTGTCGTCTTGCCCGCGCCGGACGGACCGACGATGGCGACCGTTTCACCGGCCACAATGTCGAGCGTCAGGTCCGCGATGGCGGCTGATTGCGGCCGCGAAGGATAATGAAAGCCGACATGCCGCAAGTTGAGCGATGCACCGCCGGCTAGCCGATGCGGCAAAGGGAGCGGGTGCGGCGGCGACTGGATGGGTGAACGCACCGCCAGCAATTCCAGCAGGCGTTCCGCCGCACCGGCTGCTCTCTGCGCCTCGCCCAGCACTTCGGACAAGGCACCGATCGCGCCGGCGACGATCGATGCATACAGGATGAACTGCCCCAGTTCACCCGCTGTCATGCGGCCCTCGATCACTGCATGCGCACCCAGCCAGAGCACGAAGACGATGGCCCCAAATACCAGCAGGATGGCCATCACGGTGAGCAGGGAGCGCGCACGGATACGCCGCATCGCTGCCTTGAATGCGCGCTCGATGGAGTTGCCAAAGCGGGTCGCTTCCTGATGCTCGCGGGTATACGCTTGTACGGTCGGCATCGCGTTCAGGATTTCTCCGGCCAGGGCGGATGCATCGGCAACCCTGTCCTGCGAATCGCGCGACAGCGTGCGCACCCGGCGTCCGAACAGCACGATGGGTAGCACCACGGCAGCCAGCATGACGAGGATGATCGAGGACAGCTTGACGCTGGTGACAAACAGCATTGCAAGGCCGCCGACGAACAGCAGGGCGTTGCGCAGCGCCATGGAGATGCTGGTGCCGACCAGGGTTTGAATCAGCGTGGTATCGGTGGTCAGGCGCGACAGTACTTCCCCGGTTTGCGTGGTTTCAAAGAATTCGGGGCTTTGCATGACGACGTGGCGATATACCGCGCTGCGCAGGTCGGCAGTCACGCGTTCACCCAGCCACGACACCATATAGAAGCGCGCGGCAGTCGCGATCGCCAGCACGCAGGCAACGCCGAACAAGGCCAGGAAGTACAGGTCGATATGCGCGCTGCTTTGCGTCCCGGCCGCGCCGAAACCCAGATCGATCATCTGCTTGAATGCATAGGGAATGGCTAGCGTCGCACCGGCGGCAAACAGCAAGGCTATGCCGGCCAGCATGAATTGCTTGCGGTAGGGACGCAGGAAGGGCAGCAGGCCCTTCAACGTGGAGATACTGCTTTTCTGTCGCTCGCGGGTATCGGTGGCGGTCATAGTTTCATGGGTTTCAAATAGCCTGTCAGTTCGAGATAGCCGCGTCCGACGCGCTGCCCGTCGCGCGTCAAGGTGACCGCGCCCTCCCAATATACCGATCCGGTCGACTGACGGGAATCGAGTTCCTGGTCATCCTGCAAGGGTTCCAGTTCCCAGACCGAGGATCCGGCTTCGATACGCATGGCAACCGGATAACTTGCGCCGGTGCGCGCAGAGCGCCAGTTGCGACGGGGAATGAAGCGGATCTGTTCGGGCGGGATGTGATTCACTTTGCCGTTGCGGTCGCGTACCGCTGCATGCGCCCACAGCATGCCGCCATCCTTGCCGCGAATCCGGAACGCCATCAACGCCGACCCGTCGTCAAGGTTCGCGCCTACCCAATCCCAACCGGCGGCGTTTTGATCGAGCACGCTGGTCGACCATTCGTGGTCCAGCCATGCGGTGCCGGTGACCTGTACCGGCTTGCCATTGCGCTGCACGGAACCGGACACCTTCAGATGCGGCTCGCTGTAGTAGTAACTGGCCTGCTCGCGGCTGGGCCCCTTGCGCGAAAAGCCCTTGTCGCCTTGCAGCATGACGGGTTGCGACGGCTGCAACGACAAGCTGAAACTGAATTCACGTGCGTTTATTTCAGTGCGATAAGTCCCGTTTTCCTGGCGTTTGAATATCCATTCGCCGAGACGCACATCGGTGTCGCCTTGCCTTGCATAAGCGAGATCAAAGCCCTGGCGGGCCGACTTTTGGTCATGCAACAGTTTTCCGAGCGCAGGGTCGGACAGCGCGGCATGGGCAATGATCAATTGCTTGGGCGCGAAGTTGCTGGGATTGGCTGCATCGTGATCCGTGGCCGAGCGAAAAAACGTCACCTGAAAACCTAATGGCTTGCTGTCAGGCGTTTCCAGCCAGCCGGTGACATACCACCATTCGGTACGATAGTCGGGATGCGCACCGAAATCGCGCGGAAACGCCAGCGTCCGGCCGGGCACGACTGCCGATAACACCGGAGGAGCGGCGAGGGCTTGTGCGGCAAGCAGATAGCAAGAAGCCAGCATCACTGTCAGCTTGAACAAGGCAGCGCTGGCGGAACGCAGGAATCGGTTCATTGCAACAGAAAAGAAATAAGGGAAACGTCCGGAGTAATGCCTCATCACCAATCCTCCCTGACGGCGCGTACCGCATCCTGCGATACCGCATAACGCCCGGCGATCAATGCCGTCAGCGCGGCAGAGATCAGCAGCAAGCTTGCGATAGTCATCAGAAGCAGCACGGGAAGATGCAGCTGCATGGTCCAGTGAAACGATTGCGGATTGACGACAAACACCAGAATCAGACTGATCGCCCCGCCGAGCACAAAGCCCACCGCGATGCCCAGCAAGGTCAGCAATGTGCCCTCGATCGCCAGCATCGCGAGTATCTGACGGCGCAGTACGCCGACGTGGCGCAGCATGCCGAATTCCTTTGCGCGCGCCAGCGTCTGCGCCGAGAACGTGGCGGCGATGCCGAACAGCCCGATAACGACCGCGACCGCTTCCAGCAGATACGTTACGGCAAAGCTGCGATCGAATATGCGCAGACTGATGGCGCGGATTTCACCCGGCTCGGACGCTTCGAGCGCATCGCCGAACGGCAACTGCCTTAACGCCGTCGAGATTTGTTCCGCGCTGGCGCCAGCCTCCAGCCATAGCGCGGCGTCATTGACTTGCTGGTCGCCGCTCAATACGCGGTAATCCGACAAGCGAATCTGTATCGCTCCAGCCTGTCTTGCATAATCGCGCCAGATGCCGGCCACTACAAAACCGCGCGGCTTTCCCGCGATGGTAAGAGTCGCGTCAGCGCCGACGCGATAACCGTACAAGTCCACGATGGCCTCCGATATCCAGATCGGCATCCGCCCTTGCAAAGTGGCCTCGTCAGTGAGGGCATCGCCTATCAACGGCAACGCCTTGCCCGGATTGCTGACATCGATGGGCCGCGCAATCAGCGCGACCGATGGCCGGGCCGGATCGAGGATCAATTGCGATTGCCGCAGGAAATGCGCCTGCCTGACGCCGGTGATGCCGGCAATGGCGTCTTGCTCGGCGAGAGAAAGGCCGGCGGTATTGCCGCTGGCCGCCGAACGCACATACAGGTCGGCCGGCAATACCTGGGACAGCCAGTCGTCCAGCGACACGCGGAAACTGGCGACCATGATCGCCATTGCCACCATCAGGCTGAAACTCGATAGCACGCCAGCCAATGCGATCGATGCCTGATTCGGCGCATTGGCCAGGCGTGCGATGCTGAGCATGGCCAAGGGCGTGCGCGGCGTGCGGGCGGACAATAAAGAAAACACCAGCGACGCAACGCGCGGCATCAAGGCGATGCCGCCGATCAACAGCAAGGCGATGGCAAGATAGCCGAACAATGCAAGCTCGAACACCGGAGGCAGTTGCGTCATGACGGTGCCGGTCGCGATGCAGATCAGCGCAGGCCAGGGCGTCGACAGCCGCGCCAGGACGGTATCTTCCGCGCCTGATTTGAGCGCATGCGCGGGTTTGGCGCGCGCCGCTTCCCATGCGGGTCCGATGCACCCCAGTACGGCCGCAGCGGTACCAAGCAGAAAGAACACGCCGGCTGCCAGCGGCGCGAAGCGCGCAACCGGTTGTACCCCTGGAAAATAACCGCCGCCAAGATCGCCGCCGAAAAGGCGCAGCGCGCCGGCGGCCATCAGATAGCCGCCTGCCAGACCCAGCAGCGAGCCGAGTACGCCAAGGCTGCTTCCTTCCAGCAGGATCTGCAACAGCATCTGCCGGCGCGTCATGCCGATCACGCGCAACAGGGCAAGCTGGCTGCGACGCCGGATCACTGACAGCGCTTGGGTCGAAAATACCAGGAAGGCTCCGGTAAACAAAGCCACCAACGCCAGCACGTTGAGGTTGACGCGATAGGCGCGCGACATGTTGGCGGTACGTGCCTCTTCATCCTGGGGCACGCTGATCACATGAGCGGGCTGCAGTTCGCGCGCCAGGGTTTCGCGGAATGCACCGTGGTTGACTCCGGTCGCCAGTTTTAGATCGATGCGCGACAGGCGTCCGATGCGGTCGAGCCGCCATTGTGCTGAACCGATATCCATGACCGCGATACGCTGCCCGGCGCGGGCGCGCACCAGACCACCCGCCACCCGCAGCGACACCAGCCGCGTGCCGATGCGCACTTCCAGCCGTTCGCCTTGCTTGACACCGAGCCAGGTCATGGCGGCAGGCGACAGAAACACTGCATCGTCGGCCAAGGTGTCGTATGGCTTATCTTCCGCAGGAAGCCCCACCAGGTCCGGCGCGATCGCGGCCGAACTGAAGATATCAATGCCGATGACTTTCAATGCTTCGCGCCGGCCGGGTATGCCCGCGTCCACTTCCAGCACGGGACTGGCGACCGCCACTTCGCGCCGGGCGGCGACACGGGCATAGACCGCTTCATCCATCAGCGCCTGCGTGCCGCGCACTTGTAAATCGGCCTGGCCGGACAGACTTTGGATCGCCGCTGAAAACTCGTTGTATGCCGCCGCGTTGATCAAATGAATTGCATAGCCGAGCGCAACGCCGATGGCAATTGCCGCGATGGCGACCAGCGCGCGCACCGGATGGGCACGCCACTCACCGATTAGCAGCCATCGCAACAGGGATTGCGACCGTGCAGAAATCATCCTTCAGGTCCCGTCGCGATCGGATGCAATCCGGTCTTGGTCAGTTCCAGCACGCGATCGGCTGTGGCGGCGGCGCTATGCGAATGGGTCACGATAATGGCCGATGCACCGTTTTCCTTGATCTCGTCGCGCAGCAGCCTTAATACTTCGGCGGCGGTGTCGGGATCGAGGTTGCCCGTAGGCTCGTCGGCAAGGATCAGCTTGGGTTGATGAATCAGCGCGCGCGCGATGGCGACACGCTGCATTTCGCCGCCGGATAGCTGGCGCGGAAAATCATGGCCCCGTCCGTCCAATCCGACTGCTTCCAGCATCTGCTCGGCGCTGCGGACCTTGCTGCGATTGCCGGCACTCATGCCATTCAACAAAAGGGGCAGGGCGACGTTTTGGGCAACCGTCAGATGCGGGAGTACATGAAAGGCCTGGAACACGAAACCGAATTTTTCGCGGCGCAGCAAGGTCGCTGCATCGTCGGTCAGGGTCGCGATGTCAATGCCATCAATTTCGATTGCGCCGCTGTCGGGCGCATCCAGTCCGGCGATGAGGTTTAGCAGCGTCGACTTTCCAACGCCCGATTCGCCCATCACTGCAACATATTCTCCGGATTCAAGCCGATAGCTCAGGCGGCTTAGCACCTGTCTGCCATTTGCATAGGATTTTGTCAGCTCGCGTAATGTCAGCATGGAGAACCAGGTTTGTCCTTCTGCAAGAAAGAAATGAAAGTAGGTTGGTGCTGTGCAAGCTCAATAAGCTTGTAAGCTTGCTTAGATGGTTTCGACATATCGATATACCGAAAACACTTGTGTCCGCTCAAGAAGGTTGATGACTTGTTCACTATGATAGCTAAAAACCTTGCTGTTCATTCTCTATTGCCCATGCTATCCGACGGGCACTCTTGCATTGCGGAATTCATGGCACCTTTCACTTCTCCGGATTTGTCGCATAGCGACTTCATTCAACTCTATCGGCGGGACGACGAGGCTATCCGCGCGGAACTCCGTGCCGGCATGATGGCTGATCGGGCGATGACTTCGCCGAAGTTTCTGTATGACGCACTCGGTTCGAAACTGTTCGAGGCGATCTGCGAATTGCCCGAATACTACCCCACACGAATCGAGCGAGCCATCTTCGATACCTATCTGTATGACATTGCGCGATCGGTAGGGCGCGGTGCGACCCTGATCGATCTGGGTGCGGGAAATTGCGCAAAGGCGGCCTATCTGTTTCCCTTGCTGCAGCCGCTACAGTATGTGCCGGTCGATATTTCAGTGGACTTCCTGAAGGACGCAGTCGAAGCCCTGCGCCAGCGGTTTCCGCAGATCCGGATGACCGGAATCGGAATGGATTTTTCGAGTACGATGGAATTGCCGTCGGCCGTGCGCCGTGAAAAGCGCGTGTTTTTTTATCCGGGTTCATCCATCGGCAACTTCTCACCGGAAGATGCCGGCGTCCTGCTGGGCCGTATCCGCGACGCCTGCCAGACAGACAGCAGCTTGCTGATCGGGGTCGACCTGGTCAAGGACAAGGCGGTACTCGATGCCGCTTACGATGATGCCCTCGGCGTTACAGCGTCGTTCAACCTGAATCTGCTGGTGCATCTCAATACGCTGATGGGTGCGGACTTCAATGTGCGGGACTGGCGGCACCGTGGTTTTTTCAATGAAGCGGAAAGCCGGATCGAAATGCATCTCGAAGCGCGCCGTGACCTGACCGTGCATTGGCCCGATGGCCTGCGCCGCTTCGTCGAAGGCGAGCGCATCCATACCGAGAATAGTTACAAATACACGCAGCCGGGCTTTCAGCAATTGCTGGAACGCACTGGTTTTTCCGCTGCCCAGACCTGGACCGATGAGCGCGGCTGGTTCATGGTATGTCATGCCCGCGCCGCTTGAATCATGATGGATACCGACATTCTGCTGGAACGTTTTCGCAAGGTGCGCGGCGACAGCCGCCGGCTCGCCGAACCGCTTTCCGATGAAGACTGCTGTGTGCAATCCATGCCAGATGCCAGTCCGATCAAGTGGCATCTGGCACATACGACCTGGTTCTTCGAAACCTTTGTCCTCGAACAATACGAAAACAATTTTCAGCCGTTTCAACCGGCATTTCGTGTGCTGTTCAATTCCTATTACAACGGCGTCGGTGAAAAGCATCCGCGTCCGCAACGAGGCCTGCTGACGCGTCCCGCTCTGGGCGACGTGCTTGCCTATCGTCGCAACGTGGATGAACGCATTGCGGCGTTGCTCGCCGATACAGGACAGGGCGAGGCGATTGCTCGCCTGATCGAGATGGGCTTGCACCATGAGCAGCAGCATCAAGAGCTGATGCTGACCGACGTCAAGCATATGCTCTCGATGAATCCGCTCTATCCAGCCTATCGCGAGAGCGAGCTCGCCGCTGCCGGGGCAGTGCCTGCCATGCATTGGCAGGCTTTCGAAGAGGGGGTTGTCGAGATCGGTCATGCCGATGCAGGCTTCTGCTTTGACAATGAACTGCCGCGCCATAGGCAATTCGTTGAGGCTTATGCGATCTCGTCGCGATTGGTCACCAATGGCGAATACCTCGAGTTCGTGCAGGACGGTGGCTATGCCGAACCATCGCTATGGCTGTCGGAAGGCTGGGATTGGGTACGCACCAACACCCTGGAACAGCCACTGTACTGGCGGCAGGACGACAGCGACTGGAATGAATTCACGCTACAGGGATTGCAGCGACTGGATGCGCATCGACCGGTCACGCATCTCTCTTTTTTTGAAGCGGACGCTTATGCCCGCTGGAGCGGCGCGCGTTTGCCTACCGAGGCCGAATGGGAAAATGCTGCAGCGTCCTGCCGCAGCCTCGGTGAACCGGCACTGCATCCTCCTGCCGTGGAAAACGGAGAACAGGAAGAGTTGGCGCAATTGTTCGGTTGCGGCTGGCAGTGGACGCTGAGCAGTTATTCGCCTTACCCCGGCTATCAAACCGCTGCCGGCGCAATCGGCGAGTACAACGGCAAATTCATGTCGAACCAGTACGTGCTGCGAGGTTCATCTTGCGCAACACCATCCGGACATGCGCGAGCGACCTATCGCAATTTTTTCCCGGCGACCGCACGCTGGCAGTTCACAGGGATACGGCTTGCAAAGTCGCTTTGAATCGCCAGCGCCTGTCCGTTATGCTGCAATCGCTTCCGTGCCTGCCTCGTGTCGCAACTGACGATTCACTGCACTCAGCACGGCTTTGAACGAAGCGGTCACGATATTGCTATCGACGCCAACACCGAACAAGGTCGGGCCGTTGTCGACACGCAGCTCGATGTAACAGGCGGCGCGTGCATCCGCACCGGCTCCGATCGCATGTTCGTGATAATCCATGACGGTAATGTTCACGCCGAGCGCCTGTACGAAGGCATCGATCGGTCCGTTGCCTAAGCCCGCGACTGCCGCACGACGCCCATCCCGCTCGATGTCGGCCTTGATTTCGACGCGCTGCGTCGCGCCGGCTTCCTGCAACATCTGATGACCGTGATAGGCATAGGGCGTATCGAGACGCAGATACTCGTTCTCGAAAATCGCATGGATATCGCTTGCGCCTACCTCTCTGCCGCTGGCATCGGTGATGCGCTGGATCGCCCGGCTCAACTCGATCTGCAAGCGGCGCGGCAACTTGAAGCCGTATTCCTGTTCCAGCAGATAAGCCATTCCACCCTTGCCGGACTGGCTATTCACCCGTATCACTGCATCGTAGCTGCGGCCGACGTCGGCCGGATCGATAGGCAGATAGGGGACTTCCCAAATCTCGTCGGCTTTTTGCTGCGCAAAGCCCTTCTTGATCGCATCCTGATGCGAACCCGAAAACGCGGTGAAGACAAGATCGCCGACATACGGATGGCGCGGATGCACGGGCAGCTGGTTGCATTCTTCCACGCACTTGCGCACTTCATCGATGTCCGAAAAATCCAGGCCGGGATGGACGCCTTGCGTGTAGAGATTGAGTGCCAATGTCACCAGGTCGACATTGCCGGTACGTTCGCCGTTACCGAACAGGCAGCCTTCGACCCGGTCAGCGCCGGCCATCACCGCCTGTTCGGCCGACGCGACTGCGGTGCCACGGTCGTTATGCGGATGCACGCTCAACACGATCGCATCGCGCCGTGCGAGATGACGATGCATCCATTCGATCTGGTCCGCATAGACATTGGGCGTGCTGCACTCGACGGTGGAGGGGAGGTTGACGATCATCTTGCGCTCCGGCGTTGGCTGCCACACTTCCGACACTGCATCGCAGACTTCCGTCGCGAATTCAAGTTCGGCCATGCTGAAGGTCTCGGGCGAATACTGGAACACCCATTCGGTTTCCGGGCGTTCATCGGTCAATTGCTTGATCAGGCGGGTTCCCGAGACGGCGATTTCCTTTACCTCTTCACGCGACATGCCGAAAACAATGCGGCGGAACGAAGGACAAACTGCGTTGTAAAGATGAACGATCGCGCGACGCGCACCGGTCGCGGAATCCACGGTGCGGCGGATCAAATCCTCGCGCGACTGCGTGAGCACTTCTATCGTCACATCATCTGGAATATGGTTTTCTTCAATCAGCTTGCGTACGAAATCAAAGTCGGTTTGCGATGCCGACGGAAACGCGACTTCGATTTCCTTGATGCCGATCTTGACCAGCATCTCGAAAAAGCGCAGCTTGCGCTCGGGATTCATCGGCTCGATCAGCGACTGGTTGCCGTCGCGCAGGTCGGTGCTCATCCAAATTGGCGGCGTCGTGATGGATTTGTCGGGCCACGTTCGATCGGTGAGTCGAACAGGAGGAAAGGCGTGATATTTCGCTGCCGGGTTTTTCAACATCATCTTGGTACCTCGTTATGAATGCGGAGTAGTACAGATAGAGGCCTTTGCAACGTCGGAGTATGACGCGGCAGAAGCCGAGAGATGTGGCGGATTGGCTGCCTGACTGCCACTAGCGCAAGGCCAGGCAACCGATCGGTAGCGGCAGAAGCGATAGCGCGCGTGCAAAGATCGTCGCGGCAATGAGTCTGCCTTGAATGAATGTCACGGGAATGCGCTTGAAATGCATGAGTTGTCGACCTTGGAGAACCTTAATGTCGCAATCGGTAGAGATTGCGGGTACAGCACACAACAGCAGGGGGAGGTATCAGCGTGCCAGGCGTAGTCGCGCTAGCGCTAGCAGGGAATCTGCTAGTAGCGATAGGGACAGGAGTTGTGCGTGTGCGGTCAACATGCATCGAATGTAAAAGATGAGGCTGACCGCTGTCAAGCGAAAGCTTCGATAGATATCCAGCTTATATCCAGCTTCACTGCGTGGCCACGCGGGCATTCATTCCAGTTCAAGTTCGTAATGGAAGAATTTGCGGTCCCGGACGTATCCTTGCGACTCATACAATTTTTGCGCAGGATTATCGTGTGCGGTCGAAAGCGCCAGCCGCTTTGCGCCGGTCCGCACCGCATGTTCCCTTGCCGCATCGAGAAGCATCTTGCCTACACCACGGCCACGCGCAGTTGCAGCGACAAACAGGTCATTGAGGATCCAGATACGTCGCGCGCTTACCGAAGAAAACGATGGATACAGTTGGGTAAAGCCAAGCGCCTTGCCCTCATGGTCTTGGGCGATAAAGATCACGGATTCGTTCAACGCAAGACGCTCGGCAATGAATGTCCGGGCAGCAGCCGGATCCGTGGTCTTGCCATAGAAGCAGCGGTAGCCGTCGAACAGCGGAACAATTGTCTCCAGATCGGCTAACACAGCTTGCCGGACAGATATTGCAATCGAGCGAGGCGCAGGAGTCTCCGAGGTTTCAGATATGCGGTTGGTATGCATGGCAGGGTTCCGAATGAAATACTTGCTAAAGTAGCATAATTAATACGGCCTGCAAGAGCGCTGGCATTTCCTTGCAAGCGCGCCAATAATACTAATCGATTTACCCTTGCGAGCCGCTTCCTCCAATGAATGCTTCCTTTCGAACCGCATCTCCGTCGGAACTTGCTGCAGCGCTGCAGCAGGCGCACCGCGATACGCTTGCCTTGTTCGATGCGTTTGCATCCGTTGGCCTGGACGATGCGGCTCGGGTGCCGGTGCGAAGCGAACTTAATCCGCCGCTTTGGGAATTGGGACATATCGCCTGGTTTGCCGAGTGGTATGTATTGCGTGACGCGCAATCGAGCGACCCGGTCGCCGCACAGCGCACGTGCATGCTGACCAAGGGCGATGACTGGTTCGATGCGAATACCGTGCCGCACCGTGCACGTTGGAAACTGGAGTTGCCGCGTCCGGGCGGACTCAAGACCTATAGTCATGAAGTGCTTGACCGTGTACTCGACAGGCTGGCGCACACAGGAAAGGACGATAAGGAGCTTTATCCATTTCGCCTCGTACTGGCCTACGAAGACATGCGTGGAGAAGCCATGATGCAGGCCCTGCAGACACTGGGCGTAGGCATGCCGCCGCAATTGGCGGAGCAGATGACGCCGACCTGGGCGCAAGGTGAAATCCGTTTTCCTGGCGGCACGATACAGCTTGGGAGCGCACGTCGCACCGGCTTCGTATTTGATAATGAAAAATGGGCGCATGCCTGCCATGTGCCCGGTTTTACGATGGATTCGACCCTGGTCACGAATGCGCAGTACGGTGAGTTTGTCGCCGATGGCGGTTATCAGACGCCGAACTTCTGGACTGCAAGCGGGCAGGCATGGTTGATGGCCAGGGATCGTTCTGCGCCGCGCGACTGGCTGTCTGACGGAAGACGATGGCTCTGTCACCGCTTCGGTCGCGAAATGGTATTGCCGGCCAATGAACCGGTACGGCATCTCAGTCTGTACGAAGCGCAGGCTTACTGCATGTGGGCAGGCCGGCGCTTGCCGACAGAACCCGAATGGGAGTACGCCGCATTGTCCGCGCATCCGGCATTGCGATGGGGGGACTTGTGGGAGTGGACCTGCTCGCCGTTCGAGCCGTATCCGGGTTTCGTGACCGACGCCTACCGTGAATATTCGCAGCCGCACTTCATGACGCATCAGGTGCTACGCGGCGCATCGTTCGCAACGCGTGTGCGCCAGCGGTCCGCAAAGTTTCGACAGTTCAGCCTGCCTGAGCGCGACGATCTGTTTGCCGGCTTTCGGACCTGTACGTTGTAGCTGCTTAAGCGGCTTCAGTCGTTAAAGACATGGAAGGCGCAAAGTCGATTTGCAAAAGAAAACGGCCACGCGGTTTCCCGGTGGCCGTTTTAATCTTGACGAGCGCAATGATGCGTTCGTCAGTCAGCTTGACTCAGCAATCGATCAGTGATCGCCGAACGTGCGGCGGTTGCCGCTGTTGTCGCCAAAGCGCGAGCCCTTGTTGAAGCCGCCGCCTTCCTTGCGCGGAGCGCCCGGCTTGCTGAAGGTGCGCTGACCTGGCTTGCTGTTGCTGCGGTTATCGCCCGGCTTCCAGCCGCCCGGCTTGCGTGCGCTGCGCGGTGGCGATGCTGTCTTCTTCGGCTCGAAACCTTCGATGATATCGACCGGGATCAACTGCTTGGTAAAGCGCTCGATACGCTTGATGTTGATGTTTTCGGCGTGGTTCACCAGCGAGATCGCCAGACCGTTGCGGCCTGCACGGCCGGTACGGCCGATGCGGTGCACATAGTCTTCCGGAAACTTAGGCAAGTCGTAGTTCACCACGTGAGTAATGCCGGGTACATCGATACCGCGTGCCGCCACATCGGTTGCCACCAGTACACGTACCTGACCGCGACGCAATGCGTCAAGGGTGCGGTTACGCGCGCCCTGGTGCATGTCGCCATGCAGTGCGGCAGCCGCGAAGCCGGCAATGTTCAAACGGTCGGCAATGGTGTCCGCATCGCGCTTGGTTGCGGTGAATACCACAGCCTGATCGAGCGTCGTATCGCGCAGCAGGTGATCGAGCAGGCGATTCTTGTGCGACAGGTCGTCGACGAAGTGCACGCGCTGCTGGATGTTTTCATGCTTGTTGCCGGCGCTGGCGATCTGGATCACCATCGGTTCGCGTGTGATGCGCTTGGCCATGTTGCCGACGACGCCATCCAGCGTGGCCGAGAACAGCATGGTCTGGCGTGTTTCCGGTGTGGCTGCAACGATCTTTTCGATGTCTTCGATGAAGCCCATGTCCAGCATGCGATCGGCTTCGTCCAGCACCAGAATTTCCAGTTGCGAGAAGTTGATTTTGCCGGATTCCATATGGTCGATCAGACGGCCCGGTGTCGCCACCAGGATCTCGGGATTCTTGGCCAGCAACTGCATCTGCTTCGGATAGGGCATGCCGCCCAGAATCGATACGGCACGTACGCGGCGCAGGTTCGCGCCGTATTTGGTGGTTGCGTTCGTTACTTGCAATGCGAGTTCACGTGTCGGCGTCAGTACCAGCATCTTGGGCTGGGCCGGCTGGAAGCGGGGACGATCGCCACGGGCACGGGCCGCCTGGCGTTCCTGGTTCGCGGTTTTTGCGCCTGACTGTGGCTGCTCTTCTGCCAGCGCGAACTTGTTCAGCGCTGGCAGCATGAACGCTGCAGTCTTGCCCGAACCCGTCTGCGACGACACCATCAGGTCGCGGCCTTGCAGCGCTGCAGGAACGGCCTGCTCCTGAACCGTAGTGGGTTTGGTATAGCCAGCTTCTGTCAGTGCTTTGAGAATAGACGTGTTCAGACCTAGTGCTTCAAAAGTCATTGTGGTTCTTTCTTAAAAATCAACGCCGCGACCACGAACGGTACGGATCTGCGAGCGTATTGAAAAGGCAACGCCAACCAACGAAACAGCTGAGAAATGTTCTGAGAAATTTCGGCACAAAAGCTTTGCGCCAGGACGGTGTCTGTTAAGGCGACACCAGGGGCGGGAGGGCTTTATCGTTTATTGCTAAAGGGTTGCGATGCTGCGAAGTGCTCGTCTGTTGCGATGCACCGGGACGCATTATACAGACGAATGCATCCCGCTGCCCGACTATTTTTTGCACTGCAAAACGCATGGAGCAACGACTACTGTCATTCGGCTGCCGGTTCGGCGATACCTCCGACCACATGCGAGAAGCCGCCATCGACATAGGTGATTTCACCGGTGATGCCGCCGGCGAGGTCCGACAGCAGGAAGGCTGCGGTGTTGCCGACGTCTTCGATCGTGACATTGCGACGCAAGGGCGCGTGGGTCTTCACGAAGTTGAGAATCTTGCCAAAGTCCTTGATGCCGCTGGCTGCCAGCGTCTTGATCGGGCCGGCCGAGATGCCGTTGACGCGCACGCCTTTTTGACCAAGCGATTCGGCCAGATAGCGCACACTGGCTTCGAGCGATGCCTTGGCCAGCCCCATCGTGTTGTAGTTGGGAAGAGCGCGGATGGAGCCGAGATAACTCAGTGTCAGCAGGGCGGAATTCTGGCTCAGCAAGGGCAGGGCGGCCTTGGCCATTGCGGGAAAGCTGTAGGCCGAAATGTCATGGGCAATGCGGAAGTTTTCGCGGGACAGGCCGTCGAGGAAATCGCCAGCGATGGCTTCGCGCGGAGCGAAGCCGATGGCGTGCACGAGCCCGTCCAGCTGATTCCAGGATTTGCCCAGGTCTGCGAATACCGCATTGATCTGCTCATCGCTGCCCACGTCGCAATCGAATATCAGCTCGCTGTCGAACTCCTTCGCGAATTCCGTGATACGGTCCTTGAAGCGGTCTCCCACATAGGTAAAGGCCAGCTCGGCGCCTTCACGCTTGCAGGCCTGCGCGATGCCGTAAGCGATGGAGCGGTTGGACAACAGGCCGGTGATCAGAATTTTTTTGCCTTGCAGGAATGCCATAGATGACTCCAGATGAATTGGTCGTATTTTACGCTTTCCGGCTAAAGCATCGCCGCGAAAGCCGGCCGGAGCGGCCCTGATTCAATGAATTGGGCAAGATTGTAGGGAGAGTTGATGATGTGGGCAACTTTTCATGTGGAGCGGGGATATGGCAAAAATCAAGTTTCCGGGGCATTTCCCGTGATACAACAAGGAAATCCCCTTAACAGAAGGCAAGTTTGTTGAAATACGGGCAAAACAGGCACCATCTGAGTTCCCTTTCTGTAAAATAGCCCGACTTCCGGGCCGGGCTGCCAGATCGCATCTATCCGCACCTTTCATTCAGGCGAATGCGTACTTTCCTCTACTCCCTTCTGTTTCTCTTCGTTCTTCCCCATAGCGGCGACGCGCTTGCCGCCCATGCTTTTTCCCTCTATGACACGCCGAAGTATCCTGCGGGATTCAAGCACTTCGAATACGTGAATCCCGAGGCGCCGCGCGGCGGGGAGCTTTATCTTGCCAATCCGGACCGTCGTACCAGCTTCGACAAGTTCAATCCGTTTTCGATGAAGGGCGTCGCCGCCGCCGGGGTGTCGAACCTGATGTTCGAAACGCTGGCGACCGGGTCGTCGGACGAGGTGGCGACGATGTACGGCTTGCTGGCCGAAGACATGGAGCTTGCCCCCGATCGCATGTCCATGACCTTCCGGTTGAATTCGAAGGCGAAGTTCAATAACGGCGATCCGGTCACGGCCGCCGACGTCAAGCATTCCTATGACATGCTGGTCTCGAAGGGGGCGCCGCAATTCAAGTCCATCTTTGCCGATGTGAAGGAATGCGTGACCGTCGACGAGCGCACGGTGCGCTTCGACTTCAAGGCGCTCAACCGCGAGTTGCCGCTGATCGTCGGCGGCGTGCCGGTCTTTTCGAAGAAATGGGGCGCGAACACATCGTTCGACAAGATCCAGCTTGAAGCGCCGATCGGCACCGGTCCTTATCTGATCGAACGCTACGATGTCGGACGTTCCATCATCTACAAGCGCAATCCCGACTATTGGGGCAACGAGGTGGCGGCGCGCAAGGGCATGTTCAATTTCGGCCGCATCATCTATCGGTTTTACAAGGACGATGTCGCCCGGCTGGAAGCATTCAAGGCCGGCGAATTCGACGTGGTGGTCGAGTACAGCGCCAAGAACTGGGCGCGCAGTTACATCGGTCCCAAGTTTACCAGCGGAGAGATCGTCAAGCGCGAGCTCAAGCATTCCAATGCCGCCGGCATGCAGGGCTTCGTGATGAATCTGCGCCGCGCGCAATTTCAGGACATCCGGGTACGCAAGGCACTCGGGCTTGCACTCGACTACGAATGGATGAACCGCCAGCTTTTCTATAACCAGTACAAACGCATTTACTCTTACTTCAACAACAGCGATCTGGCTGCGGTCGGCTCGCCTTCGGAAGAGGAGCTCAAATTGCTGGAGCCGATGCGCGCTCAGATCGATCCGCTCGCATTCGGACCCGCTCCGGTGCAGCCGCGCACTGATTCGCCTTCGTCGCTGCGCGCCAATCTGTTGCAGGCGCTCGCCTTGTTCAAGGAAGCAGGCTGGGAATATCGTGACGGTGCGCTGCGCAACAGCAAGGGTGAGCAATTCGCCTTTGAAATTCTCGACGACCAATCGGCCTTGTCGCGCGTCATCAGCGTATACGTGCGCAATCTGCAAAAGCTGGGAATACGTGTCAACCAGCGCACCGCCGACTATGCGCTCGTGCAGAAAAGGATGGAAGAGTTCGATTTCGACATGACCAGCATCCGCTTTCCGGACACGACCAGCCCCGGCAACGAATTGTTCGACATGTTCAGTTCCAAGGCGGCCGATGAAAAGGGTTCCAACAATGCCTGGGGCCTGAAGGATCCCGTGGTCGACAAGCTGGTGGCCAATCTGGTTGCAGCCGACTCGCGCAAGGAGCTGATAGGCGCGGCGCGCGCGCTGGATCGTGTCCTGCTGCACAAATACATCGTCGTGCCGCACTGGTTTTCGTCGACGCATAGAGTTGCCTATCGCAGCCGCTTCGGCATTCCTGAAACGATGCCCCTGTACTATGCGGCCGATCCCTATGTGATATCCAGCTGGTGGCAAGTCAAGCCGAGGTAAGCGATGAATATCTGGTCCTATATTGCCAAGCGCATTTTGCTGATGATCCCGACACTGCTCGGCGTCATTGCCATCACTTTCGCCGTCATCCAGTTCGTGCCCGGCGGTCCGGTCGAACAGGCCTTGATGGAATTGAAGAAAGGACAGGTCGGTGCCGGTGAAGCAGGCGGAGGCGGAGCCTCCGAATACCGCGGCCGCCAGGGCATCGATGCGGAGCGGGTAAAGGAAATCCAGGCGCTCTACGGTTTCGACAAGCCGCCGCTGGAGCGCTTTGCACAGATGCTGAAAGGCTTCGCCACCTTTGACCTTGGCAACAGCTTCTATCACCACAAGGATGTCTGGGATCTGGTCAAGTCCAAGCTGCCGGTGTCGATCAGTCTGGGCTTGTGGACTTTCTTCCTGACCTACTTCATTTCTCTGCCGCTCGGCATTGCCAAGGCGGTACGCGAGGGCAGCCGTTTCGATGTCGCGTCCAGCATCGCCGTGTTGATCGGCTATTCGATTCCCGGTTTCGTGCTGGGGGTGTTCCTGCTGGTGATGTTTGGCGGCGGCAGCTTCGTGCAATGGTTTCCGCTGCGCGGGCTGACTTCCGACAATTGGGAACAGCTGTCGTGGTTCGGCAAGGTGACCGATTACCTGTGGCACATTGCCTTGCCGGTCACGGCATCGGTTGCCGGCTCGTTTGCCGTGATGACCATGCTGACCAAGAACACTTTCCTCGAAGAGATACGCAAGCAATATGTACTCACTGCACGTGCCAAAGGCTTGAATGAAAACACCGTGCTATACAAGCATGTCTTCCGCAATGCACTGATTCCGCTGGTGACCGGCTTTCCGGCCGCATTCATCGGCGCATTCTTCGCGGGTAGCCTGCTGATAGAAACCTTGTTTTCGCTCGACGGCCTCGGACTGCTGTCGTACGAATCGGTGATACGCCGCGACTATCCAGTCGTCATGGGTACGCTCTACCTGTTCACGCTGATCGGCCTTGTCGTCAAACTGCTGGGAGACCTGTGTTATGTGTGGGCTGATCCGCGCGTGCAATTCGAAAGCCTGAGCCGATGAATCCAAGCAAACCGACCACATCGATTTCACCGGGAAAGCGCGTCTGGCTGCGCTTCAAGCAAAACCGTCGGGGCTACTGGAGCCTGATCCTGTTCTGCATTCTGTTCGGCATCAGCCTGCTGGGGGAGGTTGTCTCCAACGACAAGCCGCTGATCGTGCGTTACAACGGTCAGATCATGTTTCCCATCGTGACCACGTATTCGGAAAAAGCCTTTGGCGGCGACTTCGATTCGCCGGCCGATTACCTTGATCCCTTCATCGAGGATCAATTCCGGAAGGACGGCAACTGGGCGATCTATCCGCTCAATCGCTACCGTTTCGATACCCTGAATTACTTTGCCAAATCACCCAATCCCGCGCCGCCATCGGCGGATAACTGGCTGGGTACGGACGACCGCGGGCGCGACGTGTTTGCCCGCTTGCTATACGGTTTCCGGGTATCGGTGCTGTTCGGCATGGCGTTGACCATTACGGGAGTCATACTCGGCCTGGTCACCGGTGCGATTCAGGGTTACTTTGCTGGCAAGACGGACCTGTTCTTCCAGCGCTTCATGGAAATCTGGGGTTCGATGCCCGAGCTTTATCTGCTCATCATCTTCGCTTCCATTTTCGAGCCGGGGCTGGGGCTGCTGCTGATCCTGCTTTCCTTATTCGGATGGATGGGATTGTCCGACTATGTACGGGCCGATTTTCTGCGCAACCGCAACCTGGAATATGTGCAGGCGGCGCGCGCACTCGGTTTGTCGAACGGCCAGATCATCTGGCGACATGTACTGCCCAACAGCATGACGCCTGTCGTCACCTTTTTGCCTTTCCGCATGAGCGCTGCCGTTCTGGCATTGACCAGTCTCGATTTTCTGGGGCTGGGTGTGCCGCCGTCGACGCCCAGCCTTGGCGAATTACTCGCTCAGGGAAAGAACAATCTCGACGCCTGGTGGATCGCCGTGTCGACCTTTGTGGTGCTCACCATGACCCTGCTGCTGTTGACCAATATCGGCGATGCCTTGCGCAATGCCCTCGACGTGCGGAGGAAGGCATGAGCCTGCTCGACGTACAGAACCTGCGTGTCGGATTCGGCCCGGCCACGGTCGTCAACGATGTCAGCTTCAGCATCGCCCCCGGCGAAAAATTTGCGCTGGTGGGCGAGTCCGGTTCGGGAAAAACGGTCACATCGCTATCCATCCTCAGGCTGAATCATGATGCCGACTATGGCGGCCGTATCCGGTTTGAAGGCGAAGATCTGTTGCAAAAACCCGAGCGCACCATGCGTGCGGTACGCGGCAAGGATATCGCGATGATTTTCCAGGAGCCGATGACCGCGCTCAATCCGCTGTTCACCATCGGTAACCAGATCGCCGAAGTGCTCATGCTGCATGAAGGCATCAGCGCCAAGCTTGCCGCGCAGCGCACCGTGGAGTTGCTGGACAAGACCGGTATACCGGAGCCGCAGCGTAGGGCGCTCGCATTCCCTCACCAACTGTCCGGCGGCCAGCGCCAGCGTGCGATGATCGCCATGGCGCTCGCCTGCAAGCCCAAGCTGTTGATTGCCGACGAGCCGACCACGGCGCTCGACGTGACGATACAGGTACAGATTCTGGAGCTGCTGAACCAGTTGCAGCGTGAAGAGAACATGGCGGTGCTGATGATCACGCACGACCTGAATCTTGTGCGGCATTTCGCCAATCGTGTCGGCGTAATGGAAAAGGGACGTTTGGTAGAGACTGCAACGACCACCGAGCTCTTTGCCAATCCGCGCGAAGAATATACTCGCAAGCTGCTTGCCAGCCATCCCACACGTATCGTCGACGATGTACGTGATGACATGATGCCGATGCTTGCGACCGACAGCCTGCGCTGCACCTTCTCGATCAAGCGCGGCATGTTCAAGAAAGTGCCGTTCGTGGCGGTCGACGGCGTCGAGGTGCAACTCAAGCCGCACGAGACGCTCGGCATCGTCGGGGAATCGGGTTCAGGCAAATCCACGTTGGGGATGGCGCTTGTACGCCTGTCCACCGCCGCCGTCAGCGGCCGCATTTCCTTCGTCGGCCATCCGATCAGCGAAATGACGAGTTCGCAGTTGCGTCCGTTGCGGGCGAAGATGCAGGTGGTTTTCCAGGATCCGTTTGCGTCGCTTTCGCCGCGCAGGACGATCGAGCAGATCGTGGGCGAAGGTTTGGCATTGCATCAGCCGCAATTGGGAAGGGATGGCTTGCGTGCAGCGGTCGCGAATGCGTTGACCGAAGTCGGTCTGGTACCGGAAATGATGTCCCGCTATCCGCACGAGTTTTCAGGCGGGCAGCGTCAGCGTATTGCGATTGCCAGGGCACTGGTCCTGAAACCGGAACTGATCCTGCTCGATGAGCCGACATCGTCGCTCGATGTCTCGGTGCAGCAGCAAGTGCTGCTGTTGCTTGCCGAATTACAGCGCAAATATGGGATTGCCTATGTATTCATCAGCCATGATCTTGCCGTCATACGTGCAATGGCGCATCGCGTGATGGTGATGAAGGACGGGAAGGTGGTTGAGAGCGGCGCGACGGATGAGGTGTTGTCGCGACCGAAGGAGATGTATACCAAGCGTCTGCTTGCTGCTGCTACGTACTCGACGCTGGAGTGATGGTGGGGGCTTCCCCGCATGGCTATCCGAATACCGCTACGTTATTAGTTTACGCTGCATGGCTCCTTCCCCCCCTTGCAGGGCTATGCTATGCACAGATCTTTGCAATACATTGGATTGCTTGCATGCGGGTCATGGCCTATCAGGCATGCCACCTGCTCTCCCCCGTCATGCCCGAGAAATCGGGTATCCATACCGAGCCTGCACTTCAGCGACAACTATTCACGTAGCTGCCTTGTTCTATCGGCTGATCGATTCCCACTTTTGTGGGAATGACGAGGAGAAGCAGGGACGTGCATCAAACGCAAACAGGGGACGTAGGCAGCACGACCACCCACCCATACCCGCCTGCGAACGCATGTTGCAAAGATCTGTGCATAGCATCGCCCTAGAAGGGGGAGTGAGTCCGACAGCGACGGTCTTTTGGCGCAGAGAGTACTAGCTCTTGCTCTTCTTGTTGTTCGTCGCCGCAGTCTTCTTCGCCGGAGCGGGCGCTGCCTTGCGATAGGTGGGAGCAGGTTTTGCAGCCTGGCGGGTCGGTGCCGGAGCAGCCTTGCGCACCGCCGCTGGCGCCGGACGGAAAGGCACATTCAACTGGAGACTCGCGCCGGCATTGACCTTGTCCTGCTTCAGATTATTCCATTGCTTGATCTGCTCGACCGTCACGCGATTGCGCTGGGCGATTGATTCGAGTGAATCTTTCTTTCCTACCTTGATGTAGACACGCCGCGTATCCGGCACATCGGGTGCCGTGATCATTGTTGCCGTGTCGACCAGCTCGGGAGCGATGTCATGTTCCGGGCCATGGTCGGATTTCGGAACAAGCACGGTCGAGCCGGCTTTCAGCAAGGTTCGCGGCGGAATATTGTTCGCTTCGCGGATCACTTCCGGTGTCGTGCCGAATCGTGATGCGATGGTCTCGATCCGCTCTTTCGCGCCGGTGACCTTGTGCGCGGTCCACGACGACAGGGCACGACCCCATTTGCCTAAGTTGGCCTTGAATTTTTCAGCGTTGCTTTGCGGCAGAAGGATCTTGGTGTCCGAACTGCCCGCGATCACCGGGCGGTTGAATTGCGGATTGAGCGCCTTGAATTCGTCGATCGACAGCTCGGCCAGTTGTGCCGCGACCTTGATATCGATGTCGCGCGTCTTGCCGATGGTGACGAAGTAGGGCTGGTTGTCGACCTTGGGCAAGGTAATGCCGAAATCGGCGGGCGCGGCAATGATATTTTTTACCGCCTGCAGCTTGGGAACATAGTTCTTGGTTTCCAGCGGCATGTACTGCGACAGGCTGTTGAAGTCGGTTCCCTGGCCGGCGGCGCGTGCCTTGTTGATGGCACGCTGTACCGAACCTTCGCCCCAGTTGTAGGCGGCCAGCGCGAGTTGCCAGTCGCCGAACATGCCGTACAGTCTTTCGAGATAGGTGAGGGCGGCGTCGGTCGAGGCGAGCACATTGCGGCGCTCATCCTTGAACATGCTCTGCGTCAGGTTGAAGTCGCGCCCGGTCGAAGGAATAAACTGCCACATGCCCGACGCATGCGCGGAGGAATATGCCTGCGGATTGAATGCAGACTCGATGAAAGGCAGCAGGGCCAGCTCGGTCGGCATGTTGCGCTTTTCAAGTTCCTGCACTACATGGAACAGGTAGCGCGATGCACGCGTGGTGGTACGCTGGATATAATCCGGCCGTGTGCTGTACCACTGGGTCTGGCTGACCACAAGCGGGTTGTCGAGATTGGGAATGCCGAAGCCCTTGCGGATCCGGGCCCATACATCGATCTCTTCCATTGCCAGCACTTGGGCCAGCGGGTCGTTCGGATCGTAGGCCCGCTCCATCGCGGATACCTGCGACCAGTTGTAGAGTGGAAGGGATAAATCTGCTGCCTGAGTGGCGATCGGGCCGCCGAGGAGGAGAAGCGCTGTAAATGGATATATTCTTCTTTTCAGCGGATGCATATTTCCTCGCTTGCAATGGGTGTTCGGGCCAAACCTGCGCCCGGCTTAATCGACGGAGTTTACGTAATGGTGTTTTCCTGCGTCAAGATTTATCGCGCTTCAATAGCAAAAAGATAACTGCCCAGCGTGTTTCAACGGTAGGAATTTTTCCATTGCCTTAAGGCAGCAAACACGGCGATTGGTTCCCTACTAGAAACATATCCTGCATCCATCAACCGATCCGCGATCACCGGCTCGCGGTAACGCAGAAATGGATTTGTTTCTTTTTCGATTGCAATGGTCGACGGTACGGTGGGCTCGCCAATATCCCGTCTGGCTTTCTCGCGCGCGATGCGTGCGGTCAATGCGGTATTGCCTGGTTCGACTTCCTGCGCAAAACGCAGGTTGGACAAGGTGTATTCATGTGCACAATACAGCTTGACGTTGTCCGGCAGAGCCGCAAGTTTTTCGAGCGACTCCACCATTTGCGCCGGCGTGCCTTCAAACAACCGGCCGCATCCGCCTGCGAACAGCGTATCTCCGCAGAACAGCCATGACTGCTCCGGCGAGTAGTAGGCGATGTGCCCACTGGTATGACCGGGAACATCGATCACCTCGAACCTGAGATCCAGGCCGGGGACCGAAATTGTATCTCCCTGTTGCAAAGGATAGGTCATTCCGGCAATCGCTTCTTGACGCGGGCCAAAAACCGGTACGTTAAAGCGCTCCAGCAATTGCGGTACGCCGCCGACATGGTCAGCATGATGATGTGTCAGTAGAATAGCGGCAAGGGAGAGCCCCTGTGCGGCAAGGGTATCGAGGATCGGCGTGGCGTCGCCTGGGTCGACCACTGCGGCGCGAATGCCATCGTGAATCAGCCACAGATAGTTGTCCTGGAACGCGGGAACAGTCAATACACTTAACATACGATGGATCACCGGTTACCTGAAAAGGCCATTATAGCCCTCGGTCCGTGGCTGGAGACCCCGGTGGGTAGCTACGTCCGCGCCTGGCAGCAGGAAAGCCTGGACATGTTGACCGCGGATATCTTCGGCTTCAATGCCATGCAGGTCGGCTTGCCGCAGATAAATGCCCTTCAGGCCAATCGCATGCCCAACAAATGGCTGACCGATACCCATCTTCCCAAGGACGGCGACGGCAATGACTCTTCCCGTATCGTCGTCGTGCATGACTTCGCTGAGCTGCCCTTTGCATCGCAAAGTCTGGATCTGGTCGTGCTGCCGCATGTACTCGAATTCGCGGAAGAACCGCACCAGGTCTTGCGCGAAGTCGAGCGGGTATTGATCCCGGAAGGGCAGGTCGTGATTTGCGGTTTCAATCCGGCAAGCCTGTGGGGCTTGCGCCAGGTCACCGGCCGCCTGACCGGCAAGCATTTTCTGCCGCAGAACGGTGAATTCATCAGCCTGCCGCGCCTGAAAGACTGGCTGAAGCTGCTCAATATGGAAGTCAATCGCGGACATTTCGGCTGCTATGCACCGCCTTGCATGACCGAAAAATGGCTGACCCGGTTTGATTTCATGGAAGAGGCGGGCGAAAGATGGTGGCCTTATCTTGGCGCCGTCTATATCGTGCAGGCCATCAAACGCGTGCGAGGCATGCGTCTTATCGGACCGGCATGGACCAAAAAGCCGGCGCATGCGCGCCAAGGCGTGCCGGTCGCCAATCGAATTCAAAAACACAAGTAGAACATGGAAAAAGTAGAGATTTACACCGACGGCGCCTGCAAGGGAAACCCGGGGCTCGGCGGATGGGGAGCCTTGCTGATCGCGGGAAGCCACAAGAAGGAAATGTTCGGCGGCGAGCAGAATACGACCAACAACCGCATGGAGCTCAAGGCGGTCATCGAAGCGCTGTCTGCGCTCAATCGTCCCTGCGACGTGATTGTGCATACCGACAGCCAGTATGTGCAGAAAGGCATCAGCGAATGGATACATGGCTGGAAGGCACGCGGCTGGAAAACCGCTGCCAAGGCGCCCGTCAAGAACGTTGATTTGTGGCAGGCGCTTGACGCCGCGCGCGCAACGCATACGATTGAATGGAGGTGGGTGAAAGGGCATGCGGGGCATGAAGGCAACGAGCGCGCGGACGTGCTGGCAAATATGGGCGTTGCTTCCGTGTCGTAACTGTTTCAATATGCTACAGTCGTTCGTTGGCAATATTTGTCATACGTCAAAGCAGGAAGTGTGACAAATGTGCCTGAAGTTGCCTGTTGCCTTACCAGAGGCTGCCACAAGTGCAAATGAGCAAGCGGCTCGGCATCATGGATCCGACTGCGGACAGGGCGAATGGCGATAGCGCAGATTGGCGCTATCGTGTTACTGCAAAGACAAGAGTAAATGAATACCCGCAGACTACTTTATCCCGTTATCGCCGCCGTCGGGATCACGGCACTTGGCGCATATGCCTATCTTGAACAGCGCAAGCCGCATTCGGCGACAGAACAAAGCGGGACATCGTCTGCGGACAGGAACAATAATGGGGGGGCCGCAAGCGTGGCGCCAGGCGCTCCGGCGGCAGTCGATGTCGCCAAGGTTGTCACGGTTCCCCTGGTCGATGACCTGAATGCCGTTGGCAGCATCCGCTCCAACGAGTCGGTTGTCATTCGACCGGAAGTGGCGGGGCGGATTACCCGCCTCAATTTCGACGACGGACAGCAGGTCAGGAAAGGCCAGGTACTGGTCGCCTTCGATTCGACCGTCAACCAGGCCGAGGTGTTGCAAGCCAAGGCTGAACTCGGCATTGCCAAAGCCAACTTCGAGCGCAATGCCGACCTTGCCAAGCAAAACTTCATTTCCGACCGCGCCCGCGACGAATCGCAGGCCAATGTCCAGGTACTGCAGGCAAAGCTTGCACTCGCGGAAGCCAAGCTTTCCAAACTGGAAATCAAGGCGCCGTTTTCCGGCATCGTCGGCATACGCACCGTCAGCGTCGGCGATTACGTCAAGGATGGCGCCGACCTCGTCAATCTGGAAGACATTTCCAGCGTCAAGGTGGATTTCCGCGTGCCCGAGCGTTATGCAGATCTCGTGCAAAAAGGGCAGGCTATCGAGGTCACCGTCGATGCCTTGCCCGGCAAACCCTTCAAGGCGCGCGTCGACGCCATCGATCCGCAGGTGGACAGCACCGGCCGTTCTGCACTGTTGCGCGGCCGTATCGAAAATCCTGAAGGCAGGCTCAAGCCCGGCATGTTTGCGCGTGTGCGCCTCATTCTGGCCGAACGCGACAATGCGCTGATGATTCCGGAAGAAGCGATCGTACCGCAGGCCGGCAAGGTAACTGTCTGGAAGCTGGTTGACGGCAAGGCAGTGCGTACCGAGGTCAAGACCGGACTGCGGCGTGCGGCCAAGGTCGAAATCCTTGAAGGCCTGTCGGCCGGCGATACTGTGATAACGGCTGGACAGATTCGCCTGTCAAAAGACGGCACTGCGGTGAAAATTGCGCAAGCCAACGGTCAAACCAATGGCGTTGCCGTCGAGCCGGCCAGTCAGGCGGCACGCCCGGCTGACGATCTGGTGCCGGCCAAGCGCTGAGCGGAGCAAACATGGTCTTATCCGACATTTGTATTCGCCGCCCGGTCTTTGCGACCGTGATGTCGCTCATCATCGTGCTGATCGGCCTTGTATGCTACAAGCGGCTGGCGGTACGCGAATATCCGAAAATCGATGAACCTGTAGTCACGGTCCAAACCCAATATCCCGGTGCCAGTTCCGAGATCGTTGAGTCGCAGGTGACCAAGCCGATGGAAGATTCGATCGCCGGTATCGACGGCATCGATGTGCTGACCTCGATTTCACGCGCCGAGCAAAGCCAGATCACGGTGCGGTTCCGACTGGAGAAGGACCCCGACTCCGGCGCCAATGATGTGCGCGACCGGGTATCGCGAGTCCGCTCCAAACTGCCTCAATCCATAGAAGAACCGGTGATCGCCAAGGTGGAAGCGGATGCCAGTCCCATCATGTGGCTGTCGTTCTCAAGCGAGAACATGTCGGCGCTCGATCTTACCGACATCGCAAACCGCATCGTCAAGCCCAGGTTGCAATTGCTGCCCGGCGCGGCCGACGTGCGCATCAGCGGCGAACGCAAATATGCGATGCGGATCTGGCTCAATCGCGACAAGCTGGCTTCTTATCGCCTGACGCCTGCCGATGTCGAAGATGCATTGCGCAAGCAAAACATTGAAGTACCCGCCGGCCGCATCGAGTCGCGGCAACGCGAATTTTCCGTGGTATCGCAAACCGATCTCGCGACCCCGGCCGAGTTCGAAAATATTATCGTGCGCTCCGTCAACGGCTATGCAGTGCGCATGCGCGACGTTGCCCGCGTCGAAGTCGGGCCGGCGCTCGAGCGTTCCTCGGTACGCTTCAACAAGAAGAATGCCGTATCGCTCGGCGTCATTCGCCAGGCCACCGCCAACCCGCTTGAACTGGCGGGCTACGTCAAGGCCGAATTGCCGAAGTTGAATGAAGAACTGGCGCCGCAGGGTGTAAGGGTCGATATCTCGGTCGACAATACCTTGTTCATCGATCGTTCCATCAATTCCGTCTACAAGACTATTGGCGAAGCCGTGGTTCTGGTGGCGATTGTCATCTTCGTTTTCCTGCGTTCCTTCCGTGCCGCGATCATTCCGCTGGTAACAATCCCGGTCTCGCTGATCGGCGCGTTTGCGGTCATGTCGATGGCCGGCTTCAGTATCAATACGCTGACCCTGCTTGCGCTGGTGCTGGCGATCGGTCTAGTGGTGGACGATGCGATCGTGGTGCTGGAAAACATTTACCGGCACATTGAAAATGGGATGAAACCCTTCGATGCGGCAATCAGGGGCGCAAAGGAAATCGGCTTTGCCGTCGTTGCCATGACGCTGACGCTTGCCGCCGTGTATGCGCCGGTAGCGTTTACTCCCGGTCGGACCGGTCGGCTGTTTGTCGAGTTTGCATTGACGCTGGCCGGCGCCGTCATCGTGTCAGGCCTGATCGCGCTGACACTGTCGCCTATGATGTGTTCGGTGCTGCTGCGGCACCAGGAGCGCCACGGCGTGCTGTACCGGGTGATCGAAAACGGCTTGAACGCCATCACCAATGGATATCGGCGGGGGTTGACGGCCAGTCTGTCCAGCCGCTGGCTGGTGGTGCTGGCTTATCTGGTCGTGATCGGCGGTCTCGCATGGCTCGGCACCACGCTGAAGAAGGAACTGGCGCCGGTCGAAGATCGTGGCACGATCTTTACTTCGCTGACCGGTCCCGATGGCGCGTCGCTCCAATACACTGAAAAATACGCCAATCGCCTGGAAAAAATCGCCGACGAAACCAAGGAAATCGATCGCATTTTCATCATCGCGGGCAATCCGACGGTGGAGCGAGGCATCGCGATTTTCCGTACCGTCGACTGGTCGCAACGCGATCGTTCGACGCTGGACATGATCAAGGAAATGCAGCCGAAAATGGCGGGCGTGCCCGGCGTGCTGGCGTCGCCGAATGCGCCGCCATCGCTCGGCCAGTCGATTCGCGAGCGCCCGGTTAATCTGGTGGTGATGACCAATGCCTCCTACGAGGATTTGCAGGGCGTCGTGCAGCGCATTGTCACGGAAGCCAGCAAGAATCCGGGCCTGGTCAATATCGATACCGACCTGCGCCTGAACAAGCCGCAAGTCAATGTGGAAGTCGACCGCGACAAGGCTGCGGATGCCGGAGTGCAGATCGAGACTGTCGGCCGGACGCTGGAAACCATGCTGGGTGGACGCAATGTCACGCGCTTCAAGAAGGGCGGCGACCAGTACGATGTCATCGTGCAAATTCAGAATGGCGAACGCGATGCGCCGGATGACATCAACAATATCTTTGTGCGCGGTACCGGCAAGAACGGTGCACCCGACCAGATGATTCCGCTGTCGAGCCTGTTGAAGGTCCGCGAAACCGTCGCGCCGCGCGAACTCAACCACTTCGGCCAGCGCCGCGCGGTCGTCATTTCAGCCAACCTTGCCAACGGCTACACCCAGGGCGAGGCGATCGACTTCATGGAAGAAACCGCCAAGGCCATCATCAAGCCCGGCTATGCGACCGACTTGTCCGGTTCGTCGCGCGAGTTCCGTGCCGCCAGCGGCAGCCTCGCGCTGACCTTCGTACTGGCGCTGGCGTTCATCTATCTGGTGCTCGCCGCGCAATTCGAAAGCTTCATCGACCCCTTCGTCATCATGCTGACCGTGCCGCTCTCGATGGCGGGCGCATTGGCTGCGCTGAAGTGGACCGGTGGCACCTTGAACGTGTACAGCCAGATCGGCCTGATCACGCTGGTCGGGTTGATTACCAAGCACGGCATCCTGATTGTGGAATTCACCAATCAGTTGCGTGAAGAAGGCAAGCCCATGCACGAAGCCATCGTTGAAGCCGCCGTACTACGCCTGCGCCCGATTCTGATGACAACCGGCGCCATGGTGCTCGGCGCCATGCCGCTCGCTCTGGCGACCGGCGCCGGTGCGGAATCGCGCATCCAGATCGGCTGGGTGATCGTTGGCGGCATGAGCTTCGGCACCATCCTTACCCTGTTTGTCGTACCGACCTTTTATACTTTCCTTGCACGCAAGAAGGAACATCAGCCAATTCCGGTTGACCCCGTTGCTGCTCCCGTTGTTACAACTCACTAAACATGCGACAAATCGTACTTGATACTGAAACCACTGGCCTGAACCCGCGTTCGGGCGACCGCATCATCGAAGTCGGATGTGTGGAAATCGTCAATCGCCGCCTGACCGGCAATAATTTTCATGCCTACATCAATCCCGAGCGCGATTCGGAAGAGGGCGCGCTCGCGGTGCACGGATTGACCACCGAGTTTTTGAGCGACAAACCGAAGTTCGCCGAAATCGCCAATGAATTGCGCGATTATGTGCGCGACGCGGAAATCATTATTCACAATGCGCCTTTCGATCTTGCCTTTCTCGATGCCGAGTTCGACCGCATGGGGTTCCCGCGCTTTGCCACGCATGTGGCGAAGGTGACCGATACGCTGGTGCAGGCGAAGGAAATGCATCCGGGCAAGCGCAATTCGCTCGATGCCCTGTGCGACCGCTACGGCATTTCGAATGCGCATCGTGCTCTGCACGGCGCGTTGCTGGACGCGGAGTTACTGGCGGAAGTCTATCTTGCGATGACGCGTGGTCAGAACAGTCTGACGATCGATCTTGCGGTTGAAGCGGCTGCCTCCGACGGCAGTCAGCTGATCGAAGCTGTGTCGGTGGCGGAAATGCTCATCGTGCGCGCCAGCGATGACGAACTGATCGAGCATGAAGCCTTGCTCGATCGACTGGATAAGGAAGCCAAGGGCAAATGCGTCTGGCGGACAGAGCCGGTGACGGCAGTCAACTGAATCGATGCGAGGTTCGCGGTTTTTTACTTTTCAACGAACTGCTCACTCAGGACATAAGGATCTCGCATTGCGCTATTGAATCGAGTCGCGGATTATTGACTTGCCATGAAACGGCAAATTGATTCGGCAAGGCATTTATGCCATAATGCCGACCTCCCGGACAGTTAGCTCAGGGGTAGAGCACCGCCTTCACACGGCGGGGGTCACTGGTTCAATCCCAGTACTGTCCACCAGAATAAAGTAAGAAAATCAAGCGCTTACAAAAAGAAGGCCGACTCCCCGAAGTCGGCTTTTTCGTTTGTGGACTTGCTGTGGACTTATCTCGCGCGAAACAAATCTTCCTCGGGAAGGTGCCTTAAACCGCCATCACCCGGTACGGGTTCAGTAGCTGCGCGAATCGACGATTCGTGCAAATAGAATTCGCCATTCTCTGACGATACGCCTCGGACATCGTATAGATCGCTCACCAGCAGAAGTGCGGCCGACTTGACCAGGGCAGGCGCCTCGCCATCGGCGTACGTCACTCCCGTATAGTTTTCGACGTGGGCTTTGGCGGTCGCAATCATTGCGGTGATTTCGTCGTTGGCATAATCGCCACCATATCCGAATATGGGCTTTTGCTTCTTCCCGAGTAATCATTCTTTATCCTTCGTTGTCAGTGCCGGTTACGCACTGCGATGCCCATCGAAAGGGTGTTAAGCCAGTTTAGCGTCGCAAGGTTTGCCGTTTGGATGCCGCTGGTCGCCAAGACGCCAGTAGGCTCATTGGCGCCGCCGCCTTTAATCAGGTGGTGTCGATCGCCTTTGCCAGCATGAAGCGCAAATCGTCGGTCACCAGGCGTTCAGCATCCGGGGACGATTTTCGCCCGCAGCAATTTTCCCGAGCAGCTTCTTGGCCTCTTCGCGAGCGTCACTGACTGTTGTAGTGGGAAAGTTCTTATCTTATTAAGTGAATAACGGGCTTGCTTGTTGTCCTTGCCCGTGTAGCCGATAGCGGCCGTCCCTTATCTTTAAGCACTACCGGACGGTGACTTTCTATGCCAACGCCTGTTCGGAAGCTTCTGCTCGCCGGATATCCCGACGAAGTGCGACGGGTGGTGAGAGATGGGCGGTATCATACAAAGCGCGGCAAGCACTCCGTGGATTAAGCGCTTCCAGAAGCCTACTGTTCGCAAAGGTCCCGTTGCAGCGAGTCCAGTAACGCTTTAATTTCAAAGATTAGAAAATCGGAAAAATGTTGCATATCAACTCCAATTGATCGTTGGAAACTTGTTCGACACCTGACGCGATGCCAGATCGGCCTGCATTGTTAACATTGTTAATATTGCGTCTTCATCCATGTTCCTATTGGCGGGACTTTGTCGTCCCGTAGCCGGAAACGGTTGGCGGGTTTTTCTTATTCGACGTGACACACTCGAGCCGTTCAACTTAAATGGTGAGAAGCGCTTCCTGCATGGCGAGCCGTTCAACTTAAATCACCCGTCGATCACACGCATTGCGCCCCACCCGACAGGCAAAAAAATACGGCGCTCAATAGAGCTTGCGAATCAACTCCTCCGCCTGCGCCCATTCGCCAAATCCGGCGGCCGGATTAATATGTCCCACCGCCCCAACATTCACAAGCTCGCTTCCCCAATCTGCAGCCAACTGGCTTACACGCTCAAAGCTGCCAAGCGGATCGTTGGTGCTGGCGGCGACGATGCTGCGGAAAGGCAGAGGCGTGCGCGGCAGCGGTAGCCAGCCGTTTTCGCGGATCGCATCCGGCGTCGGATAGCCGGCCGGCATGGGCGATTCGAGGTCAGCCGGTGCGGCCAGCACGGCACCGTGGATCGGGCGCTTGTATTTTTGTGCCCAGTGAACGGTGATCATCACGCCGGCGCTGTGCGCGACCAGGATGACCGGACCTTCGATTTTGGACAATTCGTGTTCGAGCGCTTCGACGCGCGCGTCGCGGCTCAGCTTGTCGTGTTCCAGCGGCGGGACCGAGAGCGCATTGGACAGTTTCTTTTCCAGGATCGTTTGCCAATGTTCTTCGACGTGGTCGCGCAGGCCGGGAACGAAGAGGATGGTAGGTGAAGATGTCATGGTCATAAAAGACTAATTATCAAAAATGGTTCAATCAGGCCTTTTGCGCTTGAATGCGCTGCAGGTCTTTCGCGTAATGACGCCGGCCGATTCCGAAAGCGACCGCGGCGCCGAGAGCAAACAGAGGAACGATTTCCAATGCGCCCAGCAGGCCGACGCGGTCGGCAATCACGCCGGTCACGAAGGGGCCGGGCGCAAGTCCCAGCATGTTGTTGGCCAGGGTCAGCGTGGCAAACGCGGATGCATGCACCGACGGGTGAATCAGGTTTGCGACCATTGCGCCTGCCGGACCGGTCGTTCCGGCGACCAGCAGCATGCCGGCGCCGATCATGACCAGCTGTGCCGTGCCCGCAGGCAACTGAAACGCGATCAGCAGACACAGAGATGAAATGCAACAGTAGGTAATTGCGATCGTCCATTTTCGGATCGCGGCGGTGCGGCTGAGGCGATCGGTGAGCATGCCGCAGAGCACCATGCCGAGCGCGCCGATCAGAATGAAAGCGGCAGCGCCGACGCCGGCCTTGTCGGTGGGCATACCGTAGTAGCGGTTCAGGAAGCTGGGCATCCAGGCAATCATCGCTGCCATGATGAACAGCTGCAGACCGCTGCCGACGTAGGCCATGATCACCGATGTCGACGAGAACAGCTCGGCGGCGAGCGCGCGCAGCTTGAGCGGCGAGGCCGCATCGCCATTTTGCGTTTGCTCATCGCTACCGTAAGGCCGCAGCTTGTGCTCGGCGACAATCAGTCGATACAGCACCACCAGCACGAAGCCAAAGAGCGCCATCGTGCCGAACGACCAGCGCCAGCCGAAATGCGTGGCGACGACACCGCCCAGTGCCATGCCGAGAACTGCGCCGACGGCGCCGCCCGCCATGAAGGCCGCACTCAGGGTCGAGCGCAGATGTGCCGGGAAAATGCTTATGATCAGCGCAATGCCGACGCTGCCATAGGCCGCCTCGCCAACGCCGACGAAAAAGCGCGCCGCGAACATCTGGTTGTAATTTTCCGCGATCGCGCATGCGAGCGTCGCGAGGCTCCAGAGTGCCGCCATCAACACGATGCTCTTGACGCGTCCCCAGCGATCCGCGAGGACGGAAAGAGGGAAGGTCAGCAGGCCGACCAGCAGCGCGACGATGCCGCTGAGCGATCCGAGTTGCGTGTCCGAAAGCTGCCACTCTGCCTTCAGTATCGGGAAAACTGCATTCAGAACCTGCCGCGACATATAGTCCGACAGCAGCAAGCCGAAAGTCAGGGCGAAGACGATCCAGGCATAGGTGCGCGGTACTGAATGGGCGGAGGCCGCGACTTCTTGTCCTTCGCTTGCGATATAGATTGCCAAATTTGTCTCCTCCTGAGAGGTTGCCGCAGCGTCACTGGCGAATGTGCCGCTGCAAAGAAATCGCCGCCCGGGATGAGCGCATCCATGCGCTCATCCCGGGCGGGAAGATGAAACTGCGTGCGACTAGGATACGCCGCGCCACCGATTACCTTATCGGTGCGCAGCAGTACGCACCCTACGTCGGGCGCCCCTACGCCGGGTACCTGCACTTCATCATCCGCGCAGCGGAACGTGCTTCTGGCCCGGCTTGCGGTTTGGCGCCATGCCGTTGGCAGTCAGCGTGTCGTCGGCATTCTTGTACCAGGTGCCGATCTTGTAGATCTCGCGCGCTTCCTTGCCGTTGGCGATCTCGCGCCCCAGTTCCTTGGCCACACGCACGGTTTGCTTGACCTGCGCCACGGAGCCGAAGCGCTTGCCGTGCTGGTCGATGATGGTGTCTTCGTTGCCGCAGCGCGGATGCAGACCCATCGCCAAGGCCATGGTGTTGAACGGCAGCACGTTCTTCAACAGCGACTCGGCGGTCAGGGTGCCGCCGTTCGGCGCGCGGTGGATGAAGTTGAAGAAGTTGAACGGATTGGGGCCATCAAAGCCGCCGCCGATGCCGATCCAGGTCAGGTTCAGCGGGCCGGTGTAGACGCCCTTGCGTACCAGGCGCTCCAGGGTTTCGAGGGCGTGGATACCGGTCAGCTGGAAGTGCGGCTGGACACCGGCTGCTTGCAGACGGCGCAGGTGCTCTTCCACCCATGCCGGGCCGGCCGGCACGGTCATCTCGCGGTAGGCGGCGCCGGTGGCCGGATTGCCCAGCGAAGTACCTTCCAGGTATTCCGGGTAGAGCAGCTCCATGATGTTCATCTGGGTGGTGTTGATCGCCACGGTGACCTGGTCCGGCTTCGGCTCGAGCTCGGCCAGCATGTGACGGGTGTCGTCGGACAGCCACTTGGCCGCCTGGCCATCGTCTTCCGGGGCGAAGGAAATCGAACCGCCGACCTGGATGATCATGTCCGGCACGACCTTGCGCACGCCGGCGATCAGTTCATTGAACTTGGACAGGCGCTTGGAGCCCTTGCCGTCGAGTTCGCGCACGTGCAGGTGCAGCACGGTGGCGCCGGCTTCGTAGCATTCCGCGGCCTTGTCGATCTGTTCTTGCATGGTCACCGGGATGTCTTCCGGGAAGTCTGCGGGCATCCACTCGGGGCCGTACGGGGCTACGGTGATGACCACCTTCTCCATGTTTTCCGGGTGCAGGGAATCGTCTAGAAATTGCATTGTGTTCTCCTCTAAAGGTTGTTGTTGAAATCGGCTTGCCATGCAGACGCAGGCCGGGAAACCAGTTTGTTACGCAGAAATCGTTTACTTCGGCGACGAAGAGCCGTCAGGTTCCCTCCCTTTCAAGGGGTGGGTTAGGGTGGGGATGGGTTGAAACCGACACAAGAAACCCATCCCCATCCCAACCGTCCCACGCATTGCCTTGCAAGGCAATGCGATTCGGCAGGCGCAAAGCATGCTTTGCGAAACCCATGCCTCATCCCCTTGAAGGGGAAGGAGCGTGGCCTATGTCACGTCGTCGTGATTTCCGACTTCTGATTAAAAGGTCTTGTCGCCAATGATTCCTGCACGGTCCATCTTGCGATGGCAGGGTGGATAGTCCATGACGGCGTAGTGCTGCGTGGATCGGTTGTCCCAGATTGCCATGCTGTTTTTCTTCCAGCGCCAGCGCACCTGGTACTCGGGGATGTAGACCTGGCTGATCAGGTAGTTCAACAGCTGCGATGCGCCGGGAACCGCATCCTGGCCGAAGCGCACGTTTTCCTTGGTGTGGAAGTTGGTGAAGTGGGTGGCGAAGGCGTTCACGAACAAGACCTTTTCGCCGGTTTCCGGATGGATGCGCACCACCGGGTGCTCGGCGTCCGGATACTGGGCCTTGAGCGCCAGGCGCTTTTCGATCGGCATGGCGGCACCGAAGCTGGCTTCGATGCTGTGACGTGCGCGCAGTCCAGCGATCTTGGCTTTGATGTCCTCTGGCAGATTTTCATAGGCCATGACCATGTTCGCCCACATGGTGTCGCCGCCGACGTCCGGGCATTCCACGCAACGCAGCACGCAACCCATCGGCGGGGCTTCGCGCCAGGTGGCATCGGTGTGCCAAGCATTCTCATAGCGGTCGATCGGCGAGTCGGGGCGCTTGTAAATCTGCACCAGGCCCGGATTCTCGGGATCGCTGCCGGCCACCGGATGATCTTCCAGATCGCCGAATCGTTTCGCGAAAGCGACGTGCTGCGCCTTGGTGATGTCCTGGTCGCGCAGGAACAGCACGCGGTGCTTGAGCAGCGCAGCCTTGATTTCGTTGAACAGACCGTCGTCATGAACGGCGTCGGCCAGGTTGACGCCGACCAGTTCGGCGCCGATGCTGCAGGTAAGTTGTTCTACTCGCATTTGAATGCTCCTCAAATTACGAAGATGGACGAGCCGGTCGTCTTGCGGGCTTCCAGGTCGCGGTGCGCCTGCACGGCATCTTCCAGTGCGTAGCGCTGGTTGATCTCGATCTTGATGCGACCTGCTGCGACGTGGCCGAAGATTTCGCCGGCGAGATCGGCCTTCTCTGCCGGGTCGGCAATGTAGTCCGCCAGCGCGGGACGGGTCAGGTAAAGCGAACCCTTCATCGCCAGCAGTTGCGGATCGAACGGAGGGATGGTGCCGGAAGCGGTGCCGACGCAGACCATTGTGCCGCGTCGCTTGAGCGAGTCCAGCGACGCCATGAAGGTGTTCTTGCCGACGCTGTCGAACACGACATTGACGCCGACGCCGTTGGTCAGCTCACGGGCGCGCTTGGCGACGTCTTCATGGCTGTAGTTGATGATTTCGTCGCAACCGTGGGCGCGCGCGACGGCTGCCTTTTCCTCGGTAGAGACGGTGCCGATCACGCGCAGGCCGAGAATCTTGGCCCATTGCGAAACAATCAGGCCGACGCCGCCGGCGGCAGCATGCAGCAGGATGGTGTCGCCAGCCTTGAAATTGACAATACGGCGCATCAGGTAGGCCGACGTCAGGCCGCGCATGGTCATGGCGGCGGCGGTTTCGCAGCTAATCTCGGCGGACAGTTTGATCAGCGGCGCTGCCGGAATCAGGCGCACGGTGCTGTAGGCGCCCAAGGTGTTCAGGAAGCCGGTGTAGGTCACGCGATCGCCGACGGCGACATTGGTCACGCCCGGGCAGATGGCTTCGACGACGCCCGATGCTTCGACGCCCATACCGTTGGGCAGCGGAATCGGATAGGTGCCGTTGCGGAAATAGGTGTCGGCGAAGTTAAGGCCGACAGCCGCGTGACGCAGGCGGACCTGGCCTTCACCGGGTTCGCCGACATTGACGTCCTCGACACGCAGAACCTCGGGGGCGCCGGCTTCATAGAAGCGAACTGCTTTTTCCAAAATACTCTCCTTGAATTTCGATAATGTGTTTATAGGGTCAAGCGCGTCAGTGCTTTGCTCAGTGCTTTGCTCATTGCTTTGATGACGCAGCAAGATCCACGATTCGCGCATATAGCCGTAGGAATTCGACATCCGTATCGGCGTCGAAGTGCGGGTCTTTGTTCTCCGCAAACGCGCTGTCGATCTCGCGCCAATCCTCCTCCGTCAGATAGCGCTGCGCCGCCGGGAGGATGACGCCTTCCTCGCGCCCCATGTGTTCCCAGGTGAATTTCGCGTAAGCCGATACCGCCGCTTCCACGTCACCGACGGCGGCGCTACCGGCGGCATACTGGTCAACCAGGCTTGCCAGATCGGCAATCAGCCGTTCGTCCCGCTCATGCTGGCGTTCGAGCTCGTCCAGTTCGGCATTCAGGGCGGACGTGCGCTCACGCAGTTTGTCGAACAGATATTTCTGTTCCTTCGGATGGTGCAGCGTCAACGGAAAGGCCTTGATGTAGTGCAGCATGGCTTTCATCCATGCCGCGTCCGCAGCCGACCCTTGCGTCTGCGCGGATGCCAGCATGAAGAGCCAGGCGTGCAGGACGGCGGCCAGCGAGCGATGCTCATCCTGCAAGATGCCAATCGCCTGCGCTGCCGCAGGCGAACCGGCCGAGGTTGTCACCAGAACCGGGATTTCCGTTCCGGCCAGGACTTGCAAGGTTTGCGCCCCTGGCATCACGTCGATGGCGCTACGGCGTCCGTGGGACGCCATGAAGATCAGGTCGCACGCTTTGTCCCGGGCAGTCGAGACAATGGCGCTATAGGGCGCATCGCTGACAGCGGTTACGGCGGAGCAAGGTATCCCTTGAGCACGCGCCGCGGATTCGGCCTTGGTCAGCAGTTCCCTTGCGCGGCTCTCGGCCTTGCCTTGCAGCGATGACGCATCACCGGCTTGCGCATGAAAAAACGTAATGCGCGCACCGAGTGATCGAGCGAACTCGACCGCCTGGCCTGTGGTGACCGTCGACAGGTCAGTATTGTCAATGGGAACGAGCAAGTGACGATACACGCAGACTCCTACAATGACGATTGCGAGCGACTGTTGTCATCTCTCTACTTCCACCATAATCTCGCCAATCGGGCAGGGCGGTGGCAGCCTGCAAGCGGGCGTATTCGATTGCAGGCAGTGCGTCATCCGGCTCTCTTGGTGTTGAAATTGGTGTTGAGGGGATGCTAGTGCATGGCACTGGGTAACCCCCCCCTCTAGACAGGGGGGGCTGGCTGCCTTGGGGGGTTACGTTTGGACAAGTTTTGCGGGATTTCGCGTCGGCCCGCCCCCTCTTGACGGGTGGGAGGCGGCCCTGCTGCGTCAACTACCATAACAGCCCGCAAACGAGAGTAGATTCCGTGAACACTTCCAATCACAGCCCGACATCCGAAGGCGCCGCGCCTTCGCTGGTGATCGAATATTTCTTCGATTTCGTCTGCCCCTGGTGCCTTATCGGCAAACGCCACTTGCGCATCGCCATGATCCTGCTGGCGGATCTGCGGCCGGATGTGCAGGTGCGCGTGTTGTGGCGCTCACATCAATTGCTGCCCGACATACCGCCGGGAGGAGTGTCCTATCAACCCTTTTATATTGCGCGCCTTGGCAGTGCCGAAGCGGTGGTGCGGCGGCGCGCAGAGGTCCAGCAGGCTGGCAATCCCGCCGGCATCCAGTTCGCCTTCGAGCGCATCGAGGTGATGCCGAACACGGTGGCAGCACACAATCTGAGCACCTGGGCGGCCGAGAATGGCACCGAAGCGCAGCAGTCGGCGCTGATCGAAAGCTTGTTTGCCGCGTATTTCATGATTGGCGAGGACATCGGCGATCCCTCCGTACTGCAACGGCGTGCCCTGGCATGCGGGCTGGAGGCCGAGGGCTTGCAGAAGCACCTGGCGGATTCAGACGAACAAAATGGAATCATGCGCTCGCCGCAGGCCGATTACGTCAGCGGCGTGCCGTTCTTTGTATTTAACGGAAAACATGCGATCTCCGGCGCATATCCGCCCGAGACGCTCGTGCAAGTCATGCTGCAATCAATCCAGGGCTGAGAATGTCACGTCAGATACCAGTCGGAGCTGTTGATGAACTCGCACCAGGTCAGCGCAAGCTGGCCTTCGTCGATGGCCGCAGCATCGTCCTGTTCAACATCGGCGGCACGATCCGCGCCATAGACAACTCCTGCCCGCATAACGGTGCTTCGCTTGCGAGCGGCAAGCTCGACGGCAACATGCTGAGTTGCCCGGCCCATGGGTTGCGCTTCGACCTGACGAGCGGCTGCACGCCGGGGGCACATCCGCTGTGCCTCACCAGCTTCCCGGTCCGGGAAGTGGAGGGCAGGCTGCTTGTGGAACTTGAGGATGCGTCAGCGAATCCCCGGTGAGGAAAAGAGCGAACGCCGCGTTCACCGGCCCGCGTGCGGGTCAGTGTGCAACAAATAGTTAGGAAAAATCCGTTTGCACGGCACTCAGTAGTCGGTAAATAAGACGACATACACCAGTCTTTCTCCCAGGAGCTGGACTAACTTTGTCGCCTTAGTTGGCGACGTCTGAGTAAACGTCTCCTTCGGAACTAGCATCCACACGCTTTGCGCCGAATATCAACGAAAGCTGTGGAACGAAGTCTTCTACTATTTCGCGGTATAAATCCAATTTTCTAAATTCCGCGAGTTTCTCATCCGATCTGTATTCAGGGCAAATGATACGCATCCAAGCTTCCGTAAGCGCAGCGAAGGTGAGCTTCGCCTTGCGGTTGATATAGCAAAAGTTCGTCAAAAAATTCTGAAGCCTCAATCGTCCCTCTTCGCTGTCTAGCGAAAAGACCGAGCTACGCGAAAGGTTATGAACGATAAAGTTTCGCCGTTCGATGTAATCCTTCATGAAGTCGTCAAACGATGCGGCGAGACCAATCTTTTCCCTAATTAAGGTGAGAAACTGACCAAGCATCTTTTTGGCGTAAATTTTCTGAAGGTGCTCAAGGGATTCCGCGATTGACAGTCCGCAAATGACAGACATTGCCAAGTGCAATGTCGCCTCCGTTTCTTGGGCTTCATACACCGCGTACCCAAGAATCAGAATTACATCTTTTTCGCTTGGAGCCATTTCGACGACTAGCGAATAGATTAACCGGCGACGACGCGAAGCGTTGGTGCCCGCATTGAACCGCTAGTTAGAAATTCGCCGCAATGGTGTGAATTTTCAAACATCATCTTTGCCTCGATTTATCATTAGCGATTTCGGTTTGGAAAGTTCGCAGAATTCTTCAGCTGAATACTCCGCGCCAGTTAAGGCTCGTCCGACACGCTATCAAACCGCCCACCGAAGCTCCTCGAACAGCTACGCCGATGTGTCCGGGACAAGCACTACAGCGTCAGTACCGAGCGAACCTATGTCTATGGGGCAAGATGGTACATCCGCTTTCATGGCCTGCGCCATCCCACCGGTATGGCAGCGGATGAGATTCGCACCTTTTTGGCCTACCTGAACAACTAGCGCCAGATCGCAGTTTGAGGCTCAGTGCAAGGATTCTGCCGCGCTGCTCGGCGGCGAATGCGGCGTTGCCGATGCTCGCCAAGCCTCTGGTGCTATGGGGCAAGAAGGGCGAACGCATGACTTCCGTTCAACAGGTGGGCAGGTGGTTCGTATCGACCGTAAGTTGTATCTGCGTGTGGCGAACAGCGAAGAGGTGCGCCGGATCTACAAGATCGGTGAGTATTACAACAGCGTTGATGAAACCTTGAGTGCGCTTGGTTATTAACCGAACCGCAAGCCTGGACAGCGGGGATTCAAGATCGCGGCGTCGCGGGGGCGCACTGCTGCTCACAGGGAAGGAGGCCGGATGCCCCCCGAGATAGGGGGGGAAAGACACCAGATTGCATTTATGCTCTTACCGTCCGAAAATGGGACACGAGGAACAGGTGTGACACCGGGGCAAGGAACGGCCGAAGGCAGCGAGCCTGCCCCTTTTCGGCGATATTCGGTAGAACGTTCCTCTCGGGGGATCAACCTGATGACTTCCACAGCAAGCAACAACGCATTCCAATACGCCGAGCTTGTTCTCAGCACGACGCCTCCGCGCGCGTCGCGGCATCAGCTCGCCCGACCGCGGCTGAGCCTGGAGGACAACAGGTTTCGCGAGCACTCGATTATCGTCGTGCAAGCCCCGCCGGGTTTTGGCAAGACCTCGCTGCTCGGCCAGTGGCGGCGCGAATATCTGGAGCACGGCGCTGCGGTGGCGTGGGTAATCGCCGACGGCAGCGATGATCCGCAACGATTCTTGCATTGCCTCGTGCTTGCCGTTCGAGCCGGTTGCGGCCGGCCGGCGTTTGGCCGGCATCTGCTGGAAGGCTCAGGTACCAAGCTCGGTGAGCTGGAAGGGATGACGGCATGGCTGATCGAGGTGAGCCAAAGTTCGCTCAACCTGGTCCTGGTCGTAGACGAGGCCGAGCGCTTGTCGCCTGCCAATCTTTCCACATTAACCTATCTCCTGCATAACGCCCCACCCAACCTGCGCATTATTGTCGGTGCCCGCAGCGGAATCGACACGACCGTCGTGGATCTTCTGAACTATGGGCAGTGCCTGTTGCTCGGGCCCGAAGATCTGCGTTTCCATATCGATGAGACCATTGCCCTCGTGCGCAATCGTTTCGGCTCCAGGATCGATGCCGACACGGCTGCGCGCTTGCATGAAGTCGCGGATGGCTGGCCTCTCGGACTGCAGATCGTGCTGGCGGCAATGGAACGCACTAACGACGCACGTTTGGCCATTGCATCGGTGACATCGGGTATCGGAGGGAAGGGCGACAACTTCGTCGGAGGATTACTTTCGAACCTGGCGAGTGAGGATGCGGATTTTCTTGTGCGGATTTCCGTGGTCGATGTCATTCACCCGGATTTGTGCCGGGCGCTGACGGGGCTTGAGGGCGCGCCGCAAATGCTGGCGCGCCTGGTTCGCGATACGCCGGTATTCGTTGCCGGCGATGATAGCGAGTGGGTGCGCCTGCACAATCTGGCCCGTGACGCGCTGCGCTCGCGTCTTGCGACATTGCCGGAAGCACAGCGGATCGAACTCCATGTGCGCGCCTTCCGCTGGCTGGCCGATCATGGCATGACCCAGGAAGCCGCTCGTCACGCACATTCCGCAGGACAACGCGAGATTGCATACGATCTGGCCGAGCAATGCCTGTTCGAAGCCATGACCACCCAGGGACACCAGGACACGGTACTTGGCTGGCTTGAACTGTTGCCGGAGACCGAGCTGAACAAGCGCCCCCGTTTGCGCCTGGCGGCAGCGTGGGCGCTTGCCCTGAGCGAACGTCCCGCGGAAGCGGAAAACCTCGTGCAGGGCTTGCTGGCGAACCCCGACGCTGATGCCGCCTTGCGCTATGAATGCGCACTGATCGTCAGCGGTGCGGCTTACTACGCGGATGACCCGGACCGATGCCTGGCGCTGTTCGAGCCCTGGATGGCATCGCCGCCGCTGCGTGACTCGCGCCTGCTTCAGATGCATGCCAATCGCCTGGGTATCTTGGCGGTCCTGACTGGCGATCCCACGAAAGCGCGCCGGCATATCCAAATGGCGGCGAGCGCGAAGAGTGGGGAAACCTATCGCTACGGCGCGCGCTGGAGCTCCTTCATTACCGGCTTCAGCTATCTGTGGGAAGGGCAGGTCCTGCTGGCCGAAGAGGTTCTGCGGCCGGCACTGGAGAGTGCCGATGCCACCCTCGGTCGCCGCCACCCTCTGTCCTGCATGATCGCCTCCCTGCTGGCCGCTGCCCTGTACGAGAGGGACCGCCTGGACGAAGCGTCCGGACTGCTGGCCAACCGTCTCGACGTCCTGGAACGTGCGGGCACACCGGAGACCATCATGCTGGGTTACCGGACGGCGTCGCGTATCGCCTCAGCCAAGGGTATCGAGAATCGTGCCCTTGACCTGCTCGAAGTGTTGAATGCCGTCGGCGTCGCCCGCGGTTTACCGCGGCTGTGCGTGACCAGCCTTGCAGAACAGATCAGGCTGCATGCCGGGCGCTTTCGTTCCGAAACATGCCGGGCACTGGTCCAGCGTGTCGACGAAATCGTCGCCGACAATCTGGCGTCGCATGGCCCTTTGTGGCAGCGCGGGACGCAGTGCTTGCAATGGTTGGCTCACGCCAACACTGCCATCGCGGCGCAGGACTGGCAACGCGCATTTGATGCTCTAACGCAAACCGGTCAGCTTGCTGAAACGCTGAAACTGGGCCGCTGGCGCATTGAAATCATGGCGTTGCGGGCATTCGTCATGGATCGCAAAGGCGAGAAAGCGCGTCCGCTGCTCTTGGAGGCGATGAACCTCGCGCAGACCTTCGGCTTGTCGAGGGTATTTTTCGATGCCCACCCTGCGCTCGGCGACTTGGTGCAGCGTGTTGCCGAAGACGAAGGGGCGGGAACCAGGATGCCGCGCATCGTCCGCCCACCGCTGGAACGCCCACTGTCGACACCGCGTGCAGTGCCAAGCATGGTGCTGACGCCGAAGGAGCGCGAGGTTCTTGAGTATCTGGCACGCAACCTCTCGAATAAGGAAATCGCTCAAGCCATGCAGGTGGGCGAGGAAACCGTCAAATGGCATCTGAAAAACCTGTTCCACAAACTCGATGCCGGCACCCGCAAGCATGCGGTGCGGCGTGCACAGCTTCTCGGATTGCTGGAGGGGCTGGAGTAGCGCTGTAAGTTATCGTCCCCGCCCCTAAAGCGTTGTAGCATCGAAGAAAGACAGGATTTTCTTTCTGACGCAGTAGTACTAGGTTTTCGCTTCAGAAACGACCGGTCTAGGACGCGGCCCCGCCAGTACCAATCCCATTGCCGCCAGCACCACCATACCCCCGACCAACGTCGAAGCACCTACCCCTTCATGCAGGAAGAGGACGCCCCACAGCATGCTGAAAAGAGGGAGCAGGAAGGTTGCCGACATCGCGCGTGTCGCTCCGATTTTCAATATCAGCGAGATGAACATCGCTTGCGCCAGGCCGGTAGACCCCAGCGCCACTGCAACCGTGCAAGCCCATGCAGGAGCCGAGGGCATTGCCGCAGGCAGCGAGAACGGCAGCGCCGGCAGCATGGCCGCGCTACCCAATGTCAACGAACCCGCAGCCATCACGATCGGATGAATGCCGCCGCCATTACCGGTTTTCTTCACGATGATGCTGGCCAACGCAACTGCAATGGCGCCAAGCAGGCAGGCCGCGACCGCCATCAGTATCGAGGCGTTCAGCGGCAGGCCGCCTGCGCCGACCAGGATTGCGACGCCGACGATGCCGAGCAACAAGCCGATCAGCAAGCGCATGGTGAGCCGTTCCGACAGGACGACCACGGAAAGCAGGGCGCCGAACAGCGGCACTGTGGAATTGAGCACCGCTGAATGCGCCGCGGGGATGTGCAGCGCGGCAAAGGAGAAGGCAACGAACGGGACCACGTTCGCGAAAAATCCGACTATCGCGAAATACTTGAAATTGCGCCGCCATTGCATGGGCAGGCCAGTGAGGATGGTGAACGCGACAAGCGCGACGCTGGCAAGCGAAGCGCGCAGGATAGAGGTCAACCACAGTCCCATCTCAGGAACCGCAACGCGCAAGAAAACAAATGCACTACCCCAGATCGCGGAAACAAAGACAAGCTTGGCAAGATCGGCTGAGGACATGAATATGGAGGGGAGAGTGACGGAAATAGGATGAAGGCTGATGCTACTGTGTCAGCATCCGTCCCCTCCCCCCTGCGAGGGGGAGGGGACGGTGAAGGGACGTTTCAGACGTAGGAGGACTGTACGACCGCGCCTCCCGAAGCATTGACGATCGATCCGACCAGGTAGCACTCTTCCGAGGCAAGATAGACGGCTAGCGCTCCATATTCTCCCGGTTTGCCGAGGCGTCCGAGCGGGACGAGCTGCCATAAGGTATTTTGTTCCTCCGGTGTCAATTGGTCGATGTAACGTTCAAACGCCGGCGTCTGCACCCCACCCGGGCAGATGCAATTGACCAGCACATTGGCGCCGCAGACCTCGTAGCCGACGGCACGGGTGAAGGCAATGACCGCGCCCTTGGACGCCGAGTAGTGCGGGCTGTGCGCGCTGGCGGCAGAAATGCCGGCGACGCTGCTGATGTTGATGATCCGTCCATAGCTCTGCGCTTCCATGCGTACCAGCGCCGCACGCGTGCAATAGAAAACGCCGTCGACATTGACACTCCAGAACCGGCGCCACTCCGCATCGCTCATTTCCTTGGTGATGCCCAGTGACTGCCGCGGTACCGGCCGCGTCGCCAGGCCGTAATGGCGCTTGCGGCGCTCCTCGTCATGCGGTTTCTCCGGGACCAGACCGGCATTGTTGACGAGGATGTGCGTCGTACCGAGATGCGTATCGATGCGCGCGAACATCGCATTGACGCTTTCGCTATCGCTCACGTCGCAATGCAACGCCAGGCATTCGGCGCCGAGTTCCTGGATCTCGGCTTTGACTGGCGCCAGCGCCGCCTCGTTGATGTCGCACACCACGACGCGCGCGCCTTCGCGCGCAAAGCTCAGCGCGATGCCGCGACCGAGGCCACCGGCTGCGCCTGTCACTACGGCGACTTTGTCTTTCAGTTTCATGATGTCTCCTTGGGTAATCGATATGGAAGGGAATATTGGATAAGGGCGCGTGGGATCACGCGGCTTTTACCGAGTTGTCGATCTCGTTGGACTGGAGCGGCGCGGCAATGCGGCGCACGTCGAGATCGTAATAGCGACGCGCTTGCACAAAGCACAGTGCGGCGATCAGGCTGGCAAAAGGAATAATTTCCAGCGCCACCTGCAGGTTCATACGGTCGGCGATGAGACCGGTGACGAATGGTCCGGGCGCAAGGCCAAGGATATTGTTGGCAAGCGTGCCCGTGGCCAGGACGGTTGCATGGATGCGCGGGTCGCTGACACCGGTAACAACGGCGCCAGCCGGTCCGATGGGGCTGCCCGCCAATATCATCGCAATGGCGAGTAGAGTAAATTGCGCCGTTCCCGGCGGCAGGACAAAGGCCAGAACCAGCAACGCGCAGCCACCGAAGGAATACGAGGCCATGACCAGCAGGGTATTCTTTCGTTCTCGCCTTACCAGACGATCAACGATGACGCCGCCAAGCGTCATGCCCACACCCGCCAGCAAGACCAGTACGCCAGCCTTGATGCCGGCTTCTTTCGGCGTCATGTCGTAGTAGCGATTCAGATAGCTGGGCATCCATGCCATGACCGAGCCGATCGTAAACATCTGGAAGCCCGAGCCGAGGTAGGTGAAGAGTGCGGTGCGCGCAGCGAACAATTCCTTGAATACCGTTTTCAAGGGCATTCGTGAATCGCTGATGTTCGAAGACGCTGCCACCTTGGCAGGTTCCCGCACGAACATCGGGAAGACGATGGCAAGCGCCAGGCCGCCCGCGCCGATGATGATGAATGCCATGCGCCATCCGAGCTGTGCGGCGATGGCGCCTCCCAGGATAACGCCCAACACCGAGCCGAACAGCGCGGCTGCGAGAAACGCGCCCATCACGCTCGCATGCAGTCGCTTCGGGAAGACGCTCAGAAGGATGGCGCCTCCGGCGCTGCTATATCCTGCTTCTCCCAAGCCGACCAGCGCCCGCGCGAGGAAGAGCGGCATGAAGCTTCCCGCCAAGCCGCAGGCAATAGTCGCAAGCCCCCAGAGAAGCGCCATGGCGGTCACGCTGAGCACGCGACCCCAACGGTCAGCCAGCAGCGAAATGGGAAAGGTCAGTACGCCGACAGTCAGCGCCACGACGCTGACCAGCGAGCCGAGCTGCGTGTCCGACAGTGCCCACTCGGCCTTAAGGAAGGGAAACAGTGCGTTGATCACCTGCCGCGACAGGTAGTCTGAAAGCATCAAGCCAAAGACCAGCGCGAATACCATCCAGGCGTAGGTTCGCGATACTTGCGGATGATGGCCGACGGCCGCGTCGCCTCTAGAATGCATGCCCATGGTTTATGTCCTTTCGCTCTAAGTAGGCTGACAGATGTTCTTTGACACGCTTCGAGTGCGACTCCCCTCTCCCGCAGGCGGGAGAAGGGAGCAAGGCACGAATCGTGGGGGATCGTCAGAATGGTTCCTGCATCGGGCCATGCTCGGCCAGCTTTTCAGCTTCTTCGACCAGAAGTGGCACGCCCATTGCGACCGAGTGAATGCCGACTACCGAGACCATTTGCAACAAGGCCAGGATCTGCTCCTTGCTGGCACCCAGCTCCAGCGCCTTGCGGATATGGCGGCGCACGCCTGGCGCATACATATGGGTGCATGACGCGTCGACCGCGATGGCAATGAATTCCAGAGTGAGGGGATCGAACAGCCCCTTGCGCACCGCATGCGCATTCATCTGCATGAATTTTTCAAGCCAGGCCTCGTCGAGTTCCGCGACCGTGTTCCACACGGGGTTCCAGTTGCCCGCGCTGCGCATGTGGTCGCAGATCGGGGTGGAAGTATCTTTAGTACTGTCCATAATCTCCTCCAGTATCGGGACTGGTTATTTATTCAAACGGCATCAGCCGCGCAATAAAAGTATCGAAGATTTCCCTGCTTCTCTGATTTACAATTTGGGACACTAAATTTACCAATTGGGACAGTGATGCAGATGCTGATTCGTAGCGCCTCCTTGAACAATTATGTCGATGTGGGTCGCGCGCTTGGCATCGATCCCTTCGCGCAATTGAAAGCGGCGCGAATTGCGGCGACCTGCCTGAACAATCCCGATATCAAGATTTCCCTTGCTGCGGTTGGACGGCTGCTGGAGAACTCCGCGTATGCCGCAGGTGTTGAGGATTTCGGATTGCGGATGGCGGAAAACCGCTATTTGTCGAATCTTGGGCCGATCGCTCTGGCGGCGCGCGAGGAACCGACGATCCGCAAGGCACTGGAAGCCATGCAACGTTATCTACCCTTGCATAACGATGGCATGAGCATGCTGATTGAAGAAATGGACGGCGTGATTGTACTGCGCGCGGAGTATATGGCCGCGGGCTGGGCGCCGATGCGGCAGTCAATCGAATTGACAACAGGAGTGCTGTTTCGCTACCTGCGCGGCTTTCTAGGAAATGCCTGGACGCCCCGCATGGTGTGCTTCCGTCACGCCGCGCCCAAAGACATGACGACGCATCGGCGGCTGTTCGGCAGACGCCTGGCATTTTCCCGCGAGTTCGACGGGATCGTGTGCGAGGCTGCCGACCTTGAGGCACCGATGCCGAATTCAGACCCGGTCACGGCGCGCTACGTTCACCAGTATCTGCAAACACTCAATGCGCAGCAGAGCGCGACGATGCAGGACAAGGTGCGGCAGCTTATCTGGGTGCTGCTGCCCAGCGGACGCTGTTCGGCCGAACAGGTGGCTAGACATCTCGACGTCGATAGGCGCACCATCCACCGGCAGCTGACCCAGCAAGGCGAAACATTCTCGGCACTATTGGAACAGGTGCGCCGCGAACTCGTCGCTCGCTATATTGCCGATCGCAACAGGCCGTTGAACGAAGTCGCAGGGCTGCTTGGGTTTTCTGCGCCCTCGGTGTTCTCGCGCTGGTTTGTCCAGCAATTCGGGTGCAGCGCAACAGCTTGGCGTACGAGTCGGCATACCATTTCGCAGGATGGCTTGCAGACATAAAACGTCGCTACACCCGACGTTCATACAACGAATACCGAACACGTTCTTAAATTTCTGATACGCAAGTTTTCCAACATTGAGATCGCCCAAGCTATGCAGGTGGGCGAGCAAGCTGTCAAATTGGAACGCTCTTCCTACGCTTTCCGCCGCATTCCCCCTCTCTTTCCTCCGCCCCCCCGTCGCTGGGGGGTATGCGTGCGATTCCTGTCTTGATAATCGGCCTGAGTGCATTCCGGGTGGGGTTGGGCGTACGCGGAAAAGCCACTTTGCGGACCAACTTAATTACAAGAGGAAAGGGCGGGACAAAATGAATAAAAGGAGACACTCGATTGGCGGGATGCGCTTGCATCCGATTACCATGGCGGTCAGCATGGCATTCGTTGCGGCCGGCAATGCCGCTGCCTTCGAGATTGATACAGGCAATCCGGACGTTTCCGTTCGTTGGGACAACACGGTTCGCTACAACGCCGCTACGCGCGTTGGAGAAAGAGACAGCAGAATCGCCAATAACCAACTGTTCGATGAGGGCGACTTCATTTTTGACAAGGGCGATCTGGTGGCCAACCGCTTCGATCTGCTGACGGAACTCGACGTTGTCTACAAAAAGAATTTTGGTTTCCGCGTCAGCGCTGCAGGCTGGGCCGACGGCGCCTATGGCTCTGCCAGCAAGGCCAATCCCGCGCTGCCTGCTATCACAAACAGCTACATCAATCAGCAATTCAGCAACTACACCAAGCGCTTTTACAAAGGCCCGTCCGGCGAGATCCTTGACGCCTTCGTATTTGCCGGTTTCGATGCTGGCGACGTCCCTGTGAAACTGAAATTGGGTAGCCACACGGTGTTCTGGGGTGAGTCGCTATTCCTGGGCGGTGCGTTGCACAGTGTCTCCTATGCACAGAACCCGCTGGATCTGCAAAAGGGTTTCGCGACACCAGGCGTGGAAGCAAAAGAGCTGTTCCGTCCCCTCAATCAGATCTCCGGTCAGGCACAAGTGACCGATGACTTGTCAGTGTCCGCCCAGTACTTCCTGGAATGGGATTCTTACCGCTACCCTGAGGGTGGCACCTACCTCGGCCCGGCCGACTTCGGATTCAATGGCCCGGACCGCGTCTTTGCCGGACCGCCACTGAACGTCGTCACCCGCGCCAATCCGCTCGAGCCGAAGAATAGAGGCGAATTCGGCCTCGCCGCCCGCTGGTCGCCTGAGGCGCTCGACGGCACGGTTGGTTTTTATTATCGCAAGTTTGCCGACAAGCTCCCGCAGCCGCTCATCACCCAGCTTGCCCCCACGCCGCAATACAGGCTCGTCTATGCCGACGATGTCGATCTGTTCGGCGTTAGCCTGGCCAAGAACATCGGTGGTGTAAGCGTTGGTTCCGAGCTTTCCTATCGCCGCAATACACCGCTGAGCGCACGTCTTCTGGGTCCGGCGCCCGGTATTCCAGCGCAGGGCGAAACCAATGGTCCGCGTGGCGATACCTTTCACGGCCTTATCAATGTCCTGGGAACAGTTGCCAAGACACCGCTGTTCGACTCCGCCAGCTGGTCAGGCGAGTTGACCTGGGCCCATTGGGACAAGGTGCGTAGCGGTGCGTCACTGTTCAACGCAGAAGGACAAGGCTTTTTCTGCACCGTCAACATTCCGGGCGTTGGTGCAAGGGCAGGCAACAAGGACGACGGTTGCGCGACGAAGAACTTCTTCGGTATGGCCCTGGCCTTTACGCCGACCTGGTACCAGGTCATGCCTGGCGTAGACCTGTCGATGCCGATCACTTATTCGCGCGGCTTGAAGGGCAACGCGCCAACCATCTTCGGCGGTAACGAAGGCAACGGCAACTACAGCGTCGGCCTTGGCGCCGATATCTTTGCGAAGTATCGCGTTGACCTGAAATACATCGGCTATTACGGTCGCCTCAACACCTACGGCACCCCCACGGTGGTCAGCCAAAACGGCTTTTCGAGCGTGCTGCAGGATCGCGACTTCGTCAGCCTGACATTTAAAACTACCTTCTAGGAGACATAGATGCAATTCAAGAAGACAATACTGCTTGCCGCGCTCGCTGCGCTTGGCTCAGGCGCCACCAGCATCGCGTTTGCCGGCGTTTCGGCCGACGAAGCGAAGAAGCTGGGTACAAGCCTGACGGCCGTTGGCGCCGACAAGGCGGCTAGTGCGGACGGCGCGATCCCGGCTTACACAGGCGGCATGACCACGCCGCCGGCAGGGTTCAAGAACGGCGACGCCATCCGTCCTGACCCGTTTGCCAGCGAAAAACCCGTGTTCTCCATCGACGCGAAGAATGCGGACAAGTACGCGGGCAAACTCACCGAAGGCGCGAAGGCCCTGTTGAAGAAGAATGGGGACTACCGCATCGACGTGTACCCCACGCATCGCACCGTTGCTTTCCCCAAGTTCGTTGAGGAAAATACGGCCAAGTGCGCAGTAAGCGCCAAGGCGACCAACGACGGCCGCTCCATGGAAGGCTGCCACGCAGGCTTCCCGTTCCCGATTCCGAAGAGCGGATTCGAGGCAATGTGGAATCACCTGTTGCGCTTCAACTTCCCGTCGACCATCAAGTACCGCAACTGGAACGTGGATTCTTCGGGCCGGCCGATCATCTCCACCGAAGGCACCATTGTCCAGGAATTCCCATACTGGGATAAGGACAAGGCGGAATCGGGCATCTACTATCGCCAGCGCATCAACTACTCTGGACCTGCACGCCGTGCCGGCGAGGCGATGATGATCGTCGATCCGCTCGACTATGCGCAAAAGGATCGTCGCGCATGGCTGTACCTGCCGGGTCAGCGCCGCGTGAAGGTGGCGCCGGACCTCGGTCATGACACGCCGAATCCCGGTACCGCCGGCGCGAGCACGTTCGACAACACCTTCCTGTTCAATGGCTCGATGGATCGTTTCGAGTTCAAGCTGGTCGGCAAGAAGGACATGATCGTTCCGTACAACACCTACAAAATGGCTTATGCCTCCAAGGCGGAAGACCTGTTCAAGGCGAAGTTCCTGAACCCGGATATCGTTCGCTGGGAACAGCATCGCGTCTGGGTCGTCGAGGCGACCCTGCGCGAAGGCAAGCGCCACATCTACAACAAGCGCACGTTCTACCTGGATGAAGACTCCTGGGCAGTCGTTGCGTCGGACGAGTATGACGCACGTGGCCAGCTTTATCGCGCCGGCTTTGCGTATATCACGCCGTCCTATGAGGTACCGGCTCCGAGCCCCGATCTGCATGGCATCTACGACCTGGTCGCAGGCGTCTATTCGCTGATCGGTTATACCGCGGAAACCGGTGGCATTCGCCCGGGCAAGGCATTGGCCGATCGCGAGTGGTCACCCGACTCCCTGGCTGGCAGCGGCATCCGCTAATTGCGAGTCATGCGTAATCTACTGATGGCGGCAAATCTGGCCGCACTCGCCCTGGCGCTTCCCCTGGCTGCTTCGGCAGCCTCTTTCCAGGACGTGCTCGACACGCCCGCGAAAGAGAGCGCCTTGGCCACGAAGTCCCTGCTCAACGGTGTCGTCAGCGCTGGCAAGCGTGTGGTCGCCGTTGGCCAGCGGGGCCATATCGTGTACTCGGATGACGAGGGCAAGTCGTGGCGCCAGGCCGGCGTGCCGGTCAGTTCGGACCTGCTTGCGGTGACGTTTTCGTCGCCGCAAAAAGGCTGGGTTGTCGGCCATGACGGCGTGGTGCTGCACACCGCCGATGGCGGCGCAACCTGGGTCAAGCAACTGGATGGACGCAGCGCCGGCAAGCTCATGGCCTCGTTCTACGCAAAGCAGGCTGCGACGGGCGAACTCGGTTCGCCCGAGCAGTCGGCGGCGCTGTTCGATGAAGCCGAGCGTCTTGCCAGGCAGGGCGCAGAGAACCCCTTCCTCGACGTCTGGTTCGCCGATGACAACACGGGCTTTATCGTTGGTGCCTTTAACCTGATCTTCCGTACCGGCGACGGCGGCAAGAACTGGGAGCCCTGGTTCCATCGCACCGAGAATCCGACTCGCATGCACCTATATGCGGTCCGCCAGGTCGGCGGCGCGCTGTACATCAGCGGCGAGCAGGGACTCGTGCTCAAGCTCGACGAGGCGGGTAACCGCTTCGCGGCCATGGATACCGGCTACAAAGGGACCTACTTCGGCGTGAACGGCAGCAAGGACGCCGTCGTCGTTTTCGGCCTGCGCGGCAATGCCTATCGCAGCATCGATGGCGGCAAGCAGTGGGCGAAGATCGAAACCGGCTTGCAGGACGGGATTACCGGCGCCACAAGCTGTGGCGACAACCGCCTGATCCTGGTCAGCCAATCGGGTCGCATGCTGGCGAGCGACGACGCTGGCGAGCACTTTCGTCCGGTCAAGCTGGATCAGCCGGGGCCCGCTTCGGCTGTCGCCTGTACGTCAGGCGATGTTGTGGTCATCGCCGGACCACGCGGCGTGCGCGCACACGCATTCAACAATAAATAAAACACGACGTAACATGCCGGCGCACGCAAGCCGTGTGCCGGTGTTCAGATAGAGCAGTTTGAGTATCAGTGTATGGGTTCTGCCGCGTTGCTCGGGGGCGATTGCGGCGTTGCCAATGCTCGCCAGGGAACCACCCTGTCTGCGCGTGGCGCCTTGCACTCACCCCCGATCAACACGGCAGACCGCTGCGCTACCCGCACACTGACACTCAAACTGCTCTAAAAAAACATATCAGGAGATGTGAACGAAATGGCTGTTTCTACAGATTTGACAGATCGGATGCCGGTCGTGCGGTCGCTTGAGGATTTCGACCAGAAATCCGGCAGCGCATTGGAACGGCTGATTTTCAACCATCGCCTGATCGTGATGATTGTCTGTGCGGTCATCACGCTGCTGCTCGCAGCCGGTGCGGCGATGAAGCTGACGCTCAACGCCAGCTTCGAGAAGATGATTCCGCAGACTCAGCCATACATCAAGAATTATCTCGACAACAAGAACGAATTGCGCGGCCTGGGCAATGCGCTGCGCATCGTTGTCGAAAATACCAATGGCGACATCTTCGATCCCAAGTATCAAGAAGCCCTGCGCAAGATCAATGATGAGCTTTTCCTCACCCCCGGTGTAGACCGCGCGTGGCTGAAGTCCTTGTGGACACCCGGCGTGCGCTGGAACGAAGTCACCGAGGAAGGCCTGCGCGGCGGCCCGGTGATGCCGGACTCCTATGACGGATCGCCGAAAGCCACGGAACAGCTTCGCCTGAATATCGCGCGCGCCGGCATTGTCGGACGCATGGTCGGCAATGACTTCAAGTCGAGCATGATTATCGTTCCCTTGCTGGACAAGGACCCGGCCACGGGAAACCCTATCGATTATCGTGCGCTGTCGCGCGTGCTTGAAGACAATATCCGCGCCAAGTTCGAGCATGACTCTGGCGGGAACGTGCGCATTCACATCGTCGGTTTCGCCAAGTTGGTTGGCGACCTGATCGACGGCCTGAACCAGGTGATGAGTTTCTTCGCCGCTGCTGCGCTGATCGCTATCGCCATCATCTACCTGTATACGCGCTGCGTGCGCAGCACCTCGCTGGTCGTTGCCTGTTCGGTGGTCGCAGTAGCATGGCAGCTTGGCTTGGTCGCGTTGCTCGGCTTCGAGCTCGATCCCTTCTCGATCCTCGTGCCTTTCCTCATTTTCGCGATCGGCGTCTCGCACGGTGCGCAGAAGATGAATGGCATCATGCAGGACGTCGGGCGCGGCACGCACCGCCTGGTGGCGGCGCGCTACACCTTCCGTCGCCTGTTCCTCGCGGGTATGACGGCGCTGCTGGCCGATGCGGTCGGATTCGCCGTGCTGATGGCGATCGATATTCCGGTGATCCAGGATCTTGCACTGACCGCCAGTCTCGGCGTTGCGGTCTTGATCTTCACCAACCTGATTCTCTTGCCCGTGCTGTTGTCTTACACCGGCGTCAGCGCGAAGGCCGCCGAGCGCAGCCTGCGTGCCGAACAGGAAACAGCAAGCGGCAAGGGCTTGGCCGCGGCATGGGGCTGGCTCGATCGCTTTACCGGCCGTGGTTGGGCGCTGGCCGCAATTCTCGTATCGCTTGGCTTGGGCGTGGGCGGCTTCCTCGTCAGTCTGCAATTGAAGATCGGCGACCTCGAAGCTGGTGCCCCCGAATTGCGTGCCGATTCCCGCTATAACCGCGACAACGCCTACATCGGCGCGAACTACTCGCTTTCCAGCGACCAGTTTGCAGTCATCGTGAAAACGCCGGCGGAAGGTTGCCTCAACTACCAGACACTGGTTGAGGCCGACCGCCTCGCGTGGGAGTTGCAGCAACTACCGGGTGTGCAAACCACGGTTTTCCTCGGCAATGCGGTCCGGCAGATCACCGCCGGCTCCAACGAGGGTAATCCGAAATGGCTGACGCTGGCGCGCAACCAGGATGTGCTGAATTATGGCGCCCAGCAGGCAGCGGTCAATAGCCCGGACCTGTTCAACAACAATTGCTCGGTGATGCCGGTGATCGCCTACCTGACCGACCATCGCGCCGAGACGCTCAGCCGCATCGTCGCCGAAGCCAACCGCTTCGCCGCCGAGCACTCGCAGCCGGATCGCCAGTTCCTGCTGGCCGCAGGCAATGCCGGCATCGAAGCGGCGACGAATATCGTCGTCCAGCAAGCCAATCGCACCATGCTGCTGTATGTCTATGGCGCGGTGATCCTGCTGTGCTTCGTGACCTTCCGCAGTTGGCGCGCGGTCGTGGTGGCGGTGCTGCCGCTGGTGCTGACCTCGATCCTGTGCGAGGCGCTGATGGTCATGCTCGGCATGGGCGTGAAAGTGGCGACCTTGCCGGTGATCGCGCTGGGCGTGGGTATCGGCGTCGACTACGCGCTCTATCTGCTCTCCATCCAGCTCGCGCAGCAGCGCGCCGGCGCGTCGCTCGCCGTCGCGTATCAACGTTCGATCCAGTTCACCGGCAAGGTGGTGGCGCTGGTGGGCGTGACGCTGGCAGCCGGCGTGGTGACCTGGGTCTGGTCGCCGATCAAATTCCAGGCTGACATGGGCATCCTGCTCACCTTCATGTTCGTCTTGAACATGATCGGTGCGCTGGTGTTGATTCCCGCACTCTCGCACTTCCTGCTCAAGGGAGCGACCAAGAGCGAGGCTCCAGCGGCCGTGTCGCTGGCGACAGGAACTTAAGGATAGAAATACATGCACATGCAACAGGCTTCCGAGGTGCCGAACAATACGGTGAGAAAAATGCGTCTCTACTTTGCACAGCGAATCCCGCAGTGGCAGATTCTTTGGCCCGGCGTATTGACGGCAATCACCATCGGCCTGGCGGCGGCGTTTGTCGCCGAACACCAGGGCGGCCCGCGCCTGTTGTACGCGCTGTTCTTCGGCATGGCGTTCAACTTTGCCGCCACCGGGGAGAAGGTCAAAGCGGGAATCGAGTTTACGTCCCGCCAGATCCTGCGCTTCGGCGTCGCGCTTACCGGCGTACGCATCACGCTGGATCAAATCGCTTCGATCGGACCAGTGTCCATCTCCATGGTGATTGCTGGCGTCGTGCTGACGATTCTTTTTGGCGTACTGCTCGGTCGTTTGTTGCGCCGTCCACTAATCGAGGGCGTGCTGACCGGCGGTGCGGTGGCAATCTGCGGTGCGTCCGCAGCGCTTGCGATTTCTGCAGTATTGCCGCGCAATGAGGAAAACCAGCGCTTCACCCTCTTTACCGTGGTCGGCGTGACGACATTGTCGACCGTGGCAATGATTACCTATCCGGCGCTGGCGAACTTCTTCGGACTCGATCCGAACAGCACTGCGATATTCCTCGGCGGCACCATCCACGATGTCGCGCAGGTGGTTGCCGCCGGCAACATGATCTCGCCGCAGGTAGGTGATGGCGCCACTTTCGTCAAGCTGACGCGGGTTGCAATGCTGCTGCCGGTAGTCGCAGTGCTCTCGCTGATTTTCAGGAATGGTGGAGGCGGGCAGGGCGCCAAGCCGCCCTTGCTGCCGGGCTTCCTGGTCGGATTTGCGGCGCTCATCGCAATCAATAGCATGGGCTGGATTCCACAGTGGGCGGTCCAGGGCGCGACGAGCCTGTCGAGCTGGTGCCTGGTGGTATCGATTGCCGCGCTGGGAGTCAAGACCTCGTTCCAGCAACTGGCCACGCTGGGCTGGCGTCCGGTCTTGCTGCTGGTGACTGAAACCCTGTTCCTGGCGGCCCTGATCATGGGCGGCTTGATACTGACTCATTGACCCCAGTCCATACGGCAGATCGCGAAATTCGCTTAATTCATATCGGAGATTTTATGTCGCAAACCACACAGAGCCCACTGATGGGCCAGATGATGAGCCAGCCTTTGCTCATCTCCAGCATCATCCGGCATGCGGACCGTTATTTCGGCAACGCCGAAATCGTCTCGCGTCGCGTCGAAGGCGACATCCATCGCTACACCTACCGCGACTGCCACAAGCGCGCGCGCCAGATAGCCAATGCGCTGGGCGGCTTCGGCGTGAAGATGGGCGAACGCGTCGCCACGCTGGCCTGGAACGGCTATCGCCACATGGAGTTGTATTACGCAATTTCCGGTTCTGGCGCCGTCATGCACACGATCAATCCACGCTTGCACGCGGAACAGATTGCCTACATCGTCAATCATGCCGAAGACCAGTACCTGTTCTTCGACCTCACGTTCTTGCCGCTGGTCGAGGTGTTCGCCGCGCACTGTAAGACGGTCAAGGGCTTTGTACTGATGTGCGACAAGGAGCGCATGCCGGCCATCAGCAGGATTCCTAACCTGCTGTGCTATGAAGACCTGATCGCGAACAATTCTGATCAATACGAGTGGCCGCTGTTCGACGAGAATTCCGCCTCCAGCCTGTGCTACACCTCCGGTACCACCGGCAATCCGAAGGGCGCGCTGTACTCGCATCGTTCTACCGTGCTGCATTCGCTGGCCTCGGTGATGCCGGACGTATTCAATCTTTCCGCCCGCGATGCGGTGTTGCCGGTCGTGCCGATGTTCCACGTCAATGCATGGGGTTTGCCGTATTCGGTGCCGATGGTCGGCGCGAAGATGGTATTCCCCGGTCCGGCGCTGGACGGAAAATCAGTCTATGAATTGTTCGAGCAGGAAAAGGTGAGCTTCTCCGCCGGCGTGCCGACCGTGTGGTTGGGCTTGCTGAACCATGTCGCCCAGAACAACCTGGAGTTCTCCAGCTTCAAGCGCACCGTGATCGGCGGCTCGGCTTGTCCGCCGGGGATGATGAAGACGTTCCGCCATCAGTACGGCGTGGAAGTCGTGCATGCCTGGGGTATGACCGAGATGTCGCCATTAGGTACCGCTTGCACCTTGCAAGCGCACCACTTGGATCTGTCGGACGACCAGCAGCAATCGATCCTGGAAAAGCAGGGGCATGCGGTGTTCGGCGTCGACATGAAGATCGTCGACGACGACGGCAGTGAATTGCCGTGGGACGGCAAGACCTACGGCAACCTGCTGGTCAAGGGGCCGTGGATCATCGGCAGCTATTTCAAGAGCGAGAGCGGCGATGTACTGGAACACGGCTGGTTTCCGACCGGAGACGTGGCGACCATCACCGAAGACGGTTACATGCAGATCACCGATCGCAGCAAGGACGTGATCAAGTCCGGTGGCGAGTGGATCGGTTCGATCGATCTGGAAAACATCGCGATGACGCATCCGGCTGTGCAACAGGCGGCATGCATCGGCGTGTTCCATCCGAAGTGGGACGAGCGTCCGATGCTGGTAGTGGTGAAAAAGCCGGACGCGGAAGTCAGCAAGGAGGAACTGATCAAGTTCTATGAAGGCAAGATCGCAAAATGGTGGACGCCGGATGACGTGGCGTTTGTCGATGCGCTACCGCTTGGAGCCACCGGCAAGGTCCTTAAGAACAAGATGCGCGAGCAGTTCCATGGGTACAAGCTGCCGACGGCTTGAATCGCGCCGCGTTGTCACTCCCTCCCCTTGAAGGGGCGGGAATATCAATGAAATCGGCCACTATTCCTGCCGCGGTATCCGACTGATACGGCGGCATTTCAAATTCCAGCATTGGTAGCCCCAGAAATGAAGATCCGCAAGATTCTAGTTGCAAACCGTTCCGAAATCGCTATCCGCGTCATGCGTGCCGCTGCCGAGTTGGGCATGCGCACGGTGGCGATATATGCCGCCGAGGATCGCTTTGCACTGCACCGTTTCAAAGCCGACGAAAGTTATCTGGTCGGCGAAGGCAAGAAGCCAATCGCCGCTTACCTCGATATCGACGACATCATCCGCATCGCCAAGGAAGCCGGCGTCGATGCGATCCACCCCGGTTACGGTTTCCTGTCCGAGAACCCGGACTTCGCCGAAGCCTGCGCGACGAACGGCATCACCTTCATTGGACCAAAGCCGGAAGTCATGCGCACGCTGGGCAACAAAGTCGCCGCCCGCAATGCGGCGATTGCTGCCGGCGTGCCGGTCATGCCGGCTACCTCGGCCTTACCGCACGATATCGAACAGACAAAGAAGCTCGCGGCCGCGGTCGGCTATCCCTTGATGCTGAAAGCCAGCTGGGGCGGCGGCGGGCGCGGCATGCGTGTGATCGAATCCGAAGCCGATCTGCCCGGCCAATTGGAAGTGGCGCGGCGCGAAGCGGCAGCCGCCTTCGGAAATGACGAGATGTATCTCGAAAAGCTGGTGCGCCGCGCGCGCCACGTCGAAGTACAGTTGCTCGGTGATACCCACGGCAACCTGGTGCACCTGTACGAGCGCGACTGCTCCGTGCAGCGCCGCAACCAGAAAGTGGTCGAGCGCGCCCCTGCGCCTTACCTTGACGACAAGAGCCGGGCCGAGTTGTGCGACGCCGCGCTGTGCCTCGGTCGCGCAGTGAATTACACCCATGCCGGCACCGTCGAATTCCTGATGGATGCCGACACCAACCAATTCTATTTCATCGAAGTCAACCCGCGCATCCAGGTCGAACACACCGTCACCGAGCAGGTCACCGGCATCGATATCGTCAAAGCGCAGATCCATGTGTCCGAAGGCATGAAGATCGGCGACAAGGATGTGCTTGGCGCCGCCATTCCGCTGCAATCCGAGATCGCGCTGAACGGCCACGCGCTGCAATGCCGCGTCACTACCGAAGACCCGGAAAACAATTTCACGCCTGACTACGGCCGCCTCATTGCCTACCGCAGCGCCGCCGGTTTCGGCGTACGCCTCGATGGCGGAACCGCCTATGCAGGCGCGGTCATCACGTCGTACTACGATTCGCTGTTGGTCAAGGTTACTGCCTGGGCATCGAGCTCGGATGAAGCGATTGCACGCATGGACCGCGCATTGCGCGAATTCCGCATCCGTGGCGTGTCCACCAATTTGCAGTTCCTTGAAAACGTGATCAACCACGCGCAGTTCAGGTCCGGCGAATGCATCACGCGCTTCATCGATACCACGCCGGAGTTGTTCCAGTTCGCCAAGCGGCGCGACCGCGCGACCCGCCTGCTGCGCTTCATCGGCGACGTGGTGGTCAACGGCAATCCGGAAATGAAAGGCCGGAAGGGCATCGACGGCGTGTTGCCGTCACCGATCCTGCCGGCCGCGCACCGCGCCACCCCGATCACGCCGGGAACGAAGGATCTCTTCAAGCAACTGGGCGCCGAGAAATTCTCGCAGTGGATGAAGGACCAGAAGCAGGTCCTGCTGACCGATACCACCATGCGCGATGCGCACCAGTCGCTGTTCGCGACCCGCATGCGCACCGCCGACATGCTGGCGATCGCGCCATATTACGCGCGCATGCTGCCCAATCTGTTTTCGCTCGAATGCTGGGGCGGCGCGACCTTCGACGTCTCGATGCGCTTCCTGAAGGAAGACCCGTGGGAACGCCTGGCGAACTTGCGCGAAGCAGTACCCAACATCCTGTTCCAGATGCTGCTGCGCGCATCCAATGCGGTCGGTTATACCAACTATGCCGATAACGTGGTCAAGCACTTCGTGCAGCAGGCCGCAGCCGGCGGCATCGATGTGTTCCGCGTCTTCGACTCGCTGAACTGGGTCGAGAACATGCGCGTTGCCATCGATGCCGTGCGCGAAACCGGCGCACTGTGCGAAGGCACGATCTGCTACACCGGCGACCCGTTTGATTCGGCCCGTCCGAAATACAGCCTGCAGTACTACGTCAACATGGCGAAGGAACTGGAACGTGCGGGCGTCAACATCCTGGCGATCAAGGACATGGCCGGCGTCTGCAAGCCGCATGCGGCGCGCGCGCTCGTTAAGGCTTTGAAGGACGAAGTCGGGCTGCCCATCCATTTTCACACGCACGACACCAGCGGTATTGCCGCCGCCTCGGTGCTGGCCGCAGTGGAAGCCGGTTGCGATGCGGTCGATGGCGCGATGGATGCGATGAGCGGCCTGACATCGCAACCGAATCTCGGCGCGATCGCCTCGGCCCTTACCCATACAAGGCACGATCCGAAATTGGACAAGCAGGCGTTGTTCGACATCTCCCAATACTGGGAAGGCGTGCGCCGCCAGTACGCGCCGTTCGAGGCGGACATGCGCTCTGGCACCTCCGACGTGTACCGCCACGAAATGCCGGGCGGCCAATACACGAACCTGCGCGAACAGGCGCGCGCGATGGGCATCGAGCACCGTTGGACCGAAGTCGCGCAAGCCTACGCAGATGTCAATCAACTGTTCGGCGACATCGTGAAAGTTACGCCGACGTCGAAAGTGGTCGGCGACATGGCGCTGTTCATGGTCGCCAACGACCTGACGCCGGCAGACGTGCGCAATCCGGACAAGGAAGTCGCCTTCCCGGAATCGGTGATCTCGCTGTTCAAGGGCGAGCTTGGCTTCCCGCCGGACGGCTTCCCGAAAGAATTGGAAAAAAAGATTCTCAAGGGCGGCGCGCCGATGCAGGGGCGCCCCGGCGCAAACCTGCAACCGGTCGATCTGGCGCAGGCGAAAGCCGATGCAGAAAAAGCGGTCGACCGTAGCATGACCGAACAGGAACTGGCCTCCTACCTGATGTATCCGAAGGTGTTTCGCGACTACGCGGAGCATCGCCGCCAGTATGGCGACGTCAGCGTGTTGCCGACGCAAGTGTTCTTCTATGGCCTGAAGGAAGGTCAGGAAATCTCGGTCGACATCGACAAGGGCAAGACGCTGGTGATGCGCCTGCAGGGCCGCACCGAGCTTGAGGAAGAGGGACAAAGCAAGCTGTTCTTCGAACTGAACGGCCAGGCACGCATGGTACGCATCGACCGCGCCGGCGCAGCCAAGCAAGTCACGCATCCAAGGGCACAGGACGGCAACCCCGACCATATCGGCGCGCCGATGCCGGGCATGGTGGTGACGCTGGCGGTCAAACCCGGACAGAAAGTGGCCAAGGGCGATCCACTGGTGTCGATCGAAGCCATGAAGATGGAAACCATGATCCGCGCCGAGCGCGATGCGGTGGTCCAGCATACGCATGTGAAGCCGGGAATGGTGGTGGCGGCGAAGGACTTGTTGTGCGAGCTGGGGAGTTGAACCGGGGCGCTAGCGTCATGTTCCGTAAGTTCGTTGCAAAAATAAAAGTGGCGAAATCGCGTCGAGACAAGGAAAAAAGCGCAGCAAGGGTGGCCCCCTTGCGAGCATTTTTGACGCTGGATCGGCGTGATTCTCGCCATCTTTTATGCAACGAATTTGCGGGACAGGACACTTGGTTCGATGGATATTAATTAACTTTGATACGAAAGCGGGCGTCAGATGAACTTCAACAACCTGGGCATTTCTGCCAAGCTGTGGCTCGCTGTATCGGCCATGCTCCTGGCGTTGGCATCGATGATAGTCGTGGCAGTCACTCGCTCGGCCGCGGCGCAACACAAGGCGGATGTCCTGTACATCCAGAATGACGCCAAGATACGCGCCGCATCCCAGTGGGACAACCATGTTGCCGTCGAACTGGCGCGTGCGCATGCCACCGTCATCAGCAAGGGCAATGAAGTCGAAGCCGCCTTCAAATCCATGAGCGACGGCGATGCCAAAAAGTACCTCGAGTTGCAAAAGAGCCTGGAAGAAATGCCGTTGTCGCCGGACGACCGCGAACAGATGAAAAAGATCGCGGGCGAGCGCGACGCCATGCGACAGTCGCTGGATAAAGCGCTTGCCCTCAAGCGTGCGGGTGACGCCGATGGTGCCACGGCCTTGTTCGATCGCGAGTGCAAGCCCTTGATGGACAATTACCTGCAGTCGGTGCGCGATTTCGCACGCATGCAGCAGATAGCCGCCGACAAGGTGCGCGCGATGTTTTCTGAAGCACGGCAGAGCAACCAAAAGATCGCGGTGATGACGACCGTGCTGATCATTATTTTCTCGATTGCCGGTACCGCTATCCTGATCCGTTCGATCCGCCGGCCATTGACGCGCGCCGTCGAGGTTGCCAATCGCATTGCGCAGGGCGACCTGTCGACGGTCGAAGAAACGAAACGCGGCGACGAGTTCGGCGAGATGATGAGGGCACTCAAGGCAATGAATGAGAGCCTGGTGAGGATCGTGTCCGAAGTGCGCAGCGGCGCCGATGCCATCGCCACCGCATCCAGCCAGATCGCCGCCGGCAACCTGGACCTGTCATCCCGCACCGAGCAGCAAGCCGGTTCTCTGGAAGAAACCGCCTCTTCGATGGAAGAGCTGACCTCTACCGTGAAGCAGAATGCCGACAATGCGAGCCAGGCAAATCAGCTGGCGGCCTCCGCTTCCGAAGTGGCGATCAAGGGTGGTGTTGTGGTATCGCAAGTGGTCGATACGATGAATGCAATCAACCAATCATCGAAGAAAATCGTCGACATCATCAGCGTGATCGACGGCATCGCCTTCCAGACCAACATCCTGGCTTTGAATGCGGCGGTCGAGGCGGCGCGCGCCGGCGAACTAGGGTGCGGCTTTGCAGTGGTCGCTGCGGAAGTGCGCAGCCTTGCACAACGCTCGGCCGGCGCCGCCAAGGAAATCAAACAGCTGATCGGAGACTCGGTCGAGAAAGTCGATGCCGGCGGCAAGCTGGTCGGCCAGGCGGGCTTGACGATGGACGAAATCGTGGCAAGCGTGAAGCGCGTTACCGACATCATGAGTGAGATCGCCATCGCCAGCGCCGAACAGACCTCGGGTATCGAGCAGGTCAATCACGCCATCACGCAAATGGATCAAGCCACGCAGGAAAACGCCGCGCTGGTCGAACAAGCCGCCGCTGCGTCGACGACGATGCAAGAGCAGGCAAGCAAGCTGGCGCAAGTGGTCGGCGTCTTTAATCTGGCGGGCGTGCAGGCGAGCAGTGCTCCCGTGGCCATGGCCGTAGCCGTCGGGCCGTCGCATGCGTCCCGGATGGCGACGCCTGTGCGCGGATTGTCTGCGACGCCACGTGTTGCGCTTGGGCGCGCCTCGCACGCGAAATGGATACCCATGCGGAAATGAAGGCCGTCAGTTTCGAATACATTGAAGTCTTTTATAATCGAATCCGCCAGCATTCGGCACTCGGGTACCGGTCGCCAATTCAATATCTCGATCGCTGGAGGAATGCGCAAAATCAGGAAAAACTCGCTGCATAAAATTCACCTGATGGCGGACGAAATATCGAGGGAACCTCAATCATGCAAGACGTCACCCTGATCGTACCTGCCGCTACCGCACCACATCTCGACGCTACCATCTGCGCCTTGGCGAGAGGGCGTGAAAATACGGTAGCCTGTCATAACTCATGTCGACTGATCCCGAGCACCCCCTCATGGCTTCAGTCCCGAGCACCCCCTCATGGCTTCAGTGCCAGATCATCCCTGTGTGCTTGATTTCAGGTATGTCCTCCCAGCGCCGCTGCTACAGGTGGCGATGCCCATATCGAAGCCAACGTTATGGTATCCCGTCCGACGCACACCAATGTTGCCATGCCGCTCCTGATTTTCGGTAGATGTGTGCCGGGCAGGAGCGGAACCTGCGGTTCATTTAAAACCGAGCAAATTAGGCAAGCCTGTCGACAGCGACGGAATAAAAGTGAGCAGCATCAGCACTACGCCGTGGGCCATCAAGAATGGCTTGAGTTCGCGCGTCAGGTCCGCAAGCGGGATCTTGGCCACATTGGAGGTGACGAACAGCAATCCACCCACCGGAGGCGTGATCATGCCAAGGGTCAAGTTGAAGATAACGATCATCGCAAAGTGGATGGGATCGATGCCTGCCGCCGCCGTGACCGGCGCAAGAATCGGCACCAGCACCATGACGCCCGGCAGCGGTTCGATAAAAATGCCGAAGACGAGCAGCAGGATGTTGATCGCGACCAGCAGCATCCATGGCGACAACTGCAGCTGGGCAATCCATTCTCCCATCGTGTAAGGAATGCGCTCGACGGTAAGAACCCAGGCAAAGGCCGCGGAGAAGCCGATGATGATCAGCACTGATGCAGTCAGCAAGGCGGAACGGATCAGGATGTGCGGCAATGCCTTCCATTCCAGCGTACGATACATAAACTTGCCGCAAATGAGGGCGTAGAACACCGCGACGACGGAAGCTTCCGTCGGCGTGAACCAACCGGCACGCATGCCGCCCAGGATCAATACCGGCAGCATCAGCGCCGGCACTGCCTGAAGGGTATTGCGCCAGACTTCATTCCAGGGAGGAAATGCGCCGTCGCCGCGATAATTGCGCTTGTTTGATATGTGCCAGTTAACCACTGACATCGCGATGGCGATCAGGATGCCGGGAACGAAGCCGGCGACGAACAGGGCGCCGATCGATACCCGCTCATCCTGCAGTCCATAGATGATCATGATGATCGATGGCGGGATGATGGGGCCGACAATCGCCGTTGAGGCGGTCAGTGCGCCTGAGTAGGCACGGTCGTAACCGGCCTTGTCCATCATCTTGATCATCATCGATCCCGGGCCCGCCGCATCGGCGAGCGCGGAACCGGAGATGCCCGAGAAAAAAGTCAGCGATGCGATGTTGGTGTAACCGAGGCCGCCGCGTTTGTGTCCGACGAACTGCGAAGCGAAACGCAGAAGGACCATCGTCAGTGACCCTCCGCTCATCAGTTCGGCGGCGAGGATGAAGAACGGGACCGCCATCAGCGGAAAGCTGTCGATGCCGGTGAAGGTTTCCTTCAGTACCACGATCATGGGGAACTTGCCGACGGCCAGCACCGCGATACTAGTGGCAAGACCAAGGGCAAAGGCGACCGGCATGCCGATGGCCAGCAGCGCGCAAGCGCCGATGACGAGAATTAGACTCATGCTCATGTTATTTCCTGTCTACAGCGATGCGCTCGAGGTGGCGTCGAAGTCTTCGTCCGCGATGAATTCGCGGTGCAGCAGCCATTCACGCGCGATCAGTATCAAATGCATCAGCATGAGCGCGGCGCCGATCGGCATGGCGAGATAGATGTAGCCGAACGGAATTTCGGTGGCTGCGGTCGTCTGTACCATGGTGCGTTGCGCATAGTCCCAGCCGTGATAAACCAGAAGCAGCAGGAAAGCGACCAGCAAGGCGAACACTACGCCGCGCATCGCGCGCGCGCCGGTGGTCGGCAGGGCATCCTGCAGATTGTCGACGGCGATATGGCCGCCGCTGCGCAGCACCAGTCCGCCGCCGATGAATGTCAGCCAGATCATCATGTGGCGCGATACCTCTTCCGACCATGGAATCGAGGCATCCGTCACATAGCGCATGACGACGTTGGTAAAGACAATGATCGACATGGCCGCGAGCAGAAAGATCAAGATCCAGCGGTTGATCGCAATGAACACTTGTTCAAATTTGTTCATGGGAATTCCAGAATGTTAAAAAGCCCCGCAAGCTGCGGGGCGGTGTTCTGAGAGGCCGATTATTTGTTTTCCCGAATCTTGTCCAGGTTAGCCTTGCCGAACTGCTTTTCGAATTCAGCGAAAACCGGCGTCAGCGCCGCCTGATACTTTGCCTTGTCAACCTTGTCGACCACCTGCATGCCCTTGCTGCGCAGATCGTTGACGGCGGTCTTTTCATCCTGATCGACGCGGTCGCGGTTGGCCTGGGCGGCAACCTTGGCGGCGTCCAGGAAGGCTTGCTTGTCAGTTGCGGACAGCTTGTCGAACACGCCCTTGTTCATCAGGAAGACGCCAGGCGAATAGACATGGCCGGTCAGCGTCAGGTGCTTCTGGACCTGTTCGAACTTGTTGGCGGTGATGACCGACAGCGGGTTTTCCTGGCCGTCGACGGTGCCCTGCTGCATCGCTGAAAATACTTCGGTAAAGGCCATCGGAGTCGGAATGATGCCGAAGCCTTTGTAAGCCTGGATATGGACCGGGTTTTCCATGGTGCGCAACTTCAGGCCGCGCAAGTCTTCCGGATTGATCACCGAACGCTTGTTGTTGGTCATGTGACGGAATCCGTTCTCTCCCCACGCCAGCGCCTTGAAACCCTTGCTCTCAAACTTTTTCAGCATATCCTGTCCGATCGAGCCGTCCAGCACTGCGCGTGCATGCGCGTAGTCGCGAAACAGGAATGGTACGTCGAAGATCTTCACTTCCGGCACGAAGTTGGGAATCGGACCGGTCGACGTCCAGGTGAGTTCCTGGGTGCCGAGCTGCACGGCTTCGGTCGCCTCGCGTTCCGCACCCAGCGCGCCGCCGTAGAAGGCCTGGATCTTGTAGCGGCCGTTGGTACGCTTCTCGACTTCCTTGGCCAAGGTGTCGATGGCCACACCCTGGTGAGAATTCTGGGCAGTGGAAACGCTGATGCGCATCACGGTTTGCGCTGAGGCGGCGGAGGATGCGAAGCCAAGTGCCAGTGCGGATACGGCAAGGGCGACAGCGTTCAGACGGATAGTTTTCATGCTAAGTCTCCTGAAAAAATCTAGTTAAAGTAGAACAAACGACATTGCTTATATCGTGTATCAACATCGGCAACCCGGGTAAGGGATGCCGGTGATTCCTCAGCCGGCTATGCTTCCCGGTTGATCGTCTTGCCGGCCTGGCTGGCATACTGCTTGAACCAACCCAATCCATCTACCGTGCCCTTGGCAGGACGGTATTCGCAGCCTAGCCAGCCGGAATAATGGAGTTCGTCAAGCAGCCGGAACAGGTAGGGGTAATTGATCTCGCCGGTATCGGGCTCGTTGCGTTCCGGTACGCCGGCAATCTGGATATGGCCGATATGGGGCAGATAATGCCTTACCTTCATCGCGATATCGCCTTCGACGATCTGCACATGATAGAAGTCCATCTGCACTTTCAGATTGACGACGCCGATCTCTTCGCGGATCGCATGTGCCTCGGCCTGGGTGTTCAGGAAGTATCCGGGAATGTCGCGCGTATTGATCGGCTCCATCAGGATCGTGATGCCATGCTTCGCCGCTTCGGCGCAGGCATAGCGCAGATTGGAAATAAAGGTGGCGCGCGCAACGGCATGGTCACCGCCTTCAGGAAGCAGGCCGGCCATCACATGCAGACGCGGCGTGGCCAATGCCTTGGCGTAAGTCAGCGCCTTGGCCACGCCTTCGCGGAATTCCGCCTCGCGGCCGGGCAGGGAGGCGATACCGCGTTCCCCTGCAGCCCAGTCACCGGGGGGCATGTTGAAGAGCACGTTTTGCAAGCCGTTGTCCTTGAGCGCGGCCGCGACTTCTTCCGGCGTATGCTCGTATGGGAACAGGAACTCCACGGCAGTAAAGCCGGCCTCGGCCGCGGCGGCAAAGCGCTGCAGGAAAGGCACTTCATTGAACATCATCGTTAGATTGGCGGCGAATTTCGGCACGATCTTTCCTTTTAGTCTGTTCTTTGTTCGTTTAAATGAATCACGTCTGGTCCAGCTTGAAAACCTGCCGCAATTCCTCGATCTGCTCATCATTGAGCGCGCGAGGATTGTGGCCGCGCAGGAGCAGGAACAACTTGGCCGTTTCTTCCAGTTCTTCCGTCGCATACAGCGCCGCTTCGAGGTTCTTGCCGGATACCACCGGTCCATGGTTGGCGAGCAGTACAGCGTTATGCTTTGCCGCGAGACCACGGATCGCGTTGCCCAGTCCGGGATCGCCGGGACGGTGATAAGGAATCAGCGGCAGCTTGCCGATCTTCATGACGAAGTAGGCGGTCAGCGCCGGGATGCAATCGCAGGCATCCAGCCCCGACATGCAAGACACCGCTGCCGAATGCGTGGAGTGCAGATGGACGATGGCGCCAGCGCCGCTGCGCTCTTCATACATTGCGCGGTGCAGGAAGGCTTCCTTGGAAGCGGGGTCGCCCGAGATCAGGTTGCCCTGCCAGTCAAGCTTCGACAGTTTCGCCGGATCGAGATGGCCGAGCGAGGCATTGGTTGGCGTGAGCAGCCAGCCATCATCGAGGCGAACACTGATGTTGCCGCTGCTGCCGGTGGCCAAGCCACGGTCGTACAGCGACTTGCCGCATTCGCAGATATGCTCGCGCAGCATGGATTCGTTCATTGCAGCACACTCCAAGCCTTGGTGAAGAAATCCACGCTGCCGAAGTTGCCCGACTTGAGCGCGAGCGCAAGCGGCTTGCCGCCCAGCGTGGTGGTCCACGGCACGCCGGGATCGATCTGCGGACCGATATGCAGGCCGGTCACGCCAAGCGCCTTGACCACCGCACCCGATGTCTCGCCGCCGGCCACCAGCATCTGACGCACGCCGCGTTCGACCAGGCCGCACGCGATAGCGGCAAGGGCTTCCTCGACCAAATGGCCTGCGCGTTCGACGCCGAGGCGTGCCTGCACGGTCTTGACCGCTTCCGGTGCAGCGGTCGCATAGATGAGCGGCGGTCCATCGGCATTGGCCAGCCGGGGCTCAGCCCATGCAAGCGCCTTCCCGATGAGATCTTCGCCGTCCGCCAGGCGCAGCGGATCGATCGCGAAGCCGGGCCGGCCCGATGCGATGAAATGCGCGACTTGCGCATTGGTCGCCACCGAGCAGCTGCCGGAGATGACGGCGCGCGCGCCTTGCGGCACATCGAGCTTGTCAGCGACAGCGCCGTCGTCGAGCAAGCCCGCCCTGCGGAAATTCTGCGGCAGGCCGAGCGCGATGCCAGAGCCGGCCGTCACCAGCGGTAGGTCTGCCAATGCTTCGCCGATGCACATCAGGTCGTCGTTCGAGACGGCGTCGACAATGGCGATCTGGACGCCTTCACTCTTCATGGAAGCGATGCGCGCCGTGATGGCAGCGCCGCCGCGTGCGACGACGTCATGGTCGATCAGGCCAACCTTGCGCGAAGTCTGCCGCTGCAGTACTCGCATCAGATTGGGGTCGGTCATCGGTGTGAGCGGATGGTTGCGCATGCCGCTTTCGCTTAGCAGTTCGTCGCCGACGAACAGATAGCCCTTGAATACGGTGCGCTTGTTTTCGGGAAAAGCCGGGCAGGCGATCGTGAAGTCGGTGCCGAGCGCATTCATCAATGCATCCGTGACCGGTCCGATATTGCCCTGATCGGTGGAATCAAAAGTGGAACAGTATTTGAAATAGAACTGGCGGCAGCCCGCGTCATGCAGCCAGCTCAGCGCGGACAGCGATTCCTGCACGGCTTCCTGCGGCAGCGTGGTGCGGGATTTCAATGCGATCACGATGGCATCGACGTCCTGCGGCGGTGGACCGACCGGCACACCGATCATTTGCACGGTGCGCATGCCGGCGCGCACCAGCATGCCGGCCAGATCGGTTGCGCCGGTAAAGTCGTCAGCGATACATCCAAGTAATAAGGTCATGATGCGTGTTCCATTATGCTTGCGGGAGTTCTCATACCAATCCCAACCCATAACGTGACAAATGAAATCGATGGATTTTTTCGATTGGCAAGGCGCGGGAGGAGTCAATAGCCATGCTATTGACGACGAGTGCAACGCGGCCAGGCGGGGAAAGACGTGATTTCATGTCATGTTATGAGTTGGGATTGGTATTACTGCCTGTCCTTTGCAGTGCGCCGCCGGGCGGGCTTCTTCGTCCCGCCCGCGATGAAACCCGGATCGATGTTGCGAATGCGGTGAGACGACATTTCCATATGCTTGCGGGCAGCTTCGCGCGCAGCGTTGGCGTCGCGCCTGACAATGGCGTCATAGACCGCCTGATGCTCGTCGAGCACCTGCTGCTTGGTTTCGTCGCGTTGGGCTTCCCACGTGCGGGTCAGCTTGATCGTCCCTTTCAGAAACTGGCCGAGATAGTCCCATAGCGCAAGAAAATGCGGGTTGCCGGTGGCACGCGCGATGCTGCGGTGGAATTCGATATCGGCGGCTACGCCGTCGCCGCCTGCGGCCACGTCGGCGTCGATCGCCGCCAGCCGCGTGCCGATCTCCTCGATCTCCTCCTTGCTTGCGCGCTCCGCCGCCAGTGCGGCAATCTCCGATTCCATGCCGCGCCGCAGCTCGGCTACCTGCAGTACTTCCTGTACCGAATCCAGCACGCTCGACTCGATCCTGAATGGCCGGTCTGGTCCTGCTTCGCGCACGAAGACGCCGCTGCCTTGGCGCGACTCCACCAATCCTTCAGATTTCAGCCGGGACACAGCCTCGCGCATCACGGTGCGGCTGACTCCGAAACGCAGTGCCATCTCGCCTTCGGAAGGAAGGCGGGATTTCGGCGGGTAGGTCCCTTTAAGGATGAGGTCCTGGAGGATCTTCGTGATGCGTTCAGGCATCTTTGCCGGAGCCTCAAGGGGAGCGACCTGGAACATGGGGTCATTAATCATGCGCGGTTATCAGAAAGCCAAGTAAAAATCAGATGAAAGCGAAGTCGAGCACTACAGATGAATCACAGATATTGGCATTGATGATTGCATCATATGCGCTTATCATATAACTTCACAACTTAAACCACAACTGGATTTATCGGCACGACGGTGCAATTGCGTAAAGGGATAGTGCAAGCGATCCCCGGGGCAACTGCTGAGCAAGCGCCGTAATCGCAGTGACCACAAAGCGCGCAGCGCCTGCATGGCGTGTGCTGCCGCCCAATTTTTTTGAGGAAAAGCATGGAAGTTCTGATTACGGGAGGCGCGGGCCTCTTGGGAGCCCGATTGGCCAAGCAGTTGCTCGAGCGCGGCACGCTGGCGGATGCCCAAGGCAAGCAGGCATCGATTTCGAAGATTACGCTGCTGGACGTCGTACCGGCGAAGGGATTTTCCGATCCGCGTATCAATGTTGTCACCGGGGACATTGCGGACGCAGCCATGATCGAAGAGGTGCTGACGCCGCGGACCAGTTCCGTTTTTCATCTGGCAGCCATCGTCAGCGGCCAGGCGGAAGCGGAGTTCGAACTTGGCATGCGCATCAACTTCGATGCCACACGGCTGATCCTCGAGCGCGCCCGACACAACGGCAACAAGCCGCGCGTCGTGTTTACGTCCTCGGTCGCGGTGTTTGGCGGCGATTTGCCAGCGCAGGTGCCCGATACCCAAGTGCTTACGCCGCAGAGTTCCTATGGCGCGCAGAAGATAATGGGCGAACTGTTGGTCAACGATTACAGCCGCAAGGGCTTTATCGATGGCCGCGCACTGCGCATGCCGACTGTCTGCGTGCGTCCCGGCGCGCCGAACAAGGCTGCCTCCAGCTTCGCCAGCGGCATTATCCGCGAACCGCTCAACGGCATCGAGGCAGTATGTCCTGTCTCGGCCGATACTCCGATGTGGCTGCAGTCGCCGCGTTATGCGATCAACAGCCTGATCCATGGGCATGACATCGACGGCAGCGCATTCGGCAGCAGCCGCGCTCTCAGCCTCCCCGGCCTCGCCACCACGGTACGTGAAATGGTCGCGGCGTTAGAACGTGTTGCTGGCGCCAATGTCGTCAAGCGCATCCGATGGGAAGAAGATCCGGCAATCATTCGGATCGTGAACTCATGGCCCGGCAATTTCATCACGAAACGCGGCGATGCCATGGGCTTCCAACGGGATGCCGATTTCGACAGCATCATCCGCAGCCATATCGAGGATGAACTTGGTGGCAAGGTCGCGGGTTGATGCTGAGAGCCCGATAAGCAAGCCGCGTTAGCCAAGATTCGCAAAAGAAACGCTTGTAGGCATTACCTTGGGCGTTTACAGAGGCTAGACAACTTTTGCGCTGACGGTTGGCGCGGCATGGTGGTACTTTCCGCCAGGGCTTTGACGCCATCCGAGCGAAGCTGAGAACGCGGCTCTTTAGGTCTACGACCTATTTCATGCTCGGTCGAGCCGCCCTACATCAAATCAGTATCCACTAGGCAAAGTCATATAACCCCGGACTCGCCAATTTTGCTGTAACAACAATCCTCAACCTGCAGCATACCCCCCCTTCCAAAAATGCAGATTGTCATGCCGATGCCGGTCAGACAAACTGGGCAGCATTGATAAGACATCGCAATGCTTGCCGGGGAAAAATGAAGATGAATGGCATCGACGTACCATTATTGAAGCAATGGGTCGGCCGTACACAGGTATGTGACGACAGCACGCATCCCGACAGGGTAAATGCGTTAGCCGCTGTGCTGGACCGCAAGGATATTCCCAAGCCCGAAGAGGGAGTGCCGCCATTGTGGCACTGGATTTATTTCTGGACTGTAGCGGCCCAATCCGAACTGGACGACGACGGTCATCCGCGGCGTGGCGGCTTTCTGCCTCCGGTCCCGCTTCCCCGCAGGATGTGGGCCGGTGGCCGGCTGACATTCTTGAAGCCGCTGCAGATCGGCGCAACGGTGAAGCGCAAGTCCACCATCAAGGCGGTCGAAGTCAAGCGTGGCAAGAGCGGCGACATGGTGTTCGTCACTGTGGAACATGCGATTTTCGACGAGGGCGGTATCGCGCTGATCGAGGAACATGACATCGTCTATCGCGATGCACCGCAAAAAGACAGCCAGCCGGTGCAGGCAAAGCTCGCGCCCTCAAGTAGCGAGTGGTCCGACATCGTCAGGCCGGACCCGCTGCTTTTATTCCGGTATTCGGCGCTCACCTTCAACGGACACCGTATTCATTACGACCGCAGCTATGTGACCGAGGTCGAGGCCTATCCCGGCTTGATCGTGCATGGACCGCTTATTGCAACGCTACTGGTTGAACTCTTGCATCGGAAGATGCCTGGCGTGCATTTGAATACCTTCAGTTTCCGTGCGGTCAGCCCGCTATTCGACATAGAGCAGTTCGAAATCTGCGGACAGCCGGACGCCGACGGAACGACAGTGCAGTTGTGGGCCAGGAATGCGCGCGGCGAACTCGCGATGCAGGCGGAAGCCACCATTGCGGCCTGATTGAAACCAGAAAAAACAGGAGCGCCAGATGTATCACCAGCAGGATTCACACCAGGAAATCCGCGATGCGATTCGCGCATTGTGTGCAGAGTTTCCATCAGAATACTTTCGACGCATTGATGAGCAACGCGGCTATCCCGAGAAGTTTGTCGAAGCCTTGACCCATGCGGGCTGGCTGGCCGCGCTGATTCCGCAGGAATATGGCGGATCCGGCCTTGGCTTGACGGAGGCCTCGGTCATCATGGAAGAGATCAATCGGTCCGGCGGCAACTCGGGCGCCTGCCATGGCCAGATGTATAACATGGGTACCTTGTTGCGGCACGGGTCGGAGCAACAGAAGCGGGACTATCTTCCAAAGATCGCCAGCGGAGAGTTGCGCTTGCAGTCGATGGCCGTTACCGAGCCCACCACCGGCACCGATACGACCAAGATCAAGACCACGGCAGTAAAAAAGGGTGACCGTTATGTCGTGAATGGTCAAAAGGTCTGGATCTCGCGCGTGCAGCATTCCGACCTGATGATTCTTCTTGCACGTACCACGCCGCTGTCCGAGGTGACCAAGAAGTCGGAAGGCATGTCGATCTTCATCGTGGACCTGAAGGACGCGATAGGCAAAGGCTTGTCGGTGCAGCCGATTCTCAACATGGTCAATCACGAGACCAATGAACTGTTTTTCGAGAACCTCGAAATTCCGGCCGAAAATCTCATCGGTGAAGAAGGTAAGGGCTTCAAGTACATCCTCGACGGACTGAATGCCGAGCGCACGCTGATCGCGGCGGAATGCATCGGCGATGGCTACTGGTTCATCGACAAAGTGACACGGTACGTGAACGAGCGCGTGGTATTCGGTCGCCCGATCGGACAGAACCAGGGCGTGCAATTTCCGATTGCGAAGGCGTATGTGAATATCGAGGCAGCCAATCTGATGCGCTACAAGGCATGCGAGTTGTTCGACGCAAGAAAGCCCTGCGGAACCGAGGCCAACATGGCCAAGATGCTTGCAGCGGATGCATCGTGGGAAGCGGCCAACGCCTGCCTGCAATTTCATGGCGGTTTCGGCTTCGCCTCCGAATACGATGTCGAGCGCAAATTCCGCGAGACGCGCCTGTATCAGGTTGCGCCGATTTCAACCAATCTGATCCTGTCCTATGTGGCTGAGCATGTGCTTGGATTGCCGCGCTCATTTTGAATGGAAAGATTTATGCGTCCGCTTGAAGGCATTACTGTAGTCACGCTCGAACATGCGATTGCCGCGCCTTTCTGCACGCGGCAACTGGCCGACCTGGGTGCCCGCGTCATCAAGGTGGAACGGCCCGGCGTCGGCGATTTCGCCCGCGCTTACGACGAGCGGGTGCGCGGGATGTCTTCCCACTTCGTGTGGACGAATCGTTCCAAAGAAAGCCTGACGCTTGATGTGAAGCATGAAGAAGCGAAGCCGATTCTCGACAAGCTGCTGGCCGGCGCCGATGTGGTGGTGCAGAATCTCGCCCCCGGCGCCGCCGAGCGGCTCGGCATTTCTTACGACAAGCTGAAGGAGCGGTTCCCACGCCTGATCGTCTGCGATGTGTCGGGTTATGGACTGGACGGTCCTTACCGCGACAAGAAAGCCTACGACTTGCTGATCCAGAGCGAATCCGGCTTCCTGTCTATCACCGGCACGGCGGAAGAGCCTGCCAAGGCGGGCTGTTCGATCGCTGACATCTCCGCAGGCATGTATGCCTACTCCAATATTCTCGCGGCGCTGATGCAACGCGAAAAAACAGGACGCGGTTCCCATGTGGAGGTGTCGATGCTGGAAAGCATGGTCGAGTGGATGAGCTTTCCCTTGTACTACGCGTTCGACGGCGCCGCGCCGCCGCAACGTGCAGCCGCTGCCCATGCGACGATTTATCCTTATGGCCCATTCCCGGCGGGCGACGGCAAGATCGTCATGCTCGGGCTGCAGAACGAACGCGAGTGGGCGGTATTCTGCGACAAGGTCCTGAAGCAGCCGGAGCTTGCCACCGATCCGCGGTTTTCTTCCAATTCCCGCCGCACGGTAGCGCGCGACGAATTGCGCGCAATCATCGTGGACGCGTTTTCTGCACTGAATGGTGAGCAGGTCGTGGAAAGGCTGGAGGAAGCGCAGATCGCCAACGCGCACATGAACGACATGCACGATCTGTGGAAGCATCCGCAGCTTGCGGCGCGCAAGCGCTGGACCGAGGTCGATACCCCTGCCGGCAAAGTGCCGGCATTGCTGCCGCCCGGCATTCCTGATGCGTTCGCTCCGCGCATGGATCCGATACCGGCGCTCGGCCAGCACACCGACACCATTCTCGCCGAACTTGGATACAGCACGGATGATATCGCCGCGCTGCATGAACAACACGCAATCTGATTATTCGCATTGAACAAGGCCATGACCGATCACCCAAGCAAGACACTGGCGGCATTCGCGGCCAACCTGCAGTTCGACGATATTCCCGAGCCGGTCGTGCGACGCGCCGAAGACCTGTTGCTCGACTGGTTTGGTTCTGCCGTCGCCGGCGCATGCGGCCGACCGGTGCAGCTTATCGAAGCGTTTGCACGGCAGATGGGTCCGGCAGACGGCGACTGCGAAGTACTGGTTTCGCGCCGCAAGGCCACGCCGCTATTCGCCGCGATGGTGAATGCCGCCGCATCGCACTATGCCGAACAGGACGATGTGCATAACGGTTCGGTATTTCATCCTGCGGCCGTCGTGTTTCCGTCGGTGCTGGCGGTGGCGCAATCGCTAGGCAGTTCCGGTCGCGAATTGATCACGGCAGCAGTGGCCGGTTACGAGACCGGAATACGTATCGGCGAGTTCCTCGGACGCTCGCATTACCGCGTGTTCCATACGACCGGGACCGCCGGGACGGTGGCCGCGGCTGCCGCTGTCGGACGCCTGCTGAAGCTCACGCCGGAACAGATGCTCGATGCCTTCGGTTCCGCAGGCACACAGGCAGCGGGTCTATGGGAATTCCTGCGCGACGCCGCCGACTCCAAGCAGCTGCATACCGCGCATGCGGCGGCCAGCGGATTGAGTGCGGCCTATCTGGCAAAGAGCGGGTTTACCGGTGCGCGGCGTATCCTTGAAGGTGCACAGGGAATGGCGGCCGGCATGTCGAAGGATGCGAATCCCGGCCGGCTGACCGACCGTCTCGGCCAACGATGGGCGCTGGCCGAGACATCTTTCAAGTTTCATGCATCCTGCCGGCATACTCATCCTGCGGCCGACGCCTTGCTGCAAGTCGTGACGAAGCATGCATTGAGCCCGGACAGCATTGCCGGCGTGACCGCGTTCGTACATCAGGGGGCAATCGATGTGCTTGGTCCGGTCGTCGATCCGCAGACCGTGCACCAGGCCAAGTTCTCGATGGGTACTGTGCTTGGCTTGATTGCGCATTTCCAGTGTGCGGGGATGAGCGAGTTCGACCGGTACTTCGACGATGCGCGCGTTGCTGCATTCCGCGGCAAGGTCGACATGGTGCTGGACGACGAGGTCGACAGCGCTTATCCGGAACGCTGGCTAGGCAGGGTTGCGGTCCGCACGACCGATGGGCGGGTGCTGAATGGCCGTGTCGACGAACCTAAAGGGGATCCCGGAAATACCCTGACGCGAGAAGAACTGGAACAAAAGGCATTGCGACTGGCCGAATTCAGCGAAGGTGCGTCACGTACTGAAATGCAGGCGGCCTTTGGGCGGATCTGGGATATTTGCCGGACCGAAAAAGTAAGCGCCTTGCTGGCATGAAGACCGAAAGCACGACATGAGTTCTTCGGACATGAGCTCTTTCATTCCACGCTCGTATCTTTTTGTTCCGGGTAACCGGCCGGAACGCTTCGCGAATGCCTGTGCGGCCGGCGCGGATGTCGTCATTATCGACCTGGAAGACGCAGTGCCCTTCGCGGAAAAAAGTGCTGCCCGGGATGCCGTGGCGTCGTGGCTGTCGCCGGCGCAGTCGGTACTGATTCGGATCAACGGCGCCGGCACGGAGTGGTTCCGTGATGATCTTGCGTTGTGCGGTATGCCCGGCGTGGCCGGCATCGTACTTCCCAAGGCCGAGCGCATGGACGACATCGCCATGATCAAGAGCGTTAGTCCGGATCGGCCGGTCTATCCGCTCATAGAAAGCGCAAAAGGCTTTGAAAGCGCAGCGATTCTTGCCCGTGACCGTCATGTACAGCGGCTCATGTTCGGATCGATCGACTTCAAGCTTGATCTCGGCATTGACGGTGATGGGGAAGAGTTGCATTACTTCAGATCGATGCTGGTGCTGTTCTCTCGACTGGCTGGTATCCAGCCCCCGATCGATGGCGTCACGACGGAGATCGACAATGTCGAGCAACTGCGCAGCGACACCTTGCGGGCGCGCAGCTTTGGCTTCGGCGGAAAACTTTGCATCCATCCCAGGCAGGTCGGTTTCGTCAATCAGTTTTTTGCACCCTCTCCGCAAGAAGTCGAATGGGCCAGGCGGGTTCTTGCGGCGGCCGCGACCGCGGATGGCGCGGCAGTCGCCGTCGATGGAAAAATGGTGGACCGGCCGGTGATACTGAAGGCTCAGCGGGTGATGGACGAGTGGGCGAGCAGGGGACCTGCGCAGGGAAGATTTTAATACTTTTCTTCGGATGTCCTGTCTACACCAACCGCACTGACACCTTCCGGCGCCCGCGTGCAAATGAAATCCACCAGCTCGCGCGCATATTGAGGCAGCTTACCCATCTTCTGCACCACGACGCTACGCTCGCGCACTGTCCAGGGTTCCAGCAATTCGACCATGGAAAGCTCCATCGTCTTTGCATAACGCGATGCCGCCGATTGCGGAAGAATGCCAATCCCTACTTTTGCCACGATCATCCTGCACATGGCTTCGAAGCTGCGCACATGAATGCGGACCTTCAGCTGCTGGCCATGCTCTTCGACGATGCGATTAAGGAAGTGCTGCAGCGTGCTTCCTTCATGCAAACCGATATGCTCGTATTCAAGCGTTGACGCAAACGAGGTCGGACCCGAACCCGCGAGCGGATGATCGGGCGCGGTCACCAGCACCAGGCGGTCGGTTGCAAAATTGAGGAACTCCAACCCTGGCGCCTGGCTGATGCCGGCGACGATGCCGATGTCGGCCGTGCCTTCATGCACTGCGCGCACGATGTCCTGGTTAAGTCTTTCTTCAAGCGAGACATTGACGTGCGGATTTCTTGCGAGGAAATCGCCCAGGACTTCCGGCATGAATTCGGTGACGGCGGTGGTGTTGGCATAGATGCGGATATGTCCCTTGATGCCGTTGTTGTACTCCTGCATGTCGCACTTCATGCGCTCGACCTGCTGCATGAATTGCTGGGCGTGGGCCAGCAGCGTTTCGCCGGCCGGCGACAGCTGCACACCCTTGTTTTCCCGGTAAAGCAGGCGCACGCCGAAGCGCGACTCCATTTCTTTCACCCGATTGCTCGCCGCCGCAAGCGATAAATGCATGCGCTCGGCGGCGCGCGTCAGACTCTTGAGTTCTGCGATTTGAATGATGAGACGCAGATCGGTCAGATCAAAAAGCATGGATGGCACCTCTGTTGAAGAGTTTTGATTGTACCTCCTGCATGGATAAACCGGGATTGCGTCCTGGAGGCATGGTCCGCTCGATGCGGCGCGGCAGCGGCAAGCTTAACCGGTGACGGAGCCCCCCTTCCAAAAATGCAAATTGTCACTCCATCCAGAGTGAAGGACACTCATTCTCGCCAATTCACATAAGTCCCACAGAACCAGAACCACTATTGGAGAAGACATGTTCAGATCAAAATTCACCCGCCTCGCCGCGCTTGCCGCATCTGCCCTGGTCCTGACCACCGGCACCCATGCACAGACCGGCAAACCGACCGAACTCAAGATCGGCATCACTACCTTTCTTTCCGGACCTGCATCAGTGTTCGGTGTGCCGGCCAAGCATGCAGCAGAACTTTACATCGAGCAATTGAACGCGGCCGGCGGCATCAACGGCGCGAAGATCGTACCGACCTTCATTGACGAAGGCGTCGGCAGCGACAAGCTGCTGTCCGAGTATCGCCGCGTGGTGCAGGAACAAGGTGTGCGCGTGATGCTGGCATCCATCTCCAGCGGCAGCTGCAATACCATTGCGCCGGTTGCCGAGGACCTGAAGGTTATGAACATCATGTGGGACTGCGGCACCGAAAAACTGCTGGAAGACAAACGCTACCGGTATGTCGTACGGACCCAGGCTAATGCGACCACGGAAATGGTTGCTTCCGTGCTCTACCTGTTGCGTGTCAAGCCCGATTTCAAGACGATCGCGGTGGTGAATCAGGACTATGCATGGGGGCGCGATTCATGGGAGCTGTTCTCCAATACGCTGAAGGCGCTCAAGCCTGACGTCAAGGTGGTGGCCGAGCTGTTCCCGAAATTCGGCGCAACCGATTTCTCCACCGAAGTCAGTCGCCTGCAAGCCTTGCGTCCGGATGTCATCCTGTCGACCTCGTGGGGCGGCGACCTCGATACCTTCGTCCGTCAGTCGGCGCAGCGCGGCCTGATCCGCAACTCCCTGTTTGTCCTGCCGCTGGCGGAAAGCTCGCTGGAGCGTCTTGGCAACTCCCTGCCGGAAGGCGTCATTGTCGGTGCGCGCGGCGATCACTACTTCCTGCATCCGGAACTCAAGGACGATCCCAAGCTGAAGAACTTCGTGCAAAAGTTCAAGGAAAAGACAGGCGCTTATCCGATCTATTCGGTCTACCACATGGTGCAGGCGCTGGATGGCCTGGTCGCGGGATATGACAAGGCGGCAAAGAGCAACAAGGGGCAGTGGCCGTCCACCGAGCAGCTTGCCGATGCGATGCATGGGGTCGAATTTCGCGGCCTCACACGTAGCGTGAAGATTCGTGAAGACGGACAAGGCCTGGAAGACCAGTTGCTTGGCGTAACCAGGAAGGCACCGGGCTATGCATTCCCGATCCTGGACAAGATGGCGATCTACCCGGCCGAGCTGGTGACTGCGCCGGTCGGGCAGAAATCGCCCGAGTGGGTCAAGACGCTCAAGCCGGAGATCATCAACAGTCCGCGCATCAAGACCTTTGCATCGGCCGACAAGTAAATCGCCATCATGAATCAGGAACTGTTCTTTCTGGCCATTCTTGATGGATTGTCGTACGCAGCGCTGCTGTTTCTGGTGGCGCTGGGTATCACCCTGGTGTTCGGGGTGATGAACATCATCAACATGGCCCATGGCGGCTTCTTTGCCATCGGGGGCTACGCGGCAGCCAGCGTCGGCATCTGGGCGGCGGCCGCTCAGGTCTCTCCGCTCTGGTCATTCATCATGCTGCCGCTGGTGGCGATTGCGGTCGGCGCGCTGTTTGGCGGCTTGATGGAAACCTGCCTGATGCGGCGCATCTACGACAAGGATCCGGTCTTGCAATTGCTGATCACGTTCGCCGCTTTCATGATCTTTGAAGACCTGCAGCGGATGATCTGGGGTACCCAGCCATATTCCGTTTCGGAAATCGTCAATTACCTGGGCGTGGCCGAAGTGATGGGCATTACCTATACCTATTACCAGTTGCTGGTGCTGCCCGGCGTCGCGCTCGTGGTGTTCTTTGCCCTGCGCTATTTCTTGCGCCGCAGCCTGATCGGCCGCCAGGTGGTGGCGGTGGCGCATCATCGTGAAGTCGCCACGGCGATGGGCATCAACGTGAAGCGGATTTGCCTGCTGACCTTCATTGCCGGCTCGGCCCTGGGTGCGCTTGGCGGTGCGCTGGCAGTGCAGACGACATCCTGGGTTGCGGGCATAGGCGCGGAAATGATCGTGCTGTCCTTCGCCGTCGTCGCAACGGCGGGGCTGGGACAAATCGAAGGTGCGCTGATTGCCGCGATCATGATCGGGCTGGCACGCGCGTTTTCCGTGTATCTGCTGCCGGAGCTGGAAGTGCTGGTGCCTTACCTGATCATGACCCTGGTGCTGCTGTTCCGTCCGCAGGGACTGTTCTCCGTCGCAAAAGCAAGGAGAGTGTGATGTCGAAACCAGAAACTTCAATCAGCCTGGCCGCGCCTGACATCAAGGTTCCCCGGATCGAACGCAAGACCGGCGTCCCGTATACGAAGATCGCTGCCGCCTTGCTGGTGGTGTCGGCTTTGCTGATGCCGGTCGTATTGCCCTGGCTGAAGACACCTGTCATTTTTGCAGCCTGCTTCGGCATCGCCGCGCTTGGCGTGTCGATTCTGATCCGTGCCGGACAAGTGTCCTTCGGCCATGCGATGTTTGCCTGCGCCGCCGGTTATGCGGTGGCGTTCGCGGCGCGCTGGTGGAGCCAGCTCGATAGCGTGGTCCTGCTTGTCATCGGCACCGCATTCGGCGCCTTTTTCGGCCTCGTCGTCGGCTTGTTCGTGGTGCGTTACCGCGCCATCTTTTTCGGCATGCTCAATCTTGCCTTGTCGATGGTGCTGTTTGCCGTCCTCGGGAAATTTTTTCATCTCACCGGCGGGACCGACGGCTTGCGGCTTGCGCGTTCGAGTTTTCTCGGGATGCAGCTCGAGCGTGACGATTTCGAAACGGCGTTACTGATCAGCGCCGTCGTGCTGGCAGTGACGGTAGGCGTCCTGGTGCAGCGTTATCTGAGTTCGGTTGCAGGGCAGGCGTTGACCGCGATCAAGACCAACGAAACACGGCTGGAATATGTGGGCTTGTCCACTTATCGCATCCTTCTCGTCGGTTACGTTCTGTCGGCCGCTCTGTGCGGACTGTCGGGAGCAATGTTTGTCATTGCCCAGGGACTGGTGACGCCTGAAATGGGATATTGGATACGATCCGGCGAATTCATCTTTATCGCCATTCTCGGCGGCATCGCTCATCCGGTAGGAGCATTTCTCGGCGCGGCCATCTTCGAGTTTGTCAAACTGTTCGCCGCTGCCTATCTGACCGGTGCATGGCAAATGGTCCTGGGCATCGTGCTGATCGCCATGGTGTTCTTCGCGCCGATGGGCATCTCGGGCCTGATGGTCCGGCTGCAGGCCAAGCAATCCAAAGGAGAGAACCGATGAGCCAGGCCTTGTTGCAAACGGTTGATCTCAAGCTGTCCTTCGGCGCCATCGTCGTTGCAGACAATATCAACTTTCAATTGCATGAAGGAGAGCGCCTTGCCGTCATCGGCCAGAACGGCGCGGGCAAGACTACCTTCATCAATATCTGTACCGGTCTTATCCGGCCGCATAGCGGCAAGGTCAGCTTTGCCGGACAGGACATCACCCGGCTGGAGCCGCGCGTCATTGCCCGGCGCGGCATGGCACGTTCCTTCCAGTTGCCGCAATTGTTTCTCGAACATTCGGTGCGCGATTGCGTAAGGATTGCAGCCGCCGGCAAGATTGGCCGCCTGGGCTTATGGAAGCCGCTTGCTTCTTCGGTTCCGGAAAAGGATGTGGAGCATGTGCTCGAACTGGTCGGGCTGCGCGAGCGCGGGAATGAAGCATGCGAATCGCTGCCGGAAGGGCAGCGCAAGCTGCTCGACATTGCGATGGCGCTCGTGCTGCATCCCCGGCTGCTGATTCTGGACGAGCCGACCAGCGGCGTGTCGACCGATGAAAAGCATGGGCTGATGGCAACCATCATGGCCGCACTCGACGAACGCCGTATCACTGCCATCTTTGTCGAGCATGACGTGGATATCGTGACCCGGTATGCGACCCGTGTGGCGGCATGGATATCCGGGCGGATCGCGGCGGATGGCGTTCCGGACAAGGTGCTGAACGATCCTGAAATCCGCAAGAACGTGCTGGGAGAATGAGATGCTGAAGCTACACAGGATCAGTGCGAAGATCGCCGGGATCACGGTCTTGCGCAAGATCGAGACGGAGTTCCGTGCGGGCAGCCTGGTCGCCGTGGTCGGCCGCAATGGCGCCGGCAAGACGACGCTGTTGCGGTCCATCATGGGTCTGATTCAACTCGATGAAGGACGGATCGAATTCGGTGGCCGGGATCTGGCCCGAATACCGGACTACCGCCGCGCCTCGCTCGGTATCGGCTACGCGCCGGAAGAACGCATCATGTTTCCCACCTTTACCGTCGAGGAAAACCTGCGCCTGCCATGCGATGTGTTGGGCATGCCCGGGCGCGAAATCGACGCGCGCCTGGAACGCACGCTGGCGGTGGTGCCTCAGCTCAAGGACATGCTGCAGCGTTCTGGCGCGGCGTTGTCGGGCGGCCAGGGAAAAATGGCCGCGCTCGGCAGGGCGCTCATGGCGGGAAACAAGCTCGTCCTGCTGGACGAGCCTTTCCAGGGACTGGCTCCTGTTCTGGCAAACCAGTACGCCGAATCCCTGCGCCGGCTGCGCGACCTCAATCCCGAGCTGTGCGTGGTAGTCACCGAATCCAACGGCAGCCTGCTGCGCGACTTGCCGGATACGACGCTGACGCTGGAGCGCGGCGAACTCATTTCTTCTGCCGGCGTGGCAGGCCAACATTTACATGAGGAGCAATACAGATGACTACGTTGTTAATCGACGGCAAATGGATATCGGCGCAGGATGGTCAGACCATCGACGTTATCAATCCGTGTAACGGTGAGGCCTTTGCGCGGATTGACAGAGGGGGAGCCGCAGATATCGATCTCGCCGTGTCGGCGGCGCAGCGTGCGCTGGATGGCGCATGGGGCCGGCTGACGGCGACCGAGCGCGGCCGCATCCTGCTGCGTTTTGCCGGCCTGATTCTCGGTCATACCGAAGAACTGGCGCAGATCGAGGCGCGCGATACGGGCAAGCCGATCACGGTGGCACGAAACGATGTGGCCGCAGTGGCGCGCTACTTCGAGTTCTATGGCGCGGCCGCCGACAAGGTCCACGGCCAAACGATTCCCTACCTGAACGCCTACAACGTGAGTGTGGTGCGTGTGCCGCATGGCGTCACCGCGCACATCATCCCCTGGAATTATCCGGCACAGATGTTCGGACGCACGCTGGCGCCCGCTCTGGCGATGGGCAATGCCGCCGTGCTCAAGCCTTCGGAAGACGCTTGCCTGAGCGCCCTGAAACTCGGCGAACTGGCGATCGAAGCCGGGTTTCCGCCCGGGGCGCTGAATATCGTCACCGGCTATGGCCATGAAGCGGGCGCCGCCCTGACGGCCCATCCGGGCATCCATTTCGCGACGTTCACGGGGTCGCCTGAAGTCGGCGTCATGGTGCAGGAGGCCACCGCCCGTAACCATGTGCCATGCGTGCTGGAACTGGGCGGCAAATCGCCACAAGTCGTGTTCAGTGATGCAGACCTCGACAAGGCGGTGCCGGTCATCGTCAAGGCAATCGTGCAGAACGCCGGCCAGACTTGCTCGGCGGGCAGCAGGCTGCTGGTGCAGCAGGACATCTACGACAAGTTCGTCGGCATGGTCGCCGCTGCCTTCAGGCAAGTCCGGGTCGGAACGCCTGAGATGGATCTGGACTGCGGCCCGATCGTCAACAGCAAGCAGTACCAAAGAGTAAGCAGTTTTATCGAGGAAGCGAAAGCGTCCGGCGTGTCCCTGCTGGCGGAGGGCAGTCTTGCTCCAGGTCTTTCGTCCGCCGGCTATTTCATCAAGCCCGCCCTGTTCGGGAGTGTGCCGCGCGATCACAAGCTGGCTTGCAGGGAAGTGTTCGGGCCGGTGCTGTCGGCCATGTCCTTCGTCGATGAAGAAGACGCGGTCCGTCTGGCCAATGCCACTGAATACGGCCTGGCGGCCGGCGTATGGACCGAGAACGGAGGCCGCCAGGCGCGCATGGCCAAGCGGCTATTGAGCGGGCAGGTGTTCATCAATTGCTACGGCGCGGGCGGCGGAGTCGAGTTGCCTTTCGGCGGCGTCAAGAAAAGCGGCCACGGCCGTGAAAAGGGCTTCCTGGCCCTGGAAGAAATGAGTACGACAAAAACCATCGTCCAATATCATAACTAAGGAGCAACCCATGTCCCGGCTCAGCAACAAGGTAACGATCGTCACAGGCGCCGCAGGCGGATTCGGCGCGGGAATCGCACGCGCGTTTATCGAAGAAGGCGCCAAGCTTGTCATCGCCGATATCAATCTGGAAATGGCGCAGGCACTGGCAAAGGAACTGGGGCCAAACGCGAGCGCGGTCGCCTGCGATGTGACCAGCGGCGAGCAGGTAAAAGCGGCGGTGCGCCATTGCGTCGAAAAATTCGGCGCGCCGGATATCGTCGTCAACAATGCAGGCACCACCCACCGTAACCAGCCCATGCTGGAAGTGGACGAGAAGACCTTCGATCGCGTCTATGCAGTCAACGTCAAATCCATTTACCACATGGCACATGCAGTCGTCCCGCTGATGCGTGAACGCAAGTATGGCGTGATCCTTAACATCGGTTCGGTGGCTGGCATCCGTCCCCGTCCCGGACTATCCTGGTACAACGGTTCGAAAGGCGCGGTGAATACCTTGTCCAAGGCCATGGCGGTCGAGCTTGCGCCGGATGGCATTCGCGTCAATGCCATTTGCCCGGTCATGGGTGCGACGGCATTGCTGAGCGACTTCATGGGTGTGCCCGACACGCCGGAAAACCGGGCGCGCTTCATTTCCACCATTCCGCTTGGCCGCATGTGCGAGCCGTCCGATGTCGCCAGCGCTGCGGTATTTCTCGCCAGCGATGCCGCCGAGTTCCTGACGGGGGTGGAACTGCCGGTGGACGGCGGCCGCACGATCTGATGGCTTGCACCGATAAGTCTTTGCGCGAAAGGAGTTCACCATGAAAATCAGCGCCGCAGTCTTGCATCGTTCGGGCGCGAGCCTGCCTTTTACCGAAAGCCGGCCGCTGCAGATCGAAGAGCTCAGCCTTGACCGTCCCGGACCCGGCGAGGTCTTGATCAAGATGCGCGCCGCCGGACTGTGCCATTCGGATCTGTCGGTGATCAATGGCGACCGGCCACGGCCAGTGCCGATGGCGCTGGGGCATGAAGCGTCGGGCGAGGTGGTTGAAACGGGGGCAGGTGTCGACGACTTGAAACCGGGAGAGCTGGTCGTACTGGTGTTCGTGCCCAGCTGCGGACATTGCCTGCCTTGCATGGAAGGCCGTCCGGCATTGTGCGAGCCAGGGGCGGCGGCCAATACGAGCGGCGTCCTCTTGTCAGGCGAACGCCGCCTTCATCAGGGTGCCGTCGACATACACCATCACGTCGGCGTTTCCGCCTTCGCCACCCATGCGGTTGTCTCGCGCCGCTCCTGCGTGAAGATCGATGCCGCGATCGATCCCGTCGAGGCGGCGCTGTTCGGCTGTGCGGTGCTTACCGGCGTCGGAGCGGTCATCAATACCGCCCGTGTGCAGGCTGGCTCCACCACCGCCGTGCTCGGACTGGGCGGCGTCGGACTGTGTGCAATGCTGGGTGCAATCGCTTCCGGCGCGCGCGAAGTCATTGCCGTCGATCTGAATGAGCGCAAGCTCGACACGGCGAAAGCGCTCGGTGCGACAGCGACCATCAATGCGCGCGACCCCGACGCGGTGGAAAAGGTAAAGGCGCTCACCAAGGGAGGCGTCGACTATGCCTTCGAGATGGCGGGGTCGGTGCAGGCCATGGAGACTGCTTACCGCATGACACGGCGCGGCGGAACGACGGTGACCGCCGGCTTGCCGAATCCCGCTAATACATGGGCACTGCAGCAGGTGAGCCTGGTGGCGGAGGAACGGACTGTCAAAGGCAGCTACATTGGTTCCTGTGTGCCGGGGCGCGACATCCCGCGCTATATAGGCCTGTATCTCTCGGGAAAACTGCCTATCAACAAGCTGATGGGAGAGCGTTTGCAACTGAGCGATATCAATCGCGGTTTCGATCGTCTTGCCAGCGGCGAGAGCCTGCGCGACGTTATCGTTTTTTGAGTGAAGCACGGCAGCGCAATCCGCGCGCCTACGATCGTGAAGCGAGGCATCTGATGGACAAAGGCCGATTGCCGGCTCGGCTGGACGGCTACGGTTTGATCAAGCCTTTCGGCGGCGGGATTTCCGATCTGATCAAAAGAAAAGCCGGATTCTCATTGCCGTCCGGCGACGGGCGACCCGGGACCAAGTTGTTGCCGACGCTACGGGCAGCGATTGAGGCTTCAGGCTTGAAGGATGGCGGCGTCATTTCATTCCATCATCATCTGCGCAACGGGGATTTCGTCATCAATCTGGTGCTGGCCGAGATTGCAAGGATGGGACTGCGGGACATCACGGTGGCAGCAAGTTCGCTGTTCCCAGTGCATGCGCCCTTGGTGGACTACGTTCGGGAAGGGATCGTGACCGGCATCCGGGCAGCATATATCACCGGCCCGGTGGCCGAAGCCGTTTCAGGCGGCTTGCTTGGGCGTCCCGCCATCATGCAGACGCATGGCGGACGTGCGCGGTCGATCGAGTGCGGCGAACTGACAATAGACCTTGCCTTCATCGCCGCACCGGCGGCCGACAAGTGCGGAAACCTCAACGGCGTCGATGGCCGGTCCGCGTGCGGCACGCTCGGTTACGCCATGGTGGATGCAGCATACGCGCGGTATGTGGTGGCCATCACGGACAATCTCGTCCCATATCCTGCGTCGCCGATCGACATCAGCCAGGAGTGCGTTGATTTTATCGTGCAAGTCGATGCCATCGGCGACCCCAAGGGCATTGTGTCAGGCACGACACGCGCAACGACAGACCCGGTCGGTCTCAGGATAGCGCATGCGGCTGCGCAGGTTATCGCGGCATCGGGACTGCTGGTCGATGGCTTTTCCTTCCAGACCGGTGCGGGCGGCATATCGCTGGCGGTTGCCGCTGAAGTAAGAAAGCTGATGCAGGAGCGGCACATTCAGGGCAGCTTTGCCTCGGGTGGCATCACCGGATATATGGTGGATATGCTGGAAGAAGGCTTGTTCCGTGGATTGCTGGATGTGCAGTGTTTCGATCTCAAGGCAGTCGAGTCGTACCGGCGCAACCCGTCGCATCAATGCATGTCCGCGTCCATGTATGCCAGCCCCCGGACGCGAGGAGCCGTGGTCGATCAGCTGGATGTCATGATACTCGGCGCCACGGAAGTCGATCTCGGCTTTAACGTGAATGTCATCACCGGCTCGGACGGCGTCATCATGGGCGGATCGGGCGGCCATGCCGATGCTGCGGCGGGCGCAAAGCTCGCGCTGGTCACGTCGAAGCTCAACGCCGGCGGCTATGCAAAGATCGTCGACAAGGTAACGACTGTTACCACCCCGGGGGAAACCGTCGATGTCGTGGTGACCGAGGAGGGTATGGCGGTCAACCCGGCAAGGGCGGAATTGCGCGAGCGGCTCCAGTCTCAGGGGATTCGGCTGGTACCGATTGAACAGCTGGAAGAAATCGCCAGAAATCGTGCAAGCCTGGCGAAGGAAGAGCGGCAGGATGAAGGCCGCATTGTTGCGGTCGTGGAATACCGCGATGGCTCGGTCATCGATGTCGTGCGGCGCGTGTGAGCGATCGCCCGTATTGTGTTCGCAATCAAATCAACTATCCAAGGCGAAGTGCGCTTCATCGTTTCTTTTGCATTGCAATAACTGTTGCAGAATGCCTTCGTGAACGAGCGCAGTAAAAACCTGACTAAGTAGCAGGAGGGACGGGCACTCATGAACGGTGACGATCAAACACGCGTCAAGCGGCTGCTTTTTTTTCTTCAATACATCTGGCGGCTGGCCATTCCGTTCTGGTTGTTCCGTGATGCCGGGTGCGGTACGGTCGAACAGCGGATTGCGAATTATCGGTATAACCGATCGCAGCGCAAGGTCCTGCCTTTCTTCATGTGGAAATGGGTTGGTATCGCGGTCTGTCTCATGCAACTGACGCGCGTGCTATCGGACGTCATGTCGACGGTAAGTGCGCACAGTACCAACTACCTATGCGCCGCCTTCTTCTGCATGAGTGCAGGGATCGGGTTTGCATTCGCTTGCATTGTGATCACCGTGTTAACAGTAAGTTATCTTTACCTGACCTACGTCAAGCGTTGACTGCGCACCAATAGTTCAGCACTTTTTGCAGTTAAATGTTGCGTGTCCATTTATTTGGCTGTCAATGTGGCAATCAACAAACTGCGTCAATCGACTTTATTTCCTGGAATCAATTATTTGAATTGATATTTAGCAAGGTCCGGCCCATTTTTTTAGCGGAATATGGCGGCTGTATCAAGAATGGCCACAGGGCGATATGGTATTCAGTTCCGCAACTTTCCTTTTTTATTTCTTCCCCGTATTCCTGATTCTCTACTATGTCCTGCCATGGAAGAATCCGGTGTTGTTGGTCGCCAGCCTCGTCTTCTATGCATGGGGTGAGCCGCGCTTCGTTCCATTGTTGATGTTTTCTGCAGTGCTGAATTATGGCGTCGGTTATGCCATGTCCCGCTTTGCCGCACAAAAGAAAGCGCTGCTATGGTTCGGCATCGCGGCCAATCTGATCTTCCTGATGTACTACAAGTACATCGGTTTCTTTGTGTCGGTGCTGAATGAAGCAGTCTCGTTGTTCTCTTCGCCGATCAAGCTGCCGGAAGTCATTCTGCCTTTGGGGATTTCCTTCTTCACCTTTCAAGGCGTTTCCTACCTGATCGATGTCTATCGCGGCGATGTCGGTGCGCAAAAAAGCTTCTGGAATTTCGCAATGTACAAGGCGATGTTCCCGCAGCTGATTGCCGGCCCTATCGTCCGTTACAAGCAGATTGCCCACGAGGTGGACCATCGCGACATCACGAATGCGCGCGTGCTGGCCGGACTGCAGCAGTTCATCATCGGTCTCGCGCAAAAGGTATTGATTGCAAACACCGTTGCGCTGCCGGCGGACAGCATCTTCGCCGTTCCGCCCGATCAACTGTCGACGACCAGCGCCTGGATAGGCATTGCCTGTTACTCGATACAGATCCTGTACGACTTTGCCGGCTATTCCAACATGGCCATCGGTATCGGTCACATGATCGGTTTCAGTTATCCGCCCAACTTCAATCGTCCGTATTCATCGACATCGGTCACGGAATTCTGGCGTCGCTGGCATATCAGTCTGTCGTCCTGGTTTCGCGACTATCTTTACATCCCGCTGGGCGGAAACAGGATCTCGGCGGCAAGAACCTATGTCAATCTCGCGATGGTATTCCTGCTGTGCGGCTTGTGGCATGGCGCGGCATGGACATTCATCATCTGGGGCGCATGGCATGGCGTGCTGCTGGTGATCGAGCGCATGGGGCTGGGGCGACTGCTGGAAAGAATGCCTCAGACAATAGCGCAGATCTACACACTGCTGGTGGTAATGATCGGATGGGTATTCTTCCGCGCGAACGATGTGCCGTATGCATTGCGCTTCCTGGAGGTGATGTTTGGCAAAGCCTCCGCGGATGCGACACACCCGTGGCAAATGGATTTTGGTCCTGCCGCTGCGGTGGCATTGCTGGCAGGCGTATTGATTGCGACCTGGCGCTTCCCCGAAGAAAAGGTGAAAGGCCGGGACGTGCGGCCGCGCATGCGCACCGTTATGTCATCCATGCCGTTGCGCGTGGCCGGTGCAGTGTCGGCATTCGTCCTGTGTGTGGCGAGCCTTGCCGCCGGTACCTATAACCCATTTATTTATTTCCGCTTCTGACATGTCGGCATTCGCAAACAGGTTTGCCGGTAATGCGGCAAAGATCATCATAGTGGCACTGCTGTCGATCCCTGCAGTGCTGGCGTTGTGGCAGCCGGCGCAAGGCGTTGGCGAGAATCGTTATCTCGCTGCTTTTCCTGCAAAGCCGCATGATTGGGAGACTGTCGTCCGGTTTCCGGCGCGGCTGGATTTATGGATTAACGACCATTTCGGTTTTCGCGACGTATTGGTCCAGCTGAATAACCGGCTGCGTTATACGCTGTTCAAGCAGTTTCCGACGTTGCAGGTGATCGAAGGGCAGGGCGGTCGGATTTTTCTGGCGACGCATTCCACTGCCCACGCGCCTTATGCGGCCATCACACAGGCATGCGGCTATCGGTACGAGCATGCCGATGGCATCGCAAAGCAGGTGAGCGCCTTTGATGCAGGATTCAGGAAACTTGGTGTCGATGCCAGGTTGCTGGTGGCGCCCAGTTCTCCTGTGATGTATGAAAGCGAGTTGCCGGTCTGGCTGCGCCAGCGCTGCGATCCGGCGATGGCGCCCGTGCCGCGTGTGATGATGTCGCCGTTTCTCGCGCCGGAGGCGCGTCAGCGTATCTACTATCCGATTGCTGAAGCAAAACAGATTGGCCAGACCACGCCCGTTATTCCGAAAACATGGTTTCACTGGAGCGGCACTGGGCCGAGGCTGATCGCAGCCGCAAGCGTGCGTCATTTCTGGGATACAAACGCCAGTTCGGCAACTGACCTGAAAACTTCCGAGCAGTTGAAACCTTCGGATATTTCACACCTTTTCCCCGGTGTCGAACTGGAAAGCAAGGTAGAAGTCGCCGACTTCAAGGTTTCCGGCATTGAGCAGTGTGCAGGACCAGCCTGCCATCATCCCGCCTTGCAGAGCGTCATGGCCAAGCTTGGCGATATTTCGCTTTATCGGAATGCCTCCGCGCCGGACCGGAGGCTTGTCATGTTGTCCGACTCGTTCGGGCAACATATCGCCGGCTGGTATTCGCCGTTTTATCGCGAGGTAGTACATCTGTCGACCAATAATCTGGCCATGCTTGACGATGTCGAGATCAAAGCCATACATGCGCACTTTCTGCAGCCCGCGGAAAGCCAGCACCTGTTGTTTCTATATCACGACGGTTCGTTACTTAGCGGCCGGCTTGAGGTCGATTTGAAAAAGCTCGGCGTTTGACAAGACAGGATGCGAAATGCACGGTATTAGCGTCGCGCGAATGACAGCCGCCATCGACAAAGTCAATGGATGGAAATTGTCGAGGGGCAGAGTGAAAAATTAAAGTCCCACTTGTGGTCGAAACACTTGCCGGCATGTCGGCGTAGTCGGCGTGTGCGACGCCATAGTATTTCAACCGAACCAGCGTAGCGCCAGATAGGTCATCCCGATCATGACGGCCGACGAACAGGTGATGCAGAGGACAGCCTGCAATTTGTTGTAGTTGAAACCGGAGTCAGTATTGCAGACCAATGCATCCTGTCGTGTGTTTCTCATATTGTCCTCGATTGATGAATGGCAATCGCTTGCTTGAAGTCATTGTATCGAAGGTGTGCCTTGAATCAATAGTCTGACAGGCAACTTTCACAGGTTTCTTTTGCGAATCCGCAAACGGCGTTGCGTAAAGTCAATTGATCGCTGCATTCCGATAAAAGCCGGATTAATGGGCAACTGCAGAAAACCGAATTGCAGAAACCAATAAAAAAGCCCGCAGACCTTGCGGTTGCGGGCTAAATCCAATTCAAGAAGAGTTGGAGGAGACACAATCACTATAGACGAGACTGGGATAATCCTCCGCTTTATTCTGGCAATACCTGATATATGAAATTTTTATATCACTGCGTGAAGGCGGGTGAAGGCGGTAGCGGCCAGCTTATTTTGCCTTCCGGGCCGCTTTCACGGCTGAAGTTTTATACGATGGCCGTGCTCCGAATTTTCCCGCTTTGGCATCAAAAGCTTTCCTTGAAGGCGTGCCGGAGCCGATCTGCTTGCGGGCTTGTCCCGGTTGGGTGGATGCGCCGAACGCAGGCGGGGTATAACGCGGCACCAGATGCCGGTCGCTATTGCCGATCAGATCCGACCTGCCCATGCGTTGCAATGCCTCGCGCAGGATGGGCCAGTTGTCCGGATCGTGGTAGCGGAGGAAAGCCTTGTGCAGACGGCGGATTTTTCCGGCGCGTACTGTCTCAACCGCCTCGGAATCGGCGGACACCTTGTGCAGCGGATTCTTGCGGCCGTGGTACATCGCCGTCGCCATTGCCATCGGGGTTGGCAGGAAAGTCTGTACCTGATCGAGCTGGAAATTGTTTTTCTTCAGCCAGATTGCAAGATTCAGCATGTCTTCATCGGTCGTGCCCGGATGGGCAGCGATGAAGTAGGGGATCAGATATTGTTCCTTGCCAGCTTCGCGCGAGAAGCGTTCGAACATTTCCTTGAAGGCATAGTACGAACCCATGCCCGGCTTCATCATCTTTGAAAGCGGCCCGTCTTCGGAATGTTCGGGGGCAATCTTCAGCAAACCGCCAACATGGTGGGTTACCAGTTCCTTCACATATTCCGGCGATTTGACCGCCAGGTCGTAGCGCAAGCCCGAGCTGACGAGGATCTTCTTGATGCCAGGAATGGCGCGCGCCTTGCGGTACAGCTGGATCAGCTTGCTGTGATCGGTATTCAGGTTCACGCAGATGCTTGGATAGACGCAGGACAGCCGGCGGCAGGATTCTTCGATCTTCTTGTCCTTGCAGGCAAGACGGTACATGTTCGCGGTCGGTCCGCCCAGATCGGAAATGGTTCCGGTAAAGCCCTTGGTCTTGTCGCGGATGAGTTCGATTTCGCGCAGGATCGACGGTTCCGAGCGGCTCTGGATGATGCGTCCCTCATGCTCGGTGATCGAGCAAAAGGTGCATCCGCCGAAACAGCCGCGCATGATGTTGACCGAGAAGCGAATCATTTCCCACGCGGGTATGTGTGCCTTGCCATACGCCGGATGCGGCGACCGTGCATAGGGCATGTCATAGACGCCATCCATCTCATCCATGGCAAGCGGCAGCGGCGGCGGATTCAGCCAGACATCGCGCTCCCCATGAGCCTGCACCAGTGCGCGGGCATTGCCGGGATTCGATTCCAGGTGCAGTACGCGCGAAGCGTGCGCATAAAGAATCGGATCGTCCTTGACCGCGTCGTAGGAAGGCAGGCGTACTACCGTCTTGCTGCGCTGTTCCCTCAGTGCCGCCTGCCGCTCTTCGCGACTCAGGATCACGACCGGGCGTTCGACAACCGCAGTCTCGGCCGTGCCGCAGCTTGCCGGCTCCTTCTGCTTCATTTCATAGGGATCGGGATGCGCTTCGACGCGGCCCGGCGTGTCGTAGCGGGTCGAATTCGCTTCGGTCCAGCCGTCTGCCGGCTTCCAGCCGCTCGGCGCCATGAAAGCGGTGCCGCGCAGATCGCGAATCGACTTGATCGGTTCGCCAGCGGCGATGCGGTGCGTTAGTTCGACCAGTGCGCGCTCGGCATTACCGTACAAAAGGATATCGGCCTTCGAGTCGGGCAGCACGGAACGCCGGACCTTGTCCGACCAGTAATCGTAATGGGCGATACGGCGCAGGCTTGCCTCGATGCTGCCGACGACGACATTGGCATCCGGATACGCTTCACGAGCGCGCTGGGCGTAGACCACGAGGGCGCGATCCGGACGCTTGTTGGGATCGCCGTCGGCGGTATAGGCGTCTTCGGAACGAATTTTCCTGTCGGATGTATATCGATTGATCATCGAATCCATATTGCCGGCAGTGACCCCGAAATACAGATTCGGACGGCCCAATGCACGGAATGCTTCCGCCGAATGCCAGTCCGGCTGGCTGATGATGCCGACCCGGAAACCCTGCTTTTCCAGCAAGCGTCCCACCAGCGCCATCCCGAAGCTGGGATGGTCGATATAGGCGTCGCCGGTCACGAGAATGACGTCGCAGGAATCCCATCCCAGCGCCTCCATTTCCGCACGCGACATGGGGAGGAAGGGGGCCGGCGTCGTGTAATCGGCGCGGTGGCGCGGATAGGAAAACAGGTTTTTAGGTGCGTTCATGTTGGGGCGGATTGTACCGGAATTGCACTGGGCACGGCTCTCTGACCGGCCTGGCTTGCTGACTCGGAGAGCCAAGGACCTATGACCGGTTGGGTGGCAAAGAGTTGCCTCGTAGCGCGCGAGATTCAAGCGAGTCTACAAATTGCTAACGCACAATGCGGCCCGGAGGCGGTGGGGAGGGATACGCAGTTGTCCGTTCGGGGAAATCACGGAAAAAATACCCCATGAGGCCTCCGCGGCCGGAAGGAATCCGGTGTCCTTTTGCATACATGCATTGCTGGTAACCGATGTCATACCGCTGCTGTAGGCTGCCCGCGCTGTAGGCGGCATGACCGGTACCCGCCAGGCCGCCCAATGCAAGACCGCCGCCGGCACCGGCCGCGGCGCCTCTTCCTCCATCGATGGCGGCGCCTGCCACGGCACCGAGCAGGGTGCCGACGATCGCCGAGCGAGCGCCGCTGTCGAGACCCGCGCTGTCCGGGTTGCCGCCACCGCTCTGCTCATAAGCGAATTGCCGGCAAACATCATTATCTGCCCGGAACTGCTCAAAGCTTTTGTCTGTTCCCGGCAATACCATCACACTGGGCTGGTTCGGAGGCATGACAGTACAGGCCGTTACGCCGAGTACTGTGCAAAGACACGCCAAGCACCGCACTGCACGCGAAGACATGATGCTCACCTCAGGTCGGGCGGTTGGGGCGTAACCAACTCCCAGCCGGTCGGGCATTCCCGGACATAGGGGTAATACGCTTCGGCGCTACGGCAGTAATACCACCATGAGCTCGCCTGCTGTTCGCGCGCATTCTTCTCCATATAGGCTTGCGGCACCGATGGGACCGTGATTACAGGTGGATAAGTGTAGATGCCGGGATAGCGATATTGCCATGCTCCGGTGACAGGAACGCCGAGCACGATGTCGACACTTGCCCGATGATGGCCATGCCAGTGACCATATGCATGTCGCCCATGCGCCCAGGCGAGTTCGGTAAACAGCAAGCCGACAAGCAAAACAATCAGGAACCGCGGTTTGAGCACCTTCATGGCCGCCCCCTTCAATCAAATTCCAAGCAGGCGCGCGGTCGCGCCAGAAGTTTGGACATGAATGCGCAGCCTCAGTTCTTGTTTGATACATGTTTGCCATCCCCGCTAGAGGCAGACTATGGTTATCTATTTGTTATCTCTTTTCTCAATGAGGCAGAGCATGTTCGATCAGGAACTCGTTTGTTAGCCGTTTATCAAATTCTTCCCGTTGCCATTGGCTTCGACTTTCAAAAGGAGACAGGAAATGATGCAAGCAAACGAATTGCAGCAACGCTTCAGTCACGTGGAAAGCATGGTTCACGAAGCAGCGCAGCGCTGTGAATCGACCCAAAGCGTGCCGATGGACTTGAAAGATTGCATGCAACAGTTGGATCAGCGTATGGAGCAGGCAAGGGGAATGATGCGTTCGCAGGACGAACAGCAGATCGTCCAGTGTGTGGATGATCTGGAGCAGCTTGGCGACCGCGCCAAGAATGCATGCGAAAAAGCCCCGTCCGTCGACAGCGAGTTGAGAAGTGTCGTGATGCAGGCCCATCGCGAGCTGTCGGACTTGAAGCACCAATTGCATTAAACGCATCGAACATGGGCCATCCGGCGGCAGGCCCTTGTCTTTCCGGCAATGCAAAACGACGCGTGTGGCAGTAGCTACGCGCGTCGTTCCTTTCAGTCGTCCACCCCGCATAGAGGCGAAATCGAGGGTGCTGCTTATTTACCCGGGACCGCGTCGGGCAGCACCACATTGACATCCAGGACTTCCAGGTTGCCCTGACGGTCAAGCGAAATCTTGATGTCGTCGGCGTTCACCTTCGCATACTTTGAAATCACTTCAATCAGTTCCTTGTGCAAGGCTGGCAAGAAGTCCGGACCATCGCGACCATTACGTTCGCGGGCGATGATCACCTGCAGGCGCTCCTTGGCTGCGCTGGCGGTTTTGGGTTTGGTGTTGAACAGGAATGAGAGTAGTGCCATATCACTTACCCTTGAACAGTCTCTGGAACAGGCCAGGTTTTTCGTAGGCGGTAAAGCGCATCGGCACTTCATGGCCGAGGAATCGCGCAACGACGTCCTGATAGGCTTCCGATACGTCGCTACCTGTCATGTGAATAGCGGGATTGCCTTGGTTCGACGCGTGCAGCACCGATTCGGATTCGGGAATGATGCCGATCAGCGGAATGCGCAGGATTTCCTGCACATCGGTGTAGGACAGCATTTCGCCGGCTTCGACGCGCTTGGGCACGTAGCGGGTGATCAGCAGATGCTCCTTTACCGGTTCGCCGCCGTTGAGAGCGCGTCTGGACTTGGCCTGGATGATGCCCAGGATGCGGTCCGAGTCGCGGACCGACGATACTTCCGGATTGGTGACGATGACTGCTTCGTCGGCGAAGGTCAGCGCCATTACCGCACCGTGCTCGATACCCGCCGGAGAGTCGCAGACGATGTATTCGAAATCCATCTTGGCCAGATTATTAAGCACACGCTCGACGCCGGCTTCGCTCAGGGCGTCCTTGTCGCGGGTTTGCGATGCAGGTAGCACGAACAGGTTGTCGCAATGCTTGTCCTTGATCAGGGCCTGGTTCAGCGTGGCTTCATTGTTGATAACGTTGATCAGGTCATATACCACGCGGCGTTCGCAACCCATGATCAGGTCAAGATTGCGCAGGCCGACGTCAAAGTCGATTACGGCAGTCTTGTGCCCGCGCAAGGCAAGTCCCGACGCGAAGCTGGCGCTGGAGGTGGTCTTGCCGACGCCTCCTTTACCGGACGTTACAACGATGATTTTGGCCACAAAAAACTCCTTAAAAGACAAATAACTAGGCGCGAATGGACAGGATATCTATCCGGTCGCCCTGAAGACGGACCTGCGCCGGTTGCTTCGCCAGATCCTTCGGTAACCCGCCATCGAATGTGCGGTAAATGCCGGCGATGGAAACCAGTTCGGCTTCCATGCTCAGCGTGAAAATTCGTGCTTCCGCATTGCCGCTTGCGCCTGCCAGCGCGCGTCCGCGCAACGGAGCATAGACATGGATGCTGCCGTCGGCGATCAATTCGGCGCCATTGTTGACGATGGCGTTGACGATCAGGTCACAGCCGCGGGCATAAATGCGCTGGCCGGCCCGGACCGGGGTATCGATGATCATGGCGGAGGTGATCGCCTGCGCTGCAGCGGGCGGTACGACTGCCGGAGCCGCAGGTGCGGGTAAAGGGGCTGGTGCTGGTGCGGCAGCCGCTTCTTCTGGCAGCGCGTCCTGACGCGACGGCGCGAGGGTGTCGATCGTCATGCCATGCGCCACGATTTGCGCTTCCTGTTCAGGCGGTGCGCCGCGAACCGCCACCGGGTTCAGGCTGTAGCCGCTAAAGAGGGCAGTCAGTGCCGACCAGTCGATCACGGTGTCGGTGAAATCGATCGACGACACATCGATGACCATCAGGTCGTTGTCGAAATAATCCGAAGCGCCACCGGTCGCCTGCTTCAATGCCGCATCCAGCGTAGCAAGGTCGGCCGTGCGCAGGATGGCGGATACCGCCACGACGGTTGAAATCTTGATCTCTATCGGCTTGTTGTTCTGTTTCGTTGACATAAACGCTAATCGGTTTGTCGAAGATGCGAAGCTGCGTGAGCAAAATGGTATGCGCGGTCCGCCAAATCCGCCAAATGAAACGGGCCGCATTGAAAGCGGCCCGAACGTCCTGAATCGGTTTTTGGCAATGTGTGTTCAACAGTCCGGATTCCGCAGGACCCGGCGTACGATCCGTACCGCCCTACCATGCAACCCGCCCGGCTTTACACACATTCCTGAAACCCGCTCAGGGGAAGCGGAATTCCTTGCAGCGCATTGAACAATTGCTCACCACTCGCTCCGTGCTTTGCGGCGTATTATACCTGTTGCCGCCGCGCTATCCTGCTGATTCTGCATACTTTTTCTTTTCGTTACAGGGCAGTGCGCAAGGCAAATAGTTCCGGAAAAAGCACGATTTCGAGCATTTTTTTCAGATAGCTTGCACCGGCCGTGCCGCCGGTCCCGGTCTTGAAACCGATGATGCGCTCGACCGTGGTGACATGGCGGAAGCGCCAGAACCGGAATGCCGTCTCCAGGTCGACCAGTTTCTCTGCCAGCTCATAGAGGGCCCAGTGCTTCGACGGTTCGCGATAGACCTCGAGCCATGCCTGCTTGACCGATTCATTGGCGACCGTCGGCAGCGTGCGGTCGACGGCAAGCCGATCTGCGTCGATGTGCAAGCCCTGCCGTGACAGCAGCATGACGGCTTCGTCGTAGATTGACGGAGCATGCAGTGTCGCCATGAGCCGCTGATGATTTTCAGGCGCGGCAGTATGGACGGACAGCAGTGCCGCATTCTTGTTGCCAAGGACGAATTCAATCTCGCGGTACTGATAGGACTGGAACCCGGATGACTGTCCAAGATAGGGACGTATGGCGGAATACTCCGGTGGCGTCATCGTTGCCAGCACATCCCATGCATGCACCAGCTGGTCCATGATCCGGGCAACGCGTGCAAGCATCTTGAAGGCCGGCGGCAGATCATCCTGTTGCATGCGCAATAGTGCGGCATGCAATTCATGCAGCATCAGTTTCATCCAGAGTTCACTGGTCTGGTGCTGGATGATGAACAGCATTTCATTGTGGTCGGGCGAGCGCGGATGCTGTGCTGACAGCACCTCGTCCAGCGCAAGATAGTCGCCGTAACTCATCGACTTGGTAAAGTCCATCTGGGCGCCGTGCCAGGAAGCCGGTTTGTCGTTTTCGTTCATGATTGCCGCCTTAGGTGACCGCGTCGCGTAATGCGTCCGCGTCGTATTTTTCATGGTCGAGAATGTCGACGAGGGCATCGACCGCATCCCAGACATCGACGAAGCTTGTGTAGAGCGGCGTGAAACCGAAGCGCATCACGTGGGGTTCGCGGTAGTCTCCGATCACGCCGCGGGCGATCAATGCCTGCATCACCGAATAGCCTTGAGGGTGTGCGTAGCTCACCTGACTGCCGCGCCGGGCATGTTCGCGCGGCGTCACCAGTTCGAGCGGGTGATGCCCGCAGCGGGCTTCCACCAGCGCGATGAACAGGTCGGTCAGCGCCAGCGACTTGGCGCGCAGGGTTTGCATCGAGGTCTGCGCAAAGACTTCAAGCCCGCATTCGACCATGGCCAGCGAGGCAATCGGCTGGGTGCCGCACAATGCGCGACGAATTCCTCCTGTCGGTTCAAACAGCGGCTGCATCGCAAACGGCGTTGCGTGCGACCACCAGCCCGACAGGGGTTGACGGAATTCCACCTGATGCCGCTCGGGCACCCAGATGAAGGCCGGTGCGCCCGGACCGCCATTGAGGTACTTGTAGGTGCAGCCCACGGCGTAGTCGGCCCCATCCGCATTCAGGTCCACCGGAACGGCGCCGGCAGAATGCGCAAGGTCCCACAACATCAATGCTCCGCGCGCATGAGCGAGCGCGCTGATGCGGCGCATGTCATGCATGTAGCCGGTGCGATAGTTGACGTGCGTGAGCATCACTACCGCCGTGGATTCGTCCACTGCGGTATCAAGCTGTTCCGGCGAATCGATCAGGCGGACTTCATAGCCGCGCTCCAGCCATGACGCAATTCCCTGTGCAATATAGACGTCGGTGGGGAAGTTGGCGCGCTCAGTGACGATGACACGCCGTCCCGCATTTTTTTCACTATGCGCCTGACGGTGCAAGGCGGCGGCCAGAGCCTTGAAAAGATTGATCGAGGTTGAGTCGGTCACCACGACTTCGTTGTTCAGTGCGCCGATTAGCGGCGCCAGTCTATCGCCCAGACGTGAGGGCAGGTCAAACCAGCCGGCCTTGTTCCAACTCCGGATCAGGTCGTTTCCCCATTCATCGGCGATGACTTGCTGGGCTCGCGCGAGCGCGGCTTTGGGCCGTGCGCCGAGCGAGTTGCCGTCAAGGTAAATGACGCCTTCCGGCAGGGCGAACTGCGTGCGCAGCGGCGCGAGTGCATCGGCGGTATCCCGTTCCTGGCAATGGCTACGCGTGATCATTGCGCACCTCCCTGCAGGCTGCGCAAAACAGCGCGTACCGGGCTTGCATCCATGCCCGCCAGCTTCAGCGGCAAGGCAATGAGCTCATAGTCACCGGCCGGCACGCCGTCGAGAACAATGCCTTCCAGGATGGCCATTCCATGCGCGCGTACGGCGTGATGCGCATCCAAGGTTTTTGATTCCTGCGGATCGAGCGAAGGGGTATCGATACCGACCAGTGCCACCCCTGCTCGCGCAAGAAGTGCGATGGTGGCGGGCGCGACGCATGCGAAAGCGTCGTCCCAACGGTCTTTCGGCGCATTGGCATAGGTGCGGAAAAGCACGCGAGGCGGTACTCCGGCAAGTGCGGATTCGATGTGATGTGGTTCGACGCATGCGACACCGGTGCAATCGATCACGCGGCAGACACCAAGGTAGGGGTGCAGCGGAACTGCATCAATCGATGCCCCGGCTGCGTCGTAGTGGGACGGGGCGTCGCAATGCGCACCGGTGTGGGTCGACATCGTCAACCGGCTGACATGCACTGGGCAGCCGCCTTCGATTTTCCAGGTCGGTTCGGCAGAAAAAGGCGTATCGCCAGGCCACACAGGAATGGCGGGCGAAAGAAGGGGACTGATGTCCCAAATGAGCGTGGTGTCTCGCATGAAATATCCTTTGATCGAATATTCGAATTTTATAGCGGGATGAGAACAATATTTCAGCAATGTGAATGGGTATATTCATTAAATATGCAATAAAATTGCAATTTTAAAGAACTATTTCACGAAAAATTCTATGGCTCTCGATGCGACCGATTTCAAGCTCCTAAACTTGCTGCAGCAGGACGGCCGCATGAGCAATCTTGAACTTGCTGAAAAAGTGTTTCTGTCGCCGTCATCCTGCCTGCGCAGGGTTCGCATGCTTGAAGAAAGCGGAATGATCAGCCACTACAGCGCGGTACTCAATCCCGCCGCTTTAGGCCTCGAAGTAGATGCTTTTGTGCAGGTAACGATGCGGCGCGATGTCGAGCATTGGCATGAGCACTTCACTGCCTCGATCGCCGCGTGGCCGGAAGTGATCGGTTCTTACATCATTACCGGCGAGGCCAATTATCTGCTGCGCGTAAGGGCGCGCAGCCTCAAGCATTTTTCCATGTTCGTACTGGAGAAGCTTTACAAGACCGCAGGCGTGCTTGACATCAAATCGAATATTGTCCTGCAAACGCTGAAGGATACGCAGGCAATCGCGCCTGAACTTCTTCACGATTAGCATTCTGGATTTATCTCGCATCCTGCGCCTGTTTGATATCGGTTTTTTCTACCGAACTAAATTTGCTGCGGCTACTCGAATTTTTCTCGGCAACGTACGCTCGAACGGATTGATGGCAGGAGGCTCCCTGTTGTGCATCGGCTTTCCCTGTCATCGCTCTCTGTCTTAAGGCGTCTGGTCCGAGGCCATGAAACCATGTTTATACGATAGGAGGAGACGCCATGGATTCAAGAAGAGTAGCCATTGTTACAGGTGGTATGGGTGGACTTGGGGAAGCGATCTGCAAGAAACTGCATCATGCAGGTTTTCGTGTCGTAGCGACGCACTCACCCAGCAATACGGAAGCGGCCGGGTGGATGGCCGCGCACAAGGCGGAGGGATTTGACTTTAGCACCGCACGTATTGATGTCGCGGAGTTTTCTTCCTGTGAAGCCGGCATTATGCAGATACTGAGGGATCTGGGCCGCATCGACGTCCTCGTCAATAATGCAGGAATTACCCGTGACATGACGTTGAGAAAGATGACCCCGGATGATTGGATGGCCGTACGCAAGACCAATCTCGACAGTGTATTCAATATGACCAAGCTTGCGATCCACGGAATGCTGGAAAACCAGTGGGGCCGGATCGTGAATATCTCTTCCGTAAACGGACAGAAAGGCGCCTTCGGTCAAACCAATTATGCGGCTGCAAAGGCTGCCATGCATGGGTTCACCAAGGCGCTTGCACTTGAAGTGGCGAGCAAGGGAATCACGGTCAATACCGTGTCGCCCGGCTATCTGAAAACCAAAATGGTCACGCAGATTCCGGAAGACGTTCTAAAAGAAAAGATACTGCCGCAAATCCCCATGGGCCGTCTTGGTGAACCGGATGAAGTGGCAGGACTGGTCGCCTATCTTTGCTCGGAAGACGCTGCTTTCCTGACCGGAGCCAACATCTCGATTAATGGTGGTCAACATATGCAATGAACTCAAGCTCGCAAGCGCTTGATGCGTCTCAAGCGTGGTGCGATGGTAGTGCAGGCCTCTGATGAAACAGCCGAAAATAATAGCCTTCGATGCTGTTCTCTACTATTACAGATTTCAAAACCCACCTTACGAGGGGAAAGCCATGCAAAACGTATTCAGCCCGCTCGCGAGCGTTTGTCAGACGCAACTAGAGGCGTCACGACAACTCGCCGATACGATTTTCGCGGGAACACAGAAGATCGATCACATCATGCTTGAAGCCACGCATCAAGCCTTTACCGACCAGCTCGAATTTGTCCAGGAACTGACCACCGCGCGCGATCCAGGTTCGCTTGGGACCGCTTTTCAGTCGCGATTGATGGCTCGCAATTCCGGTAAGGCGACCGAATATCAGCGCCAGTTGTTAGGTATTGTCGTCGAGATGCAAAGCGAAATTGGCAGGAACATGCAGAATTACGTCGAGCAAATTCGTAATCGTGCCGTCGATGGCATGAAAACACCGACAGAAATTAACGAGGCAGCCAGGGATCAACCCACCACGGATGGCTCACCTATTAATCCGCTCGCAGGCATGTTTTCGGTTTGGGAAAATGCGTTCAAGGACGCAGCCACACTCGCGCGCCGTAATATGAGCATGGCCGGCTCCATGGCACAAGACGCTGCAAAAGCAGCGAGCGACGCCGCAGCGAGCAATGCCAATGTGATCGCCGGCGTGAGCGAGACGTCTGCTGCGGCCGCAGCCAATTCAACCGACGCGACAGCGGATGTCATTTCGTCCGCAACAGACGATGCAGGCGGCAGCGTATCATCCGACAAGAAAGGCTACCCGTCAGGAAGCTCCGGCAAGAAAAAATAAGCTGCTAGTGTAGTGTTTCACGTAGATTGAGACTGATAAAAGTGATGGATTTCGCGGCGAATCGAGGCGCACACCGCAGCAATAGCGAGCTATTGCGAGGATGTGCAACGAAGAGTCGGCGTGAAAGACGCACTTTTATGTCTCAAGAAGAGTGAAACACTACACTAAACTTTGCCACTGGACCGGTCTGCATGACGGTCTTGGCGGATGTCTTGGGTAGATCGCACCTCTACGTTGCACCACTGAATGAACGTGATAAAGCCCGCGCAAAGCGGGCTTTATTGCTCTATGAATGCATTTAAAGGCGCCAATGGCGCCTTCCGTGCCATATCACGCTGAAGCGAGTTCACCCCAATCCGTGTCGGGCTGGTCATTTTGTTGAGTGGCTTGCTTGGACTTCTTCGCTGCAATCTGCTTTGCACGCGAACTGGAAGGCGGCAAGCGACGCAGGGTACGCAACGCTTCCGGATCCTTGATGCCAATCGAACGCTGATCAACGGTGATTAATCCGATTTCGTTGAAGGCCGACAAGGTGCGACTGACGGTTTCCAGGGTCAGGCCGAGATAACTGCCGATTTCATGACGGGTCATCCGCAGGTTGAACAATTTGCTCGAATAGCCCATGTCTGCGTAACGCTCGGACAGGTTGACGAGGAAGCGCGCCACGCGGGCTTCCGCACTCAATGCGCCCAGCATGCTGACCATCGCCTGCTCGCGTACCAGTTCGCGGCTCATCACGCTGTACATCGCATGCTCGAATTCGACATGAGCACGCCCCAGAGCAGTGAGCTTCTTGAACGGCAGCAGGATGAGATCGCAATTGGACAAGGCCACCGCCTCGGACGCATACCGTTTGGTGTGGATGCCGTCAACACCGAAGAGGTCGCCCTTCATTGGAAAGCTCAACACCTGCTCATTGCCGAACTCATCGATCAGAACGGTTTTCAGAAAGCCCGAGTGTACGATATAGAGCGTATCGAAAGGCTGGCCAATGGTATGAATGCGTTGGCCTGTTTTGAATTGAACATGCTGGAACAGCAGTTCTTCGTCTGTATGAATGGCGGCGGAAGGAATGCGGAGTACTTCGCATAATTCCTTCAGATTGGACCACAGCTTGCCCTGTCGCTGCCAACCGGCTTCCATCGACGGAGAGTGAAGTGTCGATAGGGAAGAGTCGGTACGATTCTCAGACGCTTGCGTTGACAACATGGTCATCTCCTAATTCAGATCATTCAGTAAGGTTCATGCGGAGGCGTAGACCCCGCATGACTGTCAAAGCTTCCCCGGTTTGATTATTGGAAATTTTCCTGTGCGCACCAGGTTGTCCAGAATCATTAGCGGCTTATCAGCCTGTCATGCTTCGTATGATTGCCCAGTATCGCAATCGCAACAGGCAATTACTATCGGTGGGGGCTGAATTGAAATGTAGGAGAGTCGCGCTTTGCGTAGGAATATCCCTACAGAAGATCGGGAGGTTTGCCGATGGTTGAGCGTGACTTATTGCGAAATATGTTGAGAAGCCGCAAAAAAATCCTGCATTCGCATGGTGTGGAAGCAAATGCAGCAGCCGTTTGATGGGAATCTATAGGAGAAGTATTACACGTGCGCGGGGCTATCCGGATCTCTCACGGAAGATAAAGCAAAGCAACAAGAATCAGATAGAGAAGATTATGTCGACGACCGGCGTAGAAAAACTGACATGCTTATTATGATCCGTCCTGAGTATCTCGTGACGCTTACTCTTACTGCTTGTTGTCGCTCGTGCCTGGCTTATTCCAATCCTGTTATGGGTTGGGATTGGAATAAGGCATTTTCTAGTTGCGAAGAGGGCCCAGCAGACGATGTTGCACGGCATACTGCACCATTTCCGCGAGCGAGTTCATGCTCATCTTGGTCAGGATACGCGTTTTATGCGTGCTGACGGTTTTTGCACTCAGATGCAAAAAATCTGCAATTTCAGTGATCGACTTTCCACTGACGAGGAGTGTGAATACTTCAAATTCCCGGTTCGACAGTTGCTTGTGTGGCAGATCTTCGTTTGCCGGCATGACATCCATCGCCAATTGCTCCGCGACTTCCAGGCTGATATACGGGCGTCCAGAAGCCACTTTTCGAATGGCACTGACAAGCTGGGTGCCGGCACTCTCTTTGGTCAGGTAGCCGCGTGCACCGGCGCGGATCGCGCGTACGGCATACTGTTCTTCTTCATGCATGGTCAGGATAAGGATAGGAAGCTTCGGAACTTCATCCTTGATCTGGCGAATCAATTCGACACCGCTGCGGCCTGGCATCGACAGATCAAGCATCAGCAGGTCGAAGCCGCCCTTGCGAACATGCGCGAGAGCCTCGAAACCATCGACTGCCTCGCCAACAACTTCGATATCATCCGCTCCATCTAATATGCGCTTAAGTCCTTCGCGCATGATGGTATGGTCGTCGGCAATAACAATGCGAATCATAGGCGGCTTGTGGGCGTTGAAGAGGTCTGGTCTTTCGGAAATATCGGCTCAACAGGGATTGAAGCATAGATTGCCACACCATGCGGTTCGGCGCTTCGAATGGTGATTGTACCCCCCAAGACGAAGATTCGTTCCTGCATCGCAATCAGACCATAACAACCCGCTTTGTTTTCAACCCCGGGTTCCATGCCGATACCATCGTCCTCAATCATAACATCGAGTTGATTCCTCGTATGCGTAAAGGAAATTCGTGCATGCGATGCATGCGAGTGCCGCTCGATATTCGACAGTCCTTCTTGGATCACCCGGAAAATGACGGACGCGATCGGATCCTCCAGTTTCTTGTTGAGACCTTTATTTTCAATACTGCAGAGGATGCCGCTTCGCTTCTGAAAGTTTTCCGCCATCCATTCGACTGCGGGCAGCAGGCCAAAATCGTCCAATAAGGGAGGGCGGAGGGCTGATGCCATGCTCTTTGTCATTGTAATAACGTTGTCCAGCAATCCCTGCATCTGGGCAACGCGAGCGGGCAAGCTAGCGTTGGTTTGCGCAAGGCTGTTTTCCAGCCAGTCGAGATCCAGCTTCAAAACGCTCAAGCGTTGACCGATATCATCGTACAATTTTTTCGAAAATCGACGTTTCTCGACCTCGGTCGCTTGCTGGGTCGACGCTGCCCATTTGCGCAATTCGGATGGTCTGCTGGGCCGTTGTTTCGGCTCGCCCGCCGAATGCTGGGCAGAGGGATCTTGAACAATGAGAGCCAGGAACAATTCTCCGTGCACAGTGACTCTTGATATGCTGGCATGAAGCGTCATCGAATTGCCGCCGGCATGCAATCCCTTCAGCTCCACCTTGGCACGCCGCCCGGTAATGCGGGCTGTCGCCAGACGGTCCATGCGGCGGCGTTGCTCGTTGACAAGGCGCGCCGGCATCAATATGTCGAGAGAGCGGTCAAGGAGGCTTTCTGCGGAATGGCCAAAGATGCGCTCCACCTTCTGGTTCACCAACACAATCTGCCGCATCGAGTCGACAATGATGACCCCATCCAGTGCAGACTGGATCACGGACCGCAGCGAAGAGCCCACTTTATTCGTAGGAAACCGAGCAAGTGTCGTGATGATGTTCGTTAGCTTTCCCGTACTTGGTTCCAAATAAGTTGTCATCACAATTTCTCTAGTGCCTGATGGCTGATTGTCAGGTTTTGAGGTTCGTGCACGAAAGTCCGCCACACGCCGTATAGCAGGAAGCCGGGAAGGGTGGTACGACCGAACCTGCGCATCATGGAGATCTGCGCCCGGACCCTTGCCAATGACTCGTGTCGCTCTGGAAGACATACTGCTTGATCATATCGGCGAGATGTGCCGGTAATGTTGATAAAACCAATATCATTGCGTCGAGACTTCAGACATATCTCAGATCAGACAATGGTCAGCTACAAGTAGCAGCGTGAAATTAATCACCGTTGAGAAATCACAATCGCGCGGTTGCTGTATGGAAAGCGGCGCAACCCATTGGTTCCACCTCGTACGACGCCATTTGCGCTTGCTCAATCAGCGTTGGCGCCGGCAAATACCGAACTGGTAGACTACGGCAAGTAAGCATCGCATTCCTTGAATTCAAGCAGGTTTCCCACAAGACGAACATGATGATCGATATTCAGTTAAGCGAGATCAGCCATATCATCCAGCTGGCTATTGCACCTGTATTTCTACTGACCGGCGTGGGCACCAAGCTTTCAGTGTTGACCAACCGTCTTGCGCGCATTATTGATCGCTCGCGTGTACTGGAAGACCGAATCAATGCCACCTCTGGCGCCAACCATTCGGATGCCTATGCCGAACTGGATACCTTGTACCGGCGTTCGTATCTCATCAATCGTGCGATTACCTTGAGCACTTCATGCGGCCTGCTTGTATGTATCGTGGTCGCGACGCTTTTTATAGGTGATGCATTGAATCTCGGGCTTGCTGGATTCATTGCTTTTTGTTTCGTTTTGGGGATGTTTTGCCTGATCGGAAGTTTTGTTTATCTGCTGCGGGAAATTTTTGTGGCGACCAGTACAGTTGCAATGCGTAACTCGCGTGCGCTTCACAAGCCTCCAGGACGTTGACCGCTACCTATATGAGCCAAGAATGCTGCAGCGACCCCCTGGCTTCAGCTATCAATGGATTTGCCTGTCGTATCACTCAATGCTCAGCGGATTTTCAATTGGCGCGAATCTCATCAGAGTATTGGTCCAGCAGGTTGGACCGCATATGCGTCACTTTTGCATACTCGATAAGCGCGCAGCCGCAGCTGCTTGCCTTGCCCGAATCCGTTTCTATGCGAACACACTGACCAAAGCAGGATTGGTTTAACGCAAATCATTGCGTTATGGAATTGATTATAGAATGTCTCTGTTGATGAATGAAGACAACCGTCGGCTAAGCGACTTCAACAACCCGATGTCAGCGCTGAGTTTCGGCGGACTCACACGGCAACTGCTGCCTTTCTCCAGATAAGAAGGCGATTATTTGCCGGCATTGCATGATCCGCCGTCGCGATCAGTCCATTTGCCAGTGCAAGGTCGTTTATCTTTTCGATATCCCGGATGCCGCGATGTGCGGCTTGGCTCCGTAACTGTGCATCAAACTGTGCATTGCTGCTGCTGGTAAAGCGACCGTCGTAATTGAAAGGTCCATAGATGCACAGCAGTCCTGCTTCAGGCAATAGCCGTCCAATACGCGAGAACATGCTCTGAACCTCGTCCCAGGACATGATATGGCAGGTATTGGCGGTGAACACCACATCAAATCCCGAAACCGGCCATTCGTCGCCGGCAGCATCGACCAACAGTGGCGGAAGTACGTTGGAAAGTCCGGATTCGCTGATCCAGGCGCGAATGCTCGGATGATTTTCGCTCAGGTCGCTAGTCTGCCAGATCAGATGCGGCAAGGCGGCTCCGAAGTACACTGCGTGCTGGCCAGTGCCGCTGCCGATTTCAAGCACTTGGCTTACATCGGTCAGGACATTGCGAAGTACTGCAAGAATAGGATCGCGGTTGCGTTCGCAAGCGGCTGAGTATAGTTTGGTCATCGCGGGCAGGTTGGATTCAAGGAGGGTTCTTGAAGCAATATAAAGTTAGACTAATCTTTGTGCCTTGCGCGCTTTCGGAATTTGAAAAGAAAAAGGCCCACGTGATCACGTGGGCCTTTCGAATTTTTTGGCTCCCCGACCTGGACTCGAACCAGGGACCTGCGGATTAACAGTCCGTCGCTCTACCGACTGAGCTATCAGGGAACAGAGCCGCTATTATAGGCCGATCTTTCCGTAAATGTCAAAACTTTGCGGCATGGCTATGGAGTCAAACGAAGGAGGCAGTGTTTGGCCGGCCTTCGTTCTACCGACGGATTCGATTAGAGAACTTTTGCAATCGCGTCAACGACTGCGTCGATATTGCGCGAATTCAGCGCTGCAACACAGATACGGCCAGTGTCGACTGCATAAATCGAAAACTCGTCGCGCAAGCGGCCAACCTGTTCCTTTGTCAGGCCTGAATACGAAAACATGCCCCGTTGCTTGATAACGAAATCGAAGTCCTTGCCGGGAGCTTTTTCCTTTAGTTTCTTTACAAGCTCTTGACGCATTTCGCGAATGCGCACGCGCATGCCGGCCAATTCGTCTTCCCACAGCTTGCGCAATTCGGGATTTGCAAGCGAAGTTGCAACGACCTGGCCGCCATGAATCGGCGGGTTGGAATAGTTTGTCCGAACGACGCGCTTGAGTTGCGACAGAACGCGCGCGGCTTCCTCTGCACTGACAGCGGCGATGCTCAAGGCGCCGACACGCTCGCCATACAACGAGAACGACTTGGAAAAAGAGTTGGAGACGAACAAGGGGCCGCCGGCCTCTGCAAAACGGCGCACGACCTTGCCGTCTTCCTCGATGCCATCGCCAAAGCCTTGGTAAGCCATGTCGAGGAAAGGAATCAGGCCGCGTTGCGAAACGACATTGATGACATCGGTCCACTGTTCTTCGGTCAGATCCGCGCCGGTCGGATTGTGGCAGCATGCATGCAGCAGCACGATGGAGCCTGCGGGCATTTCCTTCAGCGCATTGAGCATGCCGGTAAAGTTCACGCCACGTGTAGCTGCATCGTAGTACGGATAGTTGTTGACGACAAAACCGGCCGACTCGAACAGCGCACGGTGATTTTCCCAGCTCGGATCACTGATCCAGACTTGCGAGTCGGGCGAAAAGCGCTTGAGGAAATCAGCGCCAATCTTGAGTGCGCCAGTGCCGCCCAAGGCTTGTACGGTAACCGCGCGTTTCTCTTGAACTACCGCACTGTCAGCACCAAATACGAGTTCTTGCACCGCTTTGTCATACGCCGCCAGACCGTCGATCGGCAGGTAGCTGCGGGGAGTCGGCTTTTCCATCAGTTGTGCTTCTGCCTTGCGTACGCAATCGAGCAGAGGCACCTTGCCGTTATCATCGTAATAGACGCCGACGCCAAGGTTGACCTTGTTCGGATTCTTGTCGGCGTTAAAGGCTTCTGTAATGCCCAGGATAGGATCGCGCGGCGCCATTTCGATGGCGGTGAAGAGAGAGGCGGGATGGGATTGGCTCATCGTGATAACATGAAAAGTTGGCTGCGGATACAAGCAGATGCAGCAGGGTTATAGTCAGTTTCGGGCTCGTGGCCTCAAACCAAGGTGTAACTTATTATTCTACCAAAGGTCGAATACAGATGGCAGATTTATCCCAGGTTTCCAGCCCCATAGACGAGTCGAAAATCGTCACTTTCCCGAATTCGCCCTATCGTTTGTACCAGCCTTTTTCACCGGCTGGCGACCAGCCGGCTGCTATAGACAAGCTGGTGGAAGGCGTCGACGACGGGTTGTCTTTTCAGACACTGCTTGGCGTTACCGGTTCTGGCAAGACCTATACGATGGCAAATGTGATTGCCCGCCTCGGGCGTCCCGCCATCGTCTTTGCGCCGAACAAGACATTGGCAGCGCAACTCTATAGCGAGTTCCGCGAGTTCTTTCCTCAGAATGCCGTGGAATACTTCGTCAGCTACTACGATTACTACCAGCCTGAAGCCTACGTGCCGCAGCGCGACCTGTTCATCGAGAAAGACTCCTCGATCAACGAGCATATCGAACAGATGCGCCTGTCGTGCACCAAGTCGCTCATGGAGCGGCGCGACGTTGTCATCGTTGCTACAGTGTCCGCGATTTACGGTATCGGTAATCCGAACGAGTATCACAAGATGATCCTTACCTTGCGTGCCAAGGACAAGGTAAGTCAGCGCGATGTGATTGCCCGCTTGATTCAAATGCAATATACGCGCAACGAAGTCGATTTCGGCCGCGGAACGTTCCGGGTTCGGGGCGACACCATCGACGTGTTTCCGGCCGAGCATGCGGAGTTGGCAGTGCGCATCGAGACCTTCGACGATGAGATCGACAGTCTGCAGCTGTTCGATCCGCTGACCGGGCGCGTGCGGCAAAAAATTCCGCGTTTCACCGTATATCCGGGATCGCATTACGTGACGCCGCGTTCCACGGTGTTGCGGGCGATAGAAAGCATCAAGGAAGAACTGCGCGAGCGACTTGAATTCTTTAGAAAGGAAAACAAGCTGATCGAAGAGCAGCGCATCGAGCAGCGTACCCGTTTCGATCTTGAAATGATGCAGGAAATCGGCTTCACCAAGGGCATCGAAAATTATTCCCGCCATCTGAGCGGTGCCATGCCGGGGGAGCCGCCGCCGACGCTGGTCGACTACCTGCCGCAGGATGCCTTGATGTTCCTGGACGAGTCGCACGTTCTTCTTGGGCAGTTGAACGGGATGTACAACGGCGACCGCGCGCGCAAGGTCAATCTTGTCGATTATGGATTCCGGTTGCCTTCTGCACTCGACAACCGTCCGCTGAAGTTTGCCGAGTTCGAAAGCAAGATGCGGCAAACGGTGTTCGTCTCTGCCACGCCGGCCGAATACGAGGGCACGCACTCTGATCAGGTAGTGGAACAGGTTGTCCGTCCCACCGGGCTGGTCGATCCGCAGATAGTTGTGCGGCCCGCCAGCACTCAGGTCGATGACCTGATGTCGGAAATTGCGGATCGGGTGAAGAAGAATGAGCGTGTCTTGGTCACCACGCTGACCAAGCGTATGGCCGAACAGTTAACTGAATTCCTGGGAGACAACGGCATAAAGGTACGATATCTGCACAGCGACATCGATACCGTTGAGCGCGTCGAGATTATTCGTGATCTGCGTTTGGGGACGTTTGATGTTCTGGTCGGTATCAACCTGTTGCGGGAAGGGCTGGACATACCCGAAGTGTCGCTAGTCGCCATTCTCGATGCCGATAAGGAAGGCTTCCTTCGTTCCGAGCGAAGCCTGATCCAGACTATTGGCCGTGCGGCCCGTAACCTGAACGGTACTGCAATTCTCTACGGCGACAAGGTGACCGATTCGATGCGTCGTGCAATCGACGAAACAGAACGGCGCCGTAACAAGCAAGTGGCTTTCAACAAGGCCAACAACATCACTCCGGCTGGCGTGAAGAAAGAAATTCGCGACCTGATCGACGGCGTCTACAGTCCGCAGGAAGCGCGAAGCGAGCTGCTGGTTGCGCAGGAGCAGGCGAAATACGAGTCCATGAGCGAGAAGCAGGTCAGCAAGGAAATCAAGCGGCTTGAGAAGCTGATGGTGGACCACGCAAAGAACCTTGAATTCGAAAAAGCCGCACAGGTTCGCGACCAATTGCATTTGCTGAAGGAACAGCTGTTCGGCGCACCCGGCATGGATAACGTTATTCCGCTTGCTGGCAAGTAAAAGACTGGCATTGGCGCCATGCTCGCCATCGCGATCATGGCGACCTGCTGAAATCGTTATTGCATTATCGTCTTTGATTGCCATTGTGACGGTTACAATCCGGGCTTTAACTTCTTTTACAAGCCGATGCCGAATTCGCTCTCACCGTCCATCGTCGATGCCCTTTCACTGGCACACCAATCCTGGCATGAAATTATTCTCAGAGGCTTGAATGCAGTCGCGGCAGCTGATCCCGGGTACTTGCCGGCATTAGCCAACACCAATTTCCTGCCGACGGAAGGACGGATCTTTGCCGCGTTCACCAAACCGCTCGATGAAGTGCGCTACGTCCTGGTCGGAGAAGGGCCCTATCCGCGTGAAGAGAGCGCAACGGGCGTGTGCTTCATGGATGGTGCGGTGGAATCTCTCTGGTCGGAAAAGGGTTTGTCCAAGCAGGTCAACCGTGCCACCTCGCTACGGAATTTCATGAAAATGCTGCTCGTCGCCGACGGTTTGTTAAAGCCCGACAATACCTCCGGCGATGCCCTGGCTCATATTTCGTTGAAGGCGCGCGCCATCGGCTCTACGTTCATTCAGACACTGACCGAATTGCAGGGAAATCTGACGCGCCACGGTTTCCTGTTGCTGAATGCTAGCCTAGTGTTCCGTCCGGACGTGCCACCGGTAAAAGATGCCAGGGCATGGAAACCGTTTCTGGAAACCGTGATGGAAGCGCTGGCGGATCATGCCGAAAGTAAGGGCAAGGCAGCGCCAATGCTTGTGTTGTGGGGAAAAATCGCCGAGCAGCTAAGTGGGCTGAAAGCCACCTCGCGGTTTCCGAGCGCTGCGTCGGAACACCCATACAACCTGTCGTTTATCGGCAATCAGACTATGCAACAACTGTTCGCTCCGATGCGGCTTCTGCAGCAGCAGAAATAACGGCACTCGTTCAGCTTCGGTGTCAGCGGCGCGCCTTATGCTCAGCCTTATGCTCAAGGTCGGTTTATTCAGCCTGTATCTTTGATCAATAGGCGTGGCGCGGCGATTTGTCGAAAATCATGATGTCCTGCCGCCGATTTGCGAATATAGGCTCGTGCCGGGCACGCCCAAGTCAACTTCGATCTGCTCAGGGTGGCTCGCTGATACCACGGAGTCTCTATGGAAACCACCCGGATCCTTTTCGTTTGCATGGGTAATATTTGCCGCTCGCCAACAGCAGAAGGCGTAATGCGAAGGATGGTCACGGATTCCAATCTCCATCAATACATTTTGATCGATTCTGCCGGTACGCACGGCTATCACGTCGGCGAGGCGCCGGATCCACGTGCACAGGCGGCCGCGCGCAAGCGTGGCTATGACCTGAGTGCATTACGAGCCCGCAAAATTGAAATGGCGGATTTCACGCGTTTCGACATGATTCTTGGCATGGACTTCAATAACCTTGAAGTGCTGCAGGCCCTTTGCCCGCCGGAAAATCAGCACAAGCCTGGCTTGCTCATGGTCCATGCCGAAAACAGAGCAGCGTCAATCGTTCATGATCCTTATTATCGCAGTGCGAAGGACTTCGATCTGGTGCTCGACTATATCGAAGACGCTTGTCGCGGCCTTCTCAATCGCCTTGTGGGCGGCAGCTCTATGCGAGCGCGTGAAGATCTCGCATCCGGACGCTAACGGTTAAATTTTCAAATGCTTGAGTCCTGGCCGTCAGTTGGCATTTCAAGCCGGCTGACAGCCGGCTTGTGCCGGTATTAGTCGTAAATGTTCAGACGTGTAAAACAGGCATGACAAGATTTGTAAAACATACGGAAAAAGAGCAAACCACCTCGCCTATATGACAAAAATCGTCATAAATTGGGTGAATTTCAGCGTCTTTTCAGATTTATTTCCATTAGGGGTTTTGGTATAAAAATTGCGGGGGCATGTTCGGTACTTGACGTGGCAGAGTGAAACTATGAACACCTTGACGAATGCGCTTGTAACGGTAGCCGGAATGACGATATGTCCGCTATTAGTCCATGCTATGGAAATGCAGGAGACATCCCAGGCGGCAGCGATGGAAGTCGCCATGGTCCAAGACGTGGACATTGCACCTTTGCTGGCGAGCGATGATGCGGATTTGCAGCGCGATGTCTTGACCTCTCTGTTTTCCTATCCGTATCCGGGTGCTTTTCGAGGGACCACCTACGCTGCGGCCTCGCGTGGACCTGGGCTTGCATTCGTATCCGTGACGTCGCTACCGTCCTCGACCATGCTGATGTATGAATATCCCGCGCTCGAATCGAATAACGCTATGCAGAGCGAAAACTGGCTGGATGCCGGCCGCAATCCTGTGAACCAGGTAACGGTGGGTTATGCCTGGCGCGGCGTGACTATAGAAAGTTCTACTCTGGCACAGCATGCTCGGGACGGCAATCGACCGGGCCGGCCGGATTCGCCGCGCTTCGATATGCGGTCGGCACGCCTTTCGTATAGTCCGGCGCCGAACTGGGTATTTCGGTTCAGTCGGGGTTCGGTAAGCACACTGGACCAGTTTGTTCCTAACGATGAAGTACGGCGTACCGCTCTGGCCGCAACATACACGCTGCCGTTCCGGGAAGGCGACTGGCAGACTACTCTGGCATGGGGACGTAATGCGCGCAAGCATAGGGAAAGCACAATGGGCTACCTGTTGGAATCAACATTGAGATTCAGCGGTACGCATGCACTGTTTGGCCGTATCGAACAGGTAGGCAGTGATGGATTGACACGTGAAGATGAATCGCTCCAGCGGCAACTGTTCAAGATGAATCGCGTTTCGCTTGGCTATTTCTATGACTTACGAACTACCGGGACAATGCACCTTGATGTGGGCGCCTTGATAAGCCGGCACATGGTTCCCTCCGCCATGGAAGCATCCTATGGAAAAGATCCCACCGCTTACATGATGTTCGTTCGGGTCCGTACCCGTTGACTGTGACAGCCAGTCAACACGGCAACATGCCGATAGGAAATATGAAATAATGCCAGCCGTACATGCTGCGCAACGGCATTTGTGGGCCCAGCTCGGCTGAAAGTCCTCCCTGGGTAATACCTGACAAAAATACTCAACTTTGGTATACTTGACTAAATTCTTCGGGATTCAAGAGTATTGATTCCCGAAGAGCAAGAGCGTCGAACCTGTTGTTAATGTGCGGGTAAGACGATCAAAGCCTTGTACTGGAGCTGAAGTATATGCGTCTGACAACCAAAGGCCGCTTTGCGGTCACTGCCATGATTGACCTTGCGTTGCGCGAGGAAAATGGGCCTGTCACGCTGTCGGCTATCAGCCAACGGCAGGAAATTTCCCTTTCGTATCTTGAGCAGTTGTTCGGCAAGTTGCGGCGTCACGCAATCGTGGAGTCGGTACGCGGCCCTGGTGGTGGCTATACCCTCGCGCGCAAGGCAGAAGACGTTACGGTGGCCGACATCATTATCGCGGTGGACGAGCCCATCGATGCAACGCAGTGCGGCGGCAAGGAAAATTGCCATAGCCCGGGGCATGAACACGGCAGCCGCTGCATGACACATGACCTGTGGGCGACGCTGAACGCCAAAATGGTCGAATACCTGGATTCGGTGTCGCTGAAAGATCTGGTCGATCAGCAGCGACAGAAGAGTGCTGAACATAACGTGGTGCAAATGCCCCGCCCACACGTAGCCGCTTGATTTGGAGTTATTCCCGTATGAACGCCCCTTTGGAAAAAAGCCTGGTCGATACCATCAAGGCCCCGCATTTCCCGATTTACATGGACTATTCGGCCACGACGCCGATTGATCCGCGTGTCGCCGACAAGATGATTCCCTATCTGCGCGAGCAGTTCGGCAATCCGGCGTCACGTAGCCATATGTACGGCTGGACAGCGGAAAAGGCTGTGGAAGATGCTCGTGCTGATGTCGCGGCCTTGGTCAATGCCGATCCACGCGAAATCGTCTGGACATCGGGTGCCACTGAAGGCAACAACCTTGCTCTGAAGGGGGCGGCGCAGTTTTACAGGACTAAGGGCAAGCACATCATTACCGTAAAGACAGAGCATAAGGCTGTTCTCGATACGGTACGCGAACTCGAACGTCAGGGCTTCGACGCGACCTACCTGCAGCCGCAGGACAACGGCCTGATCACCCTGGAGCAATTGCAGGAAGCGATCCGCCCTGACACGATTCTGATCTCGGTGATGCTGGTCAACAATGAAATCGGCGTGATTCAGCCGATTCAGGAAATCGGTGAACTGTGCCGCTCCAAGGGCATCATCTTCCATTGCGATGCAGCACAGGCAACAGGCAAAATGGCAATCGATCTGGAAAAATGGAAGGTCGACCTGATGACCTTTACCGCGCACAAGACCTATGGCCCCAAGGGCATCGGCGCTCTCTATGTCCGTCGCAAGCCGCGGATCCGGCTCGAGGCCCAGATGCATGGCGGCGGTCACGAGCGTGGCCTGCGGTCCGGCACATTGCCGACCCACCAGATCGTGGGCATGGGCGAGGCATTTCGTATCGCCAAGGAAGAGATGGACGCCGAAATCGCGCGCGTACAAGCATTGCGCGACCGCTTGGCAAAGGGACTTACCGAGATGGAAGAGGTTTATATCAACGGCGACATGGAACACCGTGTTCCCCATAACCTCAATGTCAGCTTCAATTATGTCGAGGGCGAATCGCTGATCATGGCGATCAAGGATATCGCTGTTTCTTCCGGTTCCGCTTGTACTTCGGCCAGTCTGGAACCATCTTATGTCTTGAGGGCGCTTGGCCGCAGCGATGAGTTGGCGCACAGCTCGATCCGCTTCACCATCGGTCGATTCACGACCGAGGAAGACATCGACTTCACGATCAACCTGATCAAGACCAAGGTGGCCAAGCTGCGTGAACTCTCGCCGCTGTGGGATATGTACAAGGACGGGATTGACCTGAGCACGATCCAGTGGGCTGCACACTGACTTCCACAAGATACAAGGAGCATTAATATGTCTTATTCTGCAAAAGTTCTCGACCATTACGAAAACCCGCGCAACGTCGGCGCCTTTGAAAAGGGCGACGATACCGTCGGTACCGGCATGGTGGGTGCCCCGGCTTGCGGCGACGTAATGAAATTGCAAATCAAGGTTGGCGCCGGCGGCGTCATCGAAGATGCCAAATTCAAGACCTATGGCTGTGGTTCGGCAATCGCGTCTTCTTCGTTGGTGACCGAATGGGTCAAAGGCAAGACACTGGACGAGGCGATGTCCATCAAGAATACCCAGATCGCCGAGGAACTCGCTTTGCCGCCCGTGAAGATCCACTGCTCGATTCTCGCTGAAGATGCGATCAAGGCAGCCGTACATGATTACAAGGCCAAGCACGGCGCCGAAGCCAAGGAAGCTGCCTGATTTGATATCCGGTACTGCCGGGGAACAACTGGAAAGAAACTGATTTGCTATGGCAATCACATTGACCGAAAAAGCTGCAAAGCACATCAACCGTTATATCGAACGCCGGGGCAAGGGCATCGGCTTGCGCTTCGGCGTGCGTACGACCGGCTGCTCCGGGCTGGCGTACAAGCTTGAATATGTTGATGAGACCACGCCTGAAGACAATGTGTTTGAATCTCATGGCGTCAAGGTATTTGTTGATCCCAAGAGCTTGCCGTATATCGATGGAACCGAACTGGATTTCGCCCGGGAAGGATTGAACGAAGGCTTCAAGTTTCATAATCCGAACGTGAAGGACGAATGCGGTTGCGGCGAAAGCTTCCGTATTTGAGTTGATCGAGTACTGCGCCGTAACGGGCGGGTAATCGCACGTCAAGCCTGTTGATGTCTGAACAGGCTTTTCTTTGAATGACCATGAAAAATCACTTCGAGCTGTTCCATCTGCCGCAAAAGTTCGCCATCGACATGGCGGCATTGGATTCGGCTTTTCACGAAGTGCAGAACCGCGTGCACCCGGACAAGTTCATCAACGCAGGCGACACTGAAAAGCGCGTTGCGATGCAATGGGCAACGCGTGCCAACGAGGCGTATCGGACGCTGAGAAATCCATTCAAGCGCGCGGCCTATCTGTGTGAACTGAACGGGGTCGACCTCCAAATCCAATCGAATACCGCAATGCCACGCGACTTCCTGATGCAGCAGATGGAATGGCGTGACGAGCTCGAAGAGGCAAAGGCAGACAGGGACCTTGCGGCGCTGGAAGGGCTCGAATCAGACCTGCGAGCCGCTCGTAAGAAAAAATTATCCGACATCGCAGCTCTGCTCGATGCAGACGATTTCGTGGCAGCCGCACAAGGAGTGCGTCAGCTGATGTTTCTTGAAAAGTTCGGCGAAGAAGTGGAAGCCGTCTTTGAAAAAATCGAGGGCTGAAGTTTCGTTCACGCAGCCGACAATACAGATCACATTCTATGGCTCTCCTACAGATATCCGAACCCGGCATGTCGACCGCGCCACATCAGCACAGGCTGGCGGTAGGCATCGACCTTGGTACCACCAATTCGCTGGTGGCGACCGTGCGAAGCAGCATTCCCGAGGTGCTCACCGACGAGGATGGGCATCCTCTGTTGCCGTCCATCGTGCGTTATCTGCCGACCGGCAATGCGCATATCGGCTATAAAGCCCAGGCCGCGCAGACCACCGATCCCAAGAACACCATCGTTTCTGTCAAGCGCTTCATGGGCCGCGGCCTGAAGGACATTGCCTACGTCGAGAACCAGCCTTACGATTTTGTCGACGCACCGGGTATGGTCCAACTGAAGACGGTCGCCGGCGTCAAAAGCCCGGTCGAAGTATCGGCCGAAATTCTCGCCTCGCTGCGCCAGCGCGCCGAGGACGCATTGGGCGACGAACTGGTCGGAGCAGTGATTACCGTGCCGGCCTATTTCGATGATGCGCAGCGCCAGGCTACCAAGGATGCAGCCAAACTGGCTGGGCTGAACGTGTTGCGCCTGCTGAATGAGCCGACCGCGGCAGCCATCGCGTATGGCCTGGATAACGCTTCGGAAGGCATTTATGCGGTATACGATCTCGGCGGCGGAACCTTCGATATTTCGATTCTGAAGCTGACGAAGGGCGTGTTTGAAGTCCTGGCAACCGGCGGCGATTCGGCGCTGGGCGGCGATGATTTCGATCACCGGATCCTATGCTGGATCACCGAACAGGAAAACCTTGCGCCGCTGTCCGACAAGGATACGCGTATCCTGATGGTCAAGGCCAGGGAAGCCAAAGAGTTGCTGTCCACGCAGTCGGAAACCCATATCGATGCAGTGCTCAATTCCGACGAAGAAGTGCGCCTTACCATCAATGCGGCCACGTTCGCGCAGATCACGCAGCACCTCGTCGGCAAGACCATTACGCCGTGCAGGAAGGCGCTGCGGGATGCGGGACTGAGCGCGGACGATGTGGATGGTGTTGTCCTCGTCGGCGGTGCTACCCGCATGCCGCATGTGCGCAAGGCGGTCGGAGATTTCTTCCAGACCATGCCACTGGCAAATCTGGATCCGGACAAGGTGGTTGCATTGGGTGCAGCCATTCAAGCCAATCTGCTTGCGGGTAATCGTGCGCCGGGTGATGACTGGCTGCTTTTGGACGTGATTCCGCTGTCGCTCGGTATCGAAACGATGGGCGGTCTGGTCGAAAAAGTCATTCCGCGAAATTCCACTATCCCTTGCGCGCGCGCGCAGGAGTTCACCACGTTCAAGGATGGTCAGACAGCGATGGCTATTCATGTCGTGCAAGGTGAGCGCGAACTAGTCAGCGATTGCCGATCTCTGGCACGCTTCGAGCTGCGTGGCATACCGCCGATGGCGGCTGGAGCAGCCCGCATCCTGGTAACTTATCAAGTCGATGCGGACGGCCTGCTTTCCGTTTCGGCGCGTGAACAGCGTTCCGGTGTCGAGGCATCAATCGAAGTCAAGCCATCGTATGGGCTGGGGGACGACGATGTCGCGAGGATGCTGCAAGAGTCGTACAACTCGGCCGATGCGGATATGAAATTACGTGCCCTGCGCGAAGAACAGGTCGAAGCCGAACGTATACTCCTGGCCACGCAATCGGCACTTGATGCCGACGCCAGCCTGTTGTCCGAAGAGGAGCGCGAGCAAATTGCCGGCCTGATGGAAGAGGTCCGCAAGATGTCCCACAGCGACGACCATGCAGCGATAAAGGCCTCCGTCGATGCGCTTGCCCAAGGCACCGAGGAGTTTGCGGCGCGCCGGATGGACCGCAGCGTACGCGTTGCACTTTCCGGCAAGAAGCTGGACCAGATTGCCTGAATGGCGGACCACAGTCCGTCGCCCGGCTTGACACTAACATCACGAGGTAAGCGAAGTGCCCCAAATTGTTGTTCTTCCCCATGCCACACATTGCCCGGAAGGGGCTGTCATTGAGGCGCCCGCCGGCACATCGATCTGCGATGCCCTGCTTGAGCATGACATCGAAATAGAACATGCATGCGAAAAATCCTGCGCCTGCACGACCTGCCACGTTGTAGTGCGCGAAGGATTTGCGTCGCTCAACGAACTCGAAGAAAAGGAAGAAGATTTGCTGGATCGCGCCTGGGGCCTGGAGGCAACTTCGCGGTTGTCGTGTCAGGCGGTCCTTGCCGACAAGGACGTCGTTGTTGAAATACCTAAGTACACGATCAATCACGCAAGCGAGAATCATTAAAGCGGTTTGCGGAAGGTGATACGGCGCTGAAGCAAGCGCCTCGCCAATCCGGAAATTGTCCCAAGAGGAGGCCGATATGAAATGGATAGATACCGTTCGCATTGCTGAAGAATTGCATGACAAGTATCCGGACATCGATCCGACGACTATACGTTTTACCGACTTGCATCAGTGGGTGTGTGCCCTGGATGGATTCGAAGATGATCCCAAGCGGTCGGGCGAGAAAATTCTTGAAGCAATACAAATGGCATGGATCGCCGAAGCGCAATAGGGCTTCAGCGTTTGGGGCTTCAGCGTTTCGTCGGTCATTGTAGTCAAGTATTTTTGCGGGCGACCGGCGTGGCGGATCTTTCAGCACTGCTCCTGTAGCGGCAGGGAAATCGTCAGCACGGTTCCCTTGTCGGGTTGGCTATCGATGGTCAATTCGCCGCCAAGCGCGTTAATCCGTTCTTCTATGCCTACGAGCCCGAATGAGTTGGCTTTTCTACGGCAGTCCGGATAGATGCCGATACCGTTGTCGGCAATCTTCATGCACAGCTTGTATTCCTGTCGATACAGCGCGATTTTCACGTAGGAAGCCTGCGCATGGCGGATCACGTTGTTGAGCGATTCCTGCAGAATGCGGAAGAGCGCAGTAGCCCGGTCGTCTTCAAGCGTGACTTCGTCTTCCATTGTCAATTCGCATGCTATGCCGCTGCGCCGTTGAAAATCCTGTACCTGCCACTCGATGGCGGCGGTCAGCCCCAAGTCCAGAACGGTGGGGCGCAGATTGTTGATCGCAGCGCGCACTGCTTTCATCGTTGCATCGATATGACTAAGGGCAATACTTACCCGCTCATTGAGCTTGGGATGAGCACGCCCTGTGCGGGTATGCAGCATCGAAACATCAATCCGCAATGCAAGCAGATTTTGACCAAGATCATCGTGGATTTCCCGCGCGATACGCTTGCGTTCGTCTTCCCGCACACGCTCTTGATAAGACACAAGATGGCGTAGCATCTGGCGGGAGTGGCGTAGCTGCTCTTCGGCGTTCTTGCGTTCGGAAATGTCGGTGCAACTGCCGATATAACCAAGAAAGCGGCCTGACGGCGACGTGCGCGGCACACCATGTGCCAGCATGTAGTGATAGTGCCCGATGCTGCTGCGCAAGCGGTATTCGACAGAAAAGGGGCTACGTTCGGCAAACGCTGCCGACTGACTAGCGAGATAGTGCGCAACGTCTTCGTCGTGGATACCTTCGATCCAGCCCTGGTTCAGTTCCTGCTCAAGGGTCCGCCCCGTGAAATCGAGCCACATCTTGTTGAACCAGAGGTATTGCTGGTCCGGTCCGGTGGTCCAGATGAGGACCGGCGCGGAGTCAGCCATCAGGTGAAAACGTTCCTCGCTTTCGATCAGGATACGTTCGGCCTGCTTGCGTGCGCTGATGTCGCATACGACCATCCGGCATGTTTGCGTTGCTGAGTCGACATTTGCCTCAATATGCGCATGAAATGGCTGTTTCATGGCATTCAGCAGGCTTAGTTCGCAAATCTTCTTTTCCTCGCTGCTGAAGACATCCTCCAGAAACGAGGAAAAATCGGCCTGCAGATGAGGCTCAATGTAGTCGCTGAGATTGCTGCCGACTAAGCTTGCACGTGGAATGACCAGCAAGCCAGCTCCGGTAAGATTGACGTCGCGAATGAGTCCCTGGCGATCGATGCAAAAATAGCCGACCGGAGCAAAGTCATAAAGGTCGGCATAACGGTTTGTCAGGCGATTGGTGTCCAGCACTGAATTGACAGGCAAGTAGGAAAGCTCTTGCTGTTGCACAGTTGGATCATGCGTAAACATGAATGTCGTGCGCGATACTGTATTCTCGGACGGCTGCTCATCTGCGCGTCGACGGAGTTGCTTTGGCCGAATCATCGATTTTTCGTTACCGTGTCCCACAAGCGATATTCCCTGAAAATGCAGAGAGTTTGTAGTGCTAAAAGAACAAGTATGGTGCTGGGGGCAATCTATGGCAAGGATTGTTACAGCGTCGTATTTCCTTACAAACTCTTCTAATGTTAGAAAGAAAGATTTGTCATGTTACGTACGAGTCAGGACTGGTATAAGACATGAAATTTCATCAAACACAGGGCAAGGAATCTGCAAAAAAGAAAAGGCGGCATACGCCACCTTTTTAATCACATGCCGTGAAATGGCTTGCGTGAGCTGCGTGAGTTACGCACGAGCGGTAAGCTGACCGTCGACCACACGTACGCGATCACCCGTGTTCCAACCCGGCTGCTGGGCAAACGGAAATGTGCGGGTCTGCCCGTCTTCCATGCGTACGCGCACCTGATAGCTTGTCGTGGAACGTGTCCGTTTTTCCACTTCGTTGCCTGCATACCCGCCTCCGACCGCGCCTGCGACAGTCGCCAGCTTGCGGCCGTTGCCGCCGCCGACCTGATTGCCTAATACGCCTCCCAATACTGCGCCGGCGACCATGCCGACACCGCTAGGCTGGGCCGCTTGCTGAATCGCTTGTACGGACTCTACACGTCCACAGCTGTAGCAGACTGCCGGTGCTTGAGCCACTGCAGGCAAGTTACTGTTGTAAGTTGGACGGGGCTGCGCAGGTGCATGTGCAACGCGGGGTGTGGATGCGCGCTTTTCAGCCGGCGCAGGTTTCGCGTTCGCCGACTTGGATTCGGCCTGCTCATCCTTCGTTTCCACCAGAGCGGCGGGAGAGGATGCAACGGCTGCCGAGCCAACCGAAGTGGCGACCGGAGAGGCTTCCGCCGCAGCGGCTGGTGTCGAGCTGCTATGCGATGTTGGAATCAGCCCTGTCATCGCGGCAACGCCGGTAAGGCTGACCAGCATGACGGAAATCGCCGCGCCAGCGACCAGTGGGTGAACTCGGCTCGATGTATTGTTGTTTTCCATATGACCTCCTGTGTCGGACAACGTCAATGCAAGTGCATGAACCGATTATCGGAGGTAAGAACTTTGGCGACTAGGTCATTATTGTGTCAGCTGTAAGGCTTTGTAACCCGGTTTGCTGAGTGTCAAACCGCTGCGGCGCAGGTCATCAGTAGGCAGGGCCGCACATCAATACGAAAAACAAAACAGGGCCGCTCGGGCCCTGTTCTTCATGCTATTCAAGCACTACGCATCGTCAATCTTCGCGGCGCAGGTGAGGGAAGAGAATCACGTCACGAATGTTGGGCGAGTCGGTAATGAGCATCATCAGGCGATCGATGCCGATGCCGCAACCGCCGGCCGGAGGCATTCCGTATTCCAGTGCACGGATATAGTCGGCGTCGTAAAACATCGCTTCCTCATCGCCGGCATCCTTCGCTGCGACCTGGGCCTGGAAACGCGCAGCCTGGTCTTCCGGATCGTTCAGTTCCGAGAAGCCGTTTGCAATCTCGCGGCCGGTAATGAACAGTTCGAAGCGTTCGGTAATGCCTGCAACTGTATCGGATGCGCGCGCCAGCGGCGACACCTCGACCGGATAGTCGATGATATAGGTCGGCTCCCACAACTGCGCTTCCGCAGTCTCTTCGAACAGCGCCAGTTGCAGTGCGCCCAGTCCAGCAGTGGCAAACGGTGCCACACCGAATTTTTTCAGTTCGGCTTTCAGGAAAGCTGCATCGTTTAACTGTTCATTGGTGTACTGCGGTGCGAACTTGTTGATCGCTCCGACGATGGTCAGGCGGTGGAAGGGCTTGCTCAGATCCAGTTCGCGGCCCTGATAGGTCAGCTGTGCGGTACCGTGCGCATCGATCGCGGCTTGGCGAATCACCGCTTCGGTAAAGTCCATCAGCCATTTGTAGTCGACATACGCCGCATAGAATTCCATCATCGTGAATTCGGGATTATGACGCGGCGACACACCCTCGTTGCGAAAGTTGCGATTGACTTCGAACACCCGATCGAAGCCGCCCACCACCAGACGCTTCAGATACAGCTCGGGCGCGATACGCAGGAACATCTGCATGTCGAGCGCATTGTGGTGCGTGGTGAAGGGTTTGGCCGCAGCCCCGCCGGGAATCGGATGCAGCATCGGCGTTTCGACTTCCATGAATTCATGTTCGGACATGAAGCGACGGATCGACGACATGGCGGCCGTGCGCGCCTTGAAGGTGCGGCGGGTTTCCTCACTGGTAATCAGGTCGACGTAACGCTGCCGGTATTTGGTTTCCTGGTCCGACAGGCCATGGAACTTGTCCGGCAGCGGACGCAGCGATTTTGTCAGCAGACGCAAGCCGGTAACCTTGATCGAGAGCTCCCCGGTCTTGGTCTTGAACAGCGTGCCCTCGGCGCCAAGGATGTCGCCCATATCCCAATGCTTGAAAGTGGCGTGCAATGCTTCGCCGGCGTTGTCATTGGTGATGTAAAGCTGGATACGGCCGTCGGCATTGCGGCCGGATCCGTCCTGCAGCGTGGCGAACGAAGCCTTGCCCATCACGCGCTTGAGCATCATGCGGCCGGCAACCGTCACCTTGACCGGGTCGGCTTCAAGCTGTTCGTTATCGAGTTCGCCATAGCGGGCATGCAGATCCCACGCCTTGTGTTCGGGGCGAAAATCGTTGGGGAAGGCGATGCCTTGTTCGCGCAGCGCGGCCAGCTTGGAGCGGCGTTCCGCAATGATCGAATTTTCGTCTTGCGCCGGAGCGGCGTTTTCTATTTGCTTGTTCATTTCAGTAATGCGTGAGTGACTGCGAGATATAGGGAAGCGGCATAGGGGACGGCAGGCTTTTCGGAGCATCAGGCCACTGCGCGGCCGGTTTCCGGCCGCGCGCCAAATGCGTCGTATCAGCCTTTACACACCCTGTTTCAGCGAGGCGGCAATGAAGTCGTCGAGGTCGCCGTCAAGCACGGCTTTCGTATTGCCAACTTCGTGGTTGGTACGCAAATCCTTGATGCGCGACTGGTCGAGCACATAGGAACGGATCTGATGGCCCCAGCCGATATCGGTTTTGGAGTCTTCCATTTTCTGCTGCTCGCTCATGCGCTTGCGCAATTCCAGTTCATACAGCCGCGACTTCAGCATGGCCCAGGCTTCGGCACGGTTGCGGTGCTGGCTGCGGTCGTTCTGGCACTGCACGACGATGCCGGAAGGTCCGTGCGTCAGACGCACCGCCGAGTCGGTCTTGTTGATGTGCTGTCCGCCGGCACCAGATGCGCGGAAGGTATCCACGCGCACGTCGGCCGGATTGACGTCGATTTCGATGGATTCGTCGACTTCGGGGTAGACGAATACGCTGGAAAAGGAAGTGTGTCGGCCATTGGCGGAGTCGAACGGCGACTTGCGAACCAGGCGGTGCACGCCGCTTTCGGAACGCAGGAAACCATAGGCATACTCGCCTTCGACCTTGATGGTCGCGGTCTTGATGCCGGCGACTTCACCTTCGGATTCTTCCAGAATTTCAGTCTTGAAACCCTTGCGTTCGCAGTAACGCAAATACTGGCGCAACAGCATCGACGCCCAGTCCTGCGCTTCGGTGCCGCCTGCGCCGGCCTGGATATCGATAAAGCAGTTGTTGGGGTCCATCGGATTGGAAAACATCCGGCGGAATTCCATGCCTTCAACCAGTTTCCTGAGTTCATCGGCATCGTGTTCGATCGCCATCAGCGTATCTTCGTCCTGCTCTTCGCGTGCCATATCGAACAGGTCGCGCGCATCGGCCAGGTCGGCATCGATCTTGGTGAGTGTGAGGACGATCGCTTCCAGCGATTTCTTTTCCTTGCCGAGATCCTGGGCACGCTTGGGGTCGTTCCAGACGTTCGGGTCTTCCAGTTCGGCGTTGACTTGTTCGAGTTTCTCTGACTTTACATCGACGTCAAAGATACCTCCGAAGTTCGGCTGCGCGGTTTGTCAGGTCCGCAAGCAGCGAGGAGAGGGAATTGAGGCGTTCGGCTTCCATGATATTTTCTTTGCAATCAAACCTTAGATTATACCCGAGCAGCCTGTCGCTCAGGCGCATTGGTGGCCTGAGATCGCAGCGAAAACAGGAGCATAAGGAGTAGCTCGAATGGCCTGCCGTCGGCTGTTGCCGAAAAGGCAAGCGATCAAGCGGTGTCAGGCCGGCTGCGCATGTTCAACCAGCAATTGCACCCGCACCGCGCCGTTGAATTCGTTGGCATCGAGCCGATAGGCCACCACGGCGCGTTCCGGCAATTCCTCGATGTGGCCGAACCAGATGGCGTCGTAGCGGCGCCCCGACTTTTCCAGGCTCAGTTTCAAATGCTTTTCCTTCAGGACGCGTTGGTTGAGTACACGGAATTCGTCGCAGAACACCGGCGGCGCGAATCCCTGGCCCCATACCTGGCCGGCGAGCAGTTCAATGAAATTCGGCGTGAAATACGCTTCTTCCAGCGGTCCGTCGGTTTCGACGATGCGTTCCAGCTGGCTGTCTGTCAGCCACTCGCGGCCGACCGCTTCAAAGGCGTCGGCAAAGGCGTCGAACGCCTCGGCCCGAATCGTCAATCCCGCCGCCATTGCATGCCCGCCAAACTTCTGTATCACCGACGGTGCATGCTTGGAAACAAGATCAAGCGCGTCGCGCAGATGGAAGCCGGCAATCGAGCGGCCCGACCCCTTGATCAAGCCTTCTCCACCAGGGGCGAAGGTGATGGTCGGCCGATAGAACTTGTCCTTGAGCCGGGACGCGACAATCCCGATGACGCCCTGATGCCAGGAGTCGTCGAATACGCTGATGGTCGTGCGTGTGCGCGGTTCGAACGAATCGAGCAAGGTCAAGGCGGTATCCTGCATATCCGATTCGATTTCTCGCCGCTCCCGATTGATCGCGTCGAGCTGTTGGGCAATCGCCCAGGCACGGCCCTCATCGTCCGTGGTCAGGCATTCGATACCGAGCGACATGTCTGCGAGACGTCCTGCGGCATTCAGGCGCGGACCGAGCGCAAAGCCGAGATCGAACGGCGTTGCACTCCGCGCTTCGCGTCCCGCAGCCCGGAACAGCGCAGCCACGCCGGCTTGCATGCGACCCGAGCGCATGCGCTTGAGTCCCTGTGCCACCAGGATGCGGTTGTTGCCGTCGAGTTTGACCACATCGGCCACCGTGCCCAGCGCAACCAGGTCGAGCAGTGCATCGAGCTTGGGCTGATTCTGCGCATCGAATCTGCCGCGCTTGCGCATTTCCGCGCGCAAGGCGAGCAGGACGTAAAACATGACTCCCACCCCGGCCAGGTTCTTGCTCGGAAATCCGCAGGCGGGCTGGTTGGGATTCACGATCACGCGTGCGTCGGGCAGGGTGTCGCCGGGCAAGTGGTGATCGGTGACGACAACGTCGATGCCGCGGCGCTTGGCCTCCGCCACGCCATCGATACTGGCAATGCCGTTGTCCACCGTGACGATGATATCCGGCGCTTTTTCCCTTACCGTCAGTTCGACAATTTCCGGTGTCAGGCCGTAGCCGTATTCGAAGCGGTTCGGCACGATGAAATCGACCTGCGCGCCGAGCGAACGCAGGCCACGCAGGCCGACCGCGCATGCGGTTGCGCCGTCGCAGTCGTAGTCGGCGACGATAACGAGTTTTTTTCCATCGGCAATCGCGTCGGCGAGGTAACTTGCGGCAGCGTCCACATGAAGCAGGCCGGACGGATTGATCAGCGAGGTCAGGTCGCTTGACAGTTCCCGGACGTCAGCCAGGCCACGGGCAGCGTACAAGCGTGCAAGCACGGGGTGGACGCCTTGCTGGCGCAGCATTTCGGCGGTGCGGAACGAATAGCTCCGCGTGGCGATGCGGGTCATTGACATAGTGTTGCGAGTGAAGGCTTGACCCAGAATTTCCGCAAGGATGTTCGGGTAGTGGTGAATCGGGAAAGGCGGATGTCGTTGGTAATCACCAGGCTCAGTGACGCCAGCGACCCCGATTTGAGAGCGGCCAACAATGGCGCGCACCAGTCGGTTTCGATGCGACGCACGCCGTTGATCCAGCCGGCCCAATCGCTTGAAAGGGCAGCCTCCTGCAAGTCGTCGAGGAGTATCAGTCCGCGCTCGGGCAGCCTGTCCAGCAGTGCGCCGGCAGAGGCGGCCGTCCTCGTTCCGGCGTTGTCGGGCATAAGTGCCGGCATCCAGTCGTTCAGGTTACAGGCAAAGTCATACGGCGGCGCACTTCGTTTCATGTCTGCTGCGGCAGCACCCCAGAGCCAGAGAGAATTGACCGGCTTGAGCCGTCGCTCCTCTCTTTGCGCATTCAGAGGATGATCGTGCCAATGCATCTGCACCTCATTCTGCACCTTGCGCCAGTCGCGTTCGCCGGCGCCCTTTGGCATCCAGATATCGATGTTGTGACCGCTTACGGCATCCGGCGACGAAGTTTGCAGGCCATCCCAGGCGTCGGCGCGCAGGAACCAGTAGCGAGCATTGCCAAAACGCAAATCATGGCCGGCATCGCTAAATAGAGGTTTTGCGATTTCAAACAGTACGCGCGCCTCCGGTTCCGTTAGCATAAGCTGGCGCGGATTGGTCAATACGAGATGGTCGCGCGCAAAATGAATATGTACCGGCTCCACGATGAACCACAGGCCTTCGTCGACTGACTGACCAAGCGCCCGCATGAGTTCGGTGCTGACCGGCGGGCTGCCGCTGTCCTGCAGTCGACCGTCAAGGCCAAAGCGGCGCGCCAGCCAGGTTTCGTGGGGCAGGGTACGGTAAAAGTCGGCGAAGTTTTCGCGCCGGGCGGCCACGTCTTCGGATTTTGCACGTGCGGTGAGCGTGGCAAGGGCCGGGGCATTCAACTCGCGGAACAGGTCCGGAGCAAGCTCTTCCGGCGGCAGACCGAAAGGGATCAGGATATCAAGATGACTCATCGTGTGATTGTAGGGCAAATATATGGCAAACTTCGGCTTCGCCGGATGTTGCCAAACTTCTATGCAAGGTTAAGCAGAACAAATTGGCGCTTCATCCGTCGCTCAGACGATCCGGCGACTTATTCCATGGAGTTTTCTTTTGAGTATTGTTAACAAACTACCGTTCGAATGGTTGGTCGGCATGCGATATACGCGCGCCGGTCGGCGCAGCGGCCGTAACAGTTTTATTTCATTCATATCATTGATTTCGATGGCGGGGATTGCCCTCGGTGTCGCCGCCCTGATCGTCGTGCTGTCCGTGATGAACGGATTCCAGAAGGAAGTGCGCGACCGGATGCTGTCGGTGCTGTCCCATATCGAAGTGTACGATGCCTCCGGTAGTTTGCCGGACTGGCACGTCACCGCGAAAGAGGCGATGCAGGTCAAGGAAGTCAAGGGCGCCGCGCCTTATGTGGCGGCGCAGGCCATGATGACGCGGGACGATACCGTGCGCGGGGTGATCATTCGCGGTGTCCTTCCGGAGGAAGAACCCAAGGTATCCGATGTGGCCTCGCAGGTGCGCGATGGCAGTTTCAATAATCTGAAATCCGGAGAGTTCAATATCGTTCTCGGACGCGAACTCGCACGTGGACTGCATGTCGAGGTCGGCGACAAGGTCACGATGATCGCCCCGCAGGGCCAGATCACGCCGGCCGGCGTCCTGCCTCGCCTCAAGCAGTTTACGGTCGGCGGCATCTTCGAAGCCGGACACCATGAATACGATTCCGGCCTCGCCTTTATCCATATCGACGACGCAATGCGCATGTTCAAGCTGGAGGCGCCTTCCGGCTTGCGCCTGCGCGTGGAAGACATGCAGCGTGCGCCTGAGGTGGCGCTGACGCTGTCCCGCATCCTGAACGGCAACCTGCTGATACTGGACTGGTCGAAACAAAACCGCACATGGTTCGCCGCCGTGCAGACCGAAAAGCGGATGATGTTCATCATCCTTACCCTGATCATCGCGGTGGCAGCTTTCAATCTCGTATCGACGCTGGTCATGACGGTCACCGACAAGCAAGCCGATATCGCCATCCTGCGCACGCTTGGCGCATCGCCGGCTTCGATTCTGAAGATCTTCATGATCCAGGGAGCGCTGGTTGGATTGCTCGGTACCGCGATTGGAGTCGGCCTAGGCGTGCTGGTGTCGATGAATATCGATGTCATCGTCCCCTTTATCGAGCGCATGCTCGGCGTGCAATTCCTGTCCAAGGAAATCTACCTGATTACATCTCTGCCTTCCGATCTGCGCTGGCCGGATGTCTGGAGGATAGGCGGTGTTGCGGTAATTCTCGCCTTCCTGGCGACGCTGTACCCGAGCTGGCGCGCCGCCAATGTGCGACCCGCCGAAGCGCTGCGCTATGAATAAGCACAAGCCCATGTATGCAGGCAACACGCTTTGCATGCCGGAAAGCCGCGTTGCAGCGGTATTTGCCAACACGTCGCTGGAATGAGGATGGATCAAACAGTCTTGTCTTGTCGCGGTCTCGCGAAAACTTTTACCCAGGGAAAATACTCCGTCAGCGTCTTGAACGGCATTGACTTCAGCGTCTCGCGCGGTGAACGGGTGGCCATCGTCGGTGCATCGGGTTCCGGCAAATCGACGCTGCTGCATTTGCTCGGCGGGCTGGACACGCCATCGGCTGGAAGCGTCAGCCTGCTTGGCAAGGACTTTGCCGGCCTGAACGAAAAAACGCGCGGCGACCTGCGCAACAATTCCCTCGGTTTCGTTTATCAGTTCCATCATCTGCTGCCGGAATTTTCTGCGCTCGACAATGTCGGCATGCCGCTGATGATCCGTCGCAAGAGCAGGGCCGAAGCGCGCGACGCGGCGCTGCAGGTATTGACGCGCGTTGGCCTGGAAAAGCGCGTGTCCCATGTGCCCGGTGAACTGTCCGGCGGCGAGCGTCAGCGCGTGGCACTCGCCCGCGCGCTGGTAACCCAACCTTCCTGCGTGCTGGCCGATGAGCCGACCGGCAATCTTGACCGTGTCACCGCGCACAAGACTTTCGATCTGATGCTGGAACTCTCGCGTACGCTCGGCACCGCCTTCGTCATCGTGACGCACGATATCGAACTGGCGCGTCATTGCGATCGTGTGCTGCGTTTGTCGGAAGACGGTTTGCATCCCTATGTGGATTGATACGCACTGCCATCTGGATGCAAGCGAATTCGCCGGCGAGCATGTCGACGTCGCGGTGCGGGCGGGACAGCAGGGCGTATCGATGATTGTGATCCCGGCGGTAGCAACAAGCAATTTTGCGACGGTAAAAACGCTCGCCCATGGGGCCGGCAACTGCTGCTATGCACTCGGCATCCATCCGATCTTCGTGCCCGCCGCGGAAGAGAACGACTTGGACCTGTTGCGCACAACAGTGAGCGAAGCAATGACCGATCCGCGGTTTGTGGCGATTGGTGAAATAGGACTGGACTTTTTTATTCCAGGTCTCGGCACCGGTGAATTGCGCGAGAAGCAGGAACGGTTCTACAGCGGACAGTTAAAGATAGCGCGGGATTTCGGCCTGCCGGTGCTGCTGCATGTACGACGCTCACAGGACATGATCCTGAAATACCTGCGCCGGATCGATGTTGCGGGTGGCATTGCCCATGCCTATAACGGAAGCTTCCAGCAGGCGGAAGAATTCATCAGGCGCGGCTTCATGCTCGGCTTCGGCGGAGCGATGACTTTTACCAGAGCATTGCAAATCCGCAGGCTCGCTACCGAATTGCCCGAAACTGCGCTGGTGCTGGAAACCGATGCGCCGGATATCTCGCCCGCATGGGTGCACCCGGGACGCAATAGTCCGGAGCAGTTGCCACAAATCGGACAGGTGCTGGCGGAACTGCGCGGCATGTCCGAATCCGATATTGCGTATCAGACGTCGGCCAATGCACGGTCGGTTCTGCCACGTCTGACAGTACTCGTTTGACCGCATGCGCAGTGTAATCCTCGGCCTGGTGGCCGGTGCCGCGCTCTTGCAGGTTCAGGCAACACTCCTGTCCAACCCTGTGCTATTGGTGTTGCTGCTTGTGTCTGCGATAGCCTTGTCGGCTGCGCGCCGGCTCGCCATATCTACCGCACGTATAACCACATTCGCCGCATGCGGCGCGGTAATCGGCTTTGCCTGGGCCGGCTTGTATGCTCAGTATTATCTGATGCACGAACTGCCAGGCGCATGGGAAGGTCGCGACCTTACCGTGGTTGGCACCGTTGACAGCCTTCCGTACAGCTTCGAACAGGGTGTGCGTTTCAATTTTTCCGTTGAACGGGTCGTTGAGCCTGTTGAAGCGCGCGACGTGATTCCGCCGCGACTTGCCTTGTCGTGGTACTCGGCATTTCGGATGGACGAGTTGCAGAAAGTCGGGAGCGTACGCCCCGGCGAGCGCTGGCAATTGACGGTGCGTTTGCGTCGGCCGCACGGAAACGCAAACCCGCATGGATTCGATTATGAGGTGTGGTTGCTGGAGCAGAACTTGCGTGCCACCGGGTATGTGCGTCCGGACCAGAACGCCTCCTTGAAAAACATGCGTATCGATACATTCGTCGCGACACCCGGAAACGCTGTCGAGCGTTGCCGCGCCTGGCTGCGTGAGCGCATTCATGACGCCTTGCCGGATAAGGAATATGCCGGAGTCATTGTTGCGCTGGTGATCGGGGATCAGCGCGCAGTTAGCCAGTCGGACTGGCAGGTGTTCAACCGCAGCGGCATCGGACACCTGATTTCCATATCCGGTCTTCATATCACCATGATCGCCGGATTGTTTTCCGCCATGGTATTCGGGCTTTGGCGACGTTCGTTTTTTACCAATGCGCAGTTACCGCTGCTTCTGCCTGCGCATAAAGCCGCCGCACTCGCCGGTGCCGGGATCGCCTTGCTGTATGTGTTGCTTGCCGGGTTCGGTATTCCTGCTCAGCGTACGCTGTACATGCTGTCGGTGGTGGCGCTCGCGCTTTGGTTTGGTCGAGCTACCAGCGTGTCGCATGTGCTTTGTTTGGCCCTGGGTGTCGTCGTCATGATCGATCCCTGGGCGGTGCTGTGGCCTGGATTCTGGCTGTCGTTCGGCGCGGTCGGGATTCTGCTTTTTGCAACGACAGGCCGAGCACAAGGCCATGCCCGTGCTGCCGAGTCATATGGCACGCGCGGCTTTCTTTCATTGAAAGCTGCGGTTCATACCCAGTACGCGATCACAATTGGACTGGTGCCGTTGACCCTGCTTCTGTTCGGTCAGGTTTCACTGATCAGCCCGATCGCTAACGCAATCGCCATTCCATTGATCAGCTTTGTCGTCACGCCACTGTCGCTGATCGGTAGCATGCTGCCTTCGCCCTTGTCGGCTTGGGTGCTCGGACTGGCGCATTTTCTTGTGGAGTCGCTGGCGCATCTGCTGAGCTGGCTCAGCGCATCCAGGATCGCCGTGTGGACTAGTCCGTTGCCGTCATGGTGGGCGTTTTTGGCGGCATTGCTCGGTACGCTATGGATGCTCGCACCGCCTGGCTGGCCGGTGCGCTGGCTCGGCGTCCTTGGTTTGGTGCCGGTGCTGCTTTTGGTTCCGACCCGCCCGGAAGAAGGTGAGGCCTGGGTCACGGCCTTTGACGTGGGGCAGGGCATGGCACTGCTCATCGAGACTCCGCAACGTCGCCTGCTTTACGATACGGGGCCATCTTTTTCTCCCGAGTCCGACGGCGGCAACCGCGTCATCCTTCCCTATCTGAAAGCCCGAGGCATCGACCGTCTGGATGCACTGGTCGTTTCGCACAGTGACAACGACCACTCCGGCGGAGCCTTGTCCGTGCTGCGCGATGTCAAGGTGGAAAAGTTGCTGTCGTCGCTGCCGTTGGATCATCCGATTGCACTGCAGGCGGTCACGCACGAGCGATGCGCAGCAGGGCAAGGATGGCAATGGGACGGTGTCAGATTCGATATGCTGCATCCGTCTTCGGAAAGCTATGAGAGCACCAAATGGAAGCCTAACGCCAGGAGCTGTACCTTGAGATTGGCAATCGGATCGCAGTCGATGCTTTTGCCCGGCGATATCGAAGCCGCACAGGAAGCAGCATTGGCTGCCGAGCGAGGCGATGCCCTTCGTTCCACCGTGTTGCTCGCGCCGCATCACGGCAGCGGCACATCCTCGACGCGGCAGTTTCTCGATGCGGTTCAGCCCAAGATCGCCTTGTTTCAGGTTGGTTATCGCAACCGCTACCGGCATCCGAAAAAAGAAGTGTATGAGCGCTATGGAGAGCTGAACATCCAGCGTGTTCGTACAGACGAAGCCGGCGCGCTTACCCTGAAATTCAATGGTCGCGATGAACCCCCTGTATTGCACGAGTATCGCAGTGAACATGCGCGTTACTGGTATGGGCGCTAACCGTAGACTCGAACCGGCGGCAATGTGGTACTGCACTCGTCCGTAATAATCACATTACAATCCCGGTGAGCCTGATAACTGATCAGAGCGTTGCCCCGATTTCCTGATTCTTCACATGACCCGACCTATTCTTCATTTCGCGCACGCCAATAGCTTTCCGACCGGGACTTACCGCGTCTTTTTCGAACACCTGAAGAAGCACTACCAGGTGGACGCACTGGATATGCATGCACATAATCCAGCCTATCCGGTCACGAATGGCTGGAGCGCATTGACGCGGGAATTGCTGGACGATTTGCAGGCGCGGCACCGCGAGCCGGTCGTGCTGGTCGGGCATTCGATGGGCGGCATGCTTAGCCTGTTGGCCGCAAAGGCGCGCCCTGACCTGGTGCGGTGCGTCGTCCTGCTGGATTCTCCCGTGGTTGCCGGCTGGCGCGCCTTCCTTCTACGTTGGGCAAAGCAGGTCGGTGCCGACAAGAAGTTTTCGCCGGCAAAATTTTCCGAGAAGCGGCGCAATCACTGGCCGGATGCCGAAGCGGCATATACGCATTACGCGGCAAAGCCCATGTTCGCGATTTGGCCCGAACAAGTCTTGCGCGACTACCTGCAACACGGCCTGAAACCCGCTTCCGATCAGGAAGGCGTGACACTTCGCTTCACACGAGAAACCGAGACAGCGGTCTATCGCAGTTTGCCGCATCATATCGGTTCGCTGGTGGGGCGCAACTTTCCTGTGCCTGTCGGCTTTGTCGGCGGAATCGATTCGATCGAATGCCGCCAGGCTGGCCTGGTCGCGACGAAAAGACTGGTCGGCAAGCACTATACGCAAATTCCGGGTGGTCACCTGTTCCCGATGGAGTCGCCGGATAGAGCGGCGGCGGCAACCCATGAAATGATCAAGTCCCTTCTTTCGAATCGAGCCGCGCATGCGCACAAATAATCCCGCGCCATTCCTGGGCAAGCTGATTATCGCTGCCGGCTTGTCGATATGCGCTGTCGTTGCGCGCGCCAATCCGGTTTCGGATTTTTTTTCGGGCTTTGCTCAGGCGCGTGAAAGCGGAAAAATCTCGCATATTGTAGGCATTGATAACGATACGCTGCTGCTGAACCGAAACGACGGTTTCTATACCAGCGGCAAGAATTACGCGCAAATTCATACTGTCCGCCAGGTCGGGCAAACAACGGTATTCGGCTGGCGCATCGCGCAGGATCTGTACACCGCATCGGATATCAAGCTTCCACCCGCCCAGGTTGGAGCACCCGACCATCCCTATGCAGGGTGGCTGCACGGCGGGGTATTCAAGGAAGTGCATCGCGAGGACGGTACGTATTCCAAGACCGGAATGGATATCGGCTGCCTGGGCCCCTGTGCCGGCGGCCGATGGACGCAGACTAATTTTCACCGTGTCATCGATCAGCCGCTGCCGCAAGGCTGGTCGCGCCAGGTTAGAAATGAAATCGGCGTGGTGTTCCACGGCGAACTGGCGCCGGTCAGCTGGCGTGCCGAGGCGTTCGATCTGACACCTGCGCTGCACGGCCGCTTCGGCAATATCTTTACGGATATCGGTGCGGGATTCACCGCCCGGGCCGGTCGGCTGAATCTTTTACCCCGGCAGCCTGCACTGTACGGATATTTGCACGCCGACCTCAAGATAGTGGGATACAACGCTACGCTGCAGGGTGGCTATTTTTCCAGAAACAATCCACATACCGTCGATCCGAAACGCCTGGTCGGAGAAGCGGAAATCGGCTTTGCCTGGAACGACGGAACATATGGCGCCCGCGTCGGACTGGTCCGCAAAGGCAATGAAATCCGCGGATTATCGAATTCTGCCGGGGCGCAGAACTATTTGCACATGCAATTTTCCTACACGCCTTGAACATACCCTGATCTTGGAATCCCTGGACAGATATCCAGTAGAGAAAGACAAAAACCGGCAAAGTCGAGAATCGGCAAACCGGTTTGGGGTATAATTTGAATTTCCCGCACGTGCCGTTCGGCACATCTCCAGCAATGACCAAGTTTGTATTCGTTACTGGCGGCGTTGTTTCATCCCTCGGTAAAGGGATTGCAGCCGCTTCTCTCGCTGCGATCCTTGAATCGCGCGGCCTCAAAGTCACTCTTATCAAGCTCGACCCGTATATCAACGTGGATCCGGGTACGATGAGTCCATTCCAGCACGGCGAAGTGTTTGTCACCGACGACGGCGCCGAAACGGATCTTGACCTCGGGCATTACGAGCGTTTCATCACCGCGAAGATGAAGAAGCACAACAACTTCACCACCGGCCAAATCTACGAATCCGTAATCCGCAAGGAACGTCGCGGCGAATACCTCGGCAAGACCGTACAGGTAATCCCGCACATCACGAACGAAATTCAGGATTACATTCATCGCGGCGCCGAAGGATTTGACGTGGCGCTGGTCGAGATCGGCGGCACCGTCGGCGATATCGAATCCCTGCCTTTCCTTGAGGCGTCCCGTCAGCTCAGCCTGCGCGCCGGCCGCAATGCCGCCGCGTTTGTGCATCTGACGCTCGTGCCTTACATCGCTTCCGCTGGCGAGCTCAAGACCAAGCCGACCCAGCACAGTGTGCAGAAGCTGCGCGAAATCGGTATTTCGCCTGACGCGCTGCTGTGCCGTGCCGACCGTCGCATTCCCGACGACGAGCGCGCCAAGATCTCGCTGTTTTCCAATGTCCAGGAAGACGCGGTCATCTCCGTCTGGGACGCCGACACGATTTACAAGATTCCTCAGATGCTGCACGACCAGGGACTGGACCGCATCGTCTGCGACAAGCTTGGCCTGTCGCCGCAACCGGCGGATCTGTCGGTCTGGAACAAGCTGGTGTTTGCGCTCGAGCATCCGAAGGCGGAAGTCACCATCGGCATGGTAGGCAAGTATGTCGACCTGACCGAATCCTACAAATCGCTGACCGAAGCGCTGCGTCATGCCGGCATCCATACCGAGAGCCGCGTCAACATCGAATACATCGACTCGGAAGAAATCGAAGAGCGCGGCATTTCTGCGCTTGAGAAATACGATGCGATCCTCGTGCCGGGCGGCTTCGGTAAACGCGGCGTCGAAGGCAAGATTGCTGCCGCCAAGTACGCTCGCGAGAGCAAGGTACCGTATCTGGGCATCTGTCTCGGCATGCAGGTCGCGCTGATCGAGTTTGCACGCAACAAGGCCGGACTCGCGAACTCCAACTCGACCGAGTTCGATCCCGATACCGCCCATCCGGTCGTGGCCCTGATCACCGAATGGCAAAACCATGACGGCAAGGTCGAGAAGCGCGATGTCAATTCCGACCTCGGTGGCACCATGCGCCTTGGCGCGCAGACCTGCGCCGTGAAGCCGGACACGATCGCCGCCGAAATCTATGGCGACGAAGTGACGGAACGCCATCGCCATCGCTACGAGGCAAACAATCACTATCTCGGACGCGTGGAAGAAGCCGGCCTCGTGGTCTCCGCCCGTACGCCGACCGAGAACCTGTGCGAGATCATGGAACTGCCGCGCACCGGCGACAACGCGCACCCCTGGTATGTCGGCGTGCAGTATCACCCCGAGTTCAAATCGACCCCGCGTGACGGTCATCCCTTGTTCATCTCCTTCATTAAGGCGGCGCTTGCACAGAGGCAGGCATCGTCCGCGCAAAGGAAAGCGGCATGAAGCTGTGCGGATTTGAAGTTGGCCTCGACCGGCCGTTCTTTCTGATCGCCGGTCCCTGCGTGATCGAGTCGCAGCAAATGGCGCTCGATACTGCGGGACGCCTGAAAGAACTGACTGCCGAACTAGGCATTCCCTTTATCTACAAGTCGTCGTTCGACAAGGCGAACCGTTCGTCGGGCACGTCTTTCCGTGGACTTGGCATGGAAAAGGGCCTCGACATTCTTTCCGAGGTCAAGAAGCAGCTGGATGTGCCTGTCCTCACGGACATTCACGAGATTGACGAAATCAAACCGGTCGCTGCCGTAGTGGACGTACTGCAAACGCCGGCGTTCCTGTGCCGTCAGACCGATTTCATCCGCGCCTGCGCGCAGTCTGGCAAACCGGTCAACATCAAAAAGGGGCAGTTTCTGGCTCCCGGCGATATGAAGAACGTCATTGACAAGGCACGCGCTGCCGCACAGGAAGCGGGTCTTGAGCAGGATAACTTCATGGCTTGCGAACGCGGCGTATCCTTCGGCTACAACAACCTTGTATCCGACATGCGTTCGCTGGCCATCATGCGTGAAACCGGTTGCCCGGTTGTGTTCGACGCTACCCACTCGGTGCAGTTGCCGGGCGGGCAGGGTACGTCGTCCGGCGGACAGCGTGAATTCGTTCCTGTCCTGGCGCGTGCCGCAGTTGCCGCCGGCATCTCCGGCCTGTTCATGGAAACCCATCCGAATCCGGCGGAAGCCATGTCGGACGGACCGAACGCAGTGCCACTCGGCCGCATGAAGGATTTGCTTGCGACATTGATCGAGCTCGATCGGGTCGTCAAGAAAACCGGTTTTATCGAAAGCGACTTTTCCTGAGCGGATTTGCGTTTTTCCGGGGCGCGTTGCGCCCATCCATGAATAATACCGCTGTGATTGCAGTGATCAGGTGCGCCGGGCGCGCCTTATGAAAATTTTCTTTGAAATTGGGAGAACTGAATGAGTGCCATCGTTGACATCATCGGCCGTGAAGTAATCGACTCGCGCGGCAACCCTACCGTCGAATGCGACGTCCTGCTGGAATCCGGCGTCATGGGCCGTGCAGCCGTTCCATCCGGCGCCTCCACCGGTTCGCGCGAAGCGATCGAACTGCGCGACGGCGACAAGAGCCGTTACCTCGGCAAAGGCGTACTCAAGGCCTGCGAGAACATCAATACCGAAATCTCCGAAGCCATCATGGGCCTCGATGCCAACGAACAGGCATTCCTCGACCGCACTCTGATCGATCTCGACGGAACTGAAAACAAGGCCCGCCTCGGTGCCAACGCTACGCTGGCCGTTTCCATGGCTGTCGCAAAAGCCGCTGCCGAAGAATCCGGCCTGCCGCTGTATCGCTATTTTGGCGGTTCGGCCGCCATGCAGATGCCGGTGCCGATGATGAATGTCATCAACGGCGGCGCGCATGCGGATAACAATCTCGACCTGCAAGAATTCATGATCATCCCGGTTGGCGCACCGAGCTTCCGCGAAGCGATTCGCTATGGCGCCGAAGTGTTCCACACGCTGAAGAAGATCCTGCACGACAAGAAGTTGACGACCGCGGTCGGCGACGAGGGCGGTTTTGCTCCCTCGGTCGACAACCACGAAGCAGCGATCAAGTTGATTCTGCAAGCGATCGAACAAGCCGGCTATGAGCCGGGCACCCAGATTGCACTGGGCCTGGATTGCGCGGCGTCGGAATTTTACAAGGATGGCAAGTACCAGCTGCATGGCGAAGGCCTGTCGCTGTCGTCGGCCGACTTTACCAATCTGCTCGCGACTTGGTGCGATAAGTATCCGATCATCTCGATCGAAGATGGCATGGCGGAAAACGACTGGGAAGGCTGGGCGACGCTGACTGGCGCGCTGGGCAAGAAGGTTCAGCTGGTGGGCGACGACCTGTTCGTCACCAATACCAAGATCCTGCGCGAAGGCATCCAGAAAAATATCGCCAATTCGATCCTGATCAAGATCAATCAGATCGGTACATTGACCGAGACGTTTGCTGCGATTGAAATGGCTAAGCGCGCCGGCTACACCGCCGTGATTTCGCATCGCTCCGGCGAAACCGAAGACGCCACGATTGCCGATATCGCAGTGGGCACCAATGCGCTGCAGATCAAGACCGGTTCGATGTCCCGTTCCGACCGCATGGCAAAATACAACCAGTTGCTGCGTATCGAAGAAGACCTCGGCGATATCGCCAGCTATCCGGGACGTAGCGCTTTCTACAACCTGCGCTGATCTTCGCTTTTGGTATAAGTGGAAAACGAAGTCTGACGCGCGAGTGTAGCGTGGAAGCAAAAAATGGGAGCCGCGGCTCCCATTTTTTATAACGACCCCACTACAATGTCGGCATGCGTTTAATCACCGTCAGTCTTGCGGCATTACTTATCCTGATCCAGATCCCTTTGTGGATGGGTAAGGGAGGGTGGTTGCGTGTATGGGATCTGGACAAGCAGGTTTCCGCGGCTCAGAAGAAGAACGAAGAACTCAAGGCCCGTAACGCGAAGCTTAATTCCGAAGTCAAGGATCTGCGGGATGGCACCGGCGCCGTTGAAGAACGCGCCCGTTATGAGCTGGGCATGATCAAGGATGGCGAGATTTTTATCCAGATTCTGCAGCCGAATGGTGCTCAGCCTGCCCCGGCTAGAGCAGTTTCACCCTGACTTGCCAGGCGAGGCCGAGGCGATTTGGCTGTGGAACAAGGCGCGGCGACGCGACATGGCTAGCCATGGCAAGGAGGCGTAACGCCGTGCCGCAGGCAAATCGTCCGGCATCGACGGCACAGTCAGGGTGAAATTGCTCTAGCGTCGCCCCGGCCCCTCAAGCTGACTGAAATCAACTACTGCGTACGCTCACTAAGACCTCAGCCCGTCATTAATGTTTTACATTGCCTGCCGGTTGAATTGCATCGCTGGTATGTTCCGTGGCGAACAACTGCGCACAATCCACCTTATCGAAGTCATAATGCTGGCCGCAAAAATCGCAGTCGATTGCCAGTTTGCCCAAGTCCTCCAGAGCGGAATCGACCTCCGGCTTGCCCAGCATCTTGAGCATGTTGCCGACTTTCTCCCGATTGCAGCTGCAATAGAATGAGGGATGGCGCGGCTCGAATACGCGTATCGTCTCTTCCCAGAACAGTCGATGCATCAAGGTGTTGATATCGGTCGCCAGCATTTCATCCCTGCGTAGCGTCGATGCAAGCATCACGGTGTGATGCCAGGCTTCCGCATCCTCGCTGCCCGGTGCGCCGATTCCGCCTTCCTTCGGCAGTTTCTGTAGCAGCAGGCCACGCGAGACCGTCGCGTCCGCTGCCAGCCAAAGCTTGGTATCAAGCTGTTCGGAGCGCAGCATGTAGTTTTCGATCACGACCGCGACCGTATCGCCGTCCAGCGGTACGATGCCCTGGTAAGGCTGCTGGCCAGGCAGTTTTTCCTTCGGGTCCAGCGTGATGACGAAACGACCGTGGCCGTGAAGATTCACCAGTTCCGTCAGCGTAGCGTCATCGGCGATCACGACGTCGTCAGCCAGTTTTGCCGTCGCACGCAACTGCAGGTCCGAATCGCATTCCACGACCAGCAGACGTACCGGCCCATCACCATGCATCTGCATGATCAACATGCCGTTGAACTTGAGATTGGCCGACAGCAAAGCTGCCGCCGCTATCATCTCGCCCAGCAAGGTGCGGACAGCGGTGGGATAAGCTTTCCGCGCCTGCACTTGTTTCCAGGTTTCCGAGATTTCGACAAATTCACCGCGTACGGCGGCATTCTCGAAAATAAATCGTTGCAGCGTATCCATTGTTTCCATCATTACCCGATTCGTTTTAACTCTTGCTTGAACAGTTGGCCGCGCTTGACGTAATTGCCCGTGTTGCGATGCATGCGCGCTATGTCTTCCTCGTTCAGCGTGCGAACCGCCTTGGCCGGCGAACCGATGATCAGGGAGTTGTCGGGAAACTCCTTGCCTTCGGTGACAAGGGCGCCAGCACCGACCAGGCAGTTCTTGCCGATTTTTGCACCGTTGAGGATGACGGCCTGGATGCCGACCAGCGAGCCTTCGCCTATCGTGCAACCATGCAGCATGGCTTGATGGCCCACCGTGACGTTTTTGCCGACAGTCAACAGATAGCCGGGATCCGTGTGCAAGATGCAGCCTTCCTGGACATTGCTGTTTTCGCCGATGGTGATTAATTCGTTGTCGCCCCGTATCGTGACGTCGAACCAGATGCTTGCGTTGGCTTCGACCTTCGCCTTGCCGATGATGTTCGCCGTATCGGCAATATATGCGGATGGGTCAATATCGGGGACATGCTCGCCCAATTGGTAGATGGCCATGTATTTCCGTAGAATGAGGGGTTTGCTTCAAAAACCGACATTTTACCGCCGCTCGCATGAACGCATCATCGTCCGACCACATCGTTGCCGCCAGGGATCTTCGAGAAGCGGCGCTCTACTGGCTCGAAGCCGGAGACCCCGCAACAAAAGTGGAGGGCGTCAATGCCTTGGCAAGAAATTGGGCCGCCGGACAATTGCATCTCGATGTCCGTACTGTCCTGCTGCCACGCCATGCAATACCAGGACGTCCGTCGCGTCCTGAGCTTGTGCCGCCCCGTGCGGTGAAGCACCGTTCAATGCGTACCGTGGAGGGAAGGGCCGCATTGGTGCATGCATTGGCGCATATCGAATTCAATGCCATCAATCTGGCGCTTGATGCAATGTGGCGTTTTGCAGGCATGCCTGAAGCCTATTACACAGACTGGTTGAAAGTGGCTGACGAGGAAGCCCTGCATTTTTCACTGCTCAACGCGCACCTGCGTACACTCGGCTACGCCTACGGAGATTTTCCCGCTCACAATAGTTTGTGGGACATGGCGGAAAAAACTTCTGGCGATGTGCTCGCGCGTATCGCGCTGGTACCACGCACATTGGAAGCCCGCGGCCTTGACGCCTCACCTGGGGTGCGCGCAAAGCTGGCACAAGCCGGCGATCTGCCCGCGGCACAGATACTTGACATCATCCTGCGCGACGAGATCGGTCATGTGGCGGTCGGCAACCGTTGGTACGCATGGCTTTGCATGGAGCGCGGCCTGGATCCGGTTCGGGCATATGCAGAGCTTGCATTGCAATACAAGGCGCCGATATTGCGCGGACCATTCAATCTTGAAGCGCGAAAGGCGGCCGGTTTCAGCGACGCCGAACTTGCGGCTTTGCAACTCTGACCTGTACTCGTTTTTTTTCGTTTGACTGAGGAATCACAAGTTTATTGCAGTGTTGCAAACGCTCAATGAAACTTGCGCCACTTATGTGGGTCTTTGCATCTGAAAGGTCGTTATCCGGTATGTCGGCACAGTGCTCTTGGCATTCGCAAGGCATGTATCAGACCCGCAGCCGTTTCGACCGGATGTCATGTTCAGCAAACGCATAGGGGGTAAGCCATGTCGAATCTCTCCAAATCAACACTTTCATTCATAACGGCCGCGTCGTTCATCGTCTTGTTGGGCGCATGCGAAAAACAGGATGTTGCATCGGGCGAAAAAGGCCCTGCCGAGCGAGCAGGTGCACAGCTTGATCAGGCTGCCAAGCGCGCCGGCGAGGAACTCAACAAGGTTGCTGAAAAGGCCGGCCAAGGTATGCAGCAAGCCGGCGAAAAGCTGGAAAACAAGGCGCAGGACGCACAGAAAAAAGAATAAGGCGCTCGCTGCGCCCAGCAATCCACAAGTCAATCTTCGCAGCGTAACGAAGCCTGCGAGTCATTCCGCTTCCCTCATTGAGGAGGCGTCCTTACGCCATAAATCGCCAGGCGAGCCAACGCCGGCTCGTCGAAGCGATGGCAAGTAATAAACACTTTACGCCGAGTAAGGCGTACTACAGGAATAGGCAAACATGCACAGGAAGACCATTACCCTTGCCCTGCAGGGCGGGGGCTCCCATGGGGCATTCACTTGGGGAGTCCTGGACCGGCTGTTGCAGGATGAACGAATCGAGATAGAGGGCATTAGCGGCGCCAGCGCTGGCGCAATGAATGCCGTTGTCATGGCTTACGGGTTGGCGGCCGGCGGCCGCGAAGGCGGTCGCCAGGCACTGCGTGATTTTTGGGAAAGCGTGAGTATGCGGGCACCGTTCAGCGTGGTACCCGACATGCTGAAAAATCGTTCGGGCCTTGCGATGAACTCCGCGCCGCCCGCAGGCATCAGGCCCTTGCTGTCGCTGACCCGGTATTTTTCTCCGTACCAGTTGAATCCTTTCGACATCAATCCATTGCGCGACATATTGGCGCAGCAGGTGGATTTCGAATTGTTGCGCGCGAAAGGGAAGATTCGTCTCTTCATCGCCACCACGCAAGTCAGTACTGGGACTCTCAAACTCTTTCGCAACAAGCAGATCAATATTGACGTGCTGCTCGCATCGGCTTGTCTGCCGTTGCTGCACCGGGCGGTGGAAATCAATGGCGAAGCTTATTGGGATGGCGGACTGACGTCGAACCCGCCTTTGTTTCCGCTAGTGCAAAAGTGCTCTGCGCGCGACATGATGGTGGTGTTGCTGCATCCCGAGCCGCGCCTGAAGGTGCCGAAGACGGCGGATGAAATCTGGCATCGCCTGACCGAGATGGGATTCAGCTCCACTTTCTTTACCGAGTTGCAGGGGCTGATGCTGGCCCAGCGCGAGGCAAGGCACGGCTGGATCGCGTTCGGAAAGCTGGAACGACGGTTGCGGCAGTTGAATATGCACGTGGTCGAATCGCAAGCGTTGATGAGCCAGCTTAGCCAGCACAGCAAGATGAATGCACAGCCGGCCTTTATTCAGGGCTTGTACGAGGAAGGCCGCAAATGTGCCGGTATCTGGCTCCAGGATAATTTCCGGGAGCTTGGCGTGCGCTCATCGTTCCGGCTGGCCAGCCTGTTCGGTTAATCGGCGCACCGTCTTACTACGGTTTGGCTGCGCGCTCCTGTTCTAGAAGTCGGAGCACACGCCTCTGGACCTTTCCGGTCGTGGTCATCGGTAGCGCGTCGATAAACTCGATTTCTTTTGGATACTCGTAAGGCGCAAGCTTGCCGCGCACATGAGCCTGCAGTTCCGCAATCAATCGCTGATCGCCCTCTGCGCCGCGCACGACATCGGGTGTCAGCACCACGAATGCCTTGACGATGTTGCCGCGCTCCGCGTCGGGTTTTGGCACCACCGCCACATTGGCGACCGCCGCATGCTTGACCAGGCAGTTCTCGATTTCCGACGGCCCGATCCGATAGCCGGCTGCCTTGAACATGTCGTCGGCGCGCCCCTGATACCAAAGATAGCCGTCTTCGTCGACCAAGGCGAGATCGCCGGTGCGGCACCAATCGCCGGTATATTTGTTGCGGGTCGCCTCCGGATTTTTCCAGTAGCCGATGAAGAAAATCGGGTCAGGGTATCCATGGATATCGGTCTTGTTCAAGGCGACTTCACCGGTCTCTCCCGGCTTGACCAGATTGCCTTCGTCATCGATCACGGCCACTCTGTGTCCCGGATACGGTCGCCCCATGCTGCCGGGCTTGGCCGGCCATTGATGGATGCTGTTGCCGACGATGTAGTTCATTTCGGTCTGGCCGAACATCTCGTTCGGCGGCACGCCAAGCGCTGTCTCGCACCAGTTGAAGACTGCATCGCCCACCGCTTCGCCGGCGCTCATGATGGCGCGCAGCTTGAGCGTATACCGATCGCGCGGTGCGGGGACGGCCTTCATCATCATCTTGAGCGCGGTCGGAAACAGGAAGGTGTTCGTTATTCCGTACTTTTCGAGCAGATGGAACGCCGTCTCGGCAGAGAAGCGGCCGCGGTAGCCAAGAATGGGCATGCCGAAATACAACGACGGCAGCAAGGCATCCATCAGGCCGCCGGTCCAGGCCCAGTCTGCCGGAGACCAGAATACGTCCCCCTCTTGCGGAAACCAGTTCTGTGAAGCGACGAAGCCGGTCAGATTGCCGATGATGGCCGAATGCGGAATCAGCGCGCCTTTCGGCGCACCGGTGGTGCCACTGGTGTAAATCAGAACGGCAGGGTCGGTGGCAAGTGTAGTCACCGGATCGAAACTGTCGGCCGCGGCGGCGAGTTCCCGGTGCCAGTCGAGCATGTCGCCGGTTGCGCATTCCACTGCGATCACATGGCGCAGCGATGGGCAGTTTGCGCGCGTGTCCAGCAAATTCTGCAGTCCCGCCTGATCGACGACTGCGACGGTAGCTTCACTGTTTTGCAGACGATATTCGAGAGCGTCGGGGCCAAAGAGGATGGACAGCGGCATGGCCACCGCGCCAAGCCGGTAGCAGGCAATGTGCGCTACCGCGGTTTCCGGGCGCTGAGGCAGCACGATGGCGACGCGGTCGCCCTTGGATACCCCCAGCCCCTGCAGCACCGCTGCAAGCCGATTCGCCTGATGGTGCAGTTCGGAATAGGTGAAGGTGGCGGTCTTTCCTTCGTCGTCTTCGTAGTGGATCGCGATTCTCGACGGCGTGTCCGCCCAGCGTGCGCAACATACATCCGCGATGTTCAGTTGCTCGGGAACATGCCATTGGAAGTTTGTGTAAAGCTCCTGATAGCGATCAGGCTGCGACTGATGGGATGCAAAAGACATGTCCTCTCCGGTATAATTATAGAACGGTCGTTCGTTTATTCTGCAAATCTGGCATGTTTGCAGCCTTTCCATTATGCCGATTTATCTGCAATCTACCATCAACCACCCCGCATGCGCCTGCCGATGAAATCTTCCCGTTCCGAATACATTCCCGTTCGCGGCCTGCAATATCACGTGCGTCACTGGGGTGAAGAAGGCAATCCGAAAATATTCATGATGCATGGCTGGATGGATGTCTCCGCATCGTTCCAATTCGTAGTCGATTGCCTCAAGAAAGACTGGCATGTCATCGCGCCCGACTGGCGCGGGTTTGGACTGACGGCAGTGCCGGGAGCGGATTGCTATTGGTTCCCCGATTACATGGGCGACCTGGATGCGATCCTTGCCCATTACTCGCCCGAGGAAGCGGTCAACCTGCTCGGACACAGCATGGGAGGCAACGTGTGCACGCTTTATGCCGGCGTTCGTCCCGCACGCATCCGCAAGCTGATCAATCTCGAAGGCTTCGGCATGCCGACAACCAAGCCTGACCAAGCCCCGGGGCGCTATGCAAAATGGCTCGATGAATTGCGCGAAGTGCCGACCATGCGTGCATATGCAAGCCAGGCCGAGGTCGCGGCCCGTCTGCAAAAAACCAATCCACGCCTTACCGATGAACGTGCGGCTTTTCTTTCGGCGCATTGGTCTGCACACAACAAGCAGGGTGAATGGGAAATTCTCGGCGATCCTGCGCACAAGCTGATCAGTCCGATTCTATATCGCGTCGAAGAGGCGCTGGCTTGCTGGAAGTCGATCACGGCGTCGGTCTTGTGGGTGGAAGCCACCGACACCGAAGCCTGGCGCTGGATGGGCCCGAAAGAAAGCGCGCGCTTGGAAATCGACAGGCGCATAGGATTTTTTGCAAATGTCAGAACGGCAATGATCGAAAACGCCGGTCATATGCTGCACCACGACCAGCCGGAAGAGCTGGCAGGATTGATCGAAGATTTCCTGTAGCCGGACAAGCCAGGCCGTGGCCGGCGCGCCGTTTCGGACCGCGACTTCGGCGTACAATAAGGCTCATGTCCCTACTCAAGAAATTTCCATGTTGAACGTCGACCTGCATTGCCATTCCAACGTTTCCGATGGTGCGCTGCCGCCAGGCGAGGTAGCCGCGCGCGCCAAGGCAAACGGTGTGGACGTGTGGGCATTGACCGATCACGACGAAGTCGACGGTATTCCGGAAGCCCGCGAAGCTGCGCATGCGCTGGGCATGCGTTATGTAACGGGCGTGGAAATTTCCGTTACCTGGGCGTCCCAGACCATCCATATCGTCGGACTGCAATTCGACGAAAACAACGAAGACCTGAAACAGGGATTGATCCAGACCCGTTCCGGCCGCGAAAAGCGTGCGCACGCGATGGCCGCGCAGCTCGCCGAGGTCGGCATTCCGAATGCCTTCGAGGGGGCGCTCAAGTATGTCGGCAACCCGGACCTGATCTCGCGCACGCATTTTGCCCGCTATATCATCGAACTGGGCGTGTGCAAGGATATTCCTGAAGTGTTCAGCAATTACTTGATCGAAGGTAAGCCCGGCTACGTTCCGCACCGCTGGACCACCCTCAAGGATGCGGTTACATGGATTCGCGGGGCAGGGGGCATTGCGGTCATTGCCCATCCCGGTCGCTATGATCTGTACGATGTGGCGCTGGACGCGCTGCTCAACGAGTTCAAGCGCTACGGCGGTGCCGGAGTGGAAGTGATTACCGGTAGCCATACGCCAGACGAGTACGATGTGTACGCCAATGTGGCGCGCAAGTACGGATTGCTGGCGTCGCGCGGTTCCGATTTCCATGCTCCCGGCGAATCGCATACAGAACTGGGCGCGTTGCCCAACCTCCCTCCATCGGTGACCCCGGTCTGGCACGACTGGAAGCTGTAAGCGCATGTATTCTCGTGGCTTTGACTCAGACGCTATGGCGATATGCCATATGAGGCCGCTTGATTTCCAGTCATGCGGGCGCATTTAGATTCCGCTGTCTTCCTGGAGGCTCTTCATGAAAAGAATATTCCTGTTTGTTGCCACTAATCTGGCTGTCATGCTGGTCATGTCCGTCGTGCTGTCGCTGCTGGGCGTCAATCGCTACCTCGGCGCCAACGGCTTGAACATGGGCAGCCTGATGGTGTATTCGCTCGTGGTCGGTTTCACTGGCGCCATATTCTCGTTATTGATCAGCAAACCGATGGCGAAGTGGTCAACCGGCGCGCGGGTGATCGATGCGCCATCCTCCTCGACCGAACTGTGGCTGGTTGACACTGTCAGGAAACTGGCCGACCGCGCCGGTATCGCGATGCCGGAAGTCGCGGTCTACGATGGCGAGCCGAATGCATTTGCGACCGGTGCTTTCAAGAATTCCGCCCTGGTCGCGGTATCGACCGGCCTGCTGCAAAGCATGACCAAGGATGAAGTCGAAGCCGTCCTCGGCCACGAGATCGCCCATGTCGCCAACGGCGACATGGTGACGCTGACCCTGATCCAGGGCGTCGTCAATACCTTCGTGATCTTTTTGGCCCGGGTGGTCGGCTACCTCATCGACAAGACGGTGTTTCGCAACAACGACGACCGCGGCCCGGGTATAGGCTATATGGTGACGGTGTTCGTTTGTGAGATCGTATTCGGCATTCTGGCGTCGATGATCGTTGCATGGTTCTCGCGTTACCGTGAATTCCGTGCCGATGCCGGCTCGGCCAAGCTGCTTGGTACACCGCAGCCTATGGTCAAGGCCTTGGCCCGTCTCGGCGGGATGGAAGCTCCAGAAAGCCTGCCGCAGAATTTCCGCTCGTTTGGCATCAACGGCGGCCGCTCGGGTTTTATGGCGCTGTTTTCCAGTCATCCGCCGATTGAAGAACGCATCGCCGCGCTGCAGGGCGCACATTAATTCTTAATCAGTACATTACGGCGGCGGTCCAATTGGCCGCCGTTCTTTTTTATGAGCCAATTTTTTCAGATCCACCCGGATAATCCGCAGCTGCGCCTGATCAAGCAGGCAGCGCAGATCATTGATGGCGGTGGTATCGTTGCCTTGCCGACCGACTCCTGCTACGCGCTGGTTTGCCACCTTGATGACAAGGCAGCGGTCGACCGGCTGCGGCGCATACGCGGCGTGGATGAAAAGCATCATCTCACGCTGCTCTGTCGCGACCTGAGCGAGATTGCCCAATATGCACGTGTCGATAACCGGCAATACCGACTGCTCAAGGCCGCGACGCCGGGTCCGTACACCGTCATTCTGGAAGCGACCAAGGAGGTGCCGCGCCGCCTCAGCCACCCGTCACGCAAGACGATTGGCCTGCGCGTCCCCGAAAATCGCATTGCGCATGCCTTGCTGGAAGAGCTTGGCCAGCCCCTGCTCGGGACGACGTTGATCCTGCCCGGCGACGGCGATCCCTTGACCGATCCGGACGAGATTCGCGAACAGCTGGCGCGTCAGGTGGAGCTGGTGATAGACGGCGGCGCCTGCAGCCTCGATCCGACCACCGTGATCGACCTGACCGGAGACGTGCCAGAACTCGTCAGGCAGGGACGGGGCGATCCAGCCATATTCGGGTTGTAGCAGCATGCTCGGCTTGGATGGCGGGTGCATTCACGCCCGGCAAGCGCGTCCGTCCCGAAGTCTTTCGGCCCCTCTGATAGAATCCCGCCATGGATGACCTTATTCAAACGATTGCAGTGTATGCGCTGCCGGTATTGTTCGCGATTACGCTGCATGAAGCTTCGCATGCCTATGCGGCGCGCTACCTCGGTGACTCGACCGCCTACCTGCAGGGGCGGATGAGCCTGAATCCGATCAAGCATATTGATCCGTTCGGGACTATCATTATTCCGATCCTGTTGTACGTCGCCACTTCTGGCGCTTTCCTGTTCGGTTACGCCAAACCGGTCCCGGTGGATTTCGGCAACCTGAGAAAGCCCAAGCGCGACATGGCATGGGTCGCATTGGCGGGGCCCGCCGCCAATTTCGTCATGGCATTGCTTTGGATGATATTCGCTATCGGACTTGCGTTCGCCAGTGTGAATGAGCCGTTTTTCATGCGGATGGCACAGGCTGGCGTGCTGGCCAATCTTGTCATGTTCGCCTTCAACCTGTTTCCAATTCCGCCGCTGGACGGGGGTAGGGTGCTGACCAGCCTGCTGCCTAACCGTTACGCCTACAAGTTTTCCCAGATCGAGCCCTATGGATTCTTTATCGTGATGGGGCTGGTACTGTTGAAGGTTCTCTACGTATGGATGGTGCCGGTGATGACCGCGGCGCATTCCGCATTGAAGTTGATCGTTTCCCCTCTTACCATTTTTCTGAGCTGAACATTATGTATCCCGACCGCGTTGTTTCCGGCATGCGTCCGACTGGTGCGATGCACCTTGGCCACTATCACGGTGCTCTCAAGAATTGGGTCAAGATGCAATCCGAATTGCCTTGCCTGTTCTTCGTCGCCGACTGGCATGCGCTGACGACTCACTACGACGATCCCAGCATTATCGAAACCAGCACCTGGGATATGGTGGTCGACTGGCTGGCCGCAGGCATCGATCCGGCACAGGCGACTCTGTTTATCCAGTCGAGAGTGCCGGAGCATGCGGAACTGCATCTTCTGCTCTCGATGGCAACGCCGCTCGGCTGGCTCGAACGTGTGCCGACCTACAAGGACCAGCAGGAAAAGCTCGCCGATCGCGACCTTGCGACTTATGGTTTCCTCGGTTATCCGCTATTGCAGGCCGCCGACGTGCTCATCTACCGCGCCAGCCTGGTGCCGGTCGGCGAGGACCAGATCCCGCATATCGAAATGATGCGCGAACTGGCTCGGCGTTTTAATCATCTGTACGGCAAGGAAAAGGGTTTCGAGGAAAAAGCGCAGGAAGCGATCAAGAAGCTGGGCAGCAAGCGCGCCCGCATGTACACCGAACTGCGCACCGAATTTCAGGAGCAGGGCAAGGCCGATGCACTGGAGCAGGCCAAGGCGATGCTCGATGAAGCACAGAACCTGTCGATGATCGACCGCGAACGCCTGTTCGGTTACCTCGAAGGCAGCCGCAAACTGATACTGGTCGAACCGCAGGTGCGCCTCACCGAAGCGTCGCGCCTCCCCGGCCTGGACGGACAAAAGATGTCGAAGAGCTATGGCAATTCGATTGCCCTGCGCGAGGACAAGGACACGGTCACCAAGAAAATCCGCACCATGCCGACCGATCCGGCGCGCGTGCGCCGCACCGACCCGGGCGAACCGGAAAAATGCCCGGTATGGCGCCTGCATCAGGTTTACTCGGATGACACCACCAAGGAATGGGTGCTCAAGGGATGCCGTTCTGCCGGCATCGGCTGCCTGGAGTGCAAGCAGCCTGTCGTCGACGCGGTATTGAAAGAGCAGGAGCCGATGCGCGAACGCGCCCAGAAATATCTGGATGATCCTTCGCTGGTCAGGGCGATTGTTGCGGACGGTTGCGACAAGGCGCGCAAGCTGGCACAGGAAACCATGCGTGACGTTCGTGAGGCAATGGGCCTTGGTTACACCTCCGTCTGATACTGCTGCAAAGCCGGTGCCCGTTCCCGGAAACGGGCATGCCGCCCAAGATGTCCCTTCACCCTGGGTAGAGCGCTTTGCGCAGTTGATTCCGCCGGGCGAGGTACTGGACCTTGCCTGCGGCGGTGGACGTCATGCGCGCTTTTTGGCTGGACGTGGATATCGCGTTCTTGCGGTCGATCGCGATCCGGCGGCATTGGAGCGTGTCGCAGCGCCGCTTGTTACGCCATTGCTTGCCGATCTGGAGGGCAGTTCCGATGCGCCCGCGAACTGGCCATTCGGAAGCGGGCGTTTTACGGGTGTCGTCGTCACCAATTACCTGCATCGCCCCTTGTTTTCGCATATCGTCGCCAGTCTCGCGGATGAAGGTGTACTCATTTACGAAACCTTTGCCCAGGGGAATGAGCAGTTTGGCAAGCCATCCAACCCGGCTTTCCTGCTGGAGCCGGGAGAGCTTCTTAGCCTGAAAAATGGTTCATCTACGCATCGGCTTCGCGTGATTGCCTTTGAAGACGGGTTCATCGCTTCGCCACGGCCAGCCATGGTGCAGCGTATTTGCCTGGTCAAAACCTCTTCCGTTCCGTCGAGCGAACGCCTGCGCCTATTTTGAGCCGCCATTGACGACCTGATTGCCCCACGGGAGCAGGCTATCCGCTACAATCAAGCCTTTCTATTCTTACCCAACAACATCATCATGATTCAGGGCAGCATAGTCGCAATCGTCACTCCAATGCATCCAGACGGCAGTCTTGACTTGCCGGGCCTGCGTAAACTGATCGACTGGCACATCGCCGAAGGCACCGACGGCATTGTGATCGTCGGTACCACCGGTGAATCGCCGACCGTGTCAGTGGAAGAGCACTGCGAACTGATCAAGATCGCCGTTGAGCATACGGCAAAGCGTATTCCCATCATCGCTGGTACCGGTGGAAATTCCACTACCGAAGCAATCGAACTGACGCGCTATGCCAAAAACGTGGGCGCGGACGCATCGCTGCTGGTGGTGCCGTACTACAATCGTCCGACGCAGGAAGGGATGTATCAGCATTTCCGCAAGATCGCCGAGTCGGTCGATTTACCAGCGATTCTTTACAATGTTCCCGGCCGCACCGTTGCAGATATGGCGAATGAAACCATTCTGCGACTGGCGCAGGTGCCCGGTATCATCGGCGTCAAGGACGCGACCGGCAATATCGGCCGCGGCACCGATCTGATTCGACTCGCTCCCAAGTCTTTTGCCGTGTACTCGGGCGATGACCCGACCGCAATGGCGCTGATGTTCTGTGGCGGCAAGGGCAATATTTCGGTTACCGCCAACGTCGCGCCGCGCGCAATGCATGAATTATGTGTGGCTGCGATGCATGGCCGCGTCGCTGAGGCAGTCGCCATCAACAACAGGATGCTGCCCCTGCATAACAAGCTTTTCGTCGAGCCGAATCCGGTGCCGGTGAAATGGGTGCTGACGGAAATGGGCATGATGCCGTCCGGTATCCGTCTGCCCCTTGCGCCGCTCAATGCGGACTATCACGACATCGTGCGCGCGGCCTTGCGCGAATCCGGTGTATTACAATAAGCGCCGCGTCTTTCCCGGCAGATAAACACCACCACCTCATTCAGTACCGACATGACTATTCGCAAGCACTCCAACATGGCCCAACGTGGACTTATCTATGCACTGGCGCTTGCCGGCCTCGCCGGCTGCAGCACAATCGGGTCCATCCTGGAGCCGGAACGCGTCGAGTACAAGAGCGCAGGAAAGGCCCCTACGCTTGAAGTGCCGCCGGATCTGACGCAGCTGCAGCGCGAAAATCGTTATGCAATTCCGGAAGCGAATCGCGGAACCGCGACGGCATCGGGATACACTTTGCAACAGAATACCCGTCCCGTTGCAGCAACCACGGTGGCGCCGGTGGTGACCAACGATATCCGTATCGACCGTGCCGGGAATCAGCGCTGGCTGGTAGTCAAGCAGACGCCTGAAGCTTTATGGCCTCAGATCAAGGACTTCTGGCAGGATTCCGGCTTCCTGCTTGTACAGGAAACGCCTCAGTCTGGCGTCATGGAAACCGACTGGGCAGAGAATCGCGCAAAGATTCCGCAAGATTTCATTCGCAGCACTATTGGGAAGGCGCTGGACTCTCTGTATTCGACGGGTGAACGTGACAAGTTCCGTACGCGACTGGAACGCGCTCCCGACGGCTCAACGGAAATCTACATCAGCCATCGCGGCATGCAGGAAGTCCTGGTTGGACAGCAGAAGGACAGCACGACCTGGACTCCGCGTGCTTCCGACGCGGAACTCGAAGCAGAATTCCTGTCTCGTTTAATGGCGCGCTTGGGCGTGGAGTCGACCCGGGCCAAGGCTACGGTCGCCAATGCGATCTCGCAACCGATTCGCTCCAAGCTGGTCAAAGGTGCGAACGGTGGTTACGTCGAAGTCGATGAAGGATTTGATCGTGCGTGGCGCCGTGTCGGTCTGGCTCTGGACCGCGTAGGATTTACCGTTGAAGACCGTGATCGTACGCAGGGCATGTATTTCGTGCGTTATGTCGATCCTGACCTCGACCAGAAGAAGGGCGAAACAGGATTCTTCTCCAAACTGTTTTCGTTCGGCTCCAGCGACGACAAGGCACGTACCGCGCCTCGTTATCGGGTCTCGGTAAAAGGCTCCGGCAGCACCAGCCAGGTAGCGATCCTGAATAACGAGGGACGTCCGGAAACGTCGCAGACAGCGGACAAGATTTTGTCCTTACTGAACGAGCAACTCAAGTAATCAAGACCAGTATTGAAATTTGCCAGTCTCGGAAGCGGTAGTGAAGGTAACGCACTGCTGATTTCAACCGCATCCGGCGCCGACCGTACAACGGTCATGCTGGATTGCGGATTCAATATCAAGGAAACCGAACGTCGCTTGCAGCGCCGCGGCATGGTCCCGGCTGACCTGTCCGGTATCGTGGTTACCCATGAACACCAGGATCATGTCGGCGGGGTCTTCAAATTCGCGCGACGTCATCACCTTCCGGTATGGCTGTCTTTCGGGACTTTCCACGCAGTGCGCAAGGATTGCGATGGTGTCCAATACCGTTTTTGCCGCGATGGCGAACCGCTATCGATTGGCCATCTTGAACTGATTCCCTATACCGTTCCGCATGATGCACGCGAACCGGTCCAGTACGTTGTGCGCGATGGGCGCTTCAAGCTCGGGGTCTTGACCGATGCCGGTCAAGCGACGCAACATCTTACCCAGAGCCTGAGCGGATGCGATGCTTTGGTACTGGAATGTAATCACGATCGCGGGATGCTCGCGAATTCCAGTTATCCGCCATCGCTTCGCAGCCGTATTGGCGGCGCCTATGGTCATCTTTCCAATGACACGACCGCAGATATTCTTGCCGCACTCGATCGTTCCCGTTTGAAGATCGTCGTCGGGGCCCATTTAAGCCAGCAGAACAATACGCCGGAACTCGCAAGGGCGGCACTGTCGAGTGTTATCGATGGCGACACGGCGCGCATCATGATCGCTTGCCAGGAAGATGGTTTCGACTGGATTTCTCTGGACGCATTGGCCGATCAGGCAGGCGAAGACAGTTAGCTTGGATTCAGGGTGAAACTGCTCTAACGCAGTAAGCCAATTGTCTCAATGAGCAGCTTGCATGAGACTTAATTTTTAAGGGCAATAAAAAAGCCGGCCCAAAGGCCGGCTTTTCTGTCAGTAATCGAGGATTACTTGGAGGCAGCTGGAGCGGCAGCAGCCGGTGCAGCAGCAGAGTCAGAAGCGGCCGGAGCAGCAGCAGCTGGTGCAGCCGGAGCGGCAGCAGCGTCAGAAGCAGCCGGAGCAGCAGCAGCTGGTGCTGCCGGTGTTGGTTCGGCAGCAGCCGGAGCAGCAGCAGCCGGTGCAGGTGCTGGTGCCGGAGCAGCAGCTTCTTCTTTCTTGCCGCATGCAGCCAGCGCAACGGCCAGCAGGGACGCGATCAACAGAGTCTTTTTCATGGATTTCCCTTTAAAAGATTATTATCAAAAATAGTGCGATGAATAATTACCGGTAATTATCGCTCGGTAGGCGTTTTCACTGCTTCCCACAATGATGTTGCGTTGCACACATTGAAAACTTCCTAACTCGCAATTATAGCGGTTTTCTTGCAACAACACAGCCAAGACATGCCAATTAGTAAGGGTTTTGTAAGCATCTGTAAGCAAGCATCAGGCGGCTATAAATCACGAAATGCTCAGCCAGCCATCGTCATGCCACATGTGAAAGGCTTCCAACACATCCTCGGAGGCCGAAGCGACAAGCTCGCCTGGCAGTGAGCGCATATCGGCCAGCATAAGCAGCAATTTTTTATCGGCAGCGCCTACCGCAAAGGATTCGCCATTGATGAAGATATGCCGTCCACGGTAAAGCATCCGTGTCTTGCGCGACAGGCGAACGCCGCGCTTTGCCGCGGTCTGAACGAATTTCGTTGGAGTCAGCGATTTCTCCGGGCTGTCGAAAAACACATTTGCTTTAGGCTCGGTCAGGTACTCGCCGAGAAAGATCGTCATGTCGTCGTCGGTGAACCGGATTTTTTTCAATTCCGCGCTCATTGTCGCAATCATCGCCTTACTGATTTCCGCCGGATGCTGCGTAACCGCTAGATCCGGATCGGCATAACGGCCAGGCAGTTCTATCGAGTCGGCCATGAATTGCAGGAAGGCTTCGCCCAACTCCTGGAAGGGCGGTGCGCGAAAGCCGATCGAATAGGTCATGCATTCGCCTTCCGCAATGCCGTCATGCGCATAGTGCGGTGGCAGATACAGCATGTCGCCCGGCTCAAGAACGAATTCTTCTTCCGCCTGGAAATTCTTGAGAATCTTAAGCGGCATTCCTTCCACCAGGTTCAACTCCTGTTGAGCACTGATCTTCCATCGACGGCGTCCATGCGCCTGCAACAAAAACACATCGTAGGAATCGAAGTGGGGACCGACGCCGCCCTGGTCGGTCGCATAACTGATCATCAGGTCGTCGAGTCTTGCATCAGGAATGAAACGGAAGCGCTGCAGCAATGCATCGGCCGCATCGTCATGAAGATTGACTCCCTGGACGAGCATCGTCCATTCTTTTTTTCGGAACGACGGCAGGCGTTGCATCGGCCCGCTTTGCATTTTCCATGTGCCGTCAAAGTGCGTGATCAATCGGGATTCGACATCATCACGTCCGGCGAGGGTGCATAGCGCTTCCCGGTCAAGTAACGGTTTGAATCCTGGAATGGCTTGGCGGATCAATAGCGGCTGTTTGTGCCAGTAATCACGAAGGAATTTTTGCGGCGTCAGTTCGCCAAGAATGCTGAAATTATCCATGCCGGCATTATATAGGCATGCCATCGCAGGTCCGGCGACGTCAGCCGGTATAATCCGCATGAATGTTCACATGAAAGGAAGAGTCATGAAGATTGCCAAGAATACCGTAGTGACGGTCCACTACAAACTGTCAGATGCTCAGGGCAATCTGATTGAGGAAAGCCAGGACCCGATGGTCTACCTGCACGGTGGATATGAAAACACTTTGCCGAAGATTGAAGAAGCACTGGATGGCAAGGATGCCGGATTCGAGACCACGATTCAGGTCGAGCCGGAAGATGCATTCGGTGAGTACGACCCCGATCTGATCAAGATCGAACCACGCAATCGCTTACCCGAGCCAATCGAAGTCGGCATGCAGTTCGAGGGAACGCCGGACAGTACGGGCGGAGCGGAAGACTCGCTGATCTTTACCGTCACCGACATTGCCGACGACAAGGTTGTTCTCGACGGCAATCATCCGTTGGCGGGCATGGCGTTGCGTTTTACGTTGAATGTGGCAGAAGTCCGTGCCGCCAGTGATGAAGAAATCTCCCATGGACATGTGCATGGCCCGCACGGACATCACGACGAGATCGAGGGCGACGAAGACGACCACTTCCGTAGTCACCCACTTCATTAAATATATTTCTTAGGCACTGAATGGCACCTGCTGCCATTCAGTGCAGCCGATTTGGTGTAGCGGATTCCTATCGTGAACTGCCTGAAGCCTGCAGAGGATGGCTGGTCACGGAAAACAGATCGCCATGGGCTTGATTGACCGTCAGCTTGACCGATCCCGAACCCGCATCCAGTTCACCGATATTTTTTTGCCAGACGATGTCCGCTGGTGCGGCCGGCTGTGTCGAAGGTGCCGACTGGCTATGGATGATCAAGACCTTGCCGTCAAATTTTGACGCAAGCATTTTGATTTGCTTGCGGGTCTCGGCATAGCCGTCGCGCCGCACCGTTCCTGACTTCGGTACTGCCATGGGATTGCCGTCGCAGAACAGTACGATGCCGTCCAGCTTGCGGCGTGTCGCATACGTGAAAACCCGGTTTAACCAGTCACGGTTTGCGATCAGGCGATCTTCAAATTCGCTGTTTCTGCCAGCATCAAGAACGAAATGGTTGTTGTTGCGGGGAAGATTAAGTGTTGCGAACATCGTATTGCCCACTTCCCAACGGGCGTTCTCTGCGAAGTCGCGAAACTTGGCAATCGTGGACTGACGTACCACGGGAATTTTGCTGCCGCCAATCGAGAATTCATCCTGAAAAAACACATCGCGCAACAGCGTAAGTTTTCCCACCGCTGCGGATTTTCCGTTCGCCTGCTTGCATTCGGCCCAGTCGCTTGCGGTGAGTGACACGATCAAGCCGTTTTTCGCCTCCTGCAGCATTGCCTTGCGTCGATTGTAGAGCATGTCGGTGCATGGCTCGGACACACTTTTTATGCCGTTGGCCACAACGAACGCAAGATTATCGGCGTCGCTGGTATCGATGGCGTCGCGCAGGGTGGCTTCGTCCGAGGGACTGCGGATGATGTGCGATAGAACAACGAAGCTGAAGCTTTCATCCTGTGCGGCAAGCATCGGACTTGACGCCAGTAGCGCGCATATCGCCAAGCCTTGGAAAATCTTCGTGATCATTCTTTTTCTGCCAGGCGTTTCAAGCTGTAAAGCATGTCCAGCGCTTCGCGTGGCGACAAAGTATCCGGATCGGCTTCATCGAGCGCTTCGAGTATTGCTGTGACTGCGGCAGTCCGTACAGGTTCGTCCGCAGTCTCTGCTTCTTCGTCAGGCGACATATTGTGGGCAAACAGGTCGAACTGCGGTGTTGCCTGCACCGAATGTGCTTCCAGTGCAGCAAGATGCTTGCGGGCTGCCTTGATGACCGGTTGCGGTACTCCGGCCAGTTGGGCCACCTGCAAGCCGTAGCTTTGCGAAGCGGGGCCGGGTTGGACCGCATGCAGAAATACAATGCTGTCCTTGTGTTCGACCGCTGAAAGATGCACGTTCGCCGCGGAGGGGTGAGTATCCGGCAGTTGCGTGAGTTCGAAGTAATGCGTGGCAAACAGCGTAAAACTGCGGGTGCTGTCGATCAGGTGGCGCGCAATTGCCCATGCCAGCGCCAGCCCGTCGAAGGTCGAGGTGCCGCGCCCGACTTCATCCATCAGCACCAGCGAGTGTTCGGTCGCGTTATTCAGGATCGCAGCCGATTCTGTCATTTCAACCATGAAGGTCGAACGTCCGCCTGCCAGGTCGTCGGCCGCTCCAATACGAGTGAAAATGCGATCGATGGGTCCAATGACGGCATGATTCGCGGGAACAAAACTGCCGACATAGGCGAGCAGGGTGATCAGAGCGACCTGGCGCATGAAGGTCGATTTACCACCCATGTTGGGTCCGGTAATCAGCAGCAGCTTGCGCTCATTGCTCAGCTCGCAATCGTTTGCGATAAAGCGTTCTATCTGGTTTTCGACGACGGGATGGCGTCCCTGTTCGATGAAGATGCGCGGCTCATCGATAAGTTGCGGAGCGCACCAGTTGTTGCGCATCGCATGGTCTGCGAGCGCGACCAGCACATCCAGCTGAGCCAGCGCATGGGCTATGGATTGCAGCGTGCCGATATGCGGCGCCAGTTCATTGATCAGCTTCTCGTACAGATATTTCTCGCGTGCGAGCGCGCGTTCCTGCGCCGACAAGGCTTTATCCTCGAAGGCCTTCAACTCGGGAGTGATGTAGCGTTCCGCATTTTTGAGCGTCTGACGGCGACGATAATCGTCGGGCACCTTGTCGGTCTGGCCGTGCGTGACTTCAATGTAAAAGCCGTGCACCTTGTTGTACTCGACCCGCAGGTTGCCGATGCCGGTTCGCGCTCGTTCCCGGGTTTCCAGATCCACCAGAAATTGGCCTGCGTTTTCCGACAGCGCCCGCAGTTCATCGAGTTCCGGATCATAGCCGCGTGCGATCACGCCGCCGTCACGCACCATTGCCGCCGGTTCCAGTGCAATGCCGCGTTCGATCAGATCGAGACATTCGCTGGGCGTTGCCAGCGCCTCATGCACTGACTTCAGCAGGGGTGCATCGGCATCCTTGTTGCACATCGCCACATAGGCGCGCAGCGACGGCAATTGCTGCAGGCCGCCGCGCATGCCGGCCAAGTCGCGAGGACGTGCCGACTGCAGCGCAATGCGGGTGGTAATGCGTTCGATGTCCGGAACGGCTGCCAGTGTGGTCGACAAACCCGAGGCCGCGTCGGCGCGCATCAAGGCATTGAGCGCAGCGTGGCGTGCACGGGCAATTTCCTGATCGCGCCGCGCATGGTGCAGCCAGTGCCGGAGCAGCCGCGAGCCCATCGCGGTGCGGCAATGGTCCAACAGGGAAAACAAGGTAGGCGACATAGAATCGTCGGCGCCGCGCAGCGTCTCGGTCAGCTCCAGGTTGCGGCGGGTCGCTGCATCGAGTCCGATGAATTCATTTTCCGCTTCGACGGCCAGCGTGCGCACGTGCTGCAAACCTTTTCCCTGCGTCGATTGCGCGTAACGGAGCAAGGCTCCGGACGCGCCCACCGCCGCATGCAGGCCTTCAGCATTGAATCCGCTGAGTGTGGAAACGCCTAACTGTTCGCGCAGTGCCTTGCCGCCGCTTTCCGGATCGAAGTGCCATTGCGGCACCGAAGTGAATTTGCCGCTGCCCGCCTGCAGATGCATGAGACCTACGTCGTCGGCCAAAAGAATTTCTGCTGGCGATATGCGTTCGAGTTCCTGCTTCAGGCGGGCATCGAATCCGCGCGCGTCGCCGGCAAATTCCATCAGCTTCAATGCGCCGCTGGCCATGGAAAGCCAGGCCAGACCGACGGTGATGGTCTTGCGTTGCGTAATCGTGCATATCGCCAGCAGAGGACGTTCCGACTTTTCGGGAAGCAGGTCTGAATCTGTCAGGGTACCCGGTGTAATCACGCGGATAACCTTGCGCTCCACCGGCCCCTTGCTGGTTGCCGGATCGCCGATTTGCTCGCAAATGGCGACCGACTCACCCAACTTGATCAGTTTGGCGAGATACTGGTCCGCCGAATGAAATGGGACACCGGCCATCTTGATCGGATTGCCGTTCGACGCGCCGCGCTGAGTAAGTGTAATGCCGAGCATTCGCGCCGCTTTTTCCGCATCGTCGAAAAAAAGCTCGTAGAAATCTCCCATCCGGTAAAACAGCAGGGTGTTCGGATGGTCGGCCTTGATGCGCAAAAATTGCTGCATCATCGGCGTGTGTTTTTCCAGGGCGTCGTCAATACGGGACGACGCGTCAGCGTCTTTCCCGGTTGCGGATGCTAGTGCCATTCCAGACTTTCTTATTCAAAGGCAAACAGTGTCCGCCATTTTAATGCGCGGCAGGAATGGAATGAAGGCGTGTGCGATAAATCTTCGCGCTGCGCGCGCTCCGCCGCAAGCGAAGACCGGCGTGTACTACGAGCACACGCCGTAAAAGCGATGAATTCAGCTTGCGCGGCATGGCGAGGCCGGTCGCCGTGCCGAGGGAAATCCGCCTTGGCCTCGATTGAGGCGGTTAGACAAAATCCACTTTAGCGCCCGCGTCCGCCGCTGCGGTGCAATGCCGAGGTCTGACCGGTCAGCGATCTGCCGCCCGCCGGTTTGGCCGGAGCAGGTTTGTTTTGCGGGGGGCGAGATTGCGTCGGCTTTGCTGAACCCGACTTCGCTGCATTGGGGTCCGCCTTGCTGTTGCCTGACGACGGCTTTTGCTGACGCGGGGTGTTGCGCGAGGGTTGATTGCCGCTGCGAAGCTGGATCGGCTGCGGTCGCGCATTCGGATCAGGCTCGAAACCTGGAATGACTTCCTGCGGCAGAGTACGCTTGATCAGCTTTTCTATGCCTTTGAGCATGTCATGCTCATCCACGCAGACCAGCGAAACGGCTTCGCCCGTTGCACCCGCGCGGCCGGTGCGGCCGATACGGTGGACATAGTCCTCGGGAACGTTCGGCAGGTCATAGTTGACGACATGGGGCAATTGATCGATATCGATTCCGCGTGCGGCGATATCGGTGGCGACCAGCACTTGCAGGCTTCCATCCTTGAATTCTGCCAGCGCACGGGTCCGAGCGGACTGGCTCTTGTTGCCGTGAATCGCCATGCCGGAGATGCCGTCCTTGCCGAGTTGCTCGACCAGTTTGTTGGCGCCGTGCTTCGTGCGCGTAAAAACCAGCACCTGTATCCACTCATTGGTTTTGATCAAATAGCTGAGGAGCGGATGCTTGCGATTGCGGTCGACCGGGTGGATCTTTTGTGCAATGACTTCCACTGTCGAATTGCGGCGGGCCACCTCGATCATCGCCGGAGAATTCAGCAGGCCGTCGGCCAGTGCCTTGATGTCATCGGAGAAGGTCGCCGAGAACAACAGGTTCTGACGTTGCTTGGGCAATGCGGCGAGCACCTTGCGAATGTCACGGATAAAGCCCATGTCAAGCATACGATCGGCTTCATCCAGGACCAGGATTTCAACATGCGACAAGTTGACGGTGCCTTGTTGCATATGGTCGAGCAGGCGTCCGGGTGTCGCGACGAGAATATCGACGCCATGATTCAACACTCTGATTTGCGGGTTGATATTGACGCCGCCGAAGATCACGGAGGAGGTGAGCTTGAGGTACTTGCCATACACACGGACACTTTCTTCCACCTGCGCAGCCAGTTCGCGCGTCGGGGTGAGGATAAGGGCACGAATCGGACGGCCGGTTTTGGCCTGTGTGCGTGGCTGCGCGTTCAGGCGCTGCAGGATGGGCAGCGTGAAGCCGGCGGTCTTTCCGGTGCCGGTTTGCGCGCCGGCGAGCAGGTCGCCGCCACATAACACTGCGGGGATCGCTTGCTTTTGAATCGGGGTCGGGCTGGTGTATCCCTGCTCGGTGACGGCACGGACAATTTCATCGGCAAGGCCGAGTTCGCTAAAAGACATGAAGACTCATTAAAAATATCGGCCTGTCACCGATCGATCGGTGCCAGTCGCAGGCAAATAGGTGGGGAGAGGAGAGGTCGCGGGGACAGCGGCGCGAAGACTGGAGAGGCGCAGCGTGCGTAACTGCATGACGTCATGAAGTTACGCCTCGAAGAATCAGGGGGAAAACCTATTTCGCGAATGGCGACAACAGGTGAACCATCTGGGCAAAGATCTTGGGGGATCCGGCAAGTACATTGCCTTTATACAGGTAATCGGACTCGCCGGCAAAGTTGCCGACGATGCCGCCGGCTTCGGTAATCAGCAATGATCCTGCAGCCATATCCCAGGTTTGCAGGCCTTTTTCAAAAAAACCATCGAGCCGGCCGGCAGCGACATACGCGAGGTCCAATGCGGCCGCACCGGGGCGGCGTAATCCGGCACATTTTTCCGTCATGATTTTGAACATCTGCATGTATTCGTCCAGACCTGCGCCCTCGCGGAATGGAAAGCCTGTGCCGATCAAGGCATCAGCCATCTTGTCACGACGACCGACGCGGATTCGCTTTTCATTGAGATAGGCACCGGCGCCTTTGCTAGCGGTGAACAGGTCGTTACGGTTAGGATCGTATACAACCGCCTGGGTGATCTGGCCGCGCTGCTGAAGCGCGATCGATACGCAGTATTGCGGAAAGCCGTGGATGAAGTTGGTGGTGCCGTCGATAGGATCGATGATCCAGACATTGTCGTTTTCGTCATGCAGGTTTTGTGACGGACCGGATTCCTCGGCAAGAATGGCGTGGTCGGGATAGGCGGTTTTTAACACCTCGATGATGGCCTGCTCGGCGGCTTGATCGACTTCCGTCACGAAATCGTTATGGCCTTTCTCGGTGACCTTGATGCGGTCGATGTCGAAAGAGGCCCTGTTGATGATCGAAGCGGCGCGGCGGGCAGCCTTTACCGCCGTATTGAGCATGGGATGCATAGAGGTTCCGTTAGAATTGCGGTACCGCCGCCTACCGCGTCCGGAACCACATTGAAGAATTAATGAGCGATGCGGTCGTTCGTGCATTGAAAAATTCACGCGCCGCGTAAGGTCGCTATTTTAAATGAACCAGCCACAAACCAACACTTCTCTTTTCGGCCGCCTTCGTTTTGTACTGGTCGATACCAGTCATCCTGGCAATATAGGTGCCGTCGCGCGCGCCATGAAAACCATGGGTTTTTCGCAACTTGTGCTGGTCAATCCGCGCTTTCCGGATGCCTTGCAACAGGAAGAAGCGATCGCCTTCGCCAGCGGTGCGCAAGATGTTCTTGCCGCAGCGAAAGTCGTTGATACAATTGAAGAAGCGCTACTAGGGTGTAACTTCGCTGCTGCCTTGAGTGCGCGACTGCGCGAGTATTCGCCGCCGGTGATGACGCCACGGACATTGGCGTCTGCTTTGTACGGTGATGTGACACTCAACGCGGCATTGGTTTTTGGCAGCGAGCGCTATGGATTGCCGAATCAGATCATCGAGAAATGCAATGTCTTGATCAATATCCCCGCCAATCCTGATTATTCTTCCTTGAATCTTGCGCAGGCAGTACAAATTCTTGCATATGAGGCCAGGCAAGCACAGGGCGGCGACAATGTTGCCCAATCGGTAATCGGATTTCAAGGAGATCCCGCCAGCATGGCGCAGATCGACGGCATGTACGCACACCTGGAAGAAGCCTTGGTGGCGGTTGAATTTCTCGATCCGACTAATCCAAAGAAGCTCATGTCTCGTCTGCGAAGGTTATTTTCGCGCACTCAACTCGAGACCGAGGAAGTGAATATCGTGAGAGGAATTGCACGTCACGTGCTCGCCAAGGTAACAAAGCTATCTAAATAAATAACTTGCTAACCTGCGGACCCGACATGGGCCAAGAAGGCAAGGCATATTAAATTAAATACCTGATGGCAACCTAAATTGCAATCAGGTATAGTTCGCAATCATTGAATGTTCAAGCCCAAGCTCGGAGCAGGCCAACAGCCAAACCTTCCAAAGCAAAATTTTCCTGGCTGGAATCGACACGGATCGGTTCGAAATCCGGATTCTCGGGCAGCAGCTCAATGACGGAACCGCTTTTCTTGTAACGTTTAACCGTTACTTCATCGCCAAGGCGGGCCACCACAATTTGTCCATTTTTTGCGCTGTCGACTTTTTTCACCGCAAGTAGATCGCCGTCCATAATGCCGGCATCGCGCATGGACAAACCGCGTACTTTGAGCAGGAAATCCGGTTTGGCCGAAAACAGAGAAGGATCGACGCTGTAGCTTGCCTCGATATGCTCCTGAGCAAGTATAGGCGAACCTGCGGCCACGCGTCCGACCAGTGGAAGACTAAGCTGCATCAGCGAGGGATGTGGAAGCGGCATTTGGCGTCCACCAAATAGGCTTGTCGTTTCTCCATGGATGTCCCGCAGGCGAATTCCCCGTGAGGTACCAGGCGAAATTTCTATTGCCCCCTTGCGTGCCAGCGCCTGTAGATGTTCCTCTGCAGCATTGGCGGATTTGAAGCCCAATTCAGTGGCAATTTCGGCTCGGGTAGGGGGGAAGCCGGTATTTTCGATCGCCTCCCTAATCAGGTTCAGGATCTGTTCCTGGCGTGCAGTGAGTTTAAGCATGTTCGCAATCGAGGAATCTGGCAAAGAGAAAGGCATATTGACTGAAGATCATCTTTCAGCGTTAGCGCTTCCTTAAGCCATGCTGTTGATATAGACAGGCTGTATTTTTATACAGCCCTTAAATGATTGCAAGGGAAGTTTTGCGATTTTTACGCGCGCGCCAAGTGATCAGCATTAAGCGCTTGAAATGATTGAGTTTTACCTGTTCGCAGGTTATGATAGCGGGCTTTCCTCTTCCCACACTCGTCTTGACGCCGAGGTGGGCGATTTTTAAATCCGTCCAAAAGGAGATTACATGCGTCATTATGAAATCGTATTTATTGTCCATCCCGATCAAAGCGAGCAGGTTCCTGCAATGATCGAACGTTACAAGGGCATCGTAACTGCTCGTAACGGCAAAGTGCACCGCGTTGAAGACTGGGGTCGTCGCCAGATGGCTTACATGATCCAGAAGTTGGCCAAGGCCCACTATGTCTGCATGAACATCGAGTGCGACAATGAAACTCTGGCTGAAATCGAAACCGGCTTCAAGTTTAACGATGCTGTCCTGCGCCACCTGACTGTCAAGATGAAGAAGGCTGAAACTGCGCCGTCGCCGATGATGAAGGCTGTGCAGAAGGAAGATGCTGCGAAGACTCAGCGTTCCGAAGCAGCCGCTGCGTAATTCTGTCAGTCGAGGAGAGTGAACCAGCTACGCCTGATAGCGGCCATTGCCGAGCGCGAAGTGTTGCGCTACACGCCGGCGGGCATACCGATCGTGTCGGCAAAATTGCTGCACGCCTCCGGACAGGTGGAAGCGGGTCTCCCGCGCCAGGTTGAGTTTGAAATTTCTGCGGTTGCCGCAGGTGAAATTTCAGGAAGGCTTAACAAGGCGGAGCTAGGTGAGACCATGGTATTCACTGGTTTCCTCGCACGTAAGAATCGCAATAGCAAAGGCCTCGTATTCCATATCACGGATTTCGAAGCTTATTCACCAGATCACTAGATACAGTACAGGAGCCAAACATGGCATTCGGTAAAAAATTCGATAAAAGCAAACTCAAGAACAAGCGTCAGCAGCAGAATCCTCTGTTCAAGCGCAAGAAATTCTGCCGCTTCACCGCCGCCGGCGTTGAGCAAGTTGACTATAAGGACGTGGACACCCTGAAGGATTTCGTTCAGGAAAATGGCAAGATCATGCCGGCACGTCTGACCGGTACAAAAGCACACTACCAGCGTCAAGTTGACACTGCGATCAAGCGCGCACGCTATCTCGCGTTGCTGCCTTACACCGATCTGCACAACGCCTAATTGACGACTGAAGAATAGGAGAAAAACATGCAAGTCATTCTGTTGGAAAAAGTCGTTAATCTCGGCAATATGGGTGAAGTCGTACGCGTGAAGGACGGTTACGCTCGTAACTTCCTGATTCCCCAGCGCAAGGCACGTCGTGCTACAGCTACTGCAGTTGCAGAATTTGAAGCAAAGCGTGCAGACCTGGAAAAAGCAGCTGGCGAAAAGCTGGCAGCAGCTCAGGCTCAAGGTGAAAAGCTGAACGGTACGACTGTTCGGATCGCTCAAAAGGCTGGCGTTGATGGCCGTCTGTTCGGTTCCGTAACCAATGCCGATATCGCTGCCGCGGTATCCAAGCAAGGTTTCCCGGTCGAGAAGGCGCAGATCCGCATGCCGCAAGGCCCACTGAAGGTCGTTGGCGATCACACTATCGCGGTCGCACTGCATACCGACGTCGTGGTCGACATCACGATTGCTGTGGTTGGCGAGCAAGCCTAAGCAGTTTTGGCATTCAATAAAAAAGCCGGCGCAAGCCGGCTTTTTTATTGCGCTCGTCCTCTTCGGCGTGCACTGCGTATGGCGCAGTCTTTGATGGCGTTTTATTTCATGGCGTCTCAGTCTGATTTATCGAAGGTTTTATCGAATAGGGGACTTATGCGTGCAGAGTTCGTCATGCGCTAATCAGGCATTTGTGATCATACGACATAGAAAACCCTTGAACTGTGTAACCTCCGCGTCAGTGAATCCTTTCAGGTGATGATTCAACGCATCAACGGTTACCTGAATCATCTGGTCTGCGATGTTCTTTCTCGGTCAAGGCGACATCAATCATGGGGCGGTCGACGGTGCTGCGTGCACACTCGATAAAGCCCTTGTCTTCAAGCCGGTCAAATGAACGAGTCCATGCTCCGGTATCGGTTGCGAGTTCACGTGCAAGATCGGATGCAGCGTTGGACTTTCCATATAGCAGTTTCATGAAGATGGCGACCTGGGCATGAGTAATATCGAATTCGGCCAGCCGACGATCTTTGGTCAACGACAGCTGCCCTCCCGCCCGTCAAGCAGATAGCCGATACTCTCGATCGATGAATGGGTTTCCAGGCTATATCGTTGGTATATGATGTTGTTATGGAAACAAATAATATCGGCAATACAGGTGTCTCGGCAGTAAATGTCAAGGCAGTCGACGCTAAGCCAAGGAACTAGCGTCGCTAAAGTCGTCACACCACTGTAATATTCCCGGACGGGCGCGCGTGGTGCACGGGCGAAAAGGTATAATTCGCGCCATGAATACACGCTCCGATCCTCAACTGGATGCGCTCCGCGTTCCTCCACATTCGATTGAAGCTGAACAGTCCGTATTGGGCGGTTTGCTGCTTGATAATGCGGCATGGGATCGCATTGCAGATTTCGTGCACGAAGATGATTTTTACCGGTATGACCACCGCATCATCTTTCAGCACATCGTCAAACTGATCAATGCCACCAGACCGGCAGACGTCATTACGGTTTTCGAAGCATTGGGCGGCAGTGGCAAGGCCGAAGAAGTCGGCGGCCTGACCTATCTGAATGCGCTTGCCCAAAACACGCCATCGGCTGCAAATATTCGTCGCTATGCGGAAATTGTGCGTGATCGTGGCGTGCTGCGAAAACTCATCACCGTGTCCGATGAGATTTCCGGACAGGCCTTCAATCCGCAAGGCAAGGAAGTAAAGCAGCTTCTCGATGAGGCCGAATCGAAAATCTTTGCGATCGCGGAAGAGGGTGCTCGCGGCGCGCAAGGGTTCCTGGAAATCCAGCCATTGCTGACCCAAGTGGTCGAACGTATCGACGAGCTGTACAACCGCGACAATCAGAATGACATTACCGGCGTCCCGACCGGGTTCGTGGATCTCGACCGCATGACTTCCGGCCTGCAGCCGGGAGATCTGATCATCGTGGCAGGGCGCCCGTCGATGGGTAAGACCGCGTTCTCGATCAATATCGGCGAGAACGTCGCGATCGAAAGCGGCTTGCCGGTCGCCATATTTTCCATGGAAATGGGTGGGACGCAGCTCGCAATGCGTATGCTCGGCTCCGTCGGACGGCTCGACCAGCACCGCCTGCGCACGGGCCGTCTGAATGACGAGGATTGGCCGCGCCTTACACATGCGATTCAGAAGATGAATGAGGTGCAGATCTACATCGACGAAACGCCGGCCTTGAGTTCCATCGAGTTGCGTGCGCGCTCGCGCCGTCTCGCGCGCCAGTGCGGCAAGCTGGGCCTGATCATCATCGACTACCTGCAGCTGATGTCCGCAAGTTCTCCCGGTGAGAACCGCGCTACCGAAATTTCCGAAATTTCACGAAACCTCAAAGGGTTGGCGAAAGAACTCAATTGTCCGGTCATTGCCCTTTCTCAGCTCAACCGATCACTCGAACAGCGGCCGAACAAACGGCCCGTCATGTCGGATTTGCGCGAATCCGGTGCTATTGAACAGGATGCCGACGTCATTCTGTTCATCTACCGTGACCAGGTTTACAACCCTGATTCTCCCGACAAAGGAACTGCCGAAATCATCATCGGCAAGCAGCGTAATGGTCCGATCGGCTCCGTGCGTCTTACCTTCCTGGGCGAGTACACCAAATTCGATAACTTCACCGGCGGAAACGCGGTGTTCGACAACGAGTAAAGACATCGGGGGCTGTCCGAAGAGGGCAGCCGTGACGAATTAACCAATTTAACTTTTTGAGAGTGCATTATGTTTGGTCGATTGATGCCCAATGAGGGCAAGTTCTTCGAGCTGTTTATCCAGCATGGCGAGTTGTGTGTGAAGGGCGCAAAAGAAATGGTTGCCCTGATGACCAACTTCGATGACCTGGAAAACCGTGTGCACGCGATCGAGGGCATCGAGAAGCAGGCCGACAAGGTAACGCATCAGACGCTGGATATGCTGCACAAAACCTTCATCACACCGCTCGATCGCGATGACATCCACAAGCTGATTACGCGCATGGACGATATTCTCGACCTGCTTGAAGACGCAGCTCAGACAATTTCCTTGTACGACATCAAGGCTATTACGCCGGAGGCAAAACGCCTGGCCGAACTCTGCCTTGCATGTACCGAAAAGGTGAAAGCAGCGGTAGGCTTGTTACATAACATGGACAATTCAACCCAGATTCTTGGAATCTGCGAGGAAATCGATCGCCTTGAATCGGACGCCGACCATGTGATGCGCGCCGCGATGTCCAAGTTGTTCCGCGATGAGCCGGACGTACGCAATCTGATCAAGTTGAAGGCAATTTACGAGATTCTTGAAACGGTGACCGACCGTTGCGAGGACGTCGCCAACATTATCGAAGGCATCATTGTCGAAAATGCCTGAGGCAAAGCCATCGTGCAATGCAGTGCGGGCGGCTCCGTCAGGCCCTCCGCTTCTGCGAGCCGTTGATGTCTGTGCCCTGCGCGGGCTTACATAAAACAAGAATCTCATGCAAACCCTTCATTTCAGTATATACACGCTTGCCTTTCTGATCGCCCTGGCGCTGCTGTTCGACTTCATGAATGGCTTCCACGATGCGGCGAACGCAATCGCAACCGTGGTCTCGACCGGTGTGCTCAAGCCGCAGCACGCGGTGGCCATGGCGGCATTTTTCAATGTCATCGCAATTTTCTTTTTCCAACTGAAGGTGGCAACGACCGTCGGGAAGGGAACGATCGAACCGGTGGTCGTCGACCATTACGTCGTATTCGGCGCATTGGTCGGTGCGATTTTCTGGAACGTACTGACCTGGTACTACGGCATTCCTTCGTCGTCGTCGCATGCCTTGATCGGCGGCCTGGTGGGCGCCGCAGTCGCCAAGTCCGGTACAAGCGCGTTGATTTCCTCCGGCCTGATCAAAACCATTTCTTTCATCCTTCTGTCGCCATTGCTTGGCTTCGTGTTCGGATCGATCATGATGGTGGCGGTGTCCTGGTTGTTCGTTCGCTCCACACCGCAGCGCGTAGACAAATGGTTCCGCCGCATGCAGCTGGTATCGGCTTCCATGTATAGCCTTGGCCATGGCGGCAATGATGCACAGAAAACCATGGGCATCATCTGGATGCTGTTGATCGCAGCAGGCTATTCGACCACGACTGATGAACTGCCAATGTGGGTAGTATTGAGCTGCTATGCCGCTATCGGGCTGGGAACCTTGTTCGGCGGCTGGCGTATCGTGAAAACCATGGGCCAGAAAATCACCAAGCTTAAACCGGTAGGCGGATTCTGCGCCGAAACCGGCGGAGCGATCACATTGTTCCTCGCAACCTCGCTTGGCATTCCGGTCTCGACCACGCATACCATTACCGGTGCGATCGTCGGTGTCGGATCGTCCAGAAAGATGTCGGCGGTACGTTGGGGTGTCGCGGGTAACATTGTATGGGCTTGGGTTTTTACGATACCTGCCTCTGCGTTTGTTGCGGCGGTTGCTTGGTGGATCGGGACGAAGATTCTGTAGTACGCAATTCGCTTCAATATAAAAAAAGCCTGCATGCATGCAGGCTTTTTTGTGCGCGAGAAAAACTATCGCGTCGACTACAGGACGTCGCTTGCATGATCGGCCAGACGCGAGCGCTCCCCACGTGCCAGCGTGACATGTCCACTGTGCGACCAGCCCTTGAAGCGGTCGACCACGTAGGTCAGGCCGCTGGAACCTTCGGTCAGGTATGGCGTGTCGATCTGGGCGATATTGCCAAGGCAGATGATCTTGGTGCCGGGGCCGGCGCGGGTAACCAGTGTTTTGATCTGCTTCGGTGTCAGGTTCTGCGCCTCGTCGATGATCAGGAACTTGTTGACGAAGGTACGGCCGCGCATGAAGTTGAGCGACTTGATCTTGATGCGGGACCGGATCAGATCTTGCGTAGCGGCGCGTCCCCATTCTCCGGCGTCGTTGTCGGATTTGTTGAGCACCTCGAGGTTGTCGTCGAATGCTCCCATCCAGGGCGACATCTTTTCTTCCTCGGTACCAGGCAGGAAGCCGATGTCCTCGCCGACCGGCACTGTGACGCGGGTGACGATGATCTCGTTGTACAGCTTGGTTTCAAGAACTTGCGCCAGGCCGGCTGCCAGGGCAAGCAGGGTCTTGCCGGTGCCGGCCTGACCCAGCAGCGTAACGAAATCGCACTCCGGATTCATCAGCAGGTTGAGGGCAAAGTTCTGTTCACGATTGCGTGCGGTAACGCCCCACACGCCATTCTTGCCATGCGTGTAGTCGCGCAGGGTCTGAAGCACCGCGGTCTTGCCGTTGATCTGCTTGACCTGTCCGTAGAACGAGGCCTCGCCATTGTTTGGCTCAAGGAACGCGAACTGGTTGACCAGCAGCGAAGGCACCACCGGACCGGTCACGCGATAGAAGGTGTAGCCGGTTCCATGCTTGTTCTCCTGCCAGGATTCCATACCCTTGGCATGCCTGTTCCAGAAATCGTCCGGCAATTGCACGATGCCTGAATAGAGCAGGTCGGTATCTTCCAGTACGTGATCGTTCAGATACTCTTCAGCCGGCAAGCCCATGGCACGCGCCTTGATGCGCATGTTGATGTCCTTGGACACCAGCACCACCGGGCGGCCCGGATACTGTCCTTCAAGCGCACGAACGACGCCGAGAATCTGGTTGTCGGCCTTGCCGATAGGCAGACCTTCGGGGAGCTCGACGTTCTGCAGCTTAGTCTGGAAAAACAGGCGTCCCTTGGCATCCTTGTTGCCGAGTTTGGAGAGCACGATGCCTTCCTCGATCTCGTGTTCTGCAACGCCGGCGACAAGCGCATCAAGCGAGCGCGAGACCTGGCGGGCATTGCGCGCGACTTCGGACATGCCTTTCTTGTGGTTGTCGAGTTCTTCCAGCGTCATCATCGGCAGATAGACATCATGTTCTTCAAAGCGGAACAACGATGTCGGGTCATGCATCAGGACGTTGGTGTCCAGGACGAACAACTTGGTGACTCCAGGCTTGTTGGCACTGCGATTGATGCTGGATTTCACCAGCGCATCGACGGTTTTGGACTTCGTGCTGCGAGTCTTGGCGGCGGGTGCCTTTTCCGTGGTTTTGGCGCGCGCCTCTGGAGGGGGTTCGACTACTTGTGGAGCGGATTCAACCAGCGTCATCACAGGTTTTACCGATTTGCCTTTCTCTGCCTTTGGGTATTCCTGGGGGGAGAGCATTGTTGCGGGTTTGGTCGGTAATTTGGGCAGTGGCATCAGGACCTCAATCTAGAAATGTGTTGAATTGACGACTCGTCGGGGCCAAACGGTTGCGCAGTGGGTTGAGGGGTGGATGGGAGAACGACTTGGGTAAATGCGAAGGAAAGCAATTGAACGAACAATGGAAGGAAGAAGCTGGGAACCGGATTCTTCTGAAAACGCAAAGTAAAAAAGCCGTTTGAGGGGGAGGCTTGGCGCCTCTTCCACAAACGGCCTTCGAAAAGTAGTTGCTTTTAGATTCAATGGGTTCAGCAGTTATGCAAGAGCCTTCACGAACTCAAGTACTTCATCAACGTGCCCAGGCACTTTCACTCCACGCCATTCTTTCACCAATTTCCCATCGGCGTCAATAATAAAAGTCGATCGCTCAACTCCCCGAACTTGTTTGCCGTACATGTTTTTCATTTTCATGACATTAAATAGGTTGCAGACCGTTTCGTCGGGATCGGAAACCAGCTCAAACGGCATTTCCAGCTTGCCCTTGAAACCTTCATGCGAACGAATGCTGTCGCGGCTGATCCCGAATATTTCGGTATTTGCCTGCTGAAATTCCGGATACAGGTCACGAAATTGCATGCTCTCGGTCGTGCAGCCGGGCGTATTGTCTTTCGGGTAAAAGTACAACACCACGGTCTTGCCTTTGAAGTCGGACATGCGGAACGGCTGATTGCCGGTCATCTCTGCCGAAAAATCGGGAACGGTCATGTTGAGTGCGGACGGGCTTTCAGCCACATTGGTCTCCTGGTCCAATTGTTTTGTCGTGGATGACGACGATCTGGGTGTCTGCGGAGGTATTGGTAATGCCGACCGCAGGCCCAGATGTTATCTAATGTCTATTCAATTTGAAATGCCGGACACGACAAAAATTAGACTTGGATCTGGGTCTGCCGTGCCTTGTCGATTCCATATTGGGACAGGTTTCCAGACTTCAAGTCCATCTGCTGTTTTGACAGACGGTCAGGCAGGCTTGTCGAAGATCAGTGCGAGCGCGACTTTGCGTCCTTCGCCCATCAGGATGTTGTAGGTGCGGCAGGCAGCGGCATTGTCCATGCATTCGACGCCGACACGGCGCGCCGTCAAAGCCTGCACCAGACGCGGATGAATGAAACGCTGGCGCGTGCCGGTACCAAGAATGACGACATCGGGCGAGAGCGCTTCGATGCATGAAAAATCTTCGGCGCTTAGGGAGTCGAATGCCGTTACCGGCCATGCTTCAGGCGCAGTCTCGGGCAATACGATCAGACTATGGGCAAAATGAACCGCGTTGATCTCCACGCCTTGGTCGTCATAGGCCGTGACGGTTTGATAGTGCTGGGTAGGGGTAGTATGCAGCTTCATGAACTTATGAGCTTATGGCGGCGCGAAAATACGTAAATTTCCGGCAATAACAAGAAAAAGATAGGGCATTGTAGCCTTTCGCCGGTTAAAAGGTTCTGATACGCATTGATAAAACGGGTTGCTTTCGGCAAAATGGGTCTTTTGGCAGTGCAGCATTCCATGTTGTAACTGCGCTAACCACAAGGAATTGCCCGAGTGCGACCTATCCAGAAGTCCAGAAAACTGGCAGACGTCTGTTATGACATCCGCGGCCCTGTCTTGGAAAAAGCCAAGCAGATGGAAGAAGAGGGCCACAAGATCATCAAGCTGAATATCGGCAACCTGGCCGTATTCGGTTTCGACGCGCCCGATGAAATCGTGCACGACATGATCATCAACATGGGCAACGCGGCGGGCTATACCGACTCCAAAGGCATGTTTGCGCCCCGCAAGGCGATCATGCATTACACGCAGGAAAAGAAGATCAATGGCGTTACGATAGACGATATCTATATCGGCAACGGCGCTTCCGAACTGATCGTGATGGGAATGAATGCGCTGCTCAACAGCGGCGACGAAGTCCTGGTGCCGGCGCCCGATTATCCACTGTGGACTGCTGCCGTCAGTCTGTCCGGCGGCAAACCCGTGCACTATGTGTGCGACGAACAAACCGGCTGGCTTCCGGACATTGAAGATATCAAGAAAAAAATCAATGCCAATACCAGGGCGATAGTCGTCATTAATCCGAACAATCCGACCGGAGCGCTGTATCCGGTCGAGGTGCTCAAACAGATCGTCGAGGTGGCGCGCCAGCACCAGTTGATCGTCTTCGCCGACGAGATCTATGACAAGACCCTGTACGACGGCGCGGAGCATACCTCGATCGCATCGCTCGCCGACGACGTGTTGTTCATTACCCTCAACGGCCTCTCCAAAAATTACCGGTCCTGCGGATATCGCGCCGGCTGGATGGTCGTGTCGGGCGAAAAGAAGCATGCCAGGGATTACATCGAAGGCTTGAACATGCTGGCGTCGATGCGGCTTTGCGCCAATGCGCCCGGGCAGTTTGCGATTCAGACGGCGCTAGGCGGGTACCAAAGCATCAACGACCTGGTCGGTCCCGGCGGACGCTTGCTCAAGCAGCGCGACCTTGCTCACAAGTTGCTGACGGAAATCCCGGGCGTGACCTGCGTAAAACCCAAGTCCGCGCTGTACATGTTCCCCAAGCTCGATCCGAAGATTTATCCGATCGAAGATGACCAGAAGTTCGCTTATGAACTGCTGGCAGAAGAGAAAGTGCTGATCGTGCAAGGCACCGGCTTCAACTGGTTTACGCCCGATCACTTCCGCGTCGTGTTCCTGCCGAATTCCGATGACCTGACCGAGGCAATCGGGCGTATTGCCCGATTCCTGGATAGTTATCGCCGCCGGCATGGCACGGCCTGAACCCGAAAAGTCCGGCGCCGCCTCGCAGTAGCAAAGCGGCGTCGGCCACGACCATGTGACTGCATCCATGGTCGAGCCCGTCCGGCACGGCCACAGGCCAAACCGGATCTCCCGCAGCTGCAATACCCATTGCATTCAACACAGACATCACTCGCTATGAAACCCATCAAAGTAGGCTTGCTAGGCATCGGGACCGTCGGTTCCGGCACATTCAACGTATTGAAGCGCAATCAGGAAGAGATTACGCGCCGCGCCGGACGCAGCATTCAGATTACGATGGTGGCCGACCTCAATACCGAGCGCGCAAAAGAGCTGACCAATGGCGAATGCGAAGTCGTCAATGACGCCAGCCTGATCGTCAATCATCCCGACATCGATATCGTTATCGAACTGATCGGCGGCTACGGCATCGCCAAGGATCTGGTGATGAAAGCAATCGCCAACGGCAAGCATGTGGTTACCGCCAACAAGGCGCTGCTTGCCACGCATGGCAATGAAATCTTCAAGGCGGCGCAGGAAAAAGGCGTGATGGTTGCGTTCGAGGCGGCAGTCGCCGGTGGCATACCGATCATCAAATCGCTGCGCGAAGGTTTGACCGCCAACCGTATTCAATGGCTGGCCGGCATCATCAACGGCACGACCAACTTCATCCTGTCCGAAATGCGTGACAAGGGCCTGGATTTCGACGTGGTGCTGAAAGAGGCGCAGCGTCTGGGCTACGCCGAAGCCGATCCCACATTTGACATCGAAGGCGTCGATGCCGCCCACAAGGCAACCATCATGTCCGCGATTGCCTTTGGCATTCCGGTGCAGTTCGACAAGGCATACGTCGAAGGCATCACTAAGTTGCAGGCTACCGACATCCAGTACGCCGAACAGCTCGGTTACCGGATCAAGCTTCTCGGCATCGCCAAGCGCACACCCAAGGGTATTGAACTGCGCGTCCATCCGACCCTGATCCCGGCCAAGCGCCTGATCGCCAATGTCGAGGGTGCGATGAACGCGGTGCTGGTACACGGCGATGCCGTTGGTGCAACGCTGTACTACGGCAAGGGCGCGGGCTCGGAACCGACCGCATCGGCCGTGATTGCAGACCTGGTGGATATCACTCGCCTTGCTACCGCTGATCCGGAGCATCGGGTGCCGCATCTGGCCTTCCAGCCCGATGCGATGAACGACACGCCCATTCTGCCGATGTCCGAAGTGACGACCAGCTACTATCTGCGCATGCAGGTTGCGGACCGTCCGGGCGTGCTCGCGGACATTACGCGCATCCTTGCGGATTCCACGATTTCCATCGATGCCATGCTGCAGAAAGAGCCGGCTGAAGGAGAAACCAAGGCGGATATCATCATGCTGACGCACCAGACGCAGGAGAAGAACGTCGAAGCGGCGATCGCGAAAATAGAAGCTCTGCCGACTATCGTCGGTAACGTAACCAAGATCCGTCTTGAGCAGTTGAGCTGATCGGCGAACGCCGATACAGGAGTTTTTGCCTGGGAAGGGCGTCGCGAAGCGGCGCCCTTTTTGTTTTTACCTTGTCGGTTTGTCCGATTGATGATCAGTCATTCCGGAAAAGGTGGACCGGACAGCGTTAGCGATGAATGACAACCATCACCGCTTTCGCTTCCTCCATGCCCGTATTGCGAATCGCATGTGGCTTGTCCGCCGCATATCGGGCCGTGCCGCCCGTCTTCAGCGTCTTTACCACCCCGTCGACTTCCACCTCGAGATTTCCCGTTATTACGGTCAGATGTTCCATCGTCCCCGGATCGTGCGGGTTTGACTTCAGGGCGCCGTTCGCCGCCAGCGTCAATTCATACCATTCGAATTTGCCTGCAAGGTCCATGGGCCCGAGTATGCGCAACACATAACCCGAGTGATGGCCGGGCAAGGTAGGTGTTTCGTGGGGTTCCAGCACATGGATCGCCTCGGCCTCATGGGCATTGGTGGCAAGCAATTCCTCTATGCCAATTCCAAGCGCATTCGCGAGACGCCATGCGACTGCAATGGTGGGATTGGCTTTTTCCCTTTCTATTTGGGAAAGCATGGACTTGGACACGCCTGCAGCACGCGACAGGTCATCCAATGTCAAACCTCTTTTGAGACGGATTTTTTGCAGCGTCGCTCCAACCTCAGGTGGGGCTCCGGGCGCGGCGATATTTTTCATTGCATCTCTTGCGTTGTTAAATGGGCTTGGCTAATATTCGATATATTGAACTTATGTTCTAAATATCGAATTTATGCTGTTACGGTGAACTCCATCGTAGCAGAGGGATGGCGGCATTGATAGCGAAAATGTTGCCTGAATGATCAATTCTGGAACAAGACGAGGGGACTGGCATGGCGGATGGCAAAGCACAAACGGATTTTTATGCAAGGCTGGCCCAAGGATTGGATACGTTGCGCGAGCAGGGTCTGTTCAAACCGGAACGCGTAATAGCATCCCGCCAGGGAGCGGAGGTGGTCTGCGACGACGGCCGCAGCCTGATCAATCTCTGTGCAAATAATTACCTGGGTTTATCCGGCGACGAAGCAATGGTGCGCGCTTCCATCGAAGCAACGGAAAAATACGGCTATGGCCTGTCTTCGGTGCGTTTTATCTGCGGCACGCAAACCGTGCACAAGCAGCTTGAGCAAGCCTTGTCCGCCTTCCTGGGAACCGAAGATACGATTCTCTATGCAGCAGCGTTCGATGCAAACGGCGGCGTCTTCGAACCCTTGTTCGACGAGAACGATGCCATCATTTCCGATTCCCTGAACCATGCTTCCATCATCGACGGCATACGCCTTTGCAAGGCCGCCCGCTATCGGTATCAGCACAACGACATGGCCGACCTGGAAGCGCAACTGCTTGCAGCTGCCGACAAGCGCCACCGGATCATCGTCACCGATGGCGTGTTTTCCATGGACGGCACTATCGCCCAGCTTGACAAAATCTGTGAGCTTGCCGAACGCCATGATGCGCTGGTCATGATCGACGAATGCCATGCTTCCGGATTCATGGGCAAGACCGGGCGCGGCACGCATGAACATCACGGGGTGATGGGCAAGATCGACATCATCACTGGCACCCTCGGAAAAGCGCTCGGCGGCGCGATGGGCGGTTTTACGTCAGGACGCAAGGAAGTGATCCAGACCCTGCGCCAGAAATCCCGTCCTTACCTGTTCTCCAACACGCTCGCGCCTTCCATTGCCGGCGCATCGCTGGCGGTGCTTGAACGCTTGTCTGCGTCGACCGAATTGCGCGACCGACTGCACGAGAACACGGCGTACTTTCGCGCGGCCATCAGCGAACTTGGATTTACCGTCAAGCCGGGGACGCACCCGGTCGTGCCGGTCATGCTGTTCGACGCACCTCTGGCGCAGAAATTTGCTCAGCGCCTCTACGAACTCGGCGTGCTGGTCACCGGCTTCTTTTATCCGGTTGTACCCATGGGCCAGGCGCGGGTACGTGTGCAGCTTTCGGCCGCACATACACGCGAACAACTTGATCGTGCACTGGTTGCGTTCCGTCAGGCCGGTCAGGAACTCGGTATCTTGAAGAATTGAAGGAGCACGGCAATGGAACGTATTCTCGTCATCGGCGCCAACGGGCAGATCGGCAGCGAACTGGTGGACGCGCTGTCGCTGCAGCATGGTGCAAAAAATGTGATCGCTGCCGATATCGGTCCGCGCAGCCTGTTCGGCGCCATGCAATATGAAACGGTCGATGTACTGGACGCCAGTCGCGTTGCCGCTGTCGTGGAAGCGCATGGGGTCACTCAGCTCTACCAACTGGCCGCATTGCTGTCGGTCACCGGCGAACAGGCGCCGCTCAAGGCATGGACCCTCAACATGAACGGCCTGCTCAATGTACTGGAACTGGCACGCGAACGGGGAGCCGCCGGCAAACCGCTGAAGGTATTCTGGCCTTCGTCGATTGCCGCATTCGGCCCGCATACCCCCGCAATCGATACGCCCCAGCTGGCCGTGATGGATCCGACAACGATCTACGGCATCAGCAAGCAGGCCGGCGAGCGCTTGTGCGAATACTATTTTTCCAGGTTTGGTGTCGATGTGCGCAGCATTCGCTATCCCGGCATCATCAGCCACAAATCGCCGCCAGGCGGAGGGACTACCGACTACGCGATAGCAATCTTTCATGCGGCCCGGAGCGGTGAGCGCTATGTCTGTTACCTCGGTCCGGAGACCACGCTGCCGATGATTTACATGCCGGATGCAATCCGCTCCACGATCCAGTTGATGGACGCACCTGCGGCACAGGTTCGGATTCGGTCTTCGTATAACGTTGCGGGACTGAGCTTTAACCCGCATGAGCTCGCCGATGAAATCCGGCGACAGTTGCCCGGATTCCAGATTGATTATCAACCTGATCATCGCCAGAGCATCGCGGATTCCTGGCCGCACAGTCTTGACGACAGCTATGCGCGCGCAGATTGGGGATGGAAAGCTGAAATTGGGCTGAAGGAACTGGTCAACGACATGCTCACCCATGTGGAGGCGCCGGAAAAGCTGTATCACGTCGCCTGACAGAAATGCGGCCAGGCGACGGACGGCAGTTATAATGGCGGGTGCAGGCGTGGTGCTGACACAAGTTGCGGCGCGCCATCCACTTACCAAACTTTCAACAGCTTATGCACTACGTTTCCACCCGCGGTCAGTCGCCGGCGCAATCCTTTTCCCAAATCCTGCTTGGCGGCCTGGCGCCCGATGGCGGCCTTTATCTGCCGGCCGAGTATCCGAAAATCAGTGGAGCCGAACTCGATGCCTGGCGCAAACTGTCCTATGCCGACCTCGCATTCGAAGTGCTGAAAAAGTTTGCGACCGATATTCCCGAAGCCGATCTGAAGGCGCTCACGCACAAAACCTACACTCCCGACGTGTACCGCAACGCGCGCGTGGGCGAAGACGCGGCTCAAATCACGCCCTTATGCACGCTCGAAGAAAAGAATGGCAGCAAGCTGATGTTGCAGGCGCTGTCCAACGGGCCGACGCTGGCGTTCAAGGATATGGCAATGCAATTGCTCGGCAATCTGTTCGAGTACACGCTGGCGCGACAGGGTGCGGAGTTGAACATTTTCGGCGCGACCTCCGGCGATACCGGCAGTGCGGCCGAATATGCAATGCGCGGCAAGAAGGGCATCCGCGTTTTCATGCTATCGCCGCACAAGAAGATGAGCGCGTTCCAGACCGCACAGATGTTCAGCCTGCAAGATCCGAATATCTTCAATATTGCTGTCGAAGGCGTATTCGACGATTGCCAGGACATGGTCAAGGCCGTGTCCAATGATCTGGAGTTCAAGGCCCGCCAAAAGATCGGCACGGTCAACTCGATCAACTGGGCGCGCGTGGTCGCGCAGGTGGTGTATTACATCCGTGGCTATCTCAGCGCAACGACAAGTAATAACCAGAAGGTGACGTTCACCGTCCCTTCAGGCAATTTCGGCAATATCTGCGCCGGCCATATCGCCCGCATGATGGGAGTCCCGATCGACAAACTGGTTGCCGCCACCAACGAGAACGACGTGCTCGACGAATTCTTCCGTACCGGCGTCTATCGCGTGCGCAAGTCGTCCGAGACGTATCACACGACCAGTCCCAGCATGGACATCAGCAAGGCGTCCAACTTCGAGCGTTTCGTCTACGATCTGCTCGACGGCGATGCCGATCGCGTGCGCGCCTTGTTCAAGAAGGTCGAGACCGATGGCGGCTTCGACCTGTCCGGCAAGCCCGGCAGCGATGGCAATGAATTCGAGAAGGTCGCGCGTTATGGCTTTCAGTCGGGCAAATCCGTGCACGACGACCGTGTCGCCACGATTCGCGATGTGCAGGAAAAGCATGGCGTCACCATCGACACGCATACGGCTGACGGCGTCAAGGTGGCCCGCGAATATCTGACTCCGGGTATACCGATGATCGTGCTGGAGACAGCCTTGCCGGCCAAATTCAATGAGACTATCCGTGAAGCACTAGGACGCGACGCCGAGCGTCCTGCCGGTTTTGAAAACATCGAGGCTTTGCCGCAGCGATTTGATGTCATGCCGGCCAACGTCGAGAAGATGAAAGCTTATATCGCCGAACGCACAGGCTTGTGAGCAAAGCTTCGCATTCGGTCCGGATGCGCTGGATAACCTAAAATACAAGCATGACTGAAAAGAAACCCATGCTGAGCGCCGCCGAGGCGCTGGAATTCCTTCTTGCTGCCGCGCGTCCGATTCAGGACATCGAGACGCTGGGCACGCTGGAAGCCAACGGCCGTATTCTTGCGGCGCCCCAGACCTCTCAACTCAATGTCCCGCCGATGGACAACACGCAGATGGACGGCTACGCAGTCCGCAGCGCTGATTGTGCCGGCGGCCCTGCAACGCTGCGTGTTTCGCAACGGATCCCGGCCGGCCAGGTCGGTCAGCCATTGCAGCCAGGAACCGCCGCACGCATCTTTACCGGAGCGATGATTCCGGAAGGCGCCGATGCGGTGGTCATGCAGGAACAATGCGAAGCGGTCTCCGGTACCGACATGGTGCAGGTGAATCATGCGCCCGAGCCAGGTGAATGGATACGCCGCACCGGCGAAGATATCCAGGCCGGCAGTGTGATTCTTGCGGCAGGCACCAGGCTACGCGCGCAGGAACTCGGACTGGCGGCATCCGTGGGTCTCGCCACCGTTCCGGTGCTCCGCAAGCCGCGCGTTGCGGTCTTCTTTACCGGTGACGAATTGGCGATGCCGGGCGAACCGCTCAAGCCAGGCGCCATCTATAACTCCAATCGTTTTACCCTGCGCGGGCTGCTTGAAAACCTGGGTTGTGATATCACCGATTACGGCATAGTCCCCGACTCACTGGAAGCTACTCGCGATACGCTGCGCAGGGCGGCGGCAGATCACGATCTGATCATCACGTCCGGTGGTGTGTCGGTGGGCGAGGAAGACCATATCAAGCCGGCCGTGGAAGCGGAAGGCCGGCTGAACATGTGGCAGATCGCCATCAAGCCGGGCAAACCGCTGGCATTTGGCGAAGTCAGGCGCGACACCGGCGGCACAGCATATTTTCTTGGGTTGCCGGGGAATCCGGTATCGAGCTTCGTCACCTTCCTGCTGTTCGTGCGGCCTTTCCTGCTGCGGCTCCAGGGCGTGGCCACTGTGACACCGCGTACCTTTTCCATGCGTGCCGATTTTGCATGGCCCAAGGCGGACCGTCGCAACGAGTTCTTGCGTGCCCGCATCAATGAGGCAGGCGGACTGGACCTGTTTCCGAATCAAAGTTCGGCAGTACTGACTTCTACGGTCTGGGGTGATGGCTTGATCGACAATCCGCCGGGCCAGACGATAGGCAAGGGTGATATCGTGCGCTTCATTCCTTTCAGCGAATTGCTCTACCAAGGTTGAAACGAAGATGAATATCGAGCTTAGATTTTTTGCCAGTGTCCGCGAGGCCGTGGGCAGCAGTCGCGAAACGCTCATCGTGCCGGCAGAAGTACAGACGGTGGGAGACGTCAGGGTATTGCTGCAGCAGCGCGGCGGAGCGTGGGCGGAAGCGCTGGCCGACAATCGCGCCTTGCGCATGGCGTTCAATCAGCAGATGACGGGGGCCGAGACCCGCATCAGCGAAGGCGGCGAAGTCGCCTTTTTCCCACCGGTCACGGGAGGCTAGGAAAACCATGTCGGTCCGTGTGCAAACCGAGGATTTCGACCTGTCGCATGAAGTCGCTGCACTGCGTGCGGGTCAGGCGCAGGTCGGTGCGGTCGTTTCGTTTGTCGGTACCGTACGCGACATGAACGACGGTTCCAATGTCAGCGAAATGGAACTCGAGCACTATCCGGGCATGACGGAAAAAGCGCTGGAAGACATCGTGGCGCAGGCGCGGAAGCGCTGGAACATCATGGATGCGCTGGTCATCCACCGCGTCGGCCCGCTCGAACCTCTGGAGCAGATCGTGCTGGTCGCAGTCACCTCGGCACATCGTGGCGAAGCATTCGCCGCATGCGAATTCGTCATGGATTACCTCAAGACCGAAGCGCCGTTCTGGAAAAAGGAACAGACGCCGGACGGCGCGCGTTGGGTTGACGCCCGTGTCACCGATGATCGCGCGCTTGAAAAATGGGGTATTCGCTCCGGCAATGCGGGCAACACTGCATGAGTTGGCTGGCGGTCGGACTGGGCGCGGCGATCGGCGCCTGGTTGCGATGGGGGGTCGGGTTGTGGCTCAATGCAAGTCATTCGCAATTGCCGTTTGGAACACTGGTGGCGAATCTGGGAGGTGGCTGCCTGATCGGTCTCGCAGTGGGTTTTTTCACCAGCAATCCGCATATTGCTCCCGAGTGGCGCTTGTTCGCGGTAACCGGATTTCTGGGTGGCCTGACAACCTTTTCCACCTTTTCCGCTGAATCGATGGCGCTACTGCAACGCGGTGACTATGGATGGGCACTCGGCCATACTGCGCTGCACCTTGTCGGCTCCGTTAGCTGTTGTATCGCTGGATTTGCCGCCTATCGCGGCATGACCAGTTAGTTAAATACCCGCGGCCCGGTATTGTCTTTCGCTTCGCCGGGCATCTCCAGCACCAAGTCCCATTCTGCGGTATTGACGGCATCCTTCAGCAAGGAGCAAAGCCCGTGCAGCACGACCAGCGTGAATGCCACTTCGAAACCAGTGCCGTTGGCGGGTGTCATGTTGATGCGGATAGGCTCGTCCGGTAACTGGGAAAAGTTGACGGTAGTAATCAGCAACGGCGTCTCTCCCAAGGGGTAGTCAGTAATGTCCGCTTCATAAGCATTATTAAAGCTGCCGCTGTCGCGAATATGCTCTACCGACACCTGGTGCTCCATCCCGACGATATCGGCGCTGGCGTGAGCCGCTTGCGGTTTGTCGAGTTTTACCTGGGTTTCCAACGCGTTTCGGATTGCCGGCCATAGCACTGTCAGAAGCCGGCGCGTGAGCCATGCGCGCAATTCATGCAAGCCGCTATCCGATTTGAACGAAGCCCGGAATAACAGGCGGTCTTCCTCAGCCTGATAAATTACCTGAAGTTGATGCAGATCCATTGCGTCCCGATCCCGAGCCGGCTGGGATCAAGAATCCTTTCTTGAAATGTGATGGCGCGCCCCTATGTTGTTAGCAGAGTGAATTTCTGGAGAACATTCTCATGCGTCTCGACAAACTGACAACAAAATTGCAAGAGGCTCTTTCCGATGCCCAAAGTCAGGCCGTCGGCAATGATAACCAATACATCGAGCCGGCGCATATCCTTAATGCCCTGATCAATCAGGACGACGGCAGCGCGCGTTCGCTGCTGCAACGCGCGGGCGTCAACGTCAATGGCTTGTCCGCCAGCCTTAAGAATGCTCTAGCGCGTCTGCCCAAGGTATCCGGCCATGGCGGCGAGGTACAGATCGGCCGCGAATCAGTAGCCTTGTTGAACCTTGCCGACAAGGAAGCGCAAAACCGCAGTGACCAGTTTATTGCCAGCGAAATGGTATTGCTGGCGCTGACTGAGGACAAATCGGAAGCCGGTCGCCTTGCGCGTGAACAGGGACTGACTCGCAAGGCACTGGAAGCAGCGATCACGGCCGTGCGCGGCGGCGCTAAGGTCAGCTCCGCCGATGCCGAAGGCCAGCGCGAAGCGCTCAAAAAATACACGCTGGACCTGACCGAACGTGCCCGCGCTGGCAAGCTCGATCCGGTGATCGGCCGCGACGATGAGATCCGTCGCGCGATTCAGGTATTGCAGCGCCGTTCCAAAAATAATCCCGTCCTGATCGGCGAGCCAGGCGTCGGCAAGACGGCGATCGTCGAAGGTCTTGCCCAGCGCATCATCAATGGCGAAGTGCCCGACAGCCTGAAATCCAAACGCGTGCTCTCGCTGGATATGGCGGCCTTGCTGGCCGGAGCGAAATACCGTGGCGAATTCGAGGAAAGGCTGAAAGCCGTCCTGAAGGAAATCGCGCAGGACGAAGGCCAGACCATCGTCTTCATCGACGAGCTGCACACCATGGTGGGCGCGGGCAGGGCGGAAGGCGCAATCGATGCCGGCAATATGCTCAAGCCGGCGCTTGCGCGTGGCGAACTGCATTGCGTCGGTGCGACTACGCTGGACGAATACCGCAAATACATCGAGAAGGATGCCGCGCTCGAACGCCGTTTCCAGAAAATTCTGGTCGACGAACCAAGTGTCGAAGCGACCATCGCGATCCTGCGCGGCCTTCAGGAAAAGTATGAAGTGCACCATGGCGTCGACATCACCGACCCGGCAATCGTCGCGGCTGCAGAGCTGTCGCATCGCTACATCACCGACCGCTTCCTGCCCGACAAGGCGATCGACCTGATCGACGAAGCGGCTTCCAAGATCAAGATCGAGATCGATTCCAAGCCCGAGGTCATGGATAAGCTCGACCGTCGTCTGATTCAACTGAAGATCGAGCGCGAAGCAGTGCGGCGCGAAACCGACGAGGCTTCGCAAAAACGACTTAACCTGCTCGAGGAAGAAATCCTCAAGCTCGAACGCGAGTATGCCGATCTCGATGAAGTCTGGAAGGCGGAGAAGTCCGCGGTGCAAGGCAGCCAGCAGATCAAGGAAGAAATTGAAAAGGCCAAACTGCAGATGGAAGAGGCCAAGCGCAAAGGCGACTGGCAAAAGATGTCCGAACTGCAGTACGGCAAACTGCCTCAGTTGGAAGCGCAGCTGAAGCAGGCCGATACCGGCGAGCAGGAAAAAGCGGAGCGCAAGCTGTTGCGAACCCAGGTCGGCGCGGAAGAAATCGCGGAAGTGGTTTCGCGGGCCACCGGCATCCCCGTGTCGAAGATGATGCAGGGCGAGCGCGATAAGCTGCTGCACATGGAAGACGAGTTGCACAAGCGTGTAGTCGGCCAGCATGAAGCCATCGTCGCCGTGTCCGACGCGATCCGTCGCTCCCGTGCCGGCTTGTCGGATCCGAACCGGCCTTATGGGTCCTTCATGTTCCTCGGCCCGACAGGGGTCGGCAAGACCGAATTGTGCAAGGCGCTTGCATCCTTCCTGTTCGATACCGAGGAAGCACTGGTTCGCATCGACATGAGCGAGTTCATGGAAAAGCATTCGGTCGCGCGCCTGATCGGTGCGCCGCCCGGCTACGTCGGATATGAAGAAGGCGGCTACCTGACCGAAGCAGTGCGCCGCAAGCCATACAGCGTGATTCTTCTCGACGAGATCGAGAAGGCGCATTCCGATGTGTTCAATGTGCTGCTGCAGGTGCTGGACGATGGACGCATGACGGACGGGCAGGGACGTACGGTCGACTTCAAGAACACGGTCATCGTGATGACATCGAATCTTGGATCGTACAAGATCCAGTCGATGGAAGACAGCGATCCCGCGCTGGTGAAGCTGGCGGTCATGGCCGAAGTGAAAACCCATTTCCGTCCCGAGTTCGTCAACCGTATCGACGAGCTGGTGGTGTTCCATGCGCTCGATGCCAAGAATATCGGCTCGATTGCGCGCATACAGCTTAAGGTGCTGGAGCAACGGTTGGCGAAGATGGACATTGGCCTGCAGATGTCCGATGCGGCTCTGCAGAAGATCGCCGAAGCCGGCTTTGATCCCGTGTACGGTGCACGGCCATTGAAGCGCGCGATACAGCAGGAAATCGAAAATCCGCTATCCAAGCGTATTCTCGAAGGCCGCTTCGGGCCCAAGGATACGATCGTCGTATCGGTAGGCGGCAGCGAACTGGTATTCGAAAAGGGCACGGAGACGGTTGCCTGAGTGTTTATGTCGCCTCGATATAGCGGATGACAAAACCCGGATGCAGGAAACTGCTCCGGGTTTTTTATTTCTCGACCTGAGCGAAGAAGGTGCTTGGCGATTCTCCAAACGTCTTGCGAAACATCGCCGAAAACGCCGATTGGCTCGCATAGCCTAGTTCGGAAGCCACCTGCGATAGCGGCATGCCGCGCGCAATCAGTGGCGCTGCATGGGCCAGCCTGACCTGTTGTCGCCACTGTCCGAAGCGCATGCCCAGTTCGCGTTCGAACAGACGCGCCAGCGTACGGCTGGATGCGCCGACTTTGTGTGCCCAGTCCTCAAGGGTGAGTTGCGACGCCGGGTCGGCAATCAGGGTTTCGCACAACGCCTTGAGGCGTTTATCGTCCGGCAGGGCAACGCGGATCGGTTGCGTTGACAGCCGTGGCAGTTCATTAAGCATCAGTGCCGAAATCATCGCTTCCCGCTCGCTGTCTGCATCGGCCTGCGTCAGTGCAACCACCAGTTCACGCAGCAGGGATGACACGGTCAGCACTTCGCATTCGTCGCCGCGAAACGGCGCCGATGCCGCGTCGACGTACAAGGCGCGCAGGCGCGCTTTTTCCAGCGTGGCGACTTCATGGACTGCCGCGGGCGGTATCCATATCGCACGCTGCGGCGGTACGATCCAGGTGCTGTTGCCGACCGTGACGCGCACTACCCCGTCCAGCGCATAGGTCACCTGTCCCCAGGCATGCGAGTGCGCGGCAAGCAGTTCGGACGCATTGAGGTCGCGTGCCACCATGCGTACAGGTCGCGCCGGTGTGGGCGCAATTCCGGCCAGGTGCAGGCGAGTGTGGGTAATCGGCTGGATGGGCATGGTGAATTCCCCCAAAAAAACAGGTTGTCGGAATTTCGACAAAGATTGTCCATTTATCTTAAATCAGACGGGATGGATTTGCTTAAACTGTTTTTCATCTCGACATTGCGAATACGCCATGACCTCCGCCACCGTTACACCCAGCCTGGGCCAGGATGCGCACGTCATCAGTCTTGAAGGCCTTGCCCATGGGGTATCGCATTTCTTTCATCTGATTCTCGTTCCCTTGTTTCCCTGGCTGAAAGAGGCCTTCGGGCTGTCCTATGCCGAACTCGGCTTTCTGATGACAATGTTCTTTGTCATCTCGGGCATAGGGCAGGCCTTGTCAGGATTCGTGGTCGACAAGGCCGGAGCCCGCAGCGTGCTGTTTTTCGGCATCGGCTGTCTAGGCGTGTCGGCGATGGTGCTGGCAGCCGCCCCCAGCTATGCAGTGCTCATGATCGGCTCGATGCTCGCAGGGCTGGGTAACAGCGTATTCCATCCTGCATGTTTTACCTTGCTGAACAAGCGCGTGTCTCCGGCGCGCCTGGGCCATGCATTCTCGGTACATGGCGTGTGCGGCAATCTGGGTTGGGTTGCCGCACCGGTATTTCTGATGCCATTGGCCGGCTGGTTCGGTTGGCGTACTGCGCTGGCAGCGGCAGCCTGTATTCCGTTTGCCGTCCTGGCGCTTCTGTTCTTCTATCGCGACTTGCTTGACACGGGCCGTCCGCAACCGGCTGCTCCATTGAATGACAAGCAGCCGGCAAAGGAGGGCAGTGCATTGGGGTTCATGCGCCTGCCTGCTGTCTGGATGTGCTTTCTGTTCTTTTTCATTACCGCGATGGCGCTCGGCGGCGTGCAAAGTTTTTCAACCGCCAGTCTGCGCCAACTCTACGGCATGACGCTCGCATCCGCGACCGCCGGCTATACCGTGTTCATGCTCGCTTCTGCTGCTGGAATGGTATGGGGTGGCTTCCTTGCAGCAAGAACCAGCCGGCATGAGCGAACGATTGCAATGGGGTTTACCGCTTCCGGAGTGTTTGCGTTCGTCATTGCCAGCGGTGCCGTACCGCCCGCGGTTGCCGTGATACTGATGGGGGCGGTCGGTTTGGGTTCGGGTATCGCGGGACCGTCGCGCGATCTGCTGATTCGTGCCGCTGCACCAAAGAATGCGACCGGCCGTGTCTATGGCGTTGTCTATTCGGGCATTGACATCGGCTTGGCGCTGGCACCACTGCTGTTCGGCGCGATGATGGACGACTCCCATCCTGCCTGGGTGTTCATTGGTATCGGCATATTCCAATGTCTGGCCCTCCTGACAGCTGTGCGCGTCGGGACCAGCACCGCAAGCAAAATTGCAGGCCAGGCGGCTGCATAGTAGATATGTGAGGATGTGCATCCGGACCGGATCCTGTCCGAAGGGCAGGCGGGTCTGCCGCTTGAGTCGGCTGTTTTAATCCTCGCTTACAATCGCATCCTGTTAGCTATTTTTTTATCGACAGGAGAGACAATGACTTTTGCCACATGCGATATCTGCGACGCGAATGAAGACAAACTGGGGAACGGCACGCTGGCCGTGCTGCCTCCGATATTCCAGAAGTTCGGCATGCAACTGTCTTTTGCGGGACCGGCAACCACGCTTAAGGTATTTGAAGATAACGTACTGGTACGCTCGACACTGGAAACGCCGGGTAATGGTCATGTATTGGTAATCGATGGCGGCGGGAGTTTGCGTTGCGCGCTGGTCGGTGGCAACCTTGGCGTGCTGGCCGAAAAGAATGGATGGGCCGGCATCATCGTGAACGGATGCATACGCGATTCGGAAGAGATCAATGCCTGTGACATCGGCGTACGCGCATTGGCCACGCATCCGCAGCGCAGCGTGCGCAAGGGGGTAGGTGATCGCGACCTGAGCGTATCGATCGCCGGTGTGGCTATCCATCCAGGTGACTGGATTTATGCGGATGCTGACGGCGTACTCGTTTCTAAGGAAAAACTCGACTAAGTAAGGCCGGCGTCGTCTCTTTTAGTGTGTGTGCCGGTGATGAATATCCGGAAAGTGCGGGTGAGCATGTTCCATCGGCTGATGGACATGCGAATGGGAATGCGGCTCTTTGCCGTCCCATGCGAAATCATGTGCATGCTGATGATGAGCGTCGTGGGTATGCGTGTGTGCGTGCTCCATATGGTCGTGCCGATGCAGATGGTCGTGCGACTCGGTGATATGCAACCATATGCCGCATCCCATCAGGGCTGCGGCGAACCAGAATATGCGGTCGGGTTGCTCTCCCAGCACAAGCAGTGAGACCGCTGCGCCGACGAAAGGCGCAGCAGAAAAATACGCTCCCGTACGTGCAGTCCCCAGATGGCGCAACGCCAGCACAAACAACACGAGGCTGAGCCCATAGCCACCGAAGCCAAGTATTCCGGCGGATGCGACGCTCTTCCATGCGGGCACGGGAGCGCCCAGCCAGAGCAGCGCAAAGGACAGGTTTACCGCGCCGGACACCAAGCCCTTCAGCGCTGCGATCTGCACAGCGTCGCCGGTCGATACCTTTCGGGTCAGATTGTTATCGATTGCCCAGCAAAGGCATGCCGCCACCACGGCCAACGCGCCCCATGATTCATGAACTTGGCCGAGCATTGGGTCCGATTGCCAGGAAAGCAGCACACCGCCGGCAATGATCAACATCATTCCGAGGAAGATGCGGCGATCGAATTGTTCACGAAACACAAACCACGCTAATAACGCGGTCAATACGCCTTCCATATTGAGCAGCAGGGATGACGAGGACGCGCTTGCATGGCTGAGACCGCTCATCATCAACACCGGAGCTAGTACGCCGCCCGACAGTATCGCGCCAGCCAACCAGGGAAAATCCGGAATGCCAAGCCGGGAGACGGAATTGCCCGGCTTCGCAATGGCCTTGCGCAATACCAGCCAGGCAGACAAGCCGATTCCACTCCCCGCATACAACAGGCCTGCGAGCAGCACCGGTTCATATTCTCCGGCAAGTACTTTGGCGAACGGTGTACTGATGCCGAATAGTACGGCTGCCAGAAGTGCATAGGTAATTCCTTTGTTCACGGCGGCTAAGCTCTCATCAATCTCTAATGATTCGTACCGTTCTGACAAAGCGGATCGGCTTGACGTTCACAAAGCTTGTTGCGTGAAAGCTTGGTCGGACTGAGCAAAGATGCATTTTTCCCGCAATTTCTTGAACACTTGCGAGCCAATGCGGTCGCAGCGTGCAGGAATGAAGAGCGCTATTTAACGAATTTTTCATCATTCGAAAAGTATATTTTGTATTGTGAAAAATCACGACGCGAAGCATCAATATAATTTTTCATTCTAAGAAAAAATGTTTCACATCGCAAAATGAAGAAATTAAGTAATTGAAAAATAAAAGAATTTATTTGGTTATATGTCTTATATAAGACCTTGTTGCCCCGCAAAAAAGCGCCTATTATTTCCCCATTGAGTTTTCTTTTCTTTTTACCCCGCATCACACAGGAGAATGACCATGGCATCTCGCGAACAGCAAATTCAAGCATTGGAAAAAGATTGGGCTGAGAACCCGCGCTGGAAAGGCGTTACGCGCAACTACACGGCGGAAGACGTAGTCCGTCTGCGTGGCTCGCAGCATATCGAACATACCCTGGCAAAGAACGGTGCTGAGAAGCTGTGGGCGAAAATCAACGGCGGCGCAAAGAAAGGCTATGTCAACGCCTTCGGCGCGATCACTGCCGGACAAGCGATGCAGCAGGCCAAAGCCGGCCTCGAAGCCGTGTACCTGTCAGGCTGGCAAGTCGCCGCCGACGGCAACACTTCCGAAACCATGTACCCCGACCAGTCGCTGTATGCATACGACTCGGTGCCGACCATGGTTCGCCGCATCAACAACACATTCAAGCGCGCCGACGAGATCCAGTGGTCGCGCGGCATCAACCCGGGCGATGAAGGTTTCGTCGACTTTTTCCTGCCTATCGTTGCTGACGCTGAAGCCGGTTTCGGCGGCGTGCTGAATGCCTTCGAACTGATGAAGAACATGATCGCTTCCGGCGCTGCCGGCGTTCACTTTGAAGACCAGCTGGCCGCGGTGAAGAAGTGCGGCCACATGGGCGGCAAGGTGCTGGTTCCGACACAGGAAGCAATCGAGAAGCTGACCGCTGCCCGCTTCGCTGCAGACGTCATGGGTGTGCCGACCATCGTGCTGGCTCGTACCGATGCAGAAGCAGCCAACCTGATCACTTCCGATCACGACGCCAACGACAAGCCTTTCCTGACCGGCGAGCGTACAAACGAAGGCTTCTATCGCGTCAAGAACGGCCTGGAACAGGCTATCAGCCGCGGCGTCGCTTACGCTCCGTTCGCTGACCTGGTATGGTGCGAAACCGGCACGCCGGACCTCGGCTTTGCCCGTGAATTCGCTCAGGCTGTCCACGCCAAGTGCCCTGGCAAGCTGTTGTCGTACAACTGCTCGCCGTCGTTCAACTGGAAGAAGAACCTCGACGACAAGTCCATCGCCGAATTCCAGGAAAAGCTGTCCGAACTCGGCTACAAGTATCAGTTCATCACACTGGCCGGCATCCATATCAACTGGTTCAACACCTTCCAGTTCGCACACGCTTACGCACGCGGCGAAGGCATGAAGCACTACGTGAACATGGTGCAGGAGCAGGAGTTTGCTGCGCGCGATAAGGGCTACACCTTCGTGTCGCACCAGCAGGAAGTCGGCGCCGGCTACTTCGACGAAGTCACTACCGTGATCCAGGGCGGCACATCTTCCGTCAAGGCTCTGACCGGTTCGACCGAAGAAGAGCAGTTCCACTGATAAGCAGGGATATGCGCGTGTAATACGCTGCATAAAAAAGCCGCACCTTCGGGTGCGGCTTTTTATTTTGGAAGTACGGTCTTCATGAGAGTGGCCATGATGATGCATCGGTGTCCGGGCCACGGCCAGTTCTTCGCGAGCGTGGCGCGTCACTGAAACGCCTGCATTCAGTGCGAGCACACCCATCAAGCCCGCTACCAGCCAGTCCGGCCAGCCGCTATTGGTGCCGAACACACCTGCGGCTGCCAGCATGGCCGCCACATTGCCGAACGCATATATGACGGGATTCCTCCAAATAGGTTTGCCTATTAATGACCCTATAGCTACTATAGGGTCAAGATGTGATGTGGAGAAAATGATGAAGATTGGCGAACTGGCAAAACGCACCGACTGTGAGGTTGAAACTATCCGCTACTACGAGCGCGAAGGCCTATTGCCGACGCCTCCGCGCAGTGAAGGCAATTATCGTCAGTACGGCGAGCAGGACGCCGAGCGCTTGTTGTTTATCAGGCATTGCCGTTCGCTGGGCATGTCGCTCGACGATATTCGTACGCTGCAGCACTTTCAGGCCAAACCGGAACTGGCGTGTGATGACATCAATGCTATGCTGGATCGGCATTTGCAACAGACCGCGCTCCAGATTGCCTCATTGCAGCGTCTCCAGAAACAGTTGCAGACGCTGCGCAATGCATGCCATACCCACATGAGCGCGAAGCAATGCGGCATTCTGCAAAATCTGCAAAGCGCGGCGGCCAGCAGCGACTGTATCTGTCACCATGACGATTCCAAGGCTTTATAACGCGCTACTGTAAAATGTCGACCCTTTCCCATCCTCACCGCAGGAATCTCCCATGCTGAGTTATCGCCACGCCTTTCACGCGGGCAATCATGCGGACGTGCTGAAACACGTCGTGCTCATCCAGTTGCTGCGCTATCTCGGCCAGAAAGACACGCCTTACATGTATGTGGACACGCATGCCGGTGCAGGCGTCTATGCTCTTGATACCGGCTACGCCGCCAAGAATGTCGAATACGAAACCGGCATCAGCCGGCTCTGGGACCGCAAGGATTTGCCGGAACCGTTGGCCGATTACGTCGGCATCATCAAAGCCATGAATCCGAGCGGAAAAATGCGCTACTACCCCGGTTCGCCATATTGCGCCGACAAGGTCGCACGCGAACAGGACAGGCTGCGCTTGTTCGAATTGCATCCGAGCGACAGCAAGATCCTTGAAGAAAACTTCCGCAAGGTCGAATCCCATGCCGCCGCGCAGGGACAGCGCAGCACTGTGCGCGGCAAGCGCGTCATGATTCAGAAAAGTGACGGATTCGGCGGATTGAAGTCCATACTGCCGCCGCCGTCGCGCCGCGGGCTGGTGCTGATCGATCCGCCTTATGAAGTCAAGGAAGACTATCGTAAGGTGAAAGATACACTTGCCGACGCGCTAGTGCGGTTTGCGACAGGGACTTATGCGGTCTGGTACCCGGTCTTGCAGCGAATGGAAGCACGCCAAATGCCGGACAAACTCAAGCGCCTGCCCTGCAATAACTGGCTGAATGTAACCCTGTCGGTCAGCGCACCGACGCCGGATGGTTTCGGGCTGCATAGCAGCGGCATGTTTGTCCTGAATCCGCCGTGGACTCTTGAACCGATGTTGCGAGACCTGATGCCATTTCTGGTCAAGGTGCTGGGAAGCGACGAAGGCGCAACGTTCACACTTGAGACGGGTACGCCGGTCGCGGTACACACCGGTACACGCAAGGTATAAGTTTCAGGCCTGATGTTTGCGTGGTTTATCCAAACGGGGGCGGTCCTGGCGACTGCCCGCAGATCCAACGTCGGATAAATTTCCATGTCGAACCAAGCCCAACTTATTTCCAGCGATACCGCTTACCAATCCTTACCAATCCACGATTTTTTTCTTGGCCGACAGCCGATACTGAGCCGCGACAATCAATTGGTCGCCTACGAGCTATTGTTCCGCGATGCCGACACCGGGACTGCCAATGTCACCGATAATGTCGCCGCGACCGCGTCGGTGATAGCGCACACGGCGCAGCTTGGACTGAGTAATGTGATCGGAAGCCAGCTTGGTTTCATTAACGTCGATGCTGACCTGCTCAACAGTGATGTCATCCATTTTCTTCCTAAAAACAAAGTCGTTCTGGAAATCCTGGAAACGGTGCTAGCGACAAAATCGTTGTTAGCCCGTGTCGAAGAGCTGGCCGAGGCCGGCTACCGCTTCGCACTGGACGATGTCGTCGAATATTCGGATGCGGTGCAAAAACTGCTGCCGCTGATACCGGTCGTCAAGGTCGATATCAGCAACATGGAAGACGAGCACTTGTCACGATTGACTCGCCTGTTCAAAACAAGCGGCAAGACGCTGCTGGCGGAAAAAGTCGAGACGCTGGAGCAGTTCGAGCGGTGCATGCAGCTTGGTTTCGACTACTTTCAGGGATACTACTTTGCTCGACCCACTGTGCTGACCGGCAAAAAAGCTTGAACTGATCGCCGCCGATACTCGTCAGAGCGACCAGGCATTCGGCTGGAGTGAACAGGTTTCGACACGCGACGGTGTCGAAACATAGCCGCCGGGCGGCTACAATAAGCTGTATGAATAAAGCATTTGTCAAAGAAACCGACGACGAAGACGACCTCGACGTCGCGACGCCGGCAATACCCGCCGGTACCAAAAATTACATGACGCCCGAAGGACACCGGCGCATGAAGGAAGAGTTGTTGCGGCTGATCGATGTGGACCGCCCGGAGGTGGTGCGCATCGTTTCATGGGCCGCATCCAACGGCGACCGCTCCGAAAATGGCGATTACATCTACGGCAAGCGCCGTCTGAGGGAGATCGACCGCCGTATCCGCTTTCTTACCAAACGCCTCGATATTGCCGAAGTAGTGAATCCTGGCGTGCACCATGGCAGTGATCAGATTTTCTTCGGCGCGACGGTCACCTACGAAAATCACGCGGGCGAAGAACACACGGTCACCATTGTGGGAATCGACGAGCTCGACCCGCTTAACGGACGGATCAGCTGGATTTCGCCGGTTGCTCGTGCGCTCACCAAGGCGAGGGAAGGGGACAGCGTGACGTTAAGGACGCCCTCAGGCATCGATGAACTGACCATCCTGGCGGTCAGTTATCCTCTGCCCTGATCGTATCGTTCTGCCTGCAGGCGCGCGGCCTGCGACCGGTGCGCATGGCGCAAAGTGACGGGACATGGGATGATGTTTCGCTTCCGGTATAAAAATTGCTCCAAACAAACAATTATCTTCATTAAAAATCTTCCAACGATGACCATTTTGTTTTCCAGCCTGAACCATAGGTCAAGGGTGCCGCTGGCCGCTGAAATTCATTCGCGCCCGTTTCTTCGCCTGGAGGCCCCGGAGGTATTGACCCATCTTGCTGTTTATGACCGCAATCCGGCGGAGACTGCCGCATCCAATAGCGCCTTGCAGCATGCGACGCTGATCGCGCTGTGCGCGCACTTCGGCGTGACGGCACCCGGCGCGGAGGCGAAGTATTTCTTTCATGATTTCGGCCGCTTCCGGCTGAAATGGGAATGCCATACCGAATTTGCCACCTATACCTTCGCAGAGCGTCATCATCATCATGCGCCGTCTCTTTCCGAGGCGTTCGACTGCGCACCGCTGAAGCATATTCCCCAGCAATGGCTCGCCGGGCTGCAAGGCAAGGTCATGGTCGCCGCGCATGTGGTTCTGGACAAGACGCGCGGGCCGTCGGATACCTTCGCTGCCGGTTTGCGGCACGTGTTCGAAGGCAATATGCTGGTCGGCAGCCACGTACTGCAGGGCGGGGAAATCTGGACCGATTTCCTTATTCAGTCCGATGGCTTCAGCCGCTTTGTGGTGCGTGACGTCGGCTTGCATGAACAGCAGGCGGGACGACTGGTACAACGCCTGCTCGAAATTGAAACATACCGGATGATGGCGCTGCTGGGATTGCCCCACGCTCACCATGCGACGCCGGTCCTGAATGCGATCGAAGGCGAGCTTGCGAGCCTGACGGCCGCCATGGTGGACACCCACCGCATCAATGGCAATCAGTTGTCGGACACGGATCACGAACAGGCATTGTTAAGCAACATTACCGGTCTTGCCGCGCGTATCGAAAAGCTTTCTCTCGACAACAGCTATCGTTTTTCGGCATCGCAGGCTTACTTCAGCCTGGTGAATGCGCGTATCGACGAATTGCGCGAGATCCGGATTGAAGGGAGCCCGACCATCGGGGAATTCATGGACCGTCGCCTGATGCCGGCCATGAACACCTGCCAGGCCATTGCGCGCCGCCAGGAAGCGCTGGCCGAACGCATCGCTCATACCAACGATCTTTTGCGTACCCGCGTCGGCATCGTGCAAGAGCGCCAGAATCGACAGATCCTGCAGTCTATGAATACGCGGGCGGCACAGCAGCTGCGCCTGCAGCAAGCAGTGGAAGGACTGTCAGTGGTGGCGATTTCATACTACATGGTGGGCTTGCTAAGTTATGCCGGCAAGGCTGCGAAAGCCGCCGGCTTCCCGGTCAATCCCGAGGTCGCGACCGGATTGCTGGTGCCGCTGGTCGCGGCAGGTGTATGGCTGGGATTGCGGCGCATGCACAAGAGCATACATACCGCCTGATAACCGGGACCTGCAACTGTCCGAGCAAACTTGGACAGGTGCGCTGCGCGAAGGCGCGGTCAAGGGCGTATCAGGCGCCTTATGCGCGTTCGCGGACGATTCTTGCCACCCCGGGAATGCGTCGGACATTGCGTATCAGGCGTGCAAGGTGGATGCGGTCTTCGACCTGAATCGTGAAGCGCAGTTGCTTCATCAAATGGTCGCGGTCATCGTCCATGCCGACATAGGTAATGTTGGCATCCGACTCGCCGATTTCTGCGGCCACGCGGGCCAGCACGCCTTTTTCATTATCGACCAGAATCTTGATGCGGCAGTCGAAGCGGCGGCTCAGCTCGGCACCCCAATCCAGTTCGATCCAGCGGTCTGGTTCTTTGGTTTGCTGACGCTTCGCCGTATCGCAATCGGTGCTATGCACGGTGATGCCCTGATCGCGCTTGAGCTGACCGGCAATGCCGTCGCCAGGAATCGGCAAACAGCATTGAGCCAGATGCACTGCAGCACCTTCGTTGCCATAGATAACAACCGGATCGAGCTTACCGGAGCCGTTTTCCGTGGCGAGCGGCGGGAGCGGCGAAGTGGCATCGCTTTCCATCATCCCGCGTATATGGCGGGCAACCAGTGTCGCCATCCGCTTGCCTACACCGATGTCGGCATACAGCTCTTCAAGCGAGCGTGCGCTGGATTCATTGAGCAGCTTCTCGATCAGCCCATTGGGTAACAAGGGGTCGATATCGATTGCGCTCAGGGCCTGCGCCAGCAGGCGTCGCCCCAGTTCAGTGGATTCGGCCAGGTTGATTGTACGCAGATGGTGCCGGATCGCCGAGCGCGCCTTGCCGGTACGGACAAAGGTTAGCCAGTTCGGACTCGGTCGCGATGATGGCGCGGTGACGATCTCGACGATGTCGCCATTACGCAATTCGGCGCGCAAGGCAGCATGCTCATGGTTGACGCGGGCGGCAATCGCCTGGTCGCCAATAGCTGTATGAATGGTGTACGCGAAGTCGAGGACGGTGGCGCCGCGCGGCAGGGCGATGATCTTGGATTTCGGCGTGAATACATAGACTGAATCGGGAAACAGGTCGACCTTGACGTGTTCCAGAAATTCGGCGGAGTCGCCGGTCTGTTTCTGTATGTCGAGCAAGGACTGCAGCCAGGCATGCGTTCTCTGCTGCAGGTCGGTCAGACTGGCTTCGTCATCCTTGTACAGCCAATGTGCGGCAACGCCTGCTTCCGCGACGCGATGCATTTCTCCGGTGCGAATCTGGAATTCGACCGGGGTGCCGTAGGGGCCGATCAGCGTGGTATGCAGGGATTGATAGCCATTGAGCTTGGGAATGGCGATGTAGTCCTTGAACTTGCCCGGCATCGGCTTGTACAGCGCATGCAATGTTCCCAAGGCAACGTAACAATTGGCAAAGCTGTCAACAACGATACGGAAACCGTAGACATCGAGCACTTGGGAGAACGACAGATGCTTGTTGCGCATCTTGCGATAGATGCCGTAAAGCGTCTTTTCGCGGCCGTAGACTTGGGCATGAATGCCGGTGGCTGCCAGTGTATTCTTGACCGAATCCAGGATCTTGCTGACGACCTCACGGCGGTTGCCGCGTGCGGCCTTGACCGCCTTGGACAAGGTTTTGTAACGCACCGGGTACAGGTGCGAGAACGCCAGGTCCTGCAATTCGCGGTAAATATTGTTCAGGCCGAGACGATGGGCAATCGGCACGTAGACTTCCATCGTCTCGCGGGCAATCCGGCGCTTTTTTTCCGGCGCCATGAAGCCAAGCGTGCGCATGTTGTGCAGGCGGTCGGCCAGCTTGACCAGAATGACGCGCACGTCGCGGGCCATGGCCAGCAGCATCTTTCGGAAGTTTTCCGCCTGAGCTTCGATCTGGCTCTGGAATTCGATCTTGTCGAGTTTGGACAATCCGTCGACCAGCGTGGCGACGGGAGCGCCGAAACGCTCGATCAACTCCTCTTTCTTGACGTCCTGGTCTTCCATGACGTCGTGCAAGAGAGCCGCCATGATGGCCTGCGCGTCAAGCTTCCAGTCGGCACAGATTTCGGCTACCGCAATCGGATGAGAGATATAAGGTTCGCCGGATTTGCGGATCTGCCCGAGATGCATTTCGTCGGAGAAGCGGTAGGCTTCCTTCACCTTCTTCATTTCGGAAGGGGTGAGGTATTCGGTCAGCTTGTTATTGAGCAGGGTAACGGAAGCAACGCCCGCCGGGACGGCATTCGATGCGCCGGCCGCATGGGCGGCACCGGAATCGGATTTCGGGGTGGATTCGGAATTCTTTGCGGCCGGGCGCTCGGATGTCGCCCGGCTTGATGGAGCAATTGATAGTGTTGAATCTGCAGGTATCAGGTTCATACGTTAAGGATATCAGCCGCATCGCATTGCTGCATCCCCAAACGCCGTGAATCTGGCGAAAATCTTTCGCTTGGGGTGGCTCGCGACGCTATTCGTGGCTGCCGTATGCCTTAGCTCGGTACCTTCTTCAGCATTTCAATGCCGACCTTGCCGGCGGCGATTTCACGAAGTGCAACGACGGTCGGCTTATCCTTGGCATCGACCTTGGGGGTATGTCCCTGCAGGAGCTGACGGGCACGATAAGTGGCGGACAGCGTGAGCTGGAAACGGTTGGGGATCTGTTTGAGGCAATCTTCGATGGTAATACGGGCCATGCTTGCTCCTAAAAACGCGATATCAGGTGGGATTTGCGTGAATGCCCAGTTGGGCGAACAGGTCTGTGTAGCGTGCGGCTTGTTGTGCAAACCGGCAGCGGGTTGCTTTGACGATCGATGTCAATTCCGACAAAGCTGTTGCAAACTCTTGATTAATAATAACATATTCGAACTCCGGGGCGTGCGCGATTTCGCCGCCGGCGGCCAGAATGCGCCTCGTAATCACGTGCGAATCATCCTGTCCGCGCTTGGTAAGGCGTTCTTCCAGCGCTGCAATTGACGGCGGTAAAATGAAGATGCCTACCGCTTCGGGGAACTGCTTCTTGACCTGCTGCGCTCCCTGCCAGTCGATTTCAAGCAGCACGTCGGTTCCGGCCTTGATCTGGTCCTCGATCAGCAGCCGTGATGTTCCATAGTAATTACCGTGGACTTCGGCCGATTCCAAAAATTCCCCGCCTTCGCGCCTTTTCAGGAAATCCTCGACGGATGTGAAGTAATATTCGCGCCCGTGTTGCTCCGCCGGACGGGGCTGTCGCGTCGTGTACGATATCGACAGCTTGATGGCGGGTTCCTGGGCCAGCAAGGCATTGACCAGCGTGGATTTGCCGGCGCCGGACGGGGCGACCACCATGAACACGCTGCCGGAAGATGGTTTGGGTTCTATCATGGAATTCTCGATGTAGTAGAGCTTCGGAGTCTGGAAAAGCTTGCAATATTGCTGCTTACTCAAGATTCTGGACTTGTTCCCGCATCTGTTCAATCAGCAGCTTCATGCTCATCGACCCATCCGACAATTCTTTCAGTGCGGCTTTCGAGCCGACGGTGTTGGCTTCGCGGTTGAGTTCCTGCATCATGAAATCGAGCCGTTTGCCGACCTGGCCGCCTTTTTTGAGGATATGGCGGGTTTCCGACAGGTGAGTGGACAGGCGGGACAATTCTTCAGCTACGTCGATTCGGATACCGTACAGCGTGACTTCCTGCCGGATGCGCTCCAGCGCTTCCTCGCGCGACAATGTGGCCGGCATGGCCGCGCCGTTCTGGGTTGCCAGGCCGAGCGCTTCCATCATGCGGTCGATCGCTTTTTGCTGGAATTGTGCGATTGCCTGCGGAATCATCGGTGTGAGCCGCGCCACAATCGCTTCCAGGTCATTGATGCGTGATATCAGCATGGCTTGCAGCGCGGCGCCTTCGCGCGCACGGCTTTCGATAAATGCGTCGAGTGCCGCCGACACTACGGCCTGCACGTCGGCCTGCAAGGCGTCGTGGACGATTTCGCCATCCTCGATCACGCCTGGCCAGCGCAGGAGTTCATTGACGGTAAGCGCGGGTGCATCGGCGAACCGGTTTTTGATTTCCGATTGCATTTTTGCTAATGATTCGAGTACGCTTGCGTTCAGGTTCTGTGGCGTACCGGCCGCGGATTTGCGTCCGAAGCTCACACGGCATTCGACCTTGCCGCGGCTGATGCGGGCCATGATGGCCTCACGCAATGCAGGTTCGACTGCGCGCAGATCGTCGTTGATGCGAAATTGCAGATCAAGAAAACGCGAATTGACGCTCTTGAGTTCGACGGTCAGTGTTCCGGCGCTACTTTCGCGTGTGGCGACCGCGTATCCGGTCATGCTCGAAATAGTCAAGGTTCAGCCCTTATGCTTTACAAAACAGTGATTTATCAAGACAATCCCAAGTACATTCTGTAAGGACGACATGGCTTCGCAAAACAACGCTCCGCTGCCAGATGGGCTGGAAATTGCTGGATATCGCATTGTAAAGAAGATTGCGTCCGGCGGGTTCAGTATCGTTTACCTGGCATACGACGAAGACGGCAATGCCGTCGCCATCAAGGAGTACTTGCCTAGCTCTCTGGCGCTGCGTCAGCCGGGCGAACTGGTACCCGCCATCTCAGCCGACAACCTTCCTGTGTTTCGCATCGGCCTCAAGTGCTTTTTCGAAGAGGGGCGCGCGCTCGCGCGCATTTCGCATCCCAATGTCGTCAGCGTCGTCAATTTTTTCCGGGCCAACGATACAGTCTACATGGTGATGGCATATGAATCCGGGCGTTCGCTGCAGGATCACATCCTGCGCCGTCGCGAAAAAGGCGAGCGGCCGCTGGTATCGGAACGTTTCATCCGCAAGATGTTCAATCAGGTGATGAACGGTTTGCGCGAGGTACATGCGAACAAGCTGCTGCACCTCGATCTCAAGCCCGCCAATATTTATCTGCGCATGGACGGCACACCCATCCTGCTCGATTTCGGCGCGGCGCGGCAAACGCTCAAGACCGATCTTCCCAAGCTGTATCCGATGTACACGCCTGGCTTTGCGCCACCCGAGCTCTATGCCAAGAGCGCCAACCTCGGACCCTGGACCGACATCTATAGCATCGGTGCTTCCATCTTCGCATGCATGGTGGGAGCGCCGCCGCAGCCGGCTGACCAGCGCAAGGTCAACGACAAGATGGAAGACCATTTCCGCAAGCTGGAAAGCATTTATTCGCGCGAGCTGATACAGGTCATCCGCTGGAGTTTGCGCATCGATCCGCTGGAACGGCCGCAAAGCGTGTTCGCCCTGCAGAAGGCGCTGCGCGAACCGGTGCCCGAGCAGAAGGAAGCGGACTTCGTCGAAAAGGTCTCCGCCAGACTGCGCGGATTCTTCAGCGGCTTCGGCAAAACCACCCAGGTCGGCAACACCACGACCCAGAACACGCAATAGGCGGCCAGCATGCGATTCTCCGTATACCAGGAAAGCCATATCGGCGGCCGCCGCAACAACCAGGATCGGATGGGGTACAGCTTTACCCGCGACGCGCTGCTGCTGCTGCTCGCCGACGGCATGGGCGGTCATATACAGGGTGAGATGGCCGCAACGATTTCGCTGCAGACCATCGGCACCCTGTTTCAGCAAAATGCCAAGCCTTACGTCAAGAAGCCGGAGAAATTCCTCGAAGAGAGCTTCTTTGCCGCGCATCGCGAAATCCATCGCTATCGTGCGATCAACAATCTGCCTGAAACACCGCGCACCACGATCGTCGCTTGCCTGATCCAGCATAACAATGCCTACTGGGCGCACTGCGGTGATTCGCGACTCTACTGGATGCGCTCGGGCCAGATCCTGTCGCGTACCCGCGACCACTCGCGTATCGAAACCCTGATCGCTCAGGGAAAGGTCGATCCCTCCGAACGCGATACCCACCCCGAGCGCAACAAGCTGTTCAACTGTTTGGGTGCGCCGAACATGCCCATCGTGGAGATGTCGCGCCGGGCCAGCCTGCAGGCGGGTGATGTCATTCTTCTGTGTTCGGATGGTCTCTGGTCAGTTCTGCCCGATCATGTTCTGGCGCAGAGTCTGCATCAGAACACGGTCGTGCGTGCTGTGCCCGATCTGCTTGCGACAGCAGTCGGCATCGCCGGCAAGACAAGCGACAATGTCACGGCACTGGCGATGATGTGGGAGGGCGCGAGCGTGCTCCAGGATTCGCCGAACACTATTGCCACGCATACCCTGCCGATCGACAGTGTCACGACCACCATCCAGGCGCCGCGCCATGCCGACCTTGAGCAGGCCGATATCTTCAACGACTCGGAAATCGAAAAGGCAATTGAAGAAATTCGCGGGGCCATCGAAAAAACCTCCCGCATCACATCCAAAAATTAAGGTTGTCTTATGTCGTTTGAAAACCGCCCGAGCGGGCGTGCAAGCAATGACTTGCGCAGTATTCGCATCATCCGCCAATACACCAGGCATGCCGAAGGATCGGTCTTGATCGAGTTCGGCGACACCAAGGTGATCTGCACCGCCAGCATCGAAGAAAAGGTACCCGGCTTCCTGAAGGGTAAAGGGCAGGGCTGGATGACGGCCGAATACGGCATGCTGCCGCGATCGACCCACACGCGCATGGACCGTGAAGCCGCCAAGGGCAAACAATCGGGGCGCACCCAGGAAATCCAGCGCCTGATCGGACGCTCGCTGCGCGCGGCGTTCGACCTGCAAGCATTCGGCGAACGGACGCTCCATCTGGATTGCGATGTCATCCAGGCCGATGGCGGCACGCGCACCGCATCGATCACCGGCGCCATGGTGGCTGCTTATGATGCAGTCAGCAAGCTGGCGCAAGCCGGACTGATTCCCGCCATCCCGATCAAGCATTTTGTCGCTGCGGTATCGGTCGGCGTGTTCCGTGGCTTGCCGGTACTCGATCTCGATTACATCGAAGACGCCGACTGCGACACCGACATGAATGTTGTGATGACCGATGCCGGCCATTTCGTTGAAGTACAAGGGACTGCGGAAGGCGAAGCCTTCGATCGTGCAACGATGAACCGATTGCTCGATCTCGCCGAGCATGGCATTGCGGAACTCGTGCGCTTGCAAAAGGCTGCACTCGAACTTCCGCAGTAATCTTTACCGACTTTACACAGCATGGCGTGCCAGGCGGCGCGCCATGCTCATTTTTATTCATGACAAAAACATTAATTCTCGCTTCAAACAACGCGGGCAAGCTGAAAGAGTTTGGCCAGATGCTGGCGCCGCTTGGCTTCGATGTACGTCCGCAAGGCGAATTCAACGTGCCCGAAGCGGAAGAACCGCATCCTACCTTCATTGAGAATGCGCTTGCAAAAGCGCGGCATGCGGCTCGACTGACCGGGTTGCCGGCGCTTGCCGACGACTCCGGCATCTGCGCCAACGCGCTTGGCGGCGCTCCCGGCGTGTATTCCGCCCGGTACGCAGGCGAACCCAAGTCCGATGCACGCAACAACGAGAAACTGATCGCGGACCTCGCTGCACAGGGCGACAAATCGGCCTACTATTACTGTGTGCTGGTGCTGGTCCGTCATGCCGACGACCCGCAGCCCGTCATCGCCGAAGGCCGCTGGAACGGGGAAGTGATTGCCGATCCGCGCGGGCAGGGCGGCTTCGGCTACGATCCATACTTTCTGCTGCCCGAACTCGGCAAGACGGCCGCCGAGTTAAGTGCCGAAGAGAAAAACCGCTTGTCTCATCGAGGACAGGCGCTGCGTGTATTGGTAGAGAAATTACGATGATTCCCATCAAGCCTGTGGGCGCTGCCGTAGCGGCTGGAAGTACAGCATCGCCGGTCGATGTCGCCAACGCCTTCTTGCGGCCCGGTGCCTTGCAATTGAGCGCGCTGCCGCCCTTGTCGCTCTATGTGCATTTTCCGTGGTGTGTCAGGAAATGCCCATATTGCGATTTCAATTCGCATGAAGTGCGCGGGGGTTTTCCCGAGGAAGCCTATCTCGCCGCCGTGCGCAGCGATCTGGAAAGCGCCTTGCCGCTGATCTGGGGTCGCAAGATCTACACGATCTTCATCGGCGGCGGAACACCCAGCCTGATGTCGGCGGCAGGACTCGATCGCCTGATGTCGGACATCCGCACCTTGCTGCCACTGGACGGCGCGGCCGAAGTCACGATGGAAGCCAATCCCGGCACCTTTGAAGCGGACAAGTTCCGCTCATACCGGGCCAGCGGCATCAACCGCCTGTCGATCGGTATCCAGAGTTTCAATGCGCGGCATCTGCATGCACTGGGGCGCATCCACGATGCCGACGAGGCGCGCAAGGCGGTCGAAATTGCCCATGCCAATTTCGACAACTTCAATCTCGACCTGATGTTTGCATTGCCTTCGCAAACCCTGGAGGAAGCACAGACCGATGTTTCCACGGCCATTGCGTTCGCGCCGCCGCATTTGTCGCTGTATCACCTGACATTGGAGCCGAATACCTATTTCGCCAAGCATCCTCCGGTGGTGCCGGATGACGATAGCAGCGCCGAAATGCAGGACATGATCTTTGCGCAAACCAAGGCTGCCGGCTATGGACATTACGAAGTGTCAGCCTATGCGCAGGCAGGCAGGCAGGCGCGGCACAATCTGAACTACTGGCAATTCGGCGATTATCTGGGAATAGGGGCGGGCGCGCATTCCAAGATTTCGTTTCCGCACAGGATAGTGCGCCAGATGCGCTACAAGCAGCCCAAAGCCTATATGGAACAGGTGCAGGCGGGCAGGCCGATCCAGGAAGAATTCGAGCTGGAGCGCGAGGATCTCGGTTTCGAGTTCATGCTCAATGCCTTGCGCCTGACCGAGGGCTTCGACGTCAATCTGTTTGCAGAACGCACGGGACTGAGCATTAATGCAATCGAGAAATCCTTGAACCTTGCCGAAACCAAGGGCTTGCTGTATCGCGATCACCGGATAATCCGGCCGACCGAACTCGGCGGACGTTTCTTGAATGATTTGCAGCAGATCTTTCTGAACTAAATCACTTTCGGGGTTCGGCAAGCGGCGTCGACTTAGGTATAATTCGCATTCCGGAAACGTTGACCTGCCGTTGCTCTGATTATTTTGTGACAAGGAGCCAGCCGCAGTCGGCAGCGTCGAGGACCAAGGAGGTTTGGGTGAGTGGTTTAAACCAGCAGTCTTGAAAACTGCCGACGGGGTGACCCGTCCGTGAGTTCGAATCTCACAGCCTCCGCCAGAACATGAAGCAAAACGGCCCCATTCGGGGCCGTTTTGCTTTCCGGACGCGACATGGCCGATAACGCGTTTCTGCAAAATCACGTATCCTTCACGCCAATTCATCCGCCGCCCAGCGTCTTCTGGAACACGGCTTCCCTTGCTTTCAGGTCTTCCATGAATCGTCAACTGACGCTGCCCACCGCGTTGATGCTTGTTGTGCCCCCATTACTTTGGGCCGGCAATGCGATTGTCGGCCGCCTGTTCCATGAAGTGGTCCCGCCGCTCATGCTGAATTTTCTCCGCTGGGCTATCGCGTTTGTCATCTTGCTGCCGCTTGCCATATCGATTTTCCGGCCGGGAAGCGGGTTGTGGCAGCATCGGGCCCGTCTTTCCATTCTGGGGCTATTAGGTATCGGCCTGTACAACGCGCTGCAATATCTCGCACTGCAGACCTCGACGCCGATCAATGTCACCCTGGTCGCGGCCAGCATGCCGGTCTGGATGCTGCTGATAGGATCCCTGTTCTTTCAATCCAAGGTCACGCGCAAGCAGGTGATCGGCGCCGCATTTTCAATTGCTGGCGTGCTGCTGGTGCTGAGCCGGGGCGAACTCGCCCAATTGCTGGCGTTGCGCCTGGTGGCTGGCGATGTGTTCATGATCCTGGCGACGATCGCGTGGTCGCTGTACAGCTGGCTGCTGACACGTTCGGAAATGCCGGATAGCTTGCGCGGACACTGGGCTGCATTTCTGCTGGCACAGGTCAGTTTTGGCGTCGTATGGTCGGGGGCTTTTGCGGCCGGAGAATGGGCGGTGACGGGCCGTGAAATCACCTGGAGCTGGCAATTGGCAGCGGCATTGCTGTACGTTGCGATTGGTCCGGCGGTGTTGGCGTTCCGTTGCTGGGGTGTCGGTGTGCAACGCGTCGGACCCAATGTTGCGGGATTTTTCAGTAATCTGACGCCACTATTCGCCGCGCTGATGTCTTCCGCTTTTCTTGGGGAAATGCCTCACCTTTATCATGTGATTGCATTTGCCTTGATCGTCTCGGGGATCGTGCTGTCCGCGCGTTGAAAGCGCCGGCTTATGTTCTCCTGAAATCGGGGAAATGAACTTGACGCTGCAGGCCAAGGAAGCGCGAGCGCGACGCCTTGCCCCGCCCGGCATGAATGGTGCGTTCAGGCCTTGTCTTTCGAAGGGCGATTTTTCAGATAGGAGTAACGCGGTTGCTGCTCCTCGCGTGTGGGAGGCAAGTCAGCGTATTCCTGTTCCTCGATCACATCCACGTACTGGCTGCCATCAAGCGGGCGACCTGCATAGGGGCTAGCCGGAGTCTTGGCGGCTTCCGTGACATTGACTTCTTTAGGCGGCACGTTCTTGTCCTGCGATGGCGGAGTCTCTTTTTGCATGGCATCTTCCTTTCGTGACAAGTATTAGATGTCATTGCACTCGCAGGGTTCGCAGGTAGCCGCATGAAAATTTCTGAACCGCAGCTTAGGACTTGAGGAATCGCATGACCCCGTCTTTCTGCAGTACATCTCCCCAAGACTCGATGTGGTAGATCTCTCCTACTTTGTGCAGGACCACACCGAACTGTTCCCGCAGGCGCAGAATGTCGGTATCGATCGTCTCCCGGTTCTGGCTGGTAAGATCTGCTATTGCCGAGACAGTTGGGCGTTCAAGCAAGTCTATCGCGGATAGCAAGACGAATAGCTTGCGTGCGTCATGATCCGGATATTGCGGTACGCCAAACTGGTTCTTGGGGTAGCTCATCGGACACCTCGCATTAGTATTGGGTTACGACCTGGCGAAGACAGATTGCGGATTACCGGCATTTCATTTCAACGGATGCTAGTGTAGTGTTTCACTCTTCTTGAGACATAAAAGTGCGTCTTTCACACCGACTCTTCGTTGCACATCCTCGCAATAGCTCGCTATTGCTGCGGTGTGCGCCTCGATTCGCCGCGAAATCCATCACTTTTATAAGTCTCAATCTACGTGAAACACTACACTAGGTCAGGCTGTCGTCCTGCGCCCTGAACGCTTCGGATTTGGCGCGTGCGGCTTCACGTGTCATGACATTGAGACTGACAAGGATTGCGCCTGCTCCTTCGATGCGGCCGACGGCCTTGTCGTCACCCAGATGCCGGCGCGCCTTTTCCGTACGGGCGACCAATTCACGAAAAGCTTCATGCAAGGCTCCGTAAGTGCGCTTGGTGACTACCACATGCCCCGCATCGGCAATTTCCTTGGGATCTTTGGCATAGTGAATCAGCAATTCTTCGATCCGCCGTGCCCGCGCGCGCGACAGTCCAAGCTCTATGGATAATCGCTGCGCGACTTCTTCTGCGGAATCCGATGCATCGACGCCAGTCTTGCCAAAATGTACGAGTTCGAACCCATGCGGACGCAGCCCGGTCATCAGTTTTTCCAGTGCATCGATAGTGCGGATTTCCTTGACGTCATGTTCATTCACGACGGTTTCGCGTACGCTGCTCACCATGCGATCGCCAAGCCACTGTTCGAATGCAGGAGGCAAGGTGCCAGGACGGCAACGCAACCAGTCAATGGACATTTTCTTGTGCTCCTCAACGAGAAGAGCATGCTCCTGATCGTTGAGCGTAAGTGTGACGGAACGCATTTATCTATACACCTGATTAAAAATACTGGACGGCCGCAGTATATCGGCATCTGCTTGCGTTATCAGTTCCCTGACTGTCGAATGTCGCGGCGCGCAAGAGCGCTGCCGGGTATTTGCCGATTGTACTTTTCACAGATGCACGCGAGTGAAAAAACGCGCATGCATCTGGTAAAAATTGCCGTTCGCATTATTTCTAATTACTTCTATTATGTCCTTGCAGGTTTGGCAACCGCTTTTGATGCGGGCATGGATTTCGCTGATAGCGAAAGCGGAAAGGAGTGTCCTGATGAAATTCCGCCTGAAAAAACTATCCGAACAAGTCGTCGTCATTACCGGCGCGACCAGCGGCATCGGTTTGACCACCGCACGTCGTGCCGCTCAGCGTGGCGCAAAGCTGGTTCTGGTTGCGCGCAACGAAGATGCGCTGAAACAGCTTAATTTCGAGTTATCGAAGAAAGGTAACGAGGTCATCCATGTCGTCGCGGATGTCGGCATCGACGAAGATGTGCGGCGCGCGGCGCAGGCGGCCATCGAGCGTTTTGGCGGATTCGACACCTGGATCAACAACGCCGGAGTATCGATCTTCGGCCGGACGGAAGATGTATCTCTGCAAGACCAGCGGCGACTGTTCCAGACCAATTTCTGGGGAGTGGTTCATGGTTCACTGGTTGCCGTGGAGCACCTCAAGAAAAACGGTGGAGCCATCATCAATCTTGGCAGCGAAGTGTCGGACCGCGCGGTGCCGCTGCAAGGCATGTATTCGGCCTCCAAACATGCGGTCAAGGGTTTCACCGATTCACTCCGGCTGGAACTGGAAGAGGAAGGTGCGCCGGTCGCGGTGACTCTGATCAAGCCTGCAGCGATCGACACCATGTTCGTCGAACATGCAAAAAACTATATGGATGTGGAACCGCGGCTATCGCCGCCTATCTATGCACCCGAGGTCGCCGCCGATGCCATCCTGTATGCCGCGGAAAACTTCAAGCGCGATATCTTCGTCGGCGGCGCAGCCCGGCTGGTTGCTTCCACCGCCCATCACGCGCCCCGCGTGATGGACAGCCTGATGAAGCGTTTCATGTTCTCGCAGCAGCGTACCCGCCGCCCGGCGCGTGACAGGAGTCAGAATAGTCTGCATAGCCCGAGTGCCGACCTGCAGGAAAGGCAGGGTTACGACGGTCATGTGTTTGAGTCCAGCCTGTATACCCAGGCGGCAATTCATCCCAAGACCGTCATGACGCTGCTGTTGACAGGTCTTGCCTTTGCAGTCTGGTGGAATCTGCGCGAACGGCAGGAGGCTGTGAGTCTCAATAACGACCCTGTTCCGCGCCCCGCGCTTGACATCACTTTCTGAGGAATTCCAATGGCACATCTGAACGAACAGCAAATAGGGCAGCTGCGGCAAATGCTGGACAAGCGATACGATGAATTGCGCGAGGAGTTGCATCAGGAAGTGAATGATCGCGACGGCTATCTTGATGTGGCAACCGAGGCACCCGATCCCGGCGATGCTTCCTTTGCCAACCTGACGCTCGACCTCGACAATGCGGCGACAACGCGCGATGTCACCGAATTGCATGCAATCGAAGCAACGCGCGTGCGGATAGAGGATAAGACCTATGGCACCTGCGTCGATTGCGAGACCGCCATTCCATTCGAACGCCTGAAGGCGCAACTTACGGCGGAGCGTTGCACGCCTTGCCAGGAAGCCTATGAAAAGAAGCATCTCGACGCAGGGCGGGGCGCCACTATTTGATGAAGAATGGAGGCTCTTTTGCCGGTTCCATGGTGCAACAATTTAATGCGCGCAGATAAACCTTGTTGGCCGTAAAATTATTACCGGTTGAAATAAAACAGGGAAATTGAATGGACGCCGAACTGAGCAATATCCTGCGGCAAATGCCGAAGGCAGAGTTGCATATGCATATCGAGGGATCGCTGGAGCCGGAATTGATTTTTGCGCTGGCCGAGCGTAACGGAGTCAGCCTGAAGTATGCATCGGTCGACGAATTGCGCCGCGCATATGCGTTCAAGGATTTGCAATCCTTTCTCGATATTTACTACGCGGGAGCGAGCGTCCTGCTGACAGAACAGGATTTCTACGACATGACGTGGGCCTACCTGCAACGGGCTCATGCCGACAATGTGCGCCATTCGGAACTGTTCTTCGACCCGCAAACCCATACGGAGCGTGGTGTCGATTTCGGCACGGTGGTCAACGGCATTTATCGCGCGACACAAGATGCGCAAGAAAAATGGGGACTCAGCGCAAGTCTGATCATGTGCTTCCTGCGGCATCTGAGTGAGGAAGAAGCCTTTGCGACCCTGGAGCTGGCACTGCCCTATCGAGACAAGATCATCGGCATCGGGCTTGATTCTTCCGAGCTTGGTCATCCCCCGGAAAAATTCGCCCGTGTGTTTGCGCGCTGCAAGGACCTCGGTCTGCATCTGGTTGCCCATGCCGGCGAGGAAGGGCCGCCGGAATATATCCGCACCGCGCTGGACCTGTTGCAAGTGGAACGCATCGATCACGGCGTGCGTTGCCTGGAAGATGCGGAGCTGACGCAACGGCTCGCGCGCGACAGGATACCGCTGACCGTGTGTCCCTTGTCGAATATCAAGTTAAGGGTATTCGACCAGGCCAAAGATCATAATATGGTCCAGTTGCTGGATGCCGGTTTGGTGGTCACGGTGAATTCGGATGACCCCGCCTACTTTGGCGGCTATGTGAATGAAAATTTCCTGCAAATGTTCGCGGCACTGCCGCTTGGAAAGGATCATGCTTACCGGCTTGCCCGCAACAGCTTTGAAGCATCTTTCATCGATCAGCCGACCCGGCAGAAATACCTTGCCGAGCTCGATGCCTTTTTCGGGCGTTGAGCGAAGATTTTAAAAAACCATCGTTGCCCGACAAAAGGAGTAGCCAGGTTAGGGACATCATGAAGACCGACGCTGCAATGCTGGCTGACCATCCATCCGCACTTGGCGGTGCGCCCTGTGCATGCCTGTCCTTGCTAGACGGGCGGGGAGGGCCGCATGCCTGATGTACTTTCGGCAGCCGCGCTGGCCGGGGGGCTTTCCTGGGCCAGCGGCATTCGCCTTTACATGACCCTGTTCATCGCCGGCCTGTTCGGACGCTCAGGATGGATAGACCTGCCGCCGGCGCTTGAAGTGTTGCAGTCGCCTTGGGTGATCGGCATTACAGGCATATTGCTGATCGTTGAGTTTCTTGCGGACAAGGTGCCCGGCATCGATTCCGCCTGGGATGCGATCCAGACCTTCATTCGCGTACCGGCCGGCGCGGTGCTGGGCGCTGCGGCGCTGGGCGAGATAGGTCCGGAGTGGTCTGCCATCGCCGCTCTTCTTGGCGGCACCTTCGCGGCTGGCGCGCACATGACCAAGGCCGGCAGCCGCGCCCTCATCAATACCTCGCCGGAACCATTCAGCAACTGGGCGGCTTCGTTTTCCGAAGATGTCGCCGTCATGGGCGGTCTGTGGGCCGCTTTTTTCTATCCCTGGGTCCTGTTCGGATTCCTGATCGTTTTCTTCCTTGCCGCCTTGTGGCTGATGCCAAAGTTATGGCGCGGCCTGCGCTGGCTTTTCAGAAAGTTGAGTACCTGATGTTTTTACAGGCAATACAAATGACCCGCCGCGACTGGCGGGCGGGGGAGTTGCGTTTTCTCCTGATCGCCCTGATCGTGGCGGTCGCTTCCCTTTCTTCGGTCGGCTTTTTCATCGATCGCATGCGCGCTGGCCTCAGCCGCGACGCCCACCAGTTGTTGGGTGGCGATCTTGTCGTGAATGCGGACCAGCCGCTCAATGCCGAATGGCGCGCGGAAGCAAAGCGGCGCGGACTCGGCCTTGCTGAAACCGTGACCTTCCCCAGCATGGCATTGGCCGGGGAAGGCGACAATACCCGTTCGCAGCTTGCGTCGATCAAGGCGGTATCCGATGGTTATCCTTTACGCGGTACGCTCAAGCTGGCCAACGGCGGCGAAGGCGCCGACATCGAGACGCGCGAGATTCCTGCCACAGGATCGGTATGGGTGGATAAGTCCATCCTGCCCACGCTGGATATCAAGGTTGGCGACAAGCTGCGCCTTGGCGATCTTTCATTCGTGGTGGCGCGCATCATTTCCATCGAGCCGGACCGGGGTGCGGGCTTCATCAACTTCGCGCCGCGGGTCATGTTGTCCATGCCTGATCTTGCCGGCACCAACCTGATCCAGAATGGGTCCCGCGTGACTTATCGCATGTTGCTGGCGGGGCCGGCACGCGACATCGCCGCCTATCAGAAATGGTTGCAACATGTCATCGAGCGCGAGAATGCAAAAGGTGTCCGCATCGAATCGCTGGAATCCGGACGTCCGGAAATGCGTGCCACGCTGGACCGGGCCGAACAGTTTCTCTCACTGGTCGGGCTATTGTCCGCGATGCTGGCTGCAGTCGCCGTCGCGATGGCCGCACGTCGTTTCATGCTGCGCCATCTTGATGCCTGCGCCATGCTCAGGTTTCTCGGCCTGACACAGAATCAGGTCACGACGATGTACCTGGTCGAGTTCGCGCTGGTCGGTCTGGCTGGCAGCGTGCTCGGCGCCGTCGCAGGGTATGCCGCCCATTTCGTCCTGCTCGAATGGCTGGGCAAGCTGGTTGCGAGCGACTTGCCGGCCGCCAGCTGGATACCCGCCGTGCAAGGCGTGGCCACGGGCTTGCTGTTGCTGATCGGGTTTGCCATACCCCCCATACTGCAGTTGCGCAACGTGCCGCACAACCGCGTGATACGGCGCGAACAGGATCCGCCGCAAGCGGCAACCATGGCTACCTATGCACTTGGCCTGCTTACATTTATCGCATTGCTGTTGTGGCAGTCGGGCAATCCCAAGCTGGGCTTGCTGACCGCCGCAGGCTTTCTTGGCGGCTTTGCGGTATTCGCTCTTGCAGGTTGGGGGGCGGTGCGCTCGCTGCGCCATGTTCGAAGCGTCATCAATCATCCTTCATGGCGATTCGCGATCACGGCATTGCAGCGCCGCACCGGTGCGACCGTCGTGCAGGTCGTGGCGCTGTCGCTGGGGTTGATGGCATTGCTGCTGCTGACAGTGATTCGCGGCGACCTGGTCGATGCCTGGCGCAACTCCACGCCACCCGATGCACCCAACCGTTTCATACTCAATATCCAGCCGGAACAAAAGTCGGATATCGAACAGCGTCTGGCTGCGGCCGGCAACGGCAACGGTGCATCGGCGCTCTATCCGATGATTCGCGGCCGCCTCATCAAGATCAATGAAACCGTCATCACTGGTGATACCTACGTCGATGACCGCGCACGGCGTCTGGTCGATCGGGAATTCAATCTCTCCACCATGCGCAGCATGCCTGCACAGAATCAGATCATTGCCGGCCGCTGGTATGACGACAGCAAACCGGAAGCTTCGGTCGAGGAAGGGCTTGCCAAAACACTCAATCTGAAGCTGGGCGACCGTCTGCGCTTCGACATTGGTGGTCAGCAAGTCGAGGCTACCGTCACCAGCCTTCGCAAGCTGGAGTGGGGTTCGATGCGCGTGAATTTCTTCGTGATCCTGAACCCGGCATTGATGAAAGAAATGCCTCAGACCTGGATCACTGCCTTTCATCTACCGGAAGACAAATCGCCGCTAGCCAATGAACTGACACGCGATTACCCCAACCTGACGATCGTCGATATCGGCAGCCTCGTCAGGCAGGTACAAAGCGTGGTCGACCAAGTGGTCACCGCAGTCGAATTCCTGTTCCTGTTCACGCTCGCATCAGGGGTGCTGGTGCTGTATGCCGCTTTGGTCGCTTCGCAGGACGAGCGGATTCGGGAATCCGGACTGCTGCGTGCACTGGGCGCAACCCGTTCGCAATTGTCGCAGGCACAGTGGATAGAATTTGCCCTGGTCGGCGGACTTGCCGGAATGCTCGCGGCGAGCGGCGCCGCCGCGATCGGGTGGACGCTGGCGCGCTACGTATTCAATTTTGAATGGTCCTTCAGTCCGGTGGTATGGCTTGCGGGTCTGATCACAGGTTCCGTCTGCGCATTCGTCGGCGGCTGGGCGGGCTTGCGCAATGTATTGAACCAGCCTCCACTACAGACTTTGCGCGGCGGCTGAGTTTTACGGAGCCATCAATCGATGCACGGATGCAAGCCGTGTGTCGATTGATGGCTCCGCAGCCTGTTCAGGCTTCGGATATTTCTTCTTGTCATCTTCAATACGCGGCGATATTTTGCGTTGCCGATCTTCTTCCGCAGTCTCGTTCTCTTTTTCGATCCGCTTGACTTCAAGCCCGTTTTCACGTCCGCAAAGCAAGAACTTTTAATCCACGTTAAAGGTTGGCCTGCGTAGGTGTGCTTTTCCGCAAGGTTTCCGGGCTGACTCTCTCCTATCGTGACATCAGCACATTTACGTATGCGTAAAACAGCTTTTCAGACGCCTAATAAAGGTGTTTGCGACGCACGCAACGCTTTGAGATAGCACGGTTTCATATCTTATTTTGCGTTGATGCTTGTCAAAACAGCGAGTAGGAGGAAACGTAGAGTTGTATATCAGTTAAGCCGCCGATGGTCTGAGGCAACGAAAATGATGGGAGTGCGGCAAGCTTTCGCTTCATCGCCGCGCACGAAATCCCGGTTAGTTCGAGCGCGCATCTCCTTAGTTGCCAAGCCTGCTTCAGCCAGGCGACAGACAGGTCGACACAAGGCTTCCCTCAACATTGCAAATGCCATCCATCGCCATGGCAGTTTTGTATTAATACTGGAGTAATCATATGCAGTCCTATTCCAAGGCATCCCTCAAGAGATGGAGTGTCATGTTGTTAATGCCATGGTTTGCGGCAGGTTGCGCTTCCGTCGCACCTGGCCTGCACTTCAACACAAAAGACCGTGCATCGGGATATAGCGCTTCCAATTCTGCTGGCGCTGCCGGCGAAGACACGACAGACGCAGTGCTCAAGCCGATTACTCCTCAACTGGTAAGGACGGAACGCGAACTCCGCGAAAAGCAGGTAACTCAGGATATCAGCAAGCTGCTCGGCAAATCCGCGCCTTATACCATCGATAGTGGCGACGTATTGTCGATCGTCGTGTGGGATCACCCGGAATTGTCCAACGCCGCGACGGTCGCGACCGGTGGTCCGGTCGGTGTCGGCGCCGATGCGTCGACATCGGCGACAACCGCACCCCCAGCCGGCTTTATCGTCGACCATGAAGGCATGATCCAGTTCCCCTATGCCGGGCCGCTGAAGGTGGCAGGACTGACGCAGGATCAGGCGCGCAACATGCTCGCGTCCAAGCTTTCCAAGTATCTCAAGCAGCCCAAGGTCACGTTGCGCGTGCAGTCCTACCGCAGCAAGCGTGTCTATGTCGACGGTGAAGTCAAGAACCCGGGCCTGCAGGCGATGAACGACATCCCGATGACATTGGTCGAGGCATTGAACCGTGCGGGCGGCGTGCTGCCGACCGGCGATCAGAGCCAGGTCGTGGTCAATCGCAGTGGCGTGAACTATCAGATCAATCTACCGCAGCTGGTACAGCGCGGCATCAACCCGGGCAGCATCATGCTGACGAACGGCGACGTGGTACGTGTGCGGTCGCGCGACGAAAGCAAGGTATTCGTGTCCGGCGAAGTGGTCAGCCCGCGCGCGCTGCCGATGTACAACGGGCGGCTCACATTGAACGAAGCATTGGGTGAATCAGGCGGTATCAACCCGCTCAGCGGAGACGGCAGCCAGATCTATGTCGTGCGCAAGAGCGGCACCGATCAGGTTGTATACCAGCTCGATGGACGATCGCCCGGCGCGCTGGCAATGGCCGAAGGCTTTGAGCTTGCGCCGAAGGATGTGGTCTACGTGGCCGCGACGCCCCTCGCCAATTGGCACCGCGCGATCAGCCTCATCCTTCCCGGCGCGTTGTCGTCGGCAGTCGGCGCAGCGCAGCCGGCACGTTGATCGAGCCACGGTGACCGCTACCTCGCACCGCGATGCCCGGCGATGGATGCCCTCATCACAGAACGTTCATCGGCAGGGGTAGATGCATTACCGACGGCGGCGGTCCTGTGCGGCCAAACATCCTGACACCGTTCACGAACGCACTTAAAAAAAGCAGATAACCTTATGATGACTCATACCATACCTCCGCAGCTGACCGGACCCGTCCGGATCGAAGAACCGCCAGCAGAGCTGGCTAGCTATCTGGATGTCCTGTGGGAAAGCCGGTGGCTGATCGTAACGATCGCCCTCATGGCAACACTGCTGGCGGGGGCATATGCTTTCATGACCACACCGGTGTATCGGTCCAATATGCTGATCCACGTTGAAGAAGAAGGGCAGCGCAACGCCAACAATATTGTCGGCGACTTGTCTTCGATGTTCGACGTCAAGACGTCGGCGCTGGCTGAAATGGAGCTCGTGCAGTCGCGCCTCGTCGTGTCCCGCGCAACCGACAACCTGCGTCTTTATATCAATGCCTCGCCGAAGTATTTTCCCGGCGTAGGTTTCTGGCTTGCCAGCAAGAACAAACAACTGTCCGAGCCGGGCGTGTTGGGGTACGGTGGTTATGTCTGGGGCGCCGAAAAAATCGATGTCGCGGTATTCAACGTGCCGGAAGCGCTCCTCAACCGTCCGTTCGTCGTCACCGCCGAAGGCGGCGGCAGCTTTCGTCTGACACAGAAGGAGCAGGGCATCGACCTGAAGGCCAAGGTGGGTGAAACCTCCATCTTCGAGCTGCCGAACGGTACCATCGAAATCCGTGTGGACAGACTTGATGGCAAACCGGGCGCAGAGTTCGGACTTTCCCGCGCTTCGCGTCTTGCAACCATTGAAGGCATCCAGCGATCGATGAAGGTCGAAGAGCTTGGCGGCAAGCAATCCGGTGTGATCGGCGTTAGCCTGCAAGGCTCGGATCCGCGCCTGATCAACGGCGTATTGTCTGAAGTCGGTAAGGAATACGTAAAACAGAACGCTGCGCGTAAAACGGAAGATGCGGAAAAATCCCTGGCTTACCTGAACAAGCAGCTTCCCGAAATCAAGTCGCAGCTGGAGCAGGCTGAAGCCAAGTACAACGCGTTCCGTAATGCGAACGGCACAATCGATCTGGGTGAAGAGTCCAAGCTCAGTCTGCAGCAGTCGTCCGCAGCCAAACTGAAGAAGATGGAACTGCAGCAAAAGAAAATTGAACTGCTGGCGCGTTATACCGAAGACCATCCGGCCGTGCAGGGGATCGATAGCCAGCTGAAGGAAATCAATGGCCAGATCAGTGCGATGAATGATCACATCAAGCAGTTGCCGCAGATCGAGCAGAACCTTCTGCGCCTGTCGCGTGAAGTCAAGGTCAATACGGATCTCTATACCCAGCTCTTGAACACCGCACAGCAGCTGCGCCTGGTCACTGTAGGCAAGGTAAGCAACGTGCGTCTCGTCGACAGCCCGATGATGGCCGAAAAGCCGATCAAGCCAAATCGTCCGGTACTGCTGGCGCTGGGTCTGATGGCGGGCCTCTTCCTCGGTGTGGTTGCTGCGTTCCTGCGCAAATCCCTGGCTGGCGGCATCGATTCGCCGGAAAAGCTGGAAGCGATCGCCGGCGTGCCGGTATTCGCCACCATCCCGCACAGCAAGAAGCAGAAAGAACTGTATCAGCAGGTCAGCGCCAAGCATCAGAAGGTGCCTCTGCTGGCCAACGTATCGTCGACCGACGTCGCGGTGGAAAGCCTGCGCAATTTCCGTACGGCGCTGCAGTTCTCGCTGCCTAAGTTCAAGAACAATATCGTGTTGATCACCGGTGCGACACCTGGCATGGGCAAGTCCTTCGTGTCGGCCAATCTTGCAGCGATTATGGCTGCGACCGGCAAGAAAGTATTGCTGATCGACGCCGACCTGCGCAATGGCCTGCTGCATCTCTACTTCGGCTTCGGTCGCCATGACGGCCTGTCGGATGCGATTGCCGGTGCACGTCGTCTCGACCAGGTGATTCATCACAGCGTGATCGACAACATGGACTTCATTACGACGGGCACCTTGCCGCAACATCCGTCGGAACTGCTGCTGCGTCCTAACTTTGGCGCCTTCCTGCAGGAACTGTCCTCACGTTACGACCTGGTGCTGATCGATGCGCCGCCCATCCTGGCGGTCGCAGACACCATGATCATCGGCGCACAGGCAGGCGCGATCTACATCATGACCCGCGCCGGCGTCACCACACCTGGCGAAATCAACGAGTCGATGAAGCGCCTGGCGCAAGCCGGACTGGAAGCGAAAGGCGTGCTGTTCAACGACCTGAAGGTGCGGCCGGGCCGCTACGGCTATGGCTACACCTATGGACGTTCCGGCTACAGTCAGCGGCCTGCTGGCAACACCCCGTTGATCGAAGCGTCGTAATCCTTTCGTTTCGTCACTGGTCGGAGAACGCACGGCATGGCTGCGTTCTCCGACAGCCCACCTCATGGGCATTCTCCTCCCTCAACGTTTTCCTCTTCTGGCTAAGCGAAAAGTGGTTAATCTCTCTCCCAGCATTTTCAAGGCCTATGACATTCGTGGGATCGTAGGCAAGACACTCGACATCGGGGTTGCGCGCAAGATCGGTGAAGCTTTTGGTACTGCGGCACGCGTCAAGGGTGAACAAGCCGTCGTCATCGGTCGCGACGGCCGCCTGTCGGGTCCCGAACTGTCTGCGGCGCTGGCCTCGGGCCTGCAGCGCGCCGGCGTCGATGTGATCGACCTCGGCGTGGTCGCCACCCCGATGCTGTACTTCGCCACCCATGTGCTCGACGCGCAGTCCGGCATCATGGTCACCGGCAGCCATAATCCGCCCGACTACAACGGTTTCAAGATGGTGCTCGGCGGCGAAGCCATCTATGGCGAGGCGATCCAGGGCTTGTACCAGGCCATCGTCAAGAAAGATTTTGCGCAAGGCAATGGCAACTACCGCACCCACGACATCAAGCAAGCCTATCTCGAGCGCATCACCAGCGATGTCAAAACCAGCCGGCCAATGAAGATCGCGGTCGATTGCGGCAATGGGGTGGCCGGCGCCTTCGCGCCCGAACTGTACCGCGCGATGGGATGCGAGGTGATCGAACTGTTTTGCGAAGTCGACGGCACCTTCCCCAACCACCATCCCGATCCGGCCCATCCGGAAAACCTGCAAGACCTAATCCGCTGCCTGCAGACGACCGATGCCGAAATCGGTCTGGCCTTCGATGGCGACGGCGATCGCCTGGGCGTGGTGACCAAGGATGGCCAGATCATTTATCCGGACCGGCAACTGATGCTGTTTGCGCAGGATGTGCTGACCCGCCATCCGGGCAAGGAAATCCTGTACGACGTCAAATGCACGCGCCATATCGGGCCGTGGGTCAAGCAGCATGGCGGGGTGCCGCTGATGTGGAAGACCGGGCATTCGCTGGTCAAGGCCAAGCTGCGCGAGACCGGTGCGCCCTTGGGCGGCGAGATGAGCGGACATGTGTTCTTCAAGGACCGCTGGTACGGCTTTGACGATGGCTTGTATGCGGGTGCGCGGCTGCTGGAACTGCTGACGCGCATGAGCGATCCGTCGGCGGCGCTCAATGCCTTGCCGCAGGCCAGCAGCACGCCGGAGTTGCATCTGCATCTGGAAGAGGGCGAGAACGTGGCCTTGATTGCAAAGCTGCAGCAGGATGCGCGTTTTCCCGATGCCGAGCAGATCGTCACGATCGACGGCTTGCGGGTCGAGTATGCGGATGGCTTCGGGCTGGCACGCTCGTCGAACACCACACCGGTGGTCGTGATGCGCTTCGAAGGCGAGTCGATGCAGGCATTGCAGCGCATACAGGGCGATTTCAGAAAAGCGATCCTTGCCAGCAAACCGGATGCAGTGTTGCCCTTTTGACGCAGCATGGGGATGAATCAACTGACGATGAAGACTTTCTAATTTACGTCAAGGTGTAATAACGAATTGCAATCTATCGTGAATACAGCCCACTGCATAGGGACAGCATAAGTAAAGTCATCGTCGACCAGGTTGCTGGCCCAATCAGCGCAGTCGGAACAATCGATGGAAATTCAAGGATGGCGCGGCGGCTACGGCGGAACGAAAGCATGATGGTTCTGCCTGAAGTCACCGATAGCTGCTCAGGGAACTTTTTACTAGGTAGAAAATAAGAACAATGTTTATCGATACGCGACAAGTTGAACAAGGCACTGTAGCCGAAAGCACAGTTTGCATCATTGGTGGCGGTGTCGCCGGTATCACGCTCGCCATGGAGCTCGACAAGCAGGGGATCGATGTCGTACTCCTTGAGAGCGGCGGTTTCAAGCCGGATGACGGAACGCGAGACCTGTATCGCGGCGAAGACGTGGGCGAATGGCGCTACAACTTCGCGGACGGCAGCCGCAGCCGCTTCCTGGGAGGCAGTAGCAATTGCTGGGGTGGCTGGTGTCGCCCGCTCGACGCCTGGGACTTCGAAAAGCGCGACTGGATTGCGCATAGCGGCTGGCCATTCGGATTGAATGAACTGATGCCGTATTACGACAGGACCCACGCCTTGCTTAAACTTGGCCCGAACAATTTCGACCCCGATTTTTGGGAACGTTCGATAGGCAGGCCTGATGTGCGGCGCATGCCGCTGGTATCCGGCAAGGTGCGCGATACGATTTCGCAATTCAGCCCGCCGGCACGCTTCGGCAAGATGTACCGCGAGGCGCTCGAGAAATCCAAGCGGATTCGCGTGTACCTGTATGCGAATGCGACCAATATCGATACCGATCATTCGGCGCAGACGGTATCGCGTATCCAGATCGCAACGCTGACCGGAAAATATATGGAAGTAAAGGCCAGCCACTATGTGCTGGCGACCGGCGGCATCGAAAATGCCCGCCTGTTGCTGGCATCGAACAAGGTGCAGGCTTCGGGTCTGGGCAATGGGAACGATCTGGTCGGCCGCTTCTTCATGGACCATCCGCGCCTGTTGACCGGCAACATCCGCTTCACCAAGGAATGGTCGCGTAACAAGCTCTCCGATGTGAAGTATCACTATATGAATGCGGCGGTCGCCGCGCATGGCACCCACGTTGCGCATCAGTTTGCGCTGACGCCCGAAGTGCTGCAGCAGGAAGAAATTCTCAATGCGCGCGTGTGGTTCAACTCGGTATTTCCCGGTGAGGGCAGCGAGGGAGCACAGGCACTGTTCCGCATCAAGCAAGCCTTGCTGCAAAAAGATCAGCAGGACTGGAGCCTCACCAGAGATATTCTGACCATGGCGACCCATCCGATGGATACGATCGGCTACGGCTATACGCGACTTTTCCAGCCGCGCTGGATGATCCAGGGCGTGAAGTTCCAGTTGATCGTGGAACCGGAACCGGATCCTAACAGCCGCGTCATGCTGTCTCCTTCACAAAAGGACCAGCTTGGGATGAACAGGGTGCGCGTCGACTGGCGACTGACAACGAAAGTGCAGCGTACCTTCGATCGCACGCTGCAGATTCTTGCCGATGACATGCGGCGCAGCGGCGTGGCCGAGGTGGATCTGGACCCGGCAGTCGAAGGACGGAAGTGGCCAAGCGACCTTGAAGGCACATGGCATCACATGGGTACCACCCGCATGCATGACTCGCCCAGGCAAGGCGTGGTCGACCGCAACTGCAAGGTACATGGCATGAGCAATCTGTTCGTCGCGGGCAGTTCGGTGTTTCCGACCTGTGGTGCCAACTTCCCCACCATCACACTGGCAGCGTTGGCCTTCCGCCTGTCCGAGCATCTGGTTCAGCAAGTGCGTCGGCCAGCAGCAAATCTAACGATGGAGGCGGCCTGACCTCGATTAGCAACATCACTTCAGGCGATATGGAAGAGGCATAACGGTCCCGTGGCGGATCGTTATGCGCGGCACTTTCCGCCCGCGGTTGCCCGTCGCCTCGGGCGGACCGCAATCACGGTCCGCGTCATCACGCCTCCGTTATCCCTCCGCCACTATTTTGCAATAGCTGCCATTCGGACTATCTGAGCACATCATGACGACACATAAAACCATCCTCGTCACCGGCGCCGCCGGTTATATCGGCTCTCATACCTGTGTTGAGCTTCTGACTGCCGGGTATTCGGTTGTCGCGCTCGATAACCTGTGCAACAGCTCGCAGGAGTCGCTCAAGCGGGTGGAAAAGATCACTGGACATCTGATTCCATTTTACGAAGCGGATATCCGCGACCGTCTCGCGCTCAATGCCTTGCTCAAGACGCATCGTATCGACGCAGCCATCCACTTTGCCGGCCTCAAGGCAGTGGGCGAATCGGTGAGCGAGCCGCTGTCGTATTTTGAAAACAATGTGGGCGGCACCGTGACATTGTTGGAAGCTCTTGGCGATGCGGGGGTAAGAAACTTTCTCTTCAGTTCCTCGGCGACGGTGTACGGTGATCCGGAATCGGTACCGATTACTGAAGAGGCAAGGCTGTCAACTACCAATCCCTATGGACGCTCCAAGCTGATGGTCGAACAGATGCTGCAAGACCTTGGAAAGTCGGATCCATCCTGGGCAATCGGTGTTCTGCGCTATTTCAATCCTGCCGGTGCGCATCCCAGCGGACTGATCGGCGAAGACCCGCGCGGCATTCCCAACAACCTGATGCCATTCATAGCGCAGGTTGCTGTGGGACGCCGCGAAAAACTGGCGGTGTTCGGCAACGACTATCCGACGCTGGACGGTACTGGAGTGCGGGACTATATTCATGTCGTGGATCTGGCGCTCGGTCATCTGGCGGCACTAAGGGAAATGTTCAGGTCTGGAAAAAGCTTCACTCTCAATCTTGGAACAGGCCGTGGCTATAGCGTGCTGGAAATGGTGCGCGCATTCGAGAAAGCCAGCGGACGACGCGTGCCATATGAGATCGTCGAGCGCCGTCCCGGCGACATCGCAAGCTGTTATGCCGATCCGGCCGGGGCATGGAATGTGTTGGACTGGCGCGCCAAAAAAGGCTTGGCTGAAATGTGTGCCGATCACTGGCGCTGGCAAAGTACGAATCCCGATGGTTTTCATACCCAAAGCAAGGCAGCCTGAGCATAGGAAAAATGATGATGCTTAAGACGAGTCTGCTGCGTGGCCTGATGTTGATGACCTTCACAATGTTTGCATGTTCTGCATGCAGCGAAGAGCCGGCATTCAGCGAACAGACGCTTGCGGCGGCAAGCAAACTCGCCAAGAATAAACAACCGTCCGCAAGAACGCCATTCGGTCAAAACCCGGATGAGTTCGTGCTGACGTTTGCGGAGGAGTTCAATCGCTTTGATTCGACCCTGTGGAATGATCATATCTGGTACGAGAAGCCGAATCCGACGAAGAACTATACGGCCGAAAATGGCATGCTCAAGATCTGGCCGCAACGCGATGCGAGCGGAAAGTTCTTCAACCGCACCATCGATACCGACGGCAGGTTCGAACAACGTTACGGATATTTCGAGATGGAGGCAAAACTCCCGCGCGGCAAGGGAACATGGCCGGCATTCTGGCTCTTTGCGCATCCGGACAAACGCAGGCCGGAGATCGACGTGATGGAGGCTTATGCGGGCGGTGAAGATCCATGGGGATATACCGATGCCGATGGCGTATCCCGGCCTACTTCCTATGGCGCAACGGTGTGGCTCGATGAAGACGTCGAAGCAGGCAAGTATCAACATCAAGCCAAGAAAGACCTGTCCGCCGCGTTTCATAAGTATGCGGTCCGATGGGAACCCGACCGCCAGACTTTCTATTTCGACGGCAAAAAAATCCATACGGTCGAAGCCCGCATGACCGACAAGATGTACATCATGCTTGATCTTTGGTTCGGCAGTTCCAGCGGCGAGCCGGATGCCAGCACACCGCAAGGTAAAGGCAACTCGTTCGAAATCAACTATGTACGCGCCTGGCAACTGAAGCGCTTCATGAACGAGTAGTGCCGGATACGGCGTCTGTACAAAATCCATGTCGAAGTTGGCAGCCAGAACGCACTTTTTTCTTTACTTGGTTTTCATCTGCGGCCCCGACTTAGTCGCCTGTGCCATTCGCTTTAGTCGTCGACTGCTGCACATCAAAAGCCTGGCTAACTCTTTGCCCATTCCTCTGTTTGGTCTGCAGTATGAGTTTGCTTTAATGGCAATGCCTCCTGGCGGCTTAGTTAGCTCAATGTAGGAATTACCTCCTGCATTTTTACATCCTGATACAGCTCTAAAAATTTCAAAGTTTCCTGGAACCATTTCCGAAGGGAAATGCTCTGAAGAAAGCCTTGTTGCCTGCAAGCACGAGCTTAGCCTACTTCAGAAGGAAACCATCTTGTCTAATCTGCCAATTCAACGTTATTCCGTATCAGCGCTCTCGTGCGCAGCTGCTGCCGTTCTTCTCGCCGCCTGTGGCGGGTCCGGCGATTCCCCAATCGATGCAAGCACCAGTTCAAGCGGTACGAGCATCATGCTCCCCGAAACCACGGTCAGCGCAACTACCTGGACAAAATGCGCGGAAGAGTGGGGCACTTGTTCCTTCTCGGGTACGCGCCAGGTTCGTTATGGCTTGTCCGGCAAGTACGCGACACGCAGTGCAACCGGTTCCATCGCATGTAACAACAATGTTTTCGGCGATCCTTATCCAGGCGCCGACAAGATCTGTGAATACGCGACGACGACACCGGCACCGGCACCGGCTCCAGCACCTGCGCCTGCGCCGGCTCCAACCCCAGCCCCTGCACCCGCACCCGCGCCGGCTCCGACCACTACAACGTGGACACGTTGTGCGGCTGAGTACGGTACCTGTAACTTCAGCGGTACCAAGCAGGTTCGCTATGGATTGAATGGCAAGTGGGCGACACGTACCGCCACTGGCTCGATCGGCTGCAACAATAATGTGTTCGGTGATCCTAATCCGGGCGCAAACAAGGTATGCGACGTGGCAACGACGGTTACCACGCCAGCGCCGGCACCTGCACCAGCACCAGCACCTGCACCAGCACCGGCTCCAGCACCGGCTCCAACACCAGCCCCTGCGCCCGCGCCGGCTCCTGCACCTGCCACGACCTGGACGCGTTGCGCTTCCGAGTATGGTACTTGCACCTTCACCGGCACCAAGCAGGTTCGCTATGGCTTGAATGACAAGTGGGCCACACGCACGGCGACCGGTTCGATCGGCTGCAACAATAATGTGTTCGGCGACCCGAATCCCGGCGCCAACAAGGTATGCGATGTGGCTTCCACCACGACGACCACGCCTTCGCCAGCACCGGCACCGGCACCGGCACCGTCGCCTACTCCCGCGCCTGCACCAGCTCCAGCGCCTGCACCTGCACCGACTACCATGTCGCCTTATGGTCAGGATGCAAACGCCTACACGCTGACATTCAGCGAGGAATTCAACAGCTTCAACACCAATCTGTGGAACGACTACATCTGGTATGAGACTTCCAATCCGACCAAGAACTACACGGTCGAAGACGGCAAGCTGAAGATCTGGCCGCAGCGTGATGCATCCGGCAATTTCTTCAACCGCACCATCGACACCGACGGCAAGTATTACCAGACCTACGGCTACTTCGAGATCGAAGCCAAGCTGCCGGTTGGTAAAGGTACATGGCCTGCGTTCTGGTTGTTCAACCATATCGGTTCGCGTCGCCCGGAGATGGACGTGATGGAAGCGTATGCAGGCGGTGCAGCACCCTGGGGTTTCAACGTCAACGGCGTTGCGCACCCGCAGGCATATGCGCCTACCGTATGGAAGGGTGACTACGACGGTCAGTTGGTCGGTTCGCGTCAGTACGATACCGGCATGGATCTGTCGGCAGGCTTCCACAAATATGCTGTACGTTGGGAACCGAACAAGCAAGTCTATTACTTCGATGGCAAGGAAGTACTGACGCTGAACGTATCCATGGGCGACCCGATGTATCTGATGCTGGATCTGTGGTTCGGCAGTGCATCCGGCACACCTGACAATTCGACACCGCAGGGCAAGTCGAACTCGTATGAAGTGAATTATGTCCGCGCATGGAAATTCAAGTAATGCGGAGTTGATACTGCCGCGTCATCGACAGCGTTCTTCTTGCATACACAAGAAACAATAAGCGATGCAGTTGATGCGGCAGTAGCAAAACATGCTGTTCATGCATGACAGCGAGCGGTAAAAAAAAGAAAGGCCGGCAAAACATGCCGGCCTTTTTGTTGGAACGACAAACATATAGCGCCTTAGATGACATCTCGTCTGCCAAAAGCGACGGTTTCCGCAGTTCCCCGCCAACTCGTCACCGGACATAAGAACTTGCAAAGACAATTTGGCACGTCTTTCCCGAAAGTTTCCACAAGGACCACTGGTTTGTGGGCTGTCTGCCAACAAATGCATTAATAAAACATTCATTCTCGCAAAAAAATTCGAGTTTTTTGATGAACGCCGGAACCATTTTCTGAACAGCAAGCTCTGAACATGCACTTGCTGATGCGAATTATTGGCTACCATCAACCAGACGAAAAAGGAATCTGAATGTTTAAATCCTCCCTACATCGACTCACAATTTCCACGCTGTGTTGCGCCTGCGCAACTGTTCTCCTGGCCGCATGCGGTGGCGGCGGTGGCGGCGAAGCAACTTCTGCCGATTCCTCATTGCTTGCATCCGGTGGCCAAGTTCAAACCAATGTCCCGCCGGTTGAAACAACTGCAACCCCTGTTACGCCTACCCCTCCAGCGACAACTGACACATCAAGCCCTCCTGCTTCCATTCCTGAGCCTACTCAACCAGCTGCCGCCGAGTCCAAGACTCCATTCGGCCAGCCTGCCAGCGCCTATAGCTTGACGTTCTCGGAAGAGTTCGACACCTATAACAGCAGCCTTTGGAATGACCGTATGTGGTATGAGACTTCCAATCCGACCAAGAACTACACGGTCGAAGATGGCAAGCTGAAGATTTGGCCGCAGCGTGATGCATCGGGCAAGTTCTTCAACCGCACCATCGACACTGACGGCAACTACTACCAGACTTATGGCTACTTCGAGATCGAAGCCAAGCTGCCGGTCGGTAAAGGTACATGGCCTGCGTTTTGGTTGTTCAACCACATCAACGAACGCCGTCCGGAGATGGACGTGATGGAAGCGTATGCAGGCGGTGCAGCGCCCTGGGGCGTCAATATCGATGGCGTCGCGCATCCGACTGCGTATGCGCCGACCGTCTGGAAGGGCGACAAGGAAGGGCAATTGGTCGGCTCGCGCCAGTACGACACCGGTACAGACCTGTCTGCCGGCTACCACAAGTATGCAGTGAAGTGGGAACCGAACAAGCAGACGTACTACTTCGACGGCAAGGAAGTGCTGACGCTGAACGTGTCCATGGGCGACCCGATGTATCTGATGCTGGACCTGTGGTACGGCAGCGCCTCCGGCACACCGGACGATTCGACACCGCAAGGCAAGTCGAACTCGTTTGAAGTGAATTACGTGCGTGCATGGAAGTTCAAATAATCGTGATTGATAAGAGCATGTGACGCAAAGGAAGGACCTTGCGTTTTGTGGGGCCGGCTTGATAGCCGGCCCTTTTTTTCATGCGCTCCAAAAAACGCTCGTACTAAGGCGCCGCGCAGGAATAACTTGCACAATTTTGCTGGCCATAGCGGGCGCGCTGCGGCGTTGCTCGTCGTCGCCATAGCCCGCTATGACTCCTCCTCCCGCCTTGCAGCGCATCCCACCACGTCCGCCAAATTGCACAAGTTATTCCTGCGCGGCGCCTAAGGCGAACTTGCTCATCGACTAAGTCGCTACGCATGTGCTGTTGTTTATATGCAGCCAATAGACGTTTCCGACACGAAAAATAAATGCTGATTCTTGACAATTTCCTGGAACCAATCCAGAAGACGCGTGCTCTGATGAAACGTTGCCGCTGAGAATTCACAGTGCGCCATTCACCTGATTGGAGACCCAATATGCAAAATTCCGCTTTTTATCGTAATTCTATTTCTGCTCTATCATGCGCTTGCGCTGCTGTTCTTCTCACCGCATGCGGCGGTGGCGGTTCGGGCGAAACCATCTCTGGTCAAACTTCGGTAGCTGCCGAATCCGTCCAAGGCACCAACACGACGCCAGCATCCGTTGAACAAACAGCGACCGTCGATTCAGAGTCCACTACCAGCATGAGCGCGACAACGACAGTCAGCGCTGGCACGGAAGCAAACGACGCCGCCGACACGACGGTGGCATCTGCAGACACTACTGCGTCGACTGCGACGCCGACGCCGACACAACCCACCGTGTCGACGCCGACGCCGACGCCGACCACGGCAACTACGAACACAGCTTCAACAGGCACTGCGGGAAGCACCACAACGCCTGCAAACAGCAATACAAGCACGGCGACCACCGCCGCGGTGTCGGGACCTTATGGTCAGCCGACAGCCAACTATACGCTGACCTTCTCCGAAGAGTTCAACAGCCTCAACACCAACCTGTGGACCGATCACATGTGGTATGAGACTTCCAATCCGACCAAGAACTACACGGTCGAAGATGGCAAGCTGAAGATCTGGCCGCAGCGTGATGCATCGGGCAATTTCTTCAACCGTACTCTGGATACCGACGGCAACTATTACCAGACCTATGGTTACTTCGAAATCGAAGCCAAGCTGCCGGTCGGTAAAGGTACATGGCCTGCGTTCTGGCTGTTCAACCACATCAACGAACGCCGTCCGGAGATGGACGTGATGGAAGCGTATGCAGGCGGTGCAGCGCCCTGGGGCGTCAATATCGATGGCGTCGCGCATCCGACTGCGTATGCGCCGACCGTCTGGAAGGGCGACAAGGAAGGGCAATTGGTCGGCTCGCGCCAGTACGACACCGGTACAGACCTGTCTGCCGGCTACCACAAGTATGCAGTGAAGTGGGAACCGAACAAGCAGACGTACTACTTCGACGGCAAGGAAGTGCTGACGCTGAACGTGTCCATGGGCGACCCGATGTATCTGATGCTGGACCTGTGGTACGGCAGCGCCTCCGGCACACCGGACGATTCGACACCGCAAGGCAAGTCGAACTCGTTTGAAGTGAATTACGTGCGTGCCTGGCAGTTCAAGTAAGCAAGGGCAGCAAACACACTATAAATCGCAGGCGAGTCCTGCATAATGATCGAACGCTTCCGGGCTCCATCCGGAAACAGTTAGGGCCGGCTGAATAGCTGGCCCTTTTTTTATATGCAATTTTGTTTGCAAGAATGCGTCGTGTCGCGGTCTCGACGATTCTGATGCAGAACCATCGCTGTGCTTTATCGATTTGTGCTGCGGATGCAGAATCGATAAATAAGATTGGGTTTACTCAAACAGACCGTCTACTCTTTGGGAATACATGCGTCGCATGTAGTGTCGAAAAGCGGAACGGTGTGCTTGCCATAAGGGCTTTGTCCGGTCGATCGCTTTGTGGTCTGCCTCTTGCTAGATGAGTACATGCAAGCGGCATGATGCCAAGACAAAGAACGATCGCATCGCGCACATTCGACCAGGCAAGAAAGAAAACCAGCCAGCGAAGGAGGAGAACTCATGAACGATCTTTCAAAAGGACCCACCTGTGCGGTAAATATTTCATAGACAAGTCATACACGCGATAGAAGACCCTGCGTACAGTTCATCTCATTAATAATGGTGCAAGGTAAATTATGACGGTCATGACCGGTAAAAACATCAGCATCGCATGCTATGACAATGAGGTGCCGCCGTTTGTTGAGGCGGAGATGGATAGCCTCTATGGGAACATTTTTTCTTCTCTTGTCGAATTCCGTGTGTATGGCTGGGTAATGGGTACGACCAGTACTTATGTCGTACATGCGGATGGACAGATCATCACGCTGCTGCTGTTCAAGCGCGAGCAAGGCATGGTACGGGTACTCAACGAGACCATATGCGTCGGCTCAGCCGACATGCAGCGCTTCGCTGATTTCATCTTCAAGCGTTACCGCGACGTGCAGGCGATCTCGTTCAAGGCAATCGAGACGGATATCGGAAACGTCGACTTCCCTTATCAACGCTTCAATCATCTTGAAGATATCACCCTGAGTCTGCCGTCTTCGGCCGAAGCATATCTAGCTGGCCTTGGCAAGAACACGCGGCGCAACATCAAACGCTACACCGATCGTCTTATACGCACATTTCCGTCGTGCCGGTTTGAAGTGTTTGAAGGCGCGGGCATCCGCGAAGAGCATGTTCGCACGCTGATCGAGTTCAATCGCGAGCGCATGGCGGACAAGAACATTGTGTCCGTCATCGATGAAGAAGAAACCCGACGCATCATCTGTCTGGTGCGTTCCTGCGGACTGGTAGGCATTGTCACAATCGACGGACGCATTGCCGCTGGTGCATTGAGTTATCGTGCAGGATCGAATTATTTCCTCAATGTGCTGGCGCATGCACCATGCTATGACGAATACTGGCTTGGCTTCTTGTGCTGCTATCGGACCATTTGCGAATGCATCGCACGGAGAGGACGCGAGTTCCATTTCCTGTGGGGCCGGTATGAATACAAGTTCGCATTGGGGGCGGTTCAGCGCGACCTGGACAATGTCACGGTATACCGCTCCTGGGTGCAGGTCGTACGTCACGTCAACCTGGCATGGCATGAAGCAAGGCAAGGCTATGCGCGACAGGCGAAAGTCTGGCTCAAGTACAGCAATACCGGCACGTCACGTCGCATGCTCAGACTGGTAGGACACATACGCGACGCCAAGAGGGCGATGCAGCACGTAACCCGTGGAAGGAAGTCGGCGATGCTGCAATCGACATCCGATCATTGACGGTTTTCATCAGTTCACGAAGGAAACATTTGCATACGGTCCCGCGGTTGGGCGAGTGACCGTTACTCCCGCTTTGGGCACGACGATATTTGCTTCGTTTCATGATTTAGCTCAGTGGCTGTATCCGTGCAAACACTAAGATTAGCCCATGATAAAACTTGCCGTCATTACGAACGAGCCGCCGCCATATCGGATTCCGGTATTCAACCGCATTGCGCGTATGCCTGGCATTACACTGCAGGTGATTTTTTGCGCACGACGAGAACCGAATCGCCATTGGGATCTGCCGGCCTTCGAGTTCGATCATTGCTTCCTGCGTGAACGGATTACGACCGTTAACGGCAGATATATTCATAACAATCCGGATGTGATCCCGGCATTGCGGCGCTTTGCGCCCAATGTGATCGTGTCGGATGGATTGAACCCGACGCAGTTGTATGCATTCGGCTATGCATTGTTCAAAGGCATCCCGCATGTGCCGCTAACCGATGGCACTTATGAATCGGAAAGCGGCCTCAGCAAGGTACACAAACTGATTCGCAGCGTGGTGTATGGCCGTTCCAAGGCTTACCTCTCCGCCAGCATGGGCGGGCAGCGCCTGTTCGAGAGCTACGGCGTCACGGCCGAGCAATGCTTCAAGTCTTATCTGTGCATCGATAACGATGTGTATCAACGGAGCCCCGAGCATGAAGGCGATAAGTTCGATCTGATCTTTTGCGGCCGCATGGTGTCTGAAAAAGGACCTATGTTTGCATTGGACGTGGCCGAGGAACTCTCCCGAAAGCTGGGCCGTAAGGCGAGCATCCTGTTCGTCGGTTCCGGCAGCGAAGAAGAGCGCGTCAAATCGGCGGCACAGGGTAAGCAGAGCCGCGTGGCCGCCTATTTCCACGGCTTTGCCAAGCAGGGGGAATTGCCTGCGCTATATCGTTCGGCCCGCGTCTTCCTGTTTCCGACCCATGCCGATGTGTGGGGTGTTGTTGCCAACGAAGCCTGTGCCGCCGGGCTGCCTGTCATCGTTACGCCTTACGCGGGAGCTGCCGGAGAACTGGTTGTCAACGGCGAAAACGGCTTTGTCGCCGAGCTTGATGTGGGCACATGGGCACAGCATGCGACTACGTTGCTGTCGGATCAACGGAGGTGGGAAAACTTTTCGCGACGCAGCCTTACCCTGGTAAGGGAATATAGCTTCGATAATGCTGCGATCGGCGTCGTCGACGCATGTCGCTATGCGCTGTCGTCCGGCGAATCGCGCAAGGAAAACCGTGCGATCAGTTCCTGATCAAAACCAATAATCGGATGAGGCAGCTTGCCGTTGCCTTGAGGATCCGAAATGGAGTTGCCTATGGCCGCAGTGCTTTCTTCAAGTCGTCTGTACCGGTCGAACGAGGTGTCGACTGGCGAATGGAACAACGAGCATGACAAGCAGCCAAAGGCAAAGGATGAAATTCGATTGGAGTCTATGATGGACCCTTTGTTTACGTGCTCTATCGACGACGGTCATCCGTCGGATATGAAAACGGCCGAACTGCTGCAGAAACATGACCTGAGTGGGACCTTCTTTGTCCCTATCCGCAATTGCGAAGGCGATGAAGTTCTGTCGGATGAAAAAATCCGCGAGCTGGGCCGCAGGTTTGAGATCGGATCGCATACTTACGATCATCGTTACCTAAAGAAGGTCGACATTTGGCAGGCCTACCATCAGATCAATGACGGGAAAAAATATCTCGAGGATGTACTTGGAAAGCAGGTTAACGGCTTCTGCTATCCCGGTGGGCGATATCGCAAGCGCGATGTGGAACTGGTACACGCATGCGGATTTACCTACGCGCGCACGACCATGAATCTATGCTTCGATGCTGGCAATCGTCCTTACGAAATGCCTACCACCGTGCAATTCTATCCGCATGACCGCGCTGTCTATCTGCGCAACTTTGCCGGATCGGGCAATTGGCTCAGGCGTGCGAACGGCCTTCAGTTAGCCATTCAAAACGGTGACTGGATGCGCCGGATGTATGCGATGTTCGATCATGCCGCGCGTACCGGAGGCACTTTCCACCTGTGGGGACATTCCAAGCAGTTCGACGAACTCGATGCCTGGAAGCAGCTCGACGCATTCTTTGCACATGTCGCATGTCAGATCGCAACGCAGAATCGCCTGACCAATGAAGAGCTTGCGGCCCGCTCCTTATGGACGCCTGAATCGGCTCGTGTGGCGAAACCTGCTTGATTCATTGCCTGCGTTGCACTCGTCGTCAATAGCTCGCTATTGGCTCCTCCTGCGCCTTGCCAGTCGAAAAAATCCATTGATTTCATTTGTTACGTTATGGATTAGGATTGGTATAAGGCAATCCTCTTGTCAGTCCCTGTGCCAGATTGGCATGCTCTTCATTTGCTGGCAACAGAGCCCCGGACCGGCAAGCGGATTTCCGACACGTATCAGATACTGATCGCCCAGTAGCTTGGACGCCTTGGCATTGATGTGATTGGCGTCCTTGTAGAGCGCGACTTTGCCCAGGTAGGTTATGCATTCGGTGCTCGTGCACAGAATCTTCTTGGGATCGATCACGACGGTTTTCGGATATTTTTCCTGTACCCGATCGATGATGCCGTCGATCGATTCCTGGCTTTGCCTGACGAAGGAAAACGGGATATTGCAGTTGCGGTCAGCCGGTATCCAGCCGCGGGTCCGGTGGAGAATGCATTGCGACAGGTCCGGTTCAAAGTAAGGGTTGTCCTTGAAGATGACTGGGATCGCGCCAGCCTCCGCAACCTTGCCGGTGACGAACATCATTTCCTTTTCAAGATCGCGCCACGGCTCAGATGCCCAGAACCCGGCCATGACGACATACTGGACTTTGCCCGCCAGTTCCAGCAAGTCGGCATTGCGTTGCTGGCAAGTGGAAGGCCCCTGTTCCGGATGCTTGTCCGTTGCCTGCAGCGCAGTGGGAAAGCAGGCGCCCTGCACGTGATATACCGCCTTGAGACCGGCGGCCTTCGACAACTGATCCACGAAGGGTTTGAAGTGATGGGCATGCGAGTCGCCCATCAGCAATACTTCCGCCTTTGCCTGCGAGGTATCGCCCAAGGCGCAATTTGTCAGCAGATAATCCATCGTGATCTTGCGGTAGTCCTCGGCGCGAACCGAGCAGGACCGGGTGAGGTCGCGTTCAAAGGAGTAGCTCGAAATCAGCTCGCGCATCGCTTGCGAAAAGCGTAGCGGCGCACCTTCGGTGACGTAGGAGTACAGCCCGACTGCCATGAACGCAGCGGCCGGCAGCAAATACATCCGGACGAATGCACGCTTGAACTGGATCCTTTTGTTGCGCCGAATCGGGCTTTCGACGAATTTCCATGTCAGCCATGACAACAGGAAGGACAGCGCAATTGCGGCAACGCCGACCGCCGGGGTGATCTCGATACGGCGATAACGTAAAAAGGAAAAAATCGGCCAATGCCACAGATAAAGTGAATAGGAAATTAGGCCGATCGCAACGAATGGTCTGCTGCTCAACGCAGGTTTGAGCGCATTGTCTCCGGTGCAGGCATAGATGATCAGTGCCGTGCCAATGCAGGGATACAGCGAATTGATGCCGGGGAAGGAGGAGCCCTTTCCTAGCACGAAGAGCGACCCAAGTATCAGCGTCGTCCCCGCGACTGCGAATACATTGGCTAAGGCTGGCGAACGCGTAGGATATTTTTGCGCGACGAAATACGCAAGCGCGCCGATGATCAGTTCATGCGCACGTGAAGTCAGAAGGAAATACGATTTGATTTGATCCGTCTTCAGTTCGGAAAAGAGCGCGAAGACACTTCCGAGCACCAGCAGGACAGCAATAATGTACTGGCGCGCGTAGCGGTAAAGCACAATGAGCAGAACCGGAAAAAAAAAGTAGAACTGTTCTTCCACCGATAGCGACCAGGTATGCAGCAAGGGGAATTCTTCGGTTCGTTGTCCGAAGTAACCCCAGCTCAGCATCGAAAAAAAAACATTCGATACAAAGACCCAGGAAGCCGCCAGCGACGTGGTATAAAAAATATAGTCGTTCGGGATCAGCAGGTAGCTTGACACGACGAGTGTTGTCGCGGCCACCAGGATAAAGGAGGGAAAAATGCGCTTGATCCTGCGTGTGTAAAACTCGGTGAAACTGAAGCTTCCGGTATCGAGGCCTTTTGCAATCAGGCCGGTAATAAGAAAGCCCGAAATCACGAAAAATATGTCGACCCCGACAAAGCCGCCGGGCAGTAGCGCAGAGCTTGCATGAAACGTAATGACGGCGAGCACCGCGACCGCGCGCAAGCCATCGATGTCGGGGCGATATGCTGGATGAAGGGCAGGGTTCATCGTGGTATCGATAGCCTAAGGTGGATGGCACCAGGGTTGCCGGCCTAGAGCAGAGCATACGAACATTGGCTGGATCCGGGATTAAATTTCTTATAATGATTGCATCGCGTCATGTTGACGATTTGATATGAAATAAGAGAGTGGCTGGACCTGGCCTAAAGCGTGGTCTTAATGCAAGCGTGGGAGGCTATAAAATTGGCGCGGGGAATGACAACTCAGTATCATTCCCCGCGGCATGAGCTACCTGGATTCAGGCGTCGCGCAGAGGAAGTTTCGTCATGACGAATTGGCGCAGGAAACCCACAACGAACAGTGTGTTGGTCACCATATAGCGCTTGAATAGCCGGCGCGGTTCCGAGCCGAGGCGGTATAGCCATTCCAGGCCATTACGCTGCCACCAGATCGGAGCACGCTTGATCACGCCGGCATGGTAATCGAATGCAGCACCGACACCAATCATCACTGCGTTGATGCGTCCGCGATGGTCGGCCATCCACTTTTCCTGCTTGGGGCAACCCAGACCGACGAACACGACATTGGCGCCGGAGTTGTTGATCATGTCGATAATTTTTTCATCTTCCTCAAGTGACAGGGGGCGAAACGGTGGCGAATAGGCGCCGCCTATACGCAGGCCGGGGAACTGTTTTGCCAGAGCGAGGCGCAGTTTGGTCAGGGTCCCGTCAGTGCTGCCATAGAAGAACACGGTCTGACCCAGCGGTTCGGCTTGCGCGAGATATCGCATCATAAGGTCTGGGCCGTTGATGCGTTCCTGAGCAGGATGGCCGAGTTTGCGCAGCGCCCACGCGATCGGTGCGCCGTCCGGGGTCGCCATATCTGCATTGTTCACTGCGATCTTGAATTCGACATCACTCGTTGTGGTGACCACGGAATGAACATTGCAAATACATACGTAACGCGACTCGTGCGCCGCTCCCCAGCGGGTTATCCGGCCTACGGCTTCCTCCCATGATACGGCGTCAATGAAGGCTTCCAGGACGGCTTGGCCCTTACGCGGCATCGCGTTCTCTTCGAAGTGTGGAAATTGCATCTTCATATATATCCATCAGCATTTCATAATTGCGTTCAGGCGTGTACAGCGCCTCATATTCCGCACGGGCAGCCTGACCCATGCGCTTCATTTGCTCAGGATGCGCAGCCGCCCATGCCATCTTTTCGGCAAGGTCGGCGGCATCACCCGGATTGAACAAAAGTCCTGTCTCGCCATCGCGCACGATGTCGATCAATGCGCCCAGACGGCTTGCGATCACAGGCAATCCGCAGGAGAAGGCTTCGACGATCGTGCGCGGCGAGTTCTCATAGCAGATGCTTGGCAGCACCAGATACTGGGCGCTGCCCATGCGATTCATGATGTCTTCCAGCGGACGGAAGCCGAGGCAGCGCTCGCCGAAGGCTGCACGCGCCAGCGGTTCGAGTGGTCCGCTGCCGATAACCTCGACTGCAATCCCCGGCATGCGGCGTACGGCATCCGCGAGAACGTCGAGTCCTTTTTCGGATGACAATCTGCCTACGTACATGCCGCCGTTGCGTGCGCGCCAGCCCGGGACAGCCGCGGAAGCGACGAAATTTGGCTTGATGCGGAAACGACTGGCCGGAAGACCGCCTTCCACATACTTGGAACGTGCAAATTCATTGAGGGCGATGTAACGGGTGACCCGGTCGCGGTAAGTGCCGATGACACGATGAGTGGTCAGCATGCCGGTGACCACGGCCGATTGCACGGCGGATTCACGGTAGCATTTTCGGGTTACCGATCGCCATGGCACTTTGCCGATGCAGTCTTCGCACACCTTTCCTTCGCGCAGAAAGATCGCCTGCGGACAAAGCAGACGGAAGTTGTGCAGCGTCTGTACGACTGGCACGCGTCGTTTTGCGGCGGCCCAGTACAGTGAAGGCGAAATCAGCGGGAAGGTATTGTGCACATGGATCACGTCAGGCTGGAAGCGTTCGCATAAGGCATCGATGTCGCCAGTGGATCGGTGCGACCAGATCGTCGTCGCCGCTGCCAATGCACGCGGCATGGAATTGAGTGCATCGTTATGCTGCTGGTAGATCTCCACCTGGTGGCCATAGCCGCGCAGCAGCGCGACTTCCGCATCGACGACAGCGTCTTCTCCGCCGCGATGCTGATAGGCATTGTGCGCAACCAGGATCTTCATTGTCTTCCTCCATCGGCCAAACGCGAATTCAGTTTCCTGAATGCTGCTGCGTCGATCCGGTTATTCTTTAGTTCATTCATGTGTGCTTGTTTTTGTCTTTGTCTACTTAAGCTTAGTCGCATTAGTTTGTGCAAGACTTTCACAATGCCGACAGCTGCTGATAAACCTCATACTTGTCGACAGTGCGTATTTTCGAGATCGTCAAGCTCTCCTAAGCCTCGTCAAAGATTTCCCTGATGCAGTTATTTTGAATCGGACATCGAACGCTGCTCCGCGAAAAATCAAACGAACGCTTATTTCCGCCCGACTCATTTGTAACTTTCTTTAATCTGTAACTAATACGTCACACCCTTTATCGCGGATTCAACCGGTATCGTCGATACGACAGACAGCAGTAACCGTGCCCATCATGGGCAGCGGATACTGCTGTGAAGGTCAAGAGAGGGGTCAGGAGTGCCGACGGCGCCAGCCAAGCATGCCGTCGATGCGGCCCATCATGGTGTCATAGCCGAGCGCCAGTTCGGCGCCGAACGAGCCTTTGAGCAGCGGACGAAGGAGCGGGGCCACGAGTCCGCGCAGGATTACCCAGGCAGGCAGATGATGTTTGGCATAGAGTGCGCCGGTGCCGCGTGCACGATGACGGACTGCGGTGCGGGTCTGGCGATTGGCTTGCGGCTTGTGCGGGTTGACAGCATGGTGGACTTCACCCAACGGTTCGTAGGTGAAGTGTGCGCCGCCGCGCAACGCCCGCATGGCGAAGTCGGTTTCTTCCCCGGCGCCGAACCATTGGCCGACGCCCAGCCGGCTATCGAATCCGCCGATTTCTTTGAACAGGGCGCGATTGCAAAAAAGAGTGATCGAACTGACAGGAATATCGCGAAATGCCCGTGACCGTTCCCAGGACAGGTCGGCCGCCGACAGCGGCTGCTCATCCTGCTCGACCCAGCGCACGATAATGCCGTCCGGCTCATCCACTGCGGCAAAGCGTGTGGCGAGACGATCCAGAAGACGCGGCGAATACCAGCAGTCATCATCCGGAAAGCCTATCCATTTGCCGGTGGCGGCTTCAATGCCGACATTGCGGGCAGCCGCCAGATTGGCCGGATGATGCCGCAGGTGGCGCACCGAGATGCCGAGGTAACGGGCACGGTCCAGGTGCGGCAGCAGGCGGTCATCATCGTTCTGGTCGACGACGATGACTTCAAAATTGCTGTAGGTTTGCGCGGCCAGCGATTCGAACAGACGGGCCAGTTCGTCGGTGCGGCCGACGGTAGCAAGGATCAAGGATATTTCCGGTGTTCTCATGCATTCCCCTTGGCATGGATGACGCGCTGGCGACGTACGAAGTAACGGGCGTAATGAGCAAGACGTTCGACCGGATTCTTACTGGCATAGGCGAGCCTTACCCGAAAGTCTTCCGTCATTGCGGCAAGACGGGTGCGCGACGAACTTGACAGGCTGCCTTCATGTTCGCGAAAAGCCGCCAGAGGCTCGTCCAGTTGCACCGGGTCGGCAAGCTTTGCGAGCTTCAGCCACAGGTCGTAATCCATTGCATATTTCAGGTCGGTCGAGAATCCGCCGGCGCGCAGCATGAGTTCGCGTCTGACAAAGGTCGCCGGATGGGGAATAAAGTTGCCGCGCAAGAGCTGGTGATAGCTGAAACGTGGCGCGATATAGCCATCCGGGTAGAGTTTTCCGTCAAGCAAGGTCATGGTGCGGCCGAACAGCCATTGGCGGCCGGTCTCTTCCAGATGACGTGCAACGCGCGACAATACATCCGGTCGCAGGTAATAATCGTCGGAATGGATATAGGCGATCACATCGCCGGTGGCTACGCGCAGACCTTCGTTCATTGCGCGACTGACGCCGCCACGCACGTTTTCGAGCAGCTGATAAGGGCGGTCAAGCGCGCGGATCTGCTCCAGAGTGCCATCGGTGGAGCCGCCATCGACGAAAATGTATTCGATATCGGGATGGTCCTGGGCGAGTAACGAGGCGATCGACTCTTGCAGGTAAGTTGCGCTATTCCAGGTACAGGTAATGACAGAAAAAGTAAGCGCCATGGGGGCAGGGCCTTTCAACTGGTGGAGCTGATGGGATGACGGGATGGCTGCTGGTAAATTTCCAGCAATTGCTGCGCTGCGCTGTCGGCACATCCCAGGCCTTCCAGCGCATATCCGTATCGCGTTGACGGGTCGAAGCCGATCAGGTCGGCGACCAGGGATTCCATGTCTTCATGCAGCCGCAGCTGACCCGGTTCGGCGACATAGCGAGCCAGTTCTGGTGTACCGCCGCGCCGCAGGGCAAACGTCGGCTTGCCAAGGAATAAGCCTTCCAGCACCGTTGTCGCGCAGGGTTCTTCCCAGACCGAAGGGACCACAACCGCGTTCGCGGACGCCGCCAGTTTCAGCGTCTGCTCCGGTGAGCACCAACCCAGGAAGCGAATCTGGCTGCTCTCGAACTCCGCACGCAGACGGGGCTCGTCCGGACCATCGCCGGCGATGGTGACTTGCATATGGGCCGGTAGTCTCGGTGCAAGGGCCTTCAGGAACGGCTCAACGCCCTTGGCCGGATACACCTTCGCCGCAAGAAACACCTGGAACGTTCCTGTCGCAGGGGACGGTTCAGATGCCTGACGGATGGTTTCGAGCTTGGCGCGATCGACGAAATTGTGGACCGTGACACCCCATTCGCCGGGTCCGAGCGTACGCGTCAGATTGTGGCGCAACATCTCGGACACGAATACGGTCTTGTGCGCATGGAAGCTTTCCGCAACCTCCTTGCGATAACGTATGACGGCAGCGGTCGACACCGCGCGCTGAATCATGTTCGGATGATCGGCAATGCATTGTGCGCAAACGGACGGATCCTGCGTGCTGCAGGCTTCGCCGTTGCGAAAGCGCGTGTGCTTGAAACAGTCGCTGCCCTGGTCATGCCGCGTTTGCACGAAATTGAGGTCGGCTGGCAGGAATTTCGCAAGATTCGGAATATGCCCGTGGTAATGGATCACGTCATATTGCCGGGCACGGCGCATGATGAGGCGGGCAAAGTTCTTTGCGATCGCGGTGCGCTTGAGCGGCATGAACACGCCGAAACTGATTTCTTTCCAGCCGGCGTGCTGGCCGCTCAGCTCGCCGAAGAAGTTGCCGCCGAATTCGCCTTCCTCGCCGCATACGTCGATAGGATGATCGGTATTGCCCATCAGATCGACCTGATGGCCGGCGCGAACCAATGCTCGCGCAAGATTGAGCACATGCTTGGCAAGGCCGCCCATGTTCGGGTAGGGAATGTCTTCACTGACAAGAAGGATGCGCATGATGCAGGTCTCGAAATCTCAGAATCGGAAGCGCCGCGCCATCGACAACATGGCGGCACGCTCGTCGACGCTGACGATGAAAAACAGGCCGGCCACGCCAAGCGTCACCAGAGCGGCCGAAACGATCGCGATGGTGCTGACCAGGCCGCCGGGAACCAGCCACTTCAATGGCACCAGTACGCAAATGATTGCCGCGCCGATGCCAAGGCTGCGGCCAAACCCGCTGCGCAGGCTATCCAGGAAGGTGATCGGCACTGTGCGGCCATGGACAAACAGCAAGAAGCCAAGGCCCAGCAACAGAGAGGACAGCAGGTGACCCGTTGCCGCGCCGATGATGCCGCCTGTCATCGTGCCGATATACACCATGGCGACGCCGGAGACGCCATTGGCCAGCGCAAAGCGTCCGGTGATGCGCGGATGTCCGAGCGCATCGTTGACCATCGACGGCACATTGGTCAATGAGTCGACCAGCAGCGCCAGTGTCATCAGCACCAGTACCGGATAGCCCAGGGACACGAATTCTTCTCCCACCCAGCGTCGCAGGAATTCGTCTCCGGCCAGCACGATCACGCCGAGCGCCGCCAGATTGATGTAGGTGACGTAGCGCGTCACGCCTAGATAAACCGGACGCAACTCATTGATGCGGCCGGCGCCGGCCAGTGCCGAGGCGCGGGGGTAAATAACGCTGGACAGCCGGTAGGTCAGGCCGAGTATGCGGCCGGCCAGCGTCACCGGAACGGTATAAAAAGTCAGCGCCACCGGACCGGCAAGGGCGCCGACGATCAGCTTGTCGGCATGCTGGTGCAGAGTCGATGCAATCTTGCTCAGGTAGGCGTAAGCGCTGAACGAGGTGAGGGCGGAGCGTACATCCTGGCGCGGCCAGCGCGGCGACAGCATGAGATCGAAGCTGCGTATCAGCCAGATCAGATAAAGCACGTTGAGTGCGGACACACAGACCCGCGCGACAATCACGCCGACCACGCCCGTGCCGGCGAGCGCAGCGGCCACCGATGCCAGATTGACCAGGATGCCGAAAAATGCTTCGCTCTGGGCGGAACGGTCATAGCGCTGCAAGGCCTGAGGGACGACCATCAGATAGTTCTGGGCTTGCGTCAATGCAAAGCCAAGCCCGGCCAGCTGGAACGCCATGATGGTCTGCTCGCGCATCTCCGGCGATACTTCAAAGAAGCGCGCCACCAGCATATCTGCGACAAAAAAGATGCCGAAAGCGCCCAAAAGGCCAAGGCAGCCATAGAACAGAATACCGAACCAGAAAGTTTCCGCGAAGCGTTCGCGGTCATCGGCCGCATGATGCTCCGCCAGGTACTTGATCGACCCGGCGCTCAGATTGATATCGAGCACTCCGAAGTAACCGATGATCGAGCCGACCAGGGTGACGATGCCGAAGCCTTCCACGCCCAGCGCACCGATCAGCAGCGGCACGGTGGCCAGTGCTACCACCATCGGAATGGCGGAGCCGCTGAGATTCCAGAGGGAGTTACGCAACAGCATAATGGGCCTGTACTTGATAGCTGGGAGCCTGATAGCGCTGCAGGCCTACGGCGATGAAGGGCATTGCCAGGCTCAGTCCCATCAGCAGCATGGTGCGGAATTCAATAATCGGAGTACCGATCAGGAGCGTGGGAATCCAGAATAGGAACCCGGCAAAACCCGCATCGGCGACGAGTCGCGCGTTGCCGGCCAAAGAATGTCTGTGTCGGAGGTAAAACATGACATAGGTGACCAGCATGCCTAGGAACAACGCAAGCCCGACAAACCCGGTCTTCAGGATCATATGTCCGAAACCGCTGTGGACGAAGCCGAAGTCGTCGCCGTGGTAAGAAAGCAGTTCCCGGTCGCCGCTGAAGGTGCCCCAGGTGCCGCGGCCAAACAACCAGTGTCCTTCCATGCTCTGCGCAGCTGCATACAGTTCGTAGAAGCGATTGTCCTTGATGCCCCCGCGCGACGGCGCAATGTCATAGAACAGGGACTGCAGGATGCCGCCGTCATTGACGGTACTGAACTGCAGGCGATGCTGGAAGAAAACCGAAGCGACGGCGGCCAGCAAGGCCGCTGCAATCAACGCGAAGAAAAACTTGCGCTGGCCTGGCAGGCGCAGGAACAGGAATACGAACATCAATCCCAGGCCGATCAGGGAAGAACGGCGGAACGAGAGCGCCACGGCTGCGACTTCGAGACATAGCACGCCGAGCAGAAAAACCTTCGTGAAGATATTGAGCTTCACCTTCGGTGAAGCCAGCAGCCATGCAGCACAGAACGCTGCCAATGCCGCAACAAAGTTATCGCTGATATCAAAGAAGAAAATCTTGATGTTGAGGCCTTCGAAGTTGCGGTAGGGATTCGCGGTATCGCCATCGAACAAGAAATAACGGACGCCGCCAAAGGCTCCGCGTACGACAGCGATGGCGAGAATCATGAACAGCAGCCTGGTCATGTCGCGGTCGCTCTCGAATGCGCTGATGATCAGGAACATAAACATCAGCATGTTTAGCACATTGATGAATCCGCTCTGGCCGAGAATGACGTCGAGATCGATTCCGAGGAGGAGCCCGGCGACGACGTGGCCTGCCAGCAAAAAGGCAAAGGCACCGAAGTACTTCGCCATGGGCGGAGCCATGCGCGGGCCATAGGGATTGGCAAGCCGCTTGATCAGCAAGGCAGCGCCCGCGGTGAACAGAATCAGATTCAACAGCGAGAAGTAGAAGAGACCGACGCCGCGCGAATAAATGTTGCCGCCTTGGGAACGCAGCTCGCCCCATGTCGAATCCGAAAAGCTGAACAGAATACCGATGAATCCGAGCACGACCCATTTGGGCGCCTTGATGACGAAGCCGACGATGATCGGGATCACGAACAAGGCGGCGATCAGGTTCGTCAGCACTTCGGAAGGTGTAAGCAGGTCAGGTGTAATCATTGCTATGCTCGATGATAGGAAGCCTTGCGACCCTCGGGAAGGACCGACGCGAATTAAACCGGCAGGGGCCGGCGACATGGCTAAAGGCTTGTGTCGGCTGGTCGGAAGACCGTGTGCGCCGTTCCGGATGTTCCGCGACTTCGCTGCTGCTGTTTTTCCGTTGTCGCGCTGCGGATGCAGTCGTCCGCAGCGCTTGCGTTGTGTCCATCAGTGTGGCCGCTCTTCGCTATTGCGATCGGTAGCAGCCGTTGGATGAGCATGATATCTATCGTTTGTACTCTGCCTGAAAGTGTTCATATGTTTCCTTGATGCCTTCTCCGAGCCGCATGCCGGGGCGCCATCCCAATGCGGTCAGCTTTGCCGTATTCATCAACTTGCGCGGCGTGCCGTCCGGCTTGCTGGTGTCGAACTCGATATCGCCTTTAAAGCCGATAGCCTTTCTTATGACTTCGGCAACTTCACGTATTGTGACGTCTTCGCCCGTACCTACATTGATGTGCGACAACATCGGTGTGGTGTGTTTTTCATAGGTGGCACGGTCGAGTTCCATTATGTGCACGCAGGCCTCGGCCATGTCGTCTACATACAGAAATTCGCGGCGCGGCGTGCCGGTGCCCCAGATCACGACCTTGTCCGCGCCACTAAGTTTTGCTTCATGGAAGCGACGGATCAATGCAGGGATGACGTGGCTGTTTTCGGGGTGATAGTTATCGCCGGGACCGTAGAGGTTGGTCGGCATGACACTGCGGTAATCCGTGCCGTACTGGCGGTTATAGCTTTCGCACATCTTGATGCCGGCAATCTTGGCTATCGCATAAGGTTCGTTGGTGGGCTCAAGCGTGCCGTTCATCAGGTATTCTTCGCGAATCGGCTGTTCGGCCAGGCGCGGGTAGATGCATGATGAACCGAGGAACAGCAGGCGCTTCACGCCAGCGCGATAGGCTTCGTGGATTACATTCGCCTGTACCATCATGTTGTCGTAAATAAATTCTGCAGGATAGGTATTGTTGGCATGGATGCCGCCGACGCGCGCAGCCGCCAGATACACTTCGTCGATCTGGTTTTCCGCGAAGAAAGCGCGCACCTGGGCCTGGTCGGTCAGCTCAAGTTCAGAATGTGTACGGGTGAGGATGTCGGTGTAATCGCTTTTGCGCAATGTGCGCACGATGGCGGAACCGACGAGTCCGCGATGGCCGGCGACATAAATACGTTTTTGTAGATTGGTTGTCATGTGCTTCCTTTTGAGGGCTAATCCCGATCGCCATTCCGGTTGCGAGCCAGTGCAGCGGTCAGTCAAACGTTGTACGCATGCGATGCATGGTCGTGCTGCTGGAAGAAATGGTCTTTCCCCGCCGATTCGAGATCGGCCCTGACCATTTCCCTTACCAGTTCTTCGAAGGAAACCTTGGGTTTCCATCCCAATTTCTCTCTTGCCTTGCTGGCGTCGCCGAGCATGCAATCAACTTCCAGCGGGCGGAAATAGCGCGGGTCGATACGCACAATCACCTGGCCGACTGCCACGCCCGCATGACCGCCGGTCTCCACTATCGTCGCGGTTTCTCCCACGCCTTCGCCATCCCACTGCAGGCGCATGCCGAGCTCTGCGGCGACCGCATTGACGAAGTCGCGCACACTGTGGTCGACGCCGGTGGCGATCACAAAGTCTTCCGGTTTTTCCTGCTGCAGCATGCACCACTGCATTTCGACATAGTCGCGTGCATGGCCCCAGTCACGGCGCGCATTCAGGTTGCCCAGGTAAATACAGTCCTGATGTCCAAGCACGATGCGTGCAAGGCCGCGTGTAATCTTGCGGGTGACAAAGGTTTCGCCGCGCAGCGGTGATTCGTGATTGAACAAAATCCCGTTGCAGGCATACATGCCATAGGCTTCACGATAGTTGACGGTGATCCAGTGCGCGTACAGCTTGGCTATCGCATAGGGGCTGCGGGGCAGGAAAGGCGTGCTTTCCGATGCTGGAATCTGTTGGACTTCACCGTACATCTCGGACGTCGAGGCCTGATAAAAGCGGGTTTTCTTTTCGAGACCAAGCCGGCGCAGCGTTTCGAGGATACGCAAGGGACCGAGCGCATCGGAATTGGCGGTGTACTCCGGTTCTTCAAACGACACGGCGACATGGCTTTGCGCCGCAAGGTTGTAGATTTCATCCGGTTGCGTCTCCTGGATAATGCGCAGCAGCGAAGTCGAATCCGTCATATCGCCGTGATACAGGATGAAACGGCGCTCTTCTTCCTGCGGCCCCTGATACAGGTGGTCGATACGTTCGGTATTGAATTTGGAGGTGCGGCGCTTGATGCCGTGCACGATATAGCCCTTGCCGAGCAGGAACTCGGCAAGATAGGCGCCGTCCTGACCGCTGACACCTGTGATCAGCGCCACCTTGCGCACGGGCTCGGACCGCGCGGGCACCAGATGGTCCGGTACTTGGGGACTGGTGGTCATTGTTATTTCCTTTTTCTTCATGATCTAACCTGCTAAGGCTGCTGCTCCTGCGGACGGGGCCTGCGTTGCGGCGAACCGTCGCGCAAGTACAGGGTGGTGGAGAGCGGATGAATCGTTACGATCGGAGCGCGTGGTGTTCGGCATGTATGATTTTTTGCTTACGGTTAATGTGTGATGCGCTGCTGAAGTCGACGCCGTTTGCTTCTGCCTTCATCGAGATGGCCCGGTTGGGACGCCGTGGTGTCAATACGCGTTCTTTCCCGTCCATCCCTTGAATGCGGTCCAGATGATGATGCGCACGTCCATCCACAGCGACCAGTGCTGGATGTAATGCAGATCGAACTCCACCCGGCGCGCCATCTTGTCGACCGTATCGGTTTCACCGCGGTGGCCGTGGATTTGCGCCCATCCTGTGATGCCCGGCTTGACGCGATGGCGCAGCATGTAGGTCTCGAGCAGATCCTTGTACATTTCGTTGTGCTGCAGTGCGTGCGGCCGAGGCCCGACCACCGACATATCTCCCAGCACCACGTTGATGAACTGCGGCAGTTCGTCGAGGCTGGTGCGACGCAGGAAGGCGCCGATCGGCGTAATCCGCGGATCGTGCTTGGTGGCTTGCGTCACGACGTTCTGCTCCTGATGTATCTTCATCGAGCGGAACTTGTACACATTGAATTCCCGTCCGTTCAGTCCCAGCCGGGGCTGGCGGAACAGCACGGGACCGGGCGAGCTCCGCTTGATCAGGATGGCGATGACGATGAACAGCGGCATCAGCAGGAATAGCGCGACGATGGCGAAGGTACGATCGAACAGATCCTTCACGATGCCGTTGACACCGCTCGAGATCGGCTGGTTGAGATCGACGACCGGAAGGCCGAGGAAGTTGCCCATCTTGTTACCCAGCATTTGCAGCCCAAGAATGTCGGGTACCCAGCGAATATCGACCAGTGTATTGCGCAATTGGTACTGCAATTCCTGCAGGCGCGGCGAAGCCATCAGCGGCAGCGTGATCCAGATTTCATGGATGTGATTCGCCACGACGAACTGATGAATTTGCTCGGTGCTGTTGATACGCGCAATTGATGAATCGAGAATCTTGTCGGCATCTTCGGGATCGGCGCATACGGCTTTGACGTCATAACCGGTCCAGTCCTGCTGCAAGGCGCGACGATGCATCTCGCGGCCGGTACTGCCGTAGCCGACGATCACCACCCGCTTGTTGTTCAAGCCCTTGGTACGCAGATAACGCAGTACGTAGTAGACGGCGAACCTGAACGCGATCAGCGACGTCATCCCGCATGCATACCAGTAGAACATCCAGAGCCGCGAGACGTTGCCCACATGGTGTACAAGGAAGCTGAAGAACAGGCCGATCAACAGCACCACACCCCATGCTGCGCCCATTCGCATGAACATGTCGGGCAGCGAGCGTCCGCGCCATGAGGTATACAGTTCAAACTTAGGAAACAACAGAAATGCGAGCGCACTGCAGAAATGCAGCAGCACCGTATGGATAGGAGGCGTGTCTGCAAGTGGAATATGGAAATGAATCAGGCCCGCAATGCCGCCTGCAAGTTCGAGAACGAGTACGTCCATCAGTCGCATGGACAATTCCAACCGGGAAGAATTGGTGATGATTAAATCTCGCATGGTGTTTCTACCAGGTTAGTCAATGACACCAATCTCAGCGGTCGATGAACCATTGCGGTATGCTTTGCTTTTGCCGCAGGACATCGCACCGAGATGCTTTTCGTTCGGAAAAACCTTGTGCAAAATGTTTCTTGAAAGATGCGTTTTCACGTCACTTTCCACGTCACTTTCGTATTACCTTTCAGGCAATAGTAGTCATTAAACTAGAGGGGAATTTGCTAAGTAGGCTTTGCTTGCGAAGCCTCAAAGGGCCGGTTGCCGCGCGTCAAACTTGCTGTTGCGAAGTATCAAAAACGCACAACAACTGCTTAAAAAATAAGCAAAATTTCCGTGGGGAAGCGTCTGTTTTTCGACATAAAAACCGTCGTCGAGACGGCCCGGGCAATGCGATTTCAATTCCTGACAGACATCCTGATGCGCTATCATTTGCTCCATGACTACTGAAGAAAAGCAACAGCCATCCGCATTCGAGTTGATCGGCGGAGCCGAAAAAATCCGTGAACTGGTGGATCGTTTTTACGACTTGATGGAGTTGGAACCGGAATTCGCGCTGATCCGCGGATTGCATCCGACCCCGCTGGACGGATCGCGCGACAAGCTGTACTGGTTTCTGTGCGGATGGACCGGCGGACCAGATATGTACATCGAGCGTTTCGGCCATCCGCGTCTGCGCGCCCGTCATCTTCCGTATGCGATTGCTTCATCCGAGCGCGACCAATGGCTGCGTTGCATGGCCTGGGCGATGCAGGATGTTGGTATGGAAGCGACGATGCAGGAGAGGTTGATGCATTCCTTCTATCAAACCGCCGACTGGATGCGCAACAAGGCGGGCTGACCTGTTTTCATTTGCCTGTTTGTTGATTCCCTTTGCTACTGTTGGGCCGCGCCGCGGCCCGTATGATTGTCCGCAGGCTCCATTGCCCCTTAATTGCCGGGGAATATATCCATGACCTTGACCGAATTGATCCTGCTCGTCGCCATGTCAGCCATCCTGGTGCTGCAACTGGCAATCCTGTTTCGCGCACGAGGCAACAATGGGGCTTTGCAACTGGAGAAGATGCAGTCCGAATTGCAGCGCCACCAGCAGCAGACGGCGGAGCGCATCGAGCGCGAACTGCGCAACGAGGTGCAGGGCAGTGCGCAGGCTGCACGTCAGGAATTGAGCGGCAATTTCACCCAGTTCCAGCAGGGCTTGCTGGCGCATTTGACAAATGTCGCACGCTTGCAGAACAACCAGATCGACAGTTTTGCGCAGCAGTTGGCCAAACTCAACGAAGCCAATGCACAACAGCTGGAAGCCATGCGTCATGCAATCACGGTGCAGGCACATGCCGCGCGTGAAGAACAAGCCCTGTCGCTCAAGCGCTTTGGCGATACGTTCAATCAAGGCCTGGCTCAACTGACCGAATCGAATGCGCAGCGCATGGCCGAGGTGCGTGCAACTCTAGAAGCCAAAATGCGCGAGCTGCAAACGGACAACGGCGCGCGCCTTGAAGAAATGCGCAGGACAGTGGACGAGAAATTGCACGCCACGCTGGAACAACGGCTCGGCGACTCGTTCAAGATCGTGTCGGACCGGCTCGAAAAAGTGCATCAGGGCCTGGGCGAAATGCAGCAGCTTGCCATTGGCGTCGGCGACCTGAAACGCGTGCTGACCAATGTAAAGACGCGCGGCACCTGGGGTGAAGTGCAGCTTGAAATGCTGCTGGAACAGGTGCTCACTCCTGACCAGTATGGAAAGAACGTGGAAACCATCCCCGGCACAGGAGAGCGGGTGGAGTTTGCGATTCGCCTTCCAGGGCAGCAAGACGCGGCGCATCCGGTATGGATGCCGATCGATGCCAAATTTCCCAAGGAGCAGTACGAACGCCTGGCCGAAGCAGCCGAGCATGCCGATGCCGAAGGCGTGGCCATCGCCGGGCGCGAACTGGAGCGCACGATCCGGGTCGAGGCAAAAACCATTGCCGAGAAATACCTGTCGCCGCCGCTGACGACGGATTTTGCGATTCTTTTCCTGCCGACCGAAGGTCTGTATGCCGAAGTGATGCGCCGTCCCGGTCTGGCCGATGAGTTGCAGCGTGTGTGCCGGATCACGATTGCCGGGCCATCCACGCTGTCGGCTTTGCTGAACAGCCTGCAGATGGGATTCAGGACGCTGGCGCTGGAAAAACGGTCGTCCGAAGTGTGGCAGGTACTGGGCGCGGTCAAGACCGAATTCGGCAAGTTCGGCGATGTGCTGGCAGCGACCAAGACAACGCTGGAGCGAGCCGCCAAAAACATCGAGCAGGCAGAAACCCGGACCCGCCAGATGTCGCGCAAGCTCAAATCCGTCGAAGCGCTGCCTTCCGACGCCGCGCATATACTGCTCGGCACAACGGCACACGACTTGGCGGAAGAATAGATATCCAAAGCCTGGCAGAGGAGCGCTTTCGCGAAGGCAGCGCTAAACAGCAAGATTGCGGAACAATCTGTATTTTGTGATAAGTTCTTTGCAATGCGCGATTTCGCCCACGGCGCCTTGCACCCTCACTCTTGTGTTTCATCTACCGCATCCATGGAAATTGCACTCTTATTTGGGCTCATCCTTATCAACGGCATCTTTGCGATGTCCGAAATTGCGCTGGTGACGGCAAGAAGGACCAGACTGCAACGCCTCGCCGAAGCGGGCGATACTTCTGCCGCTGCGGCAATCCGTCTGGGTGACGATCCGAATCGTTTCCTGTCCACGGTACAGATCGGGATTACCTCGATCGGCGTGTTGAACGGTATCGTTGGCGAGGCAACCCTCGCGCAACCTTTCAGCATTTGGTTAAGCAGAATGGGGGTGGAAGCGCCGCTCTCGGGATATCTGGCCACGGGACTGGTGGTGGTCAGCATTACCTACTTTTCCATCGTGCTGGGCGAACTGGTGCCCAAGCGCCTGGGACAGATGAGCCCGGAACCGATCGCGCGCCTGGTAGCGCGTCCGATGCTGTGGCTTGCGGCAATCACCAAACCTTTCGTCAAGCTGCTTTCCGGCTCGACGCAGCTGGTGCTGCGTTTCGTCGGCGTACGTGAAAGCAGCGAACCCAGCGTGACCCAGGAAGAGATCAATCTGATGCTGGCGGAAGGCTCCAGCGCCGGTGTGATCGAACATCATGAACATCAGATGGTGCGCAACGTATTCCGTCTCGACGACAGGCAGATTGCCTCACTCATGGTACCGCGCAGCGATATCGTGTATTTCGACGTGAACGAGCCGCTGGAAGAAAACCTGAAGCGTTTCGAACGTAGCGATCACTCCCGTTATCCGGTGGTACGCGGCGGCTGGAATGAAGTCCTGGGTGTGGCTAATGCCCGCCAGCTGCTCGCGCAAACCCTGCGCGGCGAACAGCCCAGCCTGATGACCAGCCTGCAACCTGCTGTCTTCGTACCCGAATCGCTGACTGGGATGGAATTGCTGGAAAACTTCAAGAACTCCGGCGTGCAGCTTGCGTTCATTGTCGATGAATATGGCGAAGTGCAAGGCATCGTGACCTTGCAGGACGTGATGGAAGCCATTACCGGCGAGTTCAAGACGCATCGCGCCGAAGATGCCTGGGCCGTCCAGCGCGAAGATGGGTCCTGGCTGCTCGATGGACTAATTCCCGTGCCGGAACTCAAGGACAGGCTCAGTCTGAAAGGTGTACCGGAAGAAGAACGGGGGCGTTATAACACCTTGAGCGGCATGATGATGCTGCTGCTGGGTCGCATACCGCAGACCGCCGACCGCTGCGAGTGGGAAGAGTGGACATTCGAAATCATGGACCTCGACGGCAAGCGAATCGATAAGGTGCTGGCGGTTCCGAAACCATCTGAAGGAACGATGGCAGTGCCATCGATGTGATCCGCGTCGGCTGAAGTTGTCAAAAGCATAATCGTCCGATGCTGTCAACCGTCTTGATTGCTATCGTAGTCGTTCCGGGCTGAAAAAGCGCCTGATTGCGGCATAATCCTCCGCATATCTATAGAGCGTTCTCAGCCTGACCGTACCGTCGATCCCGGCCGATTAGCCTACGGTACGGCGTTGCAGGGGGCCGCCGAGGCATCCTTGCCATGGCGTGGCCATGTCGCGTCGCCGCGCCTTGTTCCGCAGGCTAATCGCCTCGGCCTCGTCCGATACAGTCAGGCTGAAAACGCTCTTGCAGTCCGCCACAAAGGAAGACTCATGGTTCATCGCATCTCCGACCCGATGTCGGGAGGTTCCCGGCCATCCAACCGACACAAGATTGTCAGCGCCGCCGAAGCGGTGCGACTGATCCACGACGGCGATACCATAGCAACCGGAGGCTTCGTTGGTATCGGATTTGCGGAAAACATCGCCGTGGCGCTGGAAAAGCGCTTCCTGGAAAGCGAGGAAGAGTTGCTCGGCAAAGGCACTCCTTCCAACCTGACCCTGGTCTACGCCGCCGGGCAGGGCGATGGAAAGGATCGCGGCCTGAACCATCTGGGGCATGAAGGCTTGCTCAAGCGGGTCATCGGAGGCCATTGGGGATTGGTGCCCAAGCTGCAGCAGCTGGCGATCGCCAACAAGATCGAAGCCTACAACCTTCCGCAAGGCGTCATTAGCCATCTGTTCCGCGATATTGCGGCCGGCAAGCCCGGCCTGCTTTCCTCCGTTGGCCTGGGAACCTTCGTCGATCCGCGTCATGGCGGCGGCAAGATCAATGAATCGACGAGCGAAGAACTGGTCGAGCTGATGACCGTAGGCGGAAAGGAATACCTGTTCTACAAAGCGATGCCGATCAATGTCGGCATCATTCGCGGAACAACGGCTGATCCCGACGGTAACGTCACGATGGAAAAGGAGGCGTTGACCCTGGAAGCGCTGGCAATTGCCATGGCCGCGCACAACTCCGGCGGCATCGTCATCGTGCAGGTCGAACGCATCGCCGAGAGCGGCTCGCTCAATCCGCGGCAGGTGAAGATTCCCGGCATCCTGGTCGACTGCGTGGTGGTCGCCGAGAAGCCGGAATACCAGATGCAGACTTTCGTCGAGCCTTATAGCGCGGCTTTCGCCGGCGAACTGCGCGTGCCGATGTCGTCGATACAGCCTATGGACATGAGCGAGCGCAAGATCATTGCGCGCCGGGCGCTCTTGGAAATCAAGCCGAATAATGTGGTCAATCTCGGGATCGGGATGCCGGAAGGGGTCGCCAGTGTTGCGGCCGAAGAAAAGGTGCTGGACCTGGTGACGCTGACGGCCGAGCCTGGCGTGATCGGCGGCATTCCCGCAGGCGGGCTCAATTTTGGTGCGGCAACCAATGCCGAGGCGATCATCGACCAGCCTTACCAGTTCGATTTCTATGATGGCGGAGGGCTGGACGTGGCGTTTCTGGGCCTGGCGCAAGCCGACCGTCACGGCAACCTGAACGTCAGCAAGTTTGGCCCGCGTCTGGCCGGAGCCGGCGGCTTCATCAATATCAGCCAGAATGCCAAGAAAGTCGTTTTCGTCGGTACCTTTACCGCCGGCGGACTCGATATCGCAATCGCGGATGGACAACTGAGTATCCGGCACGAGGGGGCAGCGCAGAAGTTTGTGGATGAAGTGGAACATCGCACCTTCAGCGGCGACTACGCGATGCAGCGCGGGCAATCGGTTCTGTACATCACCGAACGCTGCGTGTTCAGGCTGGTGCACGCCGGACTTGAAGTCATCGAGATCGCTCCCGGGATCGACCTGGAGCGCGACGTGCTGGCCCATATGAAGTTCCGGCCGGTGGTCAGTCCCGACCTTAAACTGATGGATGCGCGGATTTTCCGCGCTATGCCGATGGGGCTGCGCAATGACATCCTCTATCTGCCGCTTGCGCAGCGCCTGGAATACAACCAGAAGCGCAATCTCTTCTTTGTCAATTTCGAGGGATTCGAAGTGCGTAATGTCGCCGACATCGAGGCGATCCGCGAACAGGTGAAAGACTTGCTCGCCCCGCTAGGCAGGAAAGTGCCGGCAGTCATCAATTACGACAATTTTTCGATTACGCCGGAACTGCTCGATGCTTATATCGATATGGTGCAAGACTTGACTGAGCATTTCTACAGTCGCGTCACGCGCTATACCAGCAGTGCCTTCATGCGGAGTTATTTCGGCAGTGCATTCCGGCGGCATGATGCCGAATCCTCGCTTTACGCCAGCCGTGAAGAGGCGTTCTCGCAGTTGTCCAGAGAATAGCGTCGTAACGGCTCAGCCGCCGATATAGGACATTTCGACTTTACGTACGGCCGTCAGCCCCTTCGTATTGGCTGTGCGCAACTCGGAATAGCGGTCCGAACGGGCACGCCACAAATGGGCGACGGCGGTCGATATTTCTTCGTCGTTACGGCCGGTGCGTAGCAGGGCGCGCAGGTCGTGGCCGCTGGTAGCGAACAGGCATGTATAGAGCTTTCCTTCGGTAGAAAGACGGGCGCGGGTGCAATCGTGGCAAAACGCATGCGTGACGCTCGATATCACGCCGATCTCGCCGCCGCCATCCTTGTACTGCCAGCGCTCGGCCGTTTCGCCGGTGTAGTTGGGCTCAATTTCTTCCAGCGGCATTTCCGCGCTGATGCGCCGCACCACCTCGGCCGATGGCACGACTTCATCCATCTTCCAGCCATTGCTGGCGCCGACGTCCATATACTCGATAAAGCGCAGGATGAATGGCGAGCCTTTGAAATGCCGCGCCATGGGAAGGATTTCCTGATCGTTCATGCCGCCTTTGACCACCATGTTGATCTTGATCGGTCCGAGTCCCACCTTGTGCGCGGTTTCTATGCCGTGCAGGACCTCGGCAACCGCGAAGTCGACATCGTTCATGCGGCGGAACGTTGCTTCGTCAAGGGCGTCGAGCGACACGGTGACGCGTTGCAATCCCGCGTCCTTCAGCGCCTGCGCCTTGCGGGCCAGCAGCGAGGCGTTGGTCGTCAGCGTCAGGTCGAGCGGCGCGCCATCCGGCGTCTTCAGCTCGCTGAGCATTGCAATCAGCTTTTCCAGATTCTTGCGCAGCAACGGCTCGCCGCCGGTCAGGCGGATCTTGCGCACGCCATGCGCGACAAAGAGCTTAGCAATGCGCGTGATCTCTTCAAACGACAGCAGGGCTGAATGGGGCAGGAAGGCATAGTCCTTGTCGAATACCTCTTTCGGCATGCAATACACGCAGCGGAAATTGCAGCGGTCGGTGACTGAAATGCGAAGATCCTGCAGCGGACGCGCAAGCGTATCCGACAGCAACCCGGTTGGCGCTTCAAGCGGTGATGGAATGGCCGGCGCTGTATTGAGAAGGCGGTGGTCGGCTAATGGAATGATGCGTTCTGCCATGCTGGCGGCTCTCGACGTTGAGGCTAGTGCAGATAAGATACCACGAGGCCGGCCAGCGCACAGGCACCAATAAGTTTGATCGTGCCTGTCTTGTAACGAAAAAGGGCCACGCCGGCGGCCAAGGCGATTGCCATTGCCGAAAAGTCCCAGGCCTGCAGCGGCTGGTCCAACCGGAATACATGCTCGCCGAAAAATACCGCCAGACTGACGATGACGCCGACCACTGCCGCCGATATCGCCGTCAGCGGCGCGGTCAGCCTGATATTGTCGCGCGTCGCCTCCACCAGCGGACCTCCGGCGAGAATGAAAATGAAAGAGGGCAGAAAGGTGAAGAAACTGGCGACGCAGGCCCCTGCGACTGCGCCGAGCAAGATGCCGTCCGGGCCAAACACTTCCTTGGTCCAGCCACCGACAAAACCGACGAAGGCGGCGATCATGATCAGCGGTCCCGGCGTGGTTTCTCCCAGCGCCAGGCCATCAATCATCTGGGCCGGCGTCACCCATTGAAAGGTCGATACCGCTCCCTGATAGACATAGGGCAGCACGGCATAGGCGCCACCAAACGTCAGCATGGCCGCTTTGGTGAAAAACCATCCCATTTGAGGCAATACGCCGTGGCTGCCATGACGTGCGGCGAGCACGCCCCAAGCCAGCGCACCGAGCGCCAGGCCAAAGGCTGACACGAGGCCTAGCTTCATCCATGAAAAGCGGGCATGCGCCGGTGTAGGTGTGGCATCGTCGATCAGTGCCGGTCCATAGGACGATGGCGCGGACGCTGCATGGCCGCCGCCGGCACGAAACCGGTCCGGACTCCAGCGTCCGCCCGCAAAGCCGATGACGGCCGCACATAAGACAATCGCCGGAAAAGGCAGATGAAAGACAGCAATTGCCAGAAAGGCAGCAACCGCAATGGCGATCAGCAAACCGTTTTTGAGCGACCGTGACCCGATCCGCCATGCCGCCGCCAGTACAATCGCGACGACTGCCGGTTTTATGCCGTAAAGAATGCCGGCAATCACCGGCAAGTCGCCAAAAGCGAGATAGATCCAGGACAGTACGCCGAGCAAGATCAGAGAAGGGAGGATGAACAGAACACCGGCCATTACGCCACCCCAGGTACGGTGCAACAGCCACCCGATATAGATCGCCAGCTGAGTCGCTTCCGGCCCGGGAAGCAGCATGCAATAGTTCAGTGCATGCAGGAATCGCTGTTCGGAGATCCAGCGTTTTTTCTCGACCAGGTCGGTATGCATGATCGCGATTTGTCCGGCTGGGCCGCCAAAGCTGATGAAACCCAGCTTGAGCCAATACCAGAACGCTTCGTTGAGGGAAACGGATGAGGGTTTATCGAGGCCGGCTTGAGTCATGTCGTTATGTTGTCAGCGAATCGGTTCGTCAGGTGCTCCGGGGTGTCCGAGGCTGAATTCTCGGAAATATCTTTGGCAAATGACGTATGGATATGCTTATGCATACGCCGGCACCTGCCTAGGCAACTATCTTTTTTAATGTTGTGACCAAGAAAAAAGGGAGCAACGCTCCCTTTTTTCTTGGAAAGCCTTGCTCCGGCGATATGCGGGAGCAAGTCGATCAACGACGTGTTTCTACCTGAACCAGCGGCTCTGTCGGCAAAGGAGGCAATGGCTTGCGCTCACGCGGTGTGCGCGGTGCCGGAACGATTGCTGCGGCCGCTTCCTGTGCTGCCCGAAGCTTGTCCGGATCGGTCACTGCCTGTGTCAGACCGGCCTGGGCCAATACTTCATGCAACTGGTCGAACTGCATAGCGGCAACGGGGACCGGTGCCGGCGCTGGCGTCTGAACCGGTGTAGGCATGGTCGGTGCGACCGACGCGATCGGCTCCGGTACGACAGGCGCAATCGCTGTATCGGCTGTCGCAGCCGGCGTATCGATTGCGTTGACCGACGGCGTGCTTTGAGCGGAGACGGTATTGTCCGTCGCTACCGTCGTTGATTCCGGTACAGCCGCCTCGCTGTACTCAGGAGCTGGCGACTGGACAACCACTGGAGCCGGGGGAGCCGATTCTTCCTGGATCTGTGGAGTAACGAACATGGTCGTTGCCGGGACTTCCGGCCTCGCCTCGGCCACTTCACTGATTTCCAGCTGAACTGGCTGTGCCGCTGCTGGCGATACCGGTACCACGTCAATAGTTGATGACGTTTCGATATTTTCGCCTTCAGTCGCCGCGCCCAGTTCGCTACCTTCGCGATCACGACGGTTGCGATTGCGGCCACCGCGGCGGCGGCGGCGGCGGCGTTCTTCGCCTTGTTCTCCGGCACCGTCTTCGCCTTCAGGACCGGCAAATGTATCGACATCGGCCGATGCAAGTTCGGCGGATGCCAGCGGAAGCGCCGATGCCACTGAAGGTACAGCTTGCGCCGCGACATTGAGCTGTTCTTCGGTCGTTGCTTCCTTGCGTTCTTCGCGCTGTTTTTGCTGACGCTCGCCGCGTTCACGCTTGCCTTCGCCTTCGCGGGCCTCGCGTGGCTCACGTGGCTCTTTCGGCTCACGTGGCTCCTTCGGCTCCCGTGGTTCGCGCTGTTCACGCGGTTGGCGTGGCGGGCGCGGTTCGCGCTGCGCCGGCTGGGCATCGCCCGCGACCGGAGCGACGGGCTTTGTTGCCTGCTCTTCACGTTCCTCGTTGCGGTCGCGTCCGCGTCCGCGGCCACGGTTGCGGCTACGGCCGTTCCGTTCATTTCGCTCACGGCTTTGCTGGGGCTTTTCCTCGACTACAGGGGCCGGTACGGCGACCGGGACCACCGTTTTTTTACGGAAGAACCCGAACATGCGGCTGAAGAAACCTTCCTCGGCCGGCGGCATCACCGGGGCAGGTGCCTGAACTGGTTCGATCGGCTTGCGTTCGACGATCGGGGCCGGCTGGTCGGGCGTGATGCCCTTGACCACGGCTTCCTGACGCGGACGGACTTCTTCCTTCTGGCGCTTGCCGTAACTGATGTCGGTATCGGCTTCTTCGGCCATGTCGTAGCTGGCCTGAGCTTCTTCCAGGCGCGGATCGTCGTGCTTGATGCGTTCCAGCTTGTAATGCGGAGTTTCGAGATGCTTGTTTGGAATCAGGACGACCGTGACCCGGTGGCGGGTTTCGATCTTCAGGATTTCGCCGCGCTTTTCATTCAGCAGGAAAGCGGCCACATCGACCGGTGCCTGTACATGGATCGCGGCGGAATTTTCCTTCATTGATTCTTCCTGGATGATACGCAGGACTTGCAATGCGGAGGATTCGGTATCGCGGATGTGACCTGTGCCATTGCAGCGCGGGCAGGTAACGTGGCTGCCTTCGGACAGGGACGGGCGCAGGCGCTGGCGGGAAAGCTCCATCAGGCCGAAACGGGAAATCTTGCCCATCTGAACGCGAGCGCGGTCGTAGCGCAGTGCATCCTTGAGACGGGTCTCGACCTCGCGCTGGTTTTTCGCATTCTCCATGTCGATGAAGTCGATCACAATCAAGCCGCCCAGATCGCGCAGGCGCAGCTGGCGCGCAACTTCGTCGGCGGCTTCAAGATTGGTATGGAGGGCGGTGGTTTCGATGTCACTGCCGCGCGTGGCGCGTGCCGAGTTGACGTCGATGGAAACCAGGGCTTCGGTGTGGTCGATGACGATGGCGCCACCGGAAGGCAGGGGAACGGTGCGGGAGTAAGCGGTTTCGATCTGATGTTCGATCTGGAAACGCGAGAACAGGGGAACGTCGTCGCGGTAGCGCTTGACCCGGTGCACCATGTCCGGCATCACGTGGCTCATGAACTGCTGGGCCTGTTCGTAGATGTCGTCGGTATCGATCAGGATTTCGCCGATATCGGGCTGGAAATAGTCGCGGATTGCCCGGATCACCAATGAAGATTCCTGATAAATCAGGAATGCGCCCGGTGCCGACTGGCCGGCGCCTTCAATCGCCCGCCACAGCTGCATCAGGTAATTCAGGTCCCACTGCAGTTCTTCGACATTGCGGCCGATGCCTGCGGTGCGGGCAATGACGGACATGCCGGTAGGCAGGTCCAGCTTGTCCATGGTTTCGCGCAATTCCTGGCGGTCTTCGCCTTCCACCCGGCGGGAAACGCCACCGCCACGGGGATTGTTCGGCATCAGGACCAGGTAGCGGCCGGCCAGCGAAATGAACGAGGTCAGGGCAGCGCCCTTGTTGCCGCGCTCTTCCTTTTCGACCTGGACCATGATTTCCTGGCCTTCGCGCAGCGCTTCCTTGATGGAGGCATTGCGTACATCCACGCCTTCCTTGAAGTAGCTGCGGGCGACTTCCTTGAAAGGAAGGAAACCATGGCGTTCTTCGCCGTAATTGACAAAGCAGGCTTCCAGGGAAGGTTCGATGCGGGTAATCACGCCCTTGTAGATATTCGATTTGCGTTGCTCGCGCCCCGTCGTCTCGATATCGATATCGATGAGCTTTTGCCCATCGACGATCGCCACGCGCAATTCTTCCTGCTGCGTGGCGTTAAACAACATACGTTTCATTTTTTATGCTCCGTGACTCTGAGGTCATTTTCAGTGCTGCATGCGGCAAGGCTTGCCTATGCAGCGAGGTACCGGGATGTACGCGAGAACGGAGTGCTTGAGGGAGGGAACTGCCTTAGTGTGCGGGGGCGCGATATACATACGACAGCGCTGGACCCGCAACGGGGCGCGGATACGGTTGAACAATTTGCCGGGAGCATGCTTCATCCCCGCAGCGCCTATCGAATGAATCGGGCGCAACGTCGGGCAGCAAGCAATTAATTTGAGCCAAACACATCATGGGTCAATCAGAATCGGCAAACAGTGGGCAACCGCATCGACCAGCAAGCATCCCGTTAAATGACGGCACTCGCACTGCGTTCCGGGCCAGTTCTGAAGTAACTCCCGCCATGCCTTGCATGGCAGCGTGTCTCCTCCGACCTTGGACCCGCCACATACGCAACCAAATGCCATCCTACAGGCGTGCTTGCCGGATTTATCCTTTAAATTTCAAGCATTCTTGTCCAACATCGATGCGCGGTATCCGATTGCAACAGCGGTGCAACCCTGATTCGCACAAGGATGATGCATACACATCTTTTCCATCGATTTTGCAACTCGGCGAGGCCGATGGAGACGCCCCTGTGTAGAATGTGCTTTTTATTCTTACACCTGCACCGGTTTTGTAACCGATGCGAAACAAAGTATATCATTCAAAATGAAGGACTTAGCGAGATTTTCTGGTGAACGGACTGAATCTTCGACGCCTGACCAGTCCACCCGTGCTCCCGCTCAGGTCCGACTGTTAACTATTTCAGACGAAGAAGCCGACCAGCGTATTGATAATTTTCTATTGCGCGTCTGCAAAGGCGTGCCGAAGAGCCATATTTATCGTGTTCTGCGCTCCGGTGAGGTACGCGTCAACAAGGGGCGTATCGATCAAACTTATCGTTTGAAGCAGGGCGACGTCGTTCGCATTCCTCCGATCCGCATGGCGGAAAAGCCTGTGAATACGGTGCCTGGAGCCGAATTCCGTATCCTGCTTGAAGATACCCACCTTCTGGTGATCGACAAACCGGCCGGCGTCGCCGTGCACGGCGGATCCGGTGTCAGTTATGGCGTCATCGAGCAATTGCGCGCGTCCAGGCCGGATGCCAAATTTCTTGAGCTGGTACATCGACTTGATCGGGAAACTTCCGGTATTTTGTTGTTAGCCAAGAAACGTTCTGCCCTGACTAACCTGCACGAGCAGATTCGCGAAGGTGAAATAGACAAGCGTTATCTGGCATTGGTCCATGGCGACTGGCAGAATGCGCGTCAACATATCAAGCTGCCCTTGTTCAAGTACAACACACCGGACGGAGAGCGACGTGTGCGCGTTCAGGCGGATGGGCTGCCTTCTCATACCGTGTTTAATCTGATCAGGCGATTCGGCGAATATGCACTGCTTGAAGCTGAACTGAAAACCGGACGCACTCACCAGATTCGTGTCCATCTGGCGTCCAGCGGTTTTCCGATCGTCGGAGATGACAAGTACGGCGATTTCGGCTTGAACCGGGTTTTGCAAAAAGCCGATGGCGCTCGTATTGCGCTCAAGCGCATGTTCCTGCATGCGCACCAGATTACTTTTCGGCATCCGGACAGCGGTAATCCGGTGACTCTTCGCGCTCCGCTTGCGGCGGATTGCAACGAGTTTCTGAAAAGCCTTGAAATTTCAAACGCCTGAGGGCGCCTCCAACTCACTAAATAGAATCTAGCGGCTATTGCTGCGAAAAATCATGACAAGAAAGAAATTTGATCTGATCGTGTTTGACTGGGACGGCACCCTGATGGATAGTACGGCCACTATCGTGACATGTATCCAGGCAGCGGCGAAAGATCTCGGCTTGCCCGTGCCGGGTAACAAGCAAGCGGCTTATGTGATCGGTCTCGGCTTGCACGAAGCCATGCAGACAGTTTTGCCCGGACTCGATGCCAAGCAGTATCCGCACATGGTCGAGCGGTATCGGTTTCATTATCTGACCAAGGACAAGGGACTCACTTTGTTTGACGGCGTGCATGAAATGCTGGCCGACCTGTCGCAACAGGGTTATTTTCTTGCAGTCGCTACCGGCAAGAGCCGGGTCGGACTCAATCGTGCGCTCGACGCGGCCAATCTGTTATCGCTATTCGATGCCACGCGTTGTGCCGACGAAACCTTTTCCAAGCCGCATCCGGCGATGCTTCAGGAACTGACCCGTGAACTTGGGCAGGACATGTCTCGCACCGTCATGATCGGCGACACCACGCACGACCTTCAGATGGCGGTCAACGCCGGCGCGTCCGGGATTGCGGTCCATTATGGCGCGCATGCTGCGCCTGAATTGCAGGAACTGAATCCGATCTATGCTGCAAGTTCGGTTTCCGAGCTGCACGCCTGGCTCAATGAAAATGCGTAAATGATCCATGGGTAATATTGCTATTCCCGTGTGCGAGTCGAACAGCCTGGCGGAGGGCGGCAAAGGCGTGCGCTTTCCCGTCACTGCAGGCGGCGACGACAGTACCGGCTTCGTTGTGCGCTACGATGGCACGGTACGCGGATATCTCAATCGCTGCGCTCATGTGCCTATCGAGCTTGACTGGAATGAAGGGGACTTCTTCGAATCCGGCGGCCTGTACCTGATGTGTTCCACGCATGGCGCGCTCTATACGCCGGAAGATGGACGCTGTGCGGGTGGCCCTTGCCGGGGCGGTCGTTTGCGACCGATCACGGTATTCGAGCGCGACGGGCAGGTATTCTGGGAACCAGACGAATACATCAGGCCGGCGAGAGCCTGATTCACCTTCTAAAGTCATTCATGATGAACGAAAACAATTACGAACAAAATACCGCATCCGCTCCCGCCAATCCGCCGCGCAGGGAAGGGTGGGAACGCGATGTCCTTGAAAAGCTTGCTTTTGCCACCTTGGCGGAACAGCGAGCACGCAGGCGCTGGAACATGCTTTTCAGGTTTCTGACGTTGGCTGTCATTGCCTTCGGACTCTGGATGGCATTTGGAATGACGAACAAGGAAGATGAGATCGTCGGCCCGCACACTGCGCTGATCGAAATCGATGGCACCATCGAATCCGGTACGCCGGGCGCTGCGGACGCTGTGATTCCCGCGCTTAACCGAGCCTATTCGGATGACAGCGCCGTCGGTATTGTCCTGCGCATCAACAGCCCTGGCGGTAGCCCCGTGCAAGCAGGCATCATCAATGATGAAATCTATCGCTTGCGCAAGGCGTTTCCGAAAAAACCGCTTTACGTGGTAGTGGATGAAATTTGTGCATCGGGAGGCTATTACATCGCTGCCGCAGCCGACAAGATTTTCGTCAACAAGGCAAGTATTGTCGGATCTATCGGAGTCTTGATGGAAGGCTTCGGATTTACCGAATTGATGGGAAAGGTCGGCGTCGAACGGCGACTGATGACGGCAGGCGAGAACAAGGGTTTCATGGATCCATTCAGTCCGCAATCGTCCAAGCAGAACGGCTATGCTCAGGATATGTTGAATGAAGTGCATCAGCAATTCATCGATGTGGTCAGGCAAGGCCGGGGAAAGCGCTTGAAGGAAACTCCCGAGACTTTCTCCGGCCTCTTCTGGAGCGGTTCGAAGGCCGTGGAAATAGGTCTCGCCGATGGCTTTGGAACAGTCGATTCCGTCGCACGCGACGAGCTTAAAGCACAGGATATCGTGGACTATACCCAGCACGAAGGATTGTCGGAAAGACTGCTGAAAAAATTTGGCGGCGCGGTAGGTACAGCCGCCATGGCGTCGCTGCGCAGCAGCGTGGAAAGGCCTTCACTGCGCTAACAGTTTCTTCTGCATCGATGCCGTTCCAGAATCTTTGCAGCGCCGATCGAAACTGTCACAAATATGTCTTGAATCTGCCGGCATGCGCTTTATACTGCACTTGTCCGGCTTCAGTTTCGATCCTTTCAGCATAAGAATGTGCAACTAGGAAAAACTCATGATCCGGGCGTAAAGTGCCACGTCTCGGACGCGGCTTTGAGAAGCTTCGGCTTTCTCATGAACTGCCCAATGGGCATGCAAAACGGCGACGCAATGTCGCCGTTTTGCGCATCTGCAGCTTGGAAAATTCGAAGTTTAAAAATTCCTCAGGCTGCAAGGAAAAGGAAGACTGTCGGTTTTTTATGAAAGTCCGGCGTCTTTCCGGCAGCCAATTCGGACTTCCATTTTGCAGCTGGCTGAGTCTTGATTGCTTCCGAGGCAAGGCTTAAGTCGGTGGCAATACAAATCAGCGTGGCAGGGTTACACCCGGACGCCATCGCTTCCAGCAATGCGCCGTTGCGATAAGGCGTCTCAATAAACAGTTGGGTCTGTTTCTCACTGCGCGAACGGTCTTCCAATGTCTTTATCCGCTTGAGCCTTTGTGCGGCGTCAGTCGGCAGATAACCGTTGAAGGCAAAGCTTTGCCCGTTCAAGCCACTGGCCATCACCGCAAGCAGCAATGAAGACGGCCCGACCAGCGGTCGAACGGTAATTCCTTTGGTATGCGCCAGCCTGACAAGATTTGCACCCGGATCAGCAACAGCAGGTACACCCGCCTCGGAAATAAGACCGCCATCTTGTCCGGCCAGCAGTGGCTCTAGCAGTGCCGGCAAGGCATCGGCGCTCGTGTTGACGTTTAGTTCACTGATACGGATTTCCTGTATGGTGCGTGCTAAGGGTACGCTTTGACTGACAAGCTTGAGATAGGCTCGTGTCGTTTTCGGGTTTTCCGCAATGAAATAGCCCAGTCTTGCGGTAAGGGCTTTTACTTCTGTTGGAATGACAGCTGCAAGCGGGTCGTTTGTTGAACCGTCATGTGTGCCGAGCATGTTGGGGACGAGATAGAGAATACCGGGCATAAGTCAGGAAGTAAAAAACGGCACGCCGGCATGACGAAGCATGGAGCAGAGTGCGATAAGAGGTAATCCGGTCAGCGCGGTCGGATCTGTGCTTTCGATCTTTTCGATCAAGGCAATACCAAGCCCTTCGTTCTTGGCGCTGCCGGCGCAGTCATAAGGTTGTTCGATACGCAAATATGCATCGAGATCGTGATCCGGCAGGTCGCGAAAGGTCACGTAAGTCTGGATGTTTTCGCATTGGGCGGCGCCGCTTTGCGTCTTGCGTCCGTCCCATAGGCAAAGCGCGGTGTGAAAGACGACTTGGCGTCCGCGCATCAGCTGCAACTGCCGCAAAGCGTTTTCATGCGTGCCGGGTTTTCCTATTTGCATGCCATCGAGCGTTGCGACCTGGTCCGAGCCTATGACGAGGGCACCTGGCATCTGTCGGGCGATTGTCGCCGCTTTTTCACGAGCCAGGCGTAGCGCGGTTTGCTCCGGAAGTTCGTGCGGCAGCGAAGCCTCATCGATATCGGGCGACACTGCTTCGAAGCGTAGATGTAATCGGGAAAGCAATTCCTGGCGATATCGCGAACTTGACGCCAAAATGAGCTGCGGAGTGGTTGATTGAACTGTCATCTCTTGCACAGCGTATGCATGGTGGCTTAAGAAAAGAAAAGCGTCCTAACGCTTTGACGAATAAGGGAAAAGCCTGTTATTATCGCAGGTTTTCCGGGTTCGGCCTGATCTATGAATGCTTTTGTGATCGACGCCTTCGAGTTCTGTCGCGTCAAGGACCATCGTGAAGGTGAGCTAAAAGTCGCTGAGCTTCCTCGTCTCGCGGAAGAGTCGGTCGACCAGGCAGGCAGTGTTCGCTGGGTGCTGGGCGGCGGCAGTAACAAATACGGGCATCCGCAATTGAGTCTGATAGTGTCTGGCTCGGTAAGGCTGATGTGCCAACGCTGCCTGACGCCATTCGACTATGCGGTCGATTCGGAGTCGGTTTTGATACTGGCGCCGGATGAAGGCAGTGCCGATGAAATCGATGCGTTGCTGGCAGATGAAGACGTGGAAGTCATTGTGGGTAGCCGGGCCTTCGATATCAGGCAGCTGATTGAAGACGATGCGCTGCTGACCATTCCGCTGTCGCCGAAACATGATGCATGCCCGGATCAGCTGGTTCAGGATCAGGAGCCGGCGAAGGATGCCGAAAAGGTATCGCCGTTCGCGGTGCTAAAGAATTTGAAGCAGTAGGTGGCAAACGGCCCATGATGCACGCCGATGAACAAGTGCAGCAGAGTTTCCCAGTCGCCAAGAAATTGGCGGGCTGGAATATGTTAAAATTTCAGATCTTAAGGTTTAGGAGTCATCATGGCCGTTCAACAGAACAAGAAATCCCCTTCGAAGCGTGGCATGCACCGTTCGCACGACCACCTGAGCGTTCCGCCGCTGGCTGTAGAGCCGACTACCGGTGAAACGCATCTGCGTCACCACATCAGCCCGAACGGCTACTATCGTGGCCGCAAGGTCCTGAAGACCAAGAACGACGAGTAATCTCGTTCATTATCCGAAGCTGAAAGCGGCGCAGGGAGTTTGACTTGGCGCCGTTTTTTCATATGCTGTACAGGCACTTCGTGTCATTTTGAATCACGCCAGATCTGGCCCGCTAGCGGTTAGAGCGAGGTACTGAATCAAAACAATGACAATAAAAATTTCCATTGACTGCATGGGTGGTGATCACGGCCCTTCAGTCACGATTCCTGCGGCCGTCTCTTTCGTTAATCACGAACCTGACGCTGAATTGATTTTGGTCGGTCTTGAAGCTGAGATCGGTGCCGAACTCAAAAAACTCAACGCCCACAACCATCCTCGCCTGTCCATTGTTCATGCAACGGAAGTTGTCACCATGGACGACCCTCTTGAAGTCGCCTTGCGCCGCAAGAAGGATTCATCAATGCGTGTCGCTGTTAGCCTGATTAAGGAAGGCAAGGCGCAAGCCTGTGTTTCCGCAGGCAATACCGGTGCATTGATGGCCGTGTCGCGTTATGTGCTCAAGACCATTCCAGGCGTGGACCGTCCGGCCATCTGTTTTCCGATGCCGAATCAGAAGGATTCGCCTACGTACATGCTAGACCTTGGTGCAAACGTAGACTGCGAACCTCAACACCTGCATCAGTTTGCGCTGATGGGATCGGCCCTCGTCTCTGCGCTGGAAGAAAAAACCAAGCCTACGGTCGGTCTGCTGAATATCGGCGAGGAAGATATCAAGGGAAACGAAGTCGTCAAGCAGACGGCTGCACTCTTGCGAGCCGACCATGAACGAGGCATTCTCAACTTCTATGGAAATGTCGAGGGCAATGACATTTTCGAGGGCACCACTGATATCGTCGTTTGCGACGGCTTTGTCGGCAATGTGGTGCTGAAGGCTTCGGAAGGATTGGGTCGCTTCCTCAAGAATATCGTCAAGAGCGAGTTCAAAAGCAATCCCATTAACATGCTGGGTGCGATAATCGCGCAAGGAGCACTCAAATCGATCTCGCAGCGGATGAATCCTTCCCGCTACAACGGCGCCAGTCTGCTCGGCTTACGTGGCCTGGTATTTAAAAGCCATGGCGGCGAAGATGCCTTTGGCTTTGAATGGGCCCTCAAGCGTGCATTTGATGCGGCAAAGCACGACGTCCTTGCCAAGATATCGACTACCATAGCAGCCCTGATGCCGGCGCAGGAAGGCACGGCTGGAGCGGAATCTACAGGCGTTACTGAACCAACTCAACAGAAATCGGCATGACTCTCTATAGCAAAATTGCAGGTACGGGAAGTTATCTGCCACCGAAACGAGTGACAAACAATGACCTCGCAGCCCAGTTGGCGGCCAAGGGCATTGAAACATCCGACGAATGGATTGTGTCGCGCAGCGGCATTTCTGTTCGTCATTATGCGGAGCCTGCGGTTCAAGCCAGCGATCTGGCGGTCGAAGCGTCGAAGCGCGCCCTCGAAATGGCCGGTCTTGCTCCGAACGAGGTTGACCTGATCATCGTCGCGACATCGACACCCGATCATTTCGGCGGATTTCCAAGTACCGCATGCGTGGTGCAGCGCAAGCTCGGTATCGATAATGGCTGTGCGGCGGTCGATGTCCAGGCTGTATGCAGCGGTTTTGTCTATGCAGTGTCGGTCGCCGACAGTTTCATCAAATCGGGCGCGCACAAAAATGCGCTCGTCATCGGCGCAGAAGTCTTTTCGCGCATCCTCAATTTTGAAGATCGCACGACATGCGTGCTCTTTGGTGACGGCGCAGGCGCCATTGTGCTAAAGGCATCCGATGAACCGGGCATTCTCGCGACAAAATTGCATGCGGACGGCAGTCATGGCGACATTCTCTGCGTACCTGGCAATGTCAGTGGTGGAGCGGTCGAAGGCAGTGCCTTTCTCTATATGGATGGCCAGGCTGTTTTCAAGCTGGCGGTTTCAGTACTGGAAAAGGTTGCGAACGAAGCCTTGCGCGCGGCTGACATGACTACATCGCAGATTGATTGGCTGATTCCTCATCAGGCCAATATCCGCATCATGCAGGGCACTGCAAAAAAACTTGGCTTGCCGGTTGAAAAGATGGTGGTCACGGTTGATCAGCATGGCAATACTTCCGCCGCATCTATACCTTTGGCGCTGGACGCTGCAGTCCGGGATGGCCGTGTCAAACCCGGTCACAACGTCATGATGGAAGGCGTGGGCGGCGGCTTCACTTGGGGTGCGGTTCTCGCACGAATGTAATCAAACTAAACCTAGCAAGCATGACCAAATTCGCATTTGTTTTTCCCGGGCAGGGATCGCAGGCCATCGGCATGTTGAATGGATTTGCCGGCAATCCCGTCGTTGCACAAACGATCGCAGAAGCGGCTGACGTGTTGCAATTCGACCTTGCCAAACTGATCGCCGAAGGACCGAAGGAAGAGCTCGATCTGACGACCAACACGCAACCTGTCATGCTTACCGCTGCGGTGGCAATGTACAGGGCATGGATCGCGGCAGGCGGAAAAATTCCCTCTCTGGTAGCCGGACATAGTCTGGGCGAGTACTCCGCCCTCGTTGCTGCAGGCGTCATTGCTTTCAAGGATGCAGTGCCCCTGGTTCGTTTCCGGGCGCAGGCGATGCAGGAAGCGGTGCCGGTCGGGCAGGGCGGAATGGCGGCAATCCTCGGCTTGTCCGATGATGATGTGCGCGCTGCGTGCATAGGAGCCGCTCAGGGCGAAGTTGTTGAAGCGGTCAATTTCAATGCGCCAGCCCAGGTGGTGATTGCCGGGCACAAGGCTGCAGTTGAGCGAGCCTGTGAAGCGGCCAAAGCCAAGGGTGCCAAGCGCGCTTTGCCTTTACCGGTATCGGCCCCGTTTCATTCGTCATTGCTCAAGTCTGCTTCGGATCGCCTGCGCGAATACATGGCGACACTTCATTTTGATGCAGCAAAGATTCCATTGATTAACAATGTCGACGTCGCAATTGCGGCTGATGGCGACGCGATCAAGGACGCGCTCGTGCGCCAGGCTGCCAGCCCGGTTCGCTGGGTCGAGACTGTGCAGAAAATGGCGTCTGAAGGCGTCACCCATGTGATCGAATGCGGGCCGGGCAAAGTTCTCGCGGGTCTTACAAAGCGCATTGATGGCGAGTTGACCGGCGATGCTATTACCGATCAGGCATCCCTGGAAAAAGTTCTGGAGCTCATCAAGTGAATCTGAACAATCAAGTCGCGCTGGTTACCGGCGCATCGCGTGGTATTGGACGAGCGATTGCCCAGGAACTGGCGCGGCAAGGCGCAAAGGTTATCGGCACGGCGACCACCGAGTCGGGTGCCGCAGCCATCACTGCCTACCTAGAAGCTGTTCAAGCCGGATGCGGTAAAGGTGTGGTTCTCAATGTCACCGATTCTGAAGGTTGCCAGGCCGTAGTCGAACAAGTCCAAAAGGAGTATGGCGGACTGTCCATCCTCGTCAACAATGCCGGCATCACGCAAGATCAGCTTGCCATGCGCATGAAAGACGAAGAATGGGATGCCGTCATAGCGACCAATCTTACCGCGGTCGGGCGGTTGTCCCGTGCAGTCCTGCGCGGGATGATGAAGGCCAAGTACGGTCGCATCATCAACATTACATCCGTGGTCGGCTCGGCCGGCAATCCGGGTCAGATGAACTATGCGGCTGCGAAGGCGGGCGTTGCCGGCATGAGCCGCGCACTTGCGCGCGAAATCGGCAGTCGCAACATTACCGTCAATTGTATTGCTCCCGGATTCATCGATACCGACATGACGCGCGAGCTCGGGGAGCAGCAGGTTGCTGCATTGATGCAGCAGATTCCGCTTGGCCGCTTTGGTCTCCCGGAGGATATCGCCACAGCGGCAGCGTTTCTTGCTTCCCCGCAAGCCGGTTACATCACGGGCACAACCCTGCATGTGAACGGCGGCATGTACATGAGTTAAATCTCACTTGAGCACTTTTGGCAGACGTTGGCCTATTAATCAAAACAAAAGCCAAAAGTGAATTTTCGTTGCGCAAACCTGATAAAATGCGCGCACTTTCTGAAACCCATTGGAGGGGTAATATGTCCGATATCGAACAACGCGTTAAGAAGATCGTCGCCGAACAGCTCGGCGTCGCCGAAGCCGACATCAAGAACGAGTCCTCGTTCGTTGACGATCTTGGCGCTGATTCGCTTGACACGGTTGAGCTGGTCATGGCGCTCGAAGACGAGTTCGAAATGGAGATTCCGGACGAGCAGGCCGAGAAGATCACAACAGTACAGCAGGCGATTGATTACGCCAAGGCGCACGTCAAGGCCTAATTTGTTTTTGACTGATTCCAGGAGAACCGCTTGAGCCGCTCACGTGAACGTCGTGTTGTAGTGACTGGCCTTGGTTGCGTATCCCCTGTCGGCAATACCATCGCCGACGCCTGGGCTACGCTGATCGAAGGCAAATCAGGCATTGCGACCATCACAAAATTCGACGCCACGCCTTTTTCGACGCGTTTCGCGGGTGAAGTAAAGGGCTTCAATATCGAGGATTACATTCCCGGCAAAGAGGCGCGCCATATGGACACGTTTATCCATTATGGAATGGCCGCCGGGATACAGGCATTTCAGGACAGCGGCCTGACCGTAACCGATGAGAATGCCGAAAAAATCGGTGTCATCGTCGGTTCGGGTATTGGTGGTCTGCCCATGATCGAAGAAACCCATGCGGAGCTGACCAATCGTGGTCCTCGTCGCATCAGCCCTTTCTTCGTCCCGGCGTCCATCATCAATATGATCTCTGGCCACTTGTCAATCAAGTATGGCTTCAAAGGTCCGAATCTCGCGATCGTCACCGCCTGTACCACGGGCCTGCATTGTATCGGCGCCGCAGCGCGCATGATCGAGTATGGCGATGCCGACGTGATGATAGCTGGCGGTGCGGAATCGACAGTCTCGCCACTCGGAGTGGGAGGTTTTGCGGCTGCGCGCGCACTGTCCGCTCGTAACGACGACCCGGCGACAGCGTCGCGCCCCTGGGATAAGGATCGCGATGGTTTCGTGCTCGGCGAAGGTGCCGGCGTAATGGTTCTCGAAGAATACGAACATGCGAAGGCGCGTGGCGCAAAGATTTATGCTGAAGTGCTCGGCTTTGGCATGAGCGCGGATGCCCATCACATGACGGCCCCCTTGGATGATGGCGACGGCGCGCGTCGTTGCATGGTCTCGGCCATGACAAACGCCGGCGTCAATGCCGATCAGGTCGACTATGTGAATGCCCATGGAACGTCGACGCCGCTCGGCGATATCGCCGAGACAGTGGCGATCAAGCGGGCGCTCGGTGATCATGCAGGAAAGGTCGTCGTCAATTCGACCAAGTCGATGACTGGTCATTTGCTGGGTGGTGCGGGCGGCCTGGAATCGGTATTCACGGTCCTTGCAATCCACAACCAGGTGTCGCCTCCGACCATCAATATCTTCAACCAGGATCCGGCCTGCGATCTGGATTATTGTGCCAACACCGCGCGCAATATGCCGATTAACATCGCAGTCAAAAACTCCTTTGGATTCGGCGGTACCAACGGTACGCTGATCTTCGGTAAAGCCTGATTCCTGAGCAGCCTCTCCCGAGACCGGGAGAGGTCTTCACACCCATTCCCCTGACATGTCTATCGCGGTATCCGCAATAGTGCAACCGTCTCGCCTTCTCGTGGTGATGATCGGTGCGATGTCACTCGTCGTCGCGTCCATTGGTATCGGGGTGGTCATCGGTCTGATTGGCGTGCTCCCCTTCATGCCGAAATGGATATCGGCGTCTGCAATTCTTTTCCTCTCGTTTTTTGGGTTTTATCATGGCACGAAAAGACGAAAACCCATACAACTGGATATCTCCGGCGCAGGTCAGTTTCGACTGACTGAAGTCGCCTCTTTTGCCCCTTGCAGCACCCGAAATCGACCGCATGTAATTACGAATGGCGAAGAATTCAAGCTGCTGGGTGATTCGACCTTGTCGCCGCATCTGATGGTGCTTCGACTTCAGGCAGAGGATAAGAGAATCATCACTGTACTGATTTTGCCTGATAGCGTTTCGCGGGACACTTTTAGGGCAGTGTCGGTGGCATGTCGATGGATTGCGATGAATGGTAAACCATTGAATGCAAACGGGGAGTAAATTTATACATGCAATACGTTGAACCAATTGCATTTCCACAAGTCAACTACATAAGCCGCGTAGATGTTGCAATGAAACAAGGGACCGGGGATTGACGACAGAACGCGATATCGATCAACTGCTTGTCGAGCGTGTACAACACGGCGATAAAAAGGCGTTTGAGCTGCTGGTAAGCAAATATCAGCGTAAGCTCATGCGACTGGTATCGCGGCTTGTACGCGACCAGGCAGAGGCTGAGGACGTTGTTCAGGAAGCCTTTATCAAGGCTTATCGGGCGCTGCCTCAGTTCAGGGGCGATTCTGCGTTTTATACATGGCTTTATCGGATCGGTATCAATACCGCGAAGAATTACCTTGTGACGCAGGGCCGACGTGCGCCGACTTCCACGGAAGCTGATGCTGAAGAAGCTGAGACATTTGATGATGGCGAACACCTCAGGGATATCAATACCCCCGAGTCTATGCTCGCCACAAAACAGATTGCCGAAACGGTGAATGTTGCAATGGATGCTCTTCCTGATGAGTTACGCATAGCAATTACATTGCGTGAAATCGAAGGGTTGAGCTACGATGAAATTGCGGAAGCAATGGGTTGCCCGATTGGAACCGTTCGCAGCCGGATTTTCCGTGCTCGCGAAGCTATCGCAGAAAAATTGAGACCGTTGCTCGGGACTGCGATCGACAAGCGCTGGTAGTGGCAGAGACAGGCAAGCAAAGGTTTTTTAGGCAGAAAACAGGGTTGGCGCAACCTGAACGGGGTAGGGTATGAATACAAAGGAAATGACTCGGGAGCATATCTCCGCATTGGCGGATGGCGAACTCGCGGATCAGCAACTGGATGCGGCACTGGCTGAGTTGCGGGATGACGATGCTCAGTCGGACTGGGCGATCTATCACCAGATCGGCGATCTGTTGCGCTCGGACGACATGGCCGTCAATATCAGTGCCGACTTCGGAGCTCGACTGGCTGCACGTCTGGACGCCGAACCGACAATCATTGCACCAGCTGCCTTGAACGCCCAAACCCAAGCCGATTCTGCGGAGAAGGCGGAAAACCTTTCCAATACAAGCCACGGCAACATGAAGTCGACGCGCAAACGCTGGGCACTTCCAGGCATGGTTGCCGCTGCGGCGATGGCAACTGTAGCGTTCGTTGCAACACCGCAATTGATGGTGGCTTTAAAGGGTTCATCAGGATCGGCAGAAGGCACCAACCTCGCTTCGAGGGATCCATCAATAAATGCTCAGGCAAATGGTGCCACAGCGGTCATGACATCTTCTGCCAATGGCGAAATCATCATGCGCGACGCGCGAATTGACGATTACCTGTTTGCTCACCAGCGTTTCTCTCCCTCAGTTTATAGCACCGCGCAATATGCGCGTTCGGCTACCTTTGCAACCGATTCGACTAAATGATTTGTATGCGGCAAACACACGCGTTGCTCAGGTTTGTCGTTGTCCTGTCAATATGCTTTACGTTTTCTGCTTTTGCTGAGAACGTGGACCCTGCGTCGGACCGCAGGGATGCACAGTCCCTGTTGAGGAAAATTCAGGCTGCGGCGCAAAAACTTAATTATTCCGGTACCTTTGTGTATCAACAGGCAAATCAGATGCGGACTTCACGCATTACACATTTGCTGGAAGGGAAAAATGAAGTTGAAAAACTGGAAATTCTTGATGGTAAGTCTCGTGAATATATTCGGAACAATGACGAAGTCATTTGCTATGTTCAGGACACAAAGACTCTACTGATCGAAAAGCGCGTAACGCATGATGTATTCCCTGCAATCTTTGCAGCCAGCCCGGCGGAGCTTGCTGAAGTCTATACCTTGCGCAAAGATGAATCCGGCCGGATTGCCGGGCACGAATGCCAGTCCATCGTACTCGAACCAAAAGACAATCTGAGGTACGGCTACAAATTATGGGCGGACAAGGAAAGCGGTCTCCTTTTGCGGGCGCAAACCCTCAACGAGAAAAACGAGGTCGTTGAACAAATTTCCTTTACCCAGATTTCCATAGGTAATATCGACCGCAGCAGGGCAAAGCCAAGTGTGACGAACACATCCGGCTGGCGTATTGAAAATGCAGTAATGAGCCAAGTCAATCTGGCCGGTTGGAGCGTAAAATCACTTCCCCCCGGCTTCAAGAAAATCCGCGAGGTTAAACGCATGGTGTCGGATGCCGCGACAACTGGCGGGCAGTCCGCTCAGCGCGAAGTCTCACAAATGGTCTTTTCCGATGGCCTTGCCGCAATTTCGGTATTTATTGAACCGGGTTCGCATAGCCGTACCGAGGGTTCGATGCAGCAAGGTGCGATGAACATTGTCGGAAAGCGACATGGGGATTTTTGGCTTACCATCGTTGGCGAAGTCCCCTCGGCAGCCGTCAGGCAAGTCGCCAATTCCATTGAATTCAAATCTAAATAGCTAACAATAAAAAGGATTCCATGAAAACCATATCTATCGCTCGAAACCTGCTGCTTGCGGTCATGATCGGGCCCTTGGGTAGCACGCTCTTGCCATCCTCGGCAGGCTTGGCATTTGCGCAAGCTGCGTCGGTTGCAGGCCTGCCCGATTTTGCCGACCTTGCAGAGAAAACCGGACCTGCGGTTGTGAACATACGGACAACAGAGCGTGTCAAGCCCGGCCAAGGCGGCGCGCCAAGTACCGAAGACGAAGAGATGCAGGAATTCTTCAGGCGGTTCTTCGGCGTCCCGATGCCTCGGCAGCCGGATCGCACCCCTCGTAACGGCCGCAAGCCGACGCCTCAGCAGGAAGAAGATGTGCCGCGCGGCGTAGGTTCCGGATTCATAATCTCGGCAGATGGCTTTGTGCTGACCAATGCACATGTGGTGGACGGTGCCGATGATGTCTACGTCACGCTGACTGATAAGCGCGAATTCAAGGCAAAAATCATTGGTGTCGACAAGCGCACCGATGTGGCGGTTGTCAGGATCGAAGGCAGCAATCTACCCCGTCTGACCATTGGCGATCCCAACAGATTGCGTGTGGGCGAATGGGTTATTGCTATTGGATCTCCGTTCGGCTTGGATAACACCGTGACAGCCGGCATCATTTCCGCCAAGGCACGCGATACTGGTGATTATCTGCCGTTAATCCAGACCGACGTTGCTGTGAATCCAGGTAACTCCGGCGGCCCCTTGATTAACATGCGAGGCGAAGTCATCGGCATCAATTCTCAGATATATAGCCGTTCGGGTGGATACATGGGGATTTCGTTTGCCGTGCCAATTGATGAGGCCATGCGCGTAGCGGAACAGCTGCGCCTGACCGGGCGTGTCACGCGCGGACGGATAGGGGTGCAGATCGGAGAGGTGACCAAGGATGTGGCCGAATCGCTGGGCATGCCGCGTGCGCAGGGTGCGTTGATTCAACGTGTCGAACCCGGCGGGCCTGCCGAAAAGGGCGGACTGGAAGCCGGCGATATCATTACCAAGTTTAATGGTACTCAAATCGAAAAATCGTCCGATCTGCCGCGTGTAGTTGGTGCGACCAAGCCAGGTACGCGATCCACGCTGACCGTATGGCGTAAGGGCGCCAGCAAGGAAGTGACCTTGTCTATCGCCGAACTCGAGCCGGAAAAAGTTGCAAAGAAGGAAGAGCGCAAGACTAAGCCTGAACAGGTTGCAAATGCTCTTGGACTGGTCGTCAGCGACTTGTCCGACGCGCAGAAGAAAGAGCTCAAGATCGATGGCGGCGCACTGGTTGACGCGGCGGAAGGCCCTGCAGCGCGCGCCGGCTTGCGTGGCGGAGACGTGATCCTTCGCTTGAATAATAGCGATGTGAAGGATGCAAAGCAGTTCAACGCTCTGGTTAGCAAGCTCGAGGCTAAAAAGACGGCGGTGGTACTGGTGCGCCGTGGCGAAGCTTCGCAATTCGTCCCTATCCGGCCAAACGGACAGTAATCCTTTCCAGATACTTCAAAGGCTGCCCTGATACGGGCAGCCGTTTGGCTTGGTTATCGTAGCGATATGCGAAACCGTTTCTCGCCCGGTCGGTGCGGCGCTATACTCATCAAGGAAGCGGCTGAAAAGCGCGATCGGAATGCATACACTTTCAAAAGGGTAAAGTCGTGGTCCAGTTCACCCTCTATTCCCGTTCATACTGCCATCTTTGTGACGACATGCTCGAAGCTTTGCAGACACTAAGCAGCGAGTACCCTTTTAAAATCGAAATCATCGACGTTGATTCCGATGAAACCCTTGTCGCGCAATTTGATGAACTGGTACCCGTCTTGTTTGGACAAAAATCCGGTAGCAGCGCGGCACTTGAGCTGTGTCATTATTTCCTTGATGAGCATAAGGCCCGTGATTTCCTGGCACAGGCCGCATGAAATCCGGTCAGGCTGGCTAATTACCTAGCATGAGGAAGGCGCTTTGTATGGGCTTTCCCTTTCGAAATCCGGTAGAATGCGCGGCATCGAACAACCTTCTGTCATAAGGCGCTCGCTTGGGGGAACTTCCCTCGCTCAGAGCGCCTTTTTTGTAGTTGTAACTTAGTTAATGAACAACATTCGTAATTTTTCCATCATCGCTCACATCGATCATGGCAAGTCGACTCTGGCAGACCGCATCATTCAGATCTGCGGCGGTTTGTCCGATCGCGAAATGGAAGCGCAAGTACTGGATTCGATGGACCTCGAGCGCGAACGCGGAATCACCATCAAGGCACAGACGGCGGCACTGTCGTACAAGGCGCGCGACGGAAAAATCTATAACCTGAACCTGATCGACACTCCGGGCCATGTGGACTTCAGCTATGAAGTGAGCCGCTCGCTGTCGGCTTGCGAGGGCGCGCTGCTCGTGGTCGATGCTTCTCAAGGTGTCGAGGCGCAGACGGTGGCGAACTGCTATACGGCCCTCGACCTGGATGTTGAAGTGGTGCCTGTGCTGAACAAGATCGACCTTCCGTCCGCCGACCCTGACAACGCGATAAGCGAGATTGAAGACGTCATCGGCATCGATGCCGGCGATGCGGTGCGTTGCTCGGCCAAAACGGGGCTCGGCGTGGAAGACGTGCTCGAATCACTTATTGCGAAAGTGCCGCCGCCCAAAGGCGATGCCTCCCAACCCTTGCAAGCGCTGATCATCGATTCCTGGTTCGATAACTACGTCGGTGTGGTCATGCTGGTGCGGATCGTCAATGGCACGCTTCGTCCCAAGGACAAGATCTCGCTAATGGCAACCGGTGCGCAATACCTGGCCGAAAGCGTTGGCGTCTTTACTCCAAAATCACTGGCAAAGGAGTCGCTGTCGGCTGGGCAGGTGGGTTTCGTCATCGCCGGCATCAAGGAGCTCAAGGCTGCGCGCGTGGGCGATACCATCACCCTTGCATCCAAGCCGGCGGCAGAACCGCTGCCAGGTTTCAAGGAAGTGCAACCGCAAGTATTTGCCGGCTTGTTTCCGGTCGAAGCCAACCAGTATGACGCGCTGCGCGATTCTCTCGAAAAGCTGAAGCTCAACGACGCTGCGCTCCAGTATGAACCCGAGGTATCGCAGGCCCTTGGCTTCGGTTTTCGCTGCGGCTTCCTCGGATTGCTCCATATGGAAATCGTCCAGGAACGCCTGGAGCGCGAGTTCGATATGGACCTCATCACCACCGCGCCAACGGTGATTTACGAAGTGGTCCAGCGCGATGGCAGCATCATCATGGTCGACAATCCATCCAAGATGCCGGAGCCGTCCAAGATCGAAGAGATTCGCGAACCTATCGTCACGGTCAACCTGTATATGCCGCAGGAATACGTCGGCTCCGTCATCACGCTATGTACCCAAAAACGGGGTATGCAGATCAACATGACCTATCATGGCAAGCAGGTAATGCTGACCTATGAAATGCCGATGGCGGAAATCGTCCTGGATTTCTTCGATAAGCTGAAGTCGACGTCGCGTGGCTACGCGTCCATGGACTACGAGTTCAAGGAATACCGCGCGGCCGACGTCGTCAAGGTCGATATGCTGATCAACAGCGAAAGAGTCGATGCTCTCGCGATCATCGTTCATCGTTCGAACAGCCAGTACCGCGGCCGTGCGGTGGCAGCAAAGATGCGTGAACTGATACCGCGCCAGATGTTCGATGTCGCCATCCAGGCGGCGATTGGCGCAAACATCATCGCTCGCGAAAACGTCAAGGCCATGCGCAAGAACGTGCTCGCGAAATGCTACGGCGGTGACATTTCGCGTAAGCGCAAACTGCTCGAAAAGCAAAAGGCCGGCAAGAAGCGTATGAAGCAGGTTGGCTCGGTTGAGGTGCCGCAAGAGGCATTCCTGGCGATTTTACAAGTGGAAGATAAATGAGTCTGCAAGCGATTCTCGGCAATTTCGCGTTAATCCTTTTCATCCTGACTATCGCTACCGGCATCATTTGGTTTCTGGATGTCTTTCATTTTTCCAGGCTTCGTCGTGTAAAGGCCGATCAGGCGCTTGCGGAATTCGATGCACGCCATGCTCGACTGCGCGCCGACGGGGTCAAGGCCGACGACAGCGGTCGATCCAGGCTGGAAGCTGAGATTCTCAGGCAGCCGACATGGATCGAATATTCGGGCAGCTTTTTCCCGGTGATTGCCCTGGTGTTTTTCCTGCGTTCCTTTCTGTACGAGCCGTTCAAGATTCCATCAAGCTCGATGGTCCCGACCCTTGTGATCGGCGATCTCATCTTGGTAAACAAGTTCACGTACGGGATCCGGCTGCCTGTTATTAACAAAAAAATCATAGACATCAATGACCCCCAGCGCGGAGACGTGATGGTGTTCAAATTTCCCAAGGACCCGTCGCTTGATTACATCAAACGCGTAGTAGGCGTGCCTGGTGATAAAATCACGTATAAAAACAAGCGGTTAACTGTGAATGGTAAAGAAATTTCTTATCAGTCACTATCGGACTATCTGGACGAAGAACATTTAAGTTACTCGAAGCAGTACGCGGAAAACTTAACTGGAATGCAACATAAGATACTTAATGACGAACGTGCTCCTGCTTATGTGCAAAATCCGGATCCATTTCCCATGCATGAACGTTGTACATATAACCTCGAAGGCTTTACCTGTACCGTACCTGCTGGACATTATTTCATGATGGGTGATAATCGGGATAACAGCCTCGATAGCCGTTATTGGGGTTTCGTTCCAGATGAAAATATTGTCGGAAAGGCATTTTTCGTTTGGATGAATTTCGGCAATATTCGTCGTATTGGCAGTTTTCAATAATTATTAGAACTCAGGGGGAGTTGGGATGAAGGTACGCGCGAAAGCGAGCGGCTTATCGTTGGTGGGATTTCTTTTCGTCATTGTTATTGTGGCTCTGCTCGCGGTACTCGGTTTGAAGCTTGTCCCGACTGTGATGGAGTACGTTGCGATCAAAAAAGCGATCGTCAACGCCAAGAATGCTGGAACAACCGCAAAAGAGATTCAGGATTCATTCGATAAGCAACGTACGACTAATTATGTCGAGTCGGTCAGCGGTAAGGATCTTGAAATCATCAAGACCGGTGAAGGTTTAGAAGTAAGTGTTGCGTATGAAAAGCGCATCCCGCTGGTTGGCCCGGCAAGTTTGGTCCTCGATTATGTAGCGACAACCGGCAAGACAGCGGCTATAAAACCTGCGCAGTAAAAGGAACTAGGCGACGAAGCGAGATGGATTTTAAGTTATTGCAAGACCGGCTGGGCCATTTGTTCAAGGATGCTGCACTCTTGCAGCAAGCCTTGACCCATCGCAGCCACAGCAGCGTGCATAACGAGCGGCTTGAGTTCCTTGGGGACTCGGTCCTGAACTGTGTCGTGGCTTCGTTGTTGTTCGAACGTTATAACAAGATCGACGAGGGTGATTTATCACGCTTGCGCGCCAACCTGGTCAAGCAACAGTCGTTATACGAGATTGCCCAGCGTCTTGAATTGTCGCAGTTCCTGCGGCTCGGCGAAGGTGAGCTGAAATCGGGAGGCTTTCGCCGTCCATCGATTCTGGCGGATACGCTTGAAGCCCTGTTTGGGGCGATATTCCTGGACGCCGGCTTCAATGCAGCGCGCGATGTCATACGCTCGCTCTACATTCCCATACTCGATACAGTAGATCCAAAGACCCTGGGCAAGGATGCAAAGACTCTGTTGCAGGAATACCTGCAGGGTAAAAAGCTGGCCTTGCCTCAATACAATGTTGTCGCTACTCACGGTGCCGCGCATAACCAGGAATTCGAAATTGAATGTCTGGTACCGAAACTGGATATTCAGGTATTTGGTACCGGAGGCAGCCGCAGGGCCGGCGAACAGGCTGCTGCCAAACTGGCGCTGGAAGCCGTACAGAATGCGCTGGTAAAAACGACTGCGTCGGGTCGCAAGACCCGCCCGCGCGCCTCGCAGCTGAAACTGGCCGGAATCGCCACGATCCAACCTGATGCGCCCATTGGAGAAGAGGTAAAAAAGCCGGCGAAAACCTCGGCCAAGGCGGATGGCAAGGCTGACTCTGTACCGGATTCAAAGCCGGACGCAAGACAGACCCGGCTGGACCTCAAAACCGATGCAAAGGCGGACGCAAAAGCGGGCGCGGCTTCACCCGAGAGCGAATCCGTACAACCGCAAGGTGGCGCCAAACTCGCATCAAACACGGCATCGCCTGAAACGAAAACTGCATGACACCTCCTGACGCTTCTCCTGATTTCCGCTGCGGGTATATCGCGATTGTCGGTCGCCCCAACGTCGGTAAATCGACCTTGATGAATGCGCTTATCGGCGCCAAGGTCAGTATTACCTCGCGCAAGGCGCAAACCACACGTCATCGCATCACAGGCATACAGACTAGGGAATCCGCGCAATTCGTGTATGTCGACACGCCCGGCTTTCAGACACGTCACGCAAATGCCCTGAATAAAACCCTTAACAGGACAGTCACCAATACACTGACTGCCGCTGACGTCATCCTTTTCATCATCGAGGCTGGCATCTTTGGACAGCCTGACAAACAGGTACTTGGCCTAATCCCGAAAAATGTCCCGTGCATACTTGTCATCAACAAGTCGGATCGGATCAAGGACAAGGCAGTGATGATGCCGTTCGCGCAGCAGGTTGCCAGCGAGCGCGATTTCACTGCAATTGTCCCGGTATCGGCAAAGCAGCGGTTCCAGCTCGACGCGCTGGAAAAGGAAATCGAAAAATACCTTCCTGTAAACCCTCCGATGTTCGGCGAGGATGACATTACAGATCGTAGTGAAAAATTCCTGGCCGCCGAAATCATTCGCGAAAAAGTCTTTCGCTTCGTTGGCGAGGAATTGCCCTATACCAGCACGGTTGTCATCGAGAAATTCGAAGAAGAAGGCAACCTGCGCCGCGTATTTGCAGCGATCCTTGTCGAACGCGATGGGCACAAGGCAATGGTCATCGGTCAAAAGGGAGCGAAACTGAAGGAAATCTCCACGCAAGCACGGCTCGATATGGAAAAGCTGTTCGGTGGGCCCGTGTATCTGGAAATCTGGGTCAAGGTCAAATCCGGCTGGGCAGATAATGAAGCCGGATTGCGCGCCTACGGCTACGAGTAGTACGCGTTCAGATTGTTGTCTTTCGACTGAGTCGCTCCCGACTGCCAATGTCCTTCCCCCTTGCCAACGACGACACACAATCTGACGCAGACCCTGCTGCGTTGGAAAGATCATTGGGCCAGGAAAATACCCCTAAATCTCAGGCGTCCGGCGATGGCCGCCGACGCGGCGCTACCGATCGGCGCGCTAAAAGTCCGGAGAGGGAAACAAGAATCAGTGCGCAGCCGGCCTTCGTCCTTCACAGTTATCCCTACAAGGAAACCAGTCTGATCGTCGACGTGTTTTCTCGCGATTACGGTCGTGTTGCCCTGGTCGCCAAAGGTGCCAAGCGGCCGCATTCCAAACTGCGCGGAGTGCTTCAGACTTTTCAGCCATTGTCGGTCGGCTGGACCGGCAAGGCGGAAATCAGAACCTTGACCGATGCGGAATGGATAGGAGGCCTGTTGCCTTTGGAAAAGGCCGCATTGCTTTGCGGCTTTTATCTGAACGAATTACTGGTCAAGCTGCTCGCCCGCGACGATCCTCATCCCGGATTGTTTGACCATTACGTGGCAACGCTCAATCAGCTTGCCCATGATGAGCCCGCGCCCATCGTACTGCGCAAATTCGAACGCGCACTATTGAAGGAAACCGGCGTTGCCGGCACACTGAGTATGGATTCGGTATCGGGCCAGCCGGTTATTTCCGATGAAACCTATGTTGTCGATCCGGAGCGCGGTCCGCGTCCTGCACATGCATCGGACAATTCGCCGCGCGTTTCGGGCAAGACGCTCCTTGATATGGAGCGGGAAGACTATACCGACGCGACGACACAATTGCAGAGCAAGTTCCTGATGCGTTTCCTGCTTGCGCATCACCTTGGCGGCACGCCGCTCAACACACGCCAAATTCTGATAGATTTGACGCAGTTATAGCCCCATCTTCTGCCATGAGCCTCTTACATCCCCACAAGCCGGTCATTGACCTTGGTGTCAATATCGACCATGTCGCCACCCTTCGGAATGCGCGAGGGACGGTTTATCCAGACCCGGTACAGGCGGCGCTGCTCGCCGAGGAATCGGGAGCGGACTGCATTACCTTGCACCTGCGCGAAGACCGCCGGCATATCCGCGATGCAGACGTGGAAGCGATCCGCCCGCAGTTGCGGACACGCATGAATCTCGAATCGGCGGTGACTGCCGAAATGCTCGACTTCGCGTGCCGCATCAAGCCGCAGGACGCCTGTCTGGTGCCGGAGCGCCGCAACGAAGTCACCACCGAAGGCGGGCTCGATGTCGCAAAGTATTTTGCCGAAGTCCAGGCTGCGGTTCGTCAGTTGCAGCGCGAAGGCATCCGTGTCAGCCTGTTTATCGACCCGGACCCGGTGCAGATCAAGGCAGCCTCCGAGTGCGGCGCTCCGGTCATTGAAATTCATACCGGCCGCTACGCCGAAGCGGATACCGAGGCGGAAATCCAGCGTGAACTTGAACGCGTACAGCAAGCCGTGTTGGAGGGCGTACGTCATGGGCTGAAGGTTAACGCCGGGCACGGACTTCACTATACCAATGTGCAGCCCATTGCCGCGATTCCCGAGATTGTCGAGCTCAATATCGGGCATGCGATCGTGGCACAAGCCGTGTTTATCGGCTGGCAAAACGCGATCAAGGAAATGAAGGCGGTCATGACGGCGGCTCGCCTCGGCATTCATAAAAAATGATTTACGGCGTCGGCACCGATATCATCCAGATCTCGCGCATCGAGGCGGCGTTGCAGCGCAACGGCGAGCGCTTCGCGGAAAAGATTCTAGGTGTCGAAGAACTGGAAAAATATCATCGGCGCAAGGCAAAAGTCGAGGCAAGAGGGCTTCGATTTCTGGCAACCCGGTTTGCGGCCAAGGAAGCGTTTTCCAAGGCAATCGGACTGGGCATGCGCATGCCCATGACCTGGCGTTCCATGCAGACATTGAACGACCCCAGTGGAAAACCAGTTGCAGTATTGCATGGTGCATTGAAGGATTTTATGGAACGAAACGGGCTCACGGCGCAGGTTTCGATTACCGATGAAGCCGACTATGCGGTCGCCTTCGTCATCGTGGAGAAGACATGAGTGTGATGGCAGCAAACGGTGCGCTTGGTCCAGTGATGCTGGACGTTGTCGGCAAGACCCTGACGGAAGAAGATATCCGTCGTATCAGGCATCCACTGACCGGAGGGGTAATCCTGTTTGCGCGAAACTATGAGGACCGCAAGCAGCTCACCGCCTTGACCGAAGCAATCCATGCCGCCCGTCCCGGAGTCCTGATCGCGGTCGATCATGAAGGCGGCCGCGTACAGCGCTTCCGTACCGACGGCTTCACCCGGCTGCCTGCTATGCGCCGGCTGGGTGAACTGTGGGACAGGAACGTCCTTGAAGCGCTTCGCGCTGCTACCGATATCGGCTTTGTGCTTGCGAGCGAACTGCGCGCCTGCGGCGTAGATCTGTCCTTTACCCCGGTACTGGATTTGGATTATGGCGAGTCGGGAGTCATCGGCGACCGTTCTTTTCATCGCGATCCGCGTGTTGTTACCGTTCTGGCAAAAAGTTTGAACCACGGGCTTGCGCTTGCCGGCATGGCCAATTGCGGAAAGCATTTCCCAGGACACGGCTTCGTCAAGGCGGATTCACATATCGATATTCCGGTCGACGAGCGGAATCTGAAGGAAATACTCGGTGACGATGCCGCGCCTTACGACTGGATCGGGCTCGGGTTAGCGGCGGTCATGCCGGCCCACGTGATCTATCCAAAGGTCGACAAGAATCCGGCAGGCTTCTCGAAAAAATGGCTGTCGATCCTGCGTAAAGATATGGGATTTCAGGGGGTTATTTTCAGCGATGATCTCAGCATGGAAGGCGCGAGCGTCGCCGGAACCGTGACTGATGCGGCCAGGGCGGCTCTCGGTGCCGGCTGCGACATGGTCCTGATCTGTAACTCGCCGGAAAAAGCCGATCAACTGCTTGCCGAGCTCAAATCGAAAACGGGCGCTGCAGCGAGCGCATCGTCTGCCCGTATAGCATCGCTTGTTCCCCAATCCGCTCCTTTGAATTGGGATATGCTCCAGACGAACGTACGTTATCTCGCCGCGCGCCACACGGCACAGTCACTGGCGAGTGCATAAGGAAGAGTCTCACCGATGTCCGAGCCTGTCGCACCCGATCCGCGCGCTATCGTTCTTGAAACCGTTGCCAAGCTGCCGCACCTGCCGGGCGTATATCGCTATTTTGATGCCGACGACAAGCTGCTGTATGTCGGCAAGGCGCGCGACCTGAAGAAACGGGTTTCCAGTTATTTTCAGAAGAACCTTGCGAGTCCGCGTACCGCAATGATGGTCGAGCGCATTGCGCGGCTTGAAACGACGGTCACGCGTAGCGAAGCGGAAGCATTACTTCTTGAAAACAATCTGATCAAGACGCTGCAGCCGCGTTTCAATATCCTGTTCCGGGACGACAAGTCTTATCCCTACCTGAAGATCACAGCGCAGGAAACGCCGCGCATGGCGTATTACCGAGGTTCGGTCGATAAAAAGCACCAGTATTTCGGCCCATTCCCCAGTGCCTGGGCTGTGAAGGAATCGATGCAGATTCTGCAAAAGGTGTTTCGGATCCGGACTTGCGAAGATACGGTATTTGCTAACCGTACAAGACCCTGTCTGTTACATCAGATCCAGCGCTGCAGCGGCCCCTGTGTGAACGCAATCAGTAAAGAGGATTACGCTTCCGATGTGGATAATGCCGCGAAGTTTCTGCGCGGCCGGCAGAGCGAAGTGCTTGAAACGCTGGAAAAGAAAATGCATGCGTTCGCCGGGGAGTTGAAGTTCGAGCAGGCCGCCGCCGTGCGCAACCAGATCACTGCATTGTCACGCGTGCTGCATCAGCAAACGATGGAAACGGTGGGGGATGCGGACATCGACATCATTGCTGTTGTGGTGCAGGGCGGACGCGCCTGCGTCAATCTGGCGATGGTGCGAGGAGGGCGCCATCTTGGCGACCGCGCGTATTTCCCGACACATGTCGACGATGCAATAGCGACGGCGGAAGATACTGTCGAAATCGCCGTGCTCAAGGCATTCCTGGCGCAGCATTACATCGATACGTTTATTCCTTCGACACTTATTTTGAGCCTGGAATTTGACGAGCCGGCTTTGATGATGGCGCTGATGGAACAATGCGGTCACAGGATTACGCTGGTGTTTCAGCCACAAGGCCAGCGCAGGCAATGGCTGGAGATGGCGCAGAAGGGTGCCGAGATCGCGCTTGCGCGACTGCTATCGGAGCAGGGATCGCAGCAGGCGCGCACGCGCGCCCTGGTTGACGCGCTGGGTATCGACGCGACGGACATGGAAACCTTGCGCGTCGAGTGTTTCGATATCAGCCATACGCAAGGCGAGGCGACCCAGGCGTCCTGTGTGGTGTTTCATCATCATGCAATGCAAAATGGCGAATACCGCCGCTATAACATCAATGACATCACACCGGGCGACGACTATGCAGCCATGCGTCAGGTGCTGATGCGACGTTATGAAAAGGTGGCCAATGGCGACGGCGTGATGCCGGACATCGTTCTTATCGACGGCGGCAAGGGGCAGGTTGAAATGGCGCGTCAAGTCTTCAGCGAACTCGGTCTGGACATAGGCCTGATCGTAGGTGTGGCGAAAGGCGAAGGTCGCAAGGTCGGCCTTGAAACGCTTATCTTCGCCGATGAGAGAGCGCCGCAGGAATTGGGCAAGGAATCGGCGGCCCTCATGCTTGTCGCGCAGATTCGTGATGAAGCGCATCGCTTTGCGATAACCGGCATGCGTGCCAAACGTGCGAAAGCCAGGCAGACTTCACGTCTCGAAGAAATCGAAGGAATCGGCGCCAAGCGCAGGCAGAAGTTGCTCGCCCGTTTCGGCGGCCTGCGAGGTGTCGCGGATGCCAGCGTTGAAGATCTTGCATCGGTGGACGGCATTTCACGTCAACTTGCCGAAGAGATTTATAAACAATTGCATTGATCGATGACGACGTGCAGGGTGCATCGATCGGTATTTCATTGCAGCCAACGCAAGTTCCACGCGATAATCGCGATAAATTACCGGCGCTGATTATGCCTCTCAATATTCCTATTCTGCTTACCTGGCTGCGCGTAGCGCTCATTCCCCTTGTAGTGGGGGTCTTCTATCTGCCTGACGACTGGCTATCACCCTACGCAAAAGGCGTCGCCTCCACCGCGATATTCATCGTCGCGGCCGTGACCGACTGGTTCGATGGTTTTCTGGCACGGCGCTGGAACGAAACCTCTGCTTTCGGCGCGTTCCTGGATCCGGTCGCGGACAAGCTGATGGTGGCCGGTGCGCTGCTGGTACTCGTCGAGTTCGACCGCGTCAACGCCGTCATTGCCTTTATCATCATTGGACGAGAAATTGCGATCTCCGCATTGCGTGAATGGATGGCGCAACTAGGTGCTTCGAAGTCGGTTGCCGTCAGTTCGATCGGTAAGATCAAGACGACGGCGCAAATGATCGCCATTCCAATGCTCCTGTACAGCGATACGCTTTTTGGTTTCATCGATACACGCTTGCTTGGCGCATGGCTGCTTGTCATTGCCGCAGTGCTGACCGTGTGGTCAATGTTTTACTACTTGCGCAAGGCTTGGCCGCTGATCAAAGAAAAGGCAGGCCGTCTGATCTAAGTCCGTCTATTTTGCCTGCCATGCGTATGCGCGTGCGTCGTCAATCAGAGCCAGGCAAAGGGTTGACAGGGATCCTTAATCCTCTATAATGCGTGTCTGTTGTGAACGCGGGAGTAGCTCAGTTGGTAGAGCGCAACCTTGCCAAGGTTGAGGTCGAGAGTTCGAGACTCTTCTCCCGCTCCAGAATCCGAAAGGAAGCTTCCTAGCTTCCTTTTTTATTTCGACAGATTTCGGTGTCCTTACGAAATCATTGGGCGAAGTAAAATGCAGTATATGCGGGAATAGCTCAGTTGGTAGAGCGCAACCTTGCCAAGGTTGAGGTCGAGAGTTCGAGACTCTTTTCCCGCTCCAGTTTTCTAGACGTCGATGCATCATCTGCTTCAATCGTGCCAAGCGGAGTCGAGTTTGCTTGCCGATACTTGAAAGCGCGATTTTGGTTTTGTAGTTAAAATGTCTTCCCATGGCGGGGTAGCAAAGTGGTTATGCAGCGGCCTGCAAAGCCGTTTACGCCGGTTCGATCCCGACCCCCGCCTCCAGTTCTCCAAAAAGCGCCGCGTGCGCTTTTTTTGTATGTGCGGCCAACTTGTTTGTATCGTGCCCGAGTGGTGAAATTGGTAGACACAGCGGACTTAAAATCCGCCGCTTACCCGAGAGGGGGCGTACCGGTTCGATTCCGGTCTCGGGCACCAATCATCTATATCATCCCGTCTCATATCCGAGGTATCGTCAAGTGTTGTGGATGGACGGTCAGTGTTCAGGCGGCAGCCAGCTGCTGTTGCTCACGAACTCCATCGATAAACTTCACTCCACGAATCACTTCTGCCAGCCAAGTAAATCCCTTCAAGCGCCGGAACGACTGTTCTGCGCAGATGGCCAGCTTGAACAGCATCGCCAACAACGATGTTCTTGAGCAGGCACCTTTGACACGTTCCGTGCGGTGACGAATGGTGGCAAACGTCGACGCGATGACATTCGATGTCCTCAGATGGACCCAGTGCTCAGCCGGGAAATCATAGAAAGCCAGTAACGCTTCCCGGTCCTTTGCCAGACATGCGGTCGCCTTCGGATACTTCGCCTCGTAGGTGCTCAGGAAAGCGTCGAATGCGCTGTCTGCCTGTGCCCGCGTCTCTGCCGTGTTTCAGCAAACACTTCATCGAGCGCCGCCCAGAATCCCAGCGCACCATCTTCAATCGCCAGGAACCGCTTCTGGCCACGCTCGTTGACGCTGACGACCACCAGGGCACATAACCGGTGATCTTCGGCACAGATGCCGGAGTACACGCCATCCGCCCACACCTACACCCAGCGCTCCTTCGACAAATCGCTCTTGTTCCAGGCCGCATACTCGGCAGCCCAGGTTTGCTTCAGAGGGCTGATCACGCCAGACGAAAGATTCCCGGTGCCCGGCCCCACCAACGCTTCCAATGCCGGCCCAATATCAGCCTGCGAAATGCCGCGTAAATACAGCCAGGGCAGAACTGCATCGACCGAGGCAGCATATCGGACATCGTCCGGTACCAGCTTCGATTCGAACCGGATACCTTCACCGGTACGGTCCTTCACCCTTGGCACCTTGACCGTGACTGGCCCGGGCCCTGTCAATATCGCCCGTTCGGGCAAATAGCCATTGCGCACGACTGCCGGCTTGCCGTTCAGATCGCGTACCTGCGCGTTACTGTGCCAACAGCTCGGCGCATTCGGCATGGATGGCCGCCTGCAGCAATTCCACCACCTTTTTCACCTACCCTTCATCCGCAAGATTCCGTTATACCTGCCGCGCACGCGCGTAACAAGGCAAAGGGCGAGCCGTAAAAAGTAACGTCACAAAGCCAGTGAGGTTGAACGCCGGGCCGATTATCGAGGCGCGGTCTGTGACGGTCTGTCATGGATTAGCTCGGACGTGTCGCAACATCCAATTTCCACGGCTCCGCAAATCGAGCACTGGTTTGCTGCAATATTTCATGTATGGGGGTGAATTGTGGGCAAAACCATCAATACCCGTTGAAACCCAGCATAGCTGCTGGCCTTTTAGTGGACACAATGCTCACAAACCGTGCCGCCTCCCGGAAGTCTCGCAATAGCTCATTAAATCGCCTTTGCTCTGCCAACCACTCAGCCGAGCGCATGCTGTGTTTTCGCGCATTCTGGGAGGCGCTCGCTCTGCCGGTTTCAGAATCCTAGATAATCGTTCAAGAAATTGTCCAAAAAAGAGCGCTCAGGATTGTAAAAACGCCCCGTAAAGCCAAACCACATCCATTGCTCTGCTGGAACTGCCGAGAAGGGAAGTGATTGCATAGCCTGCGTAGGAGTAGCGATTGTAGTGGAGGTGGTCGTCGACATAGCTGGAGCGGAGGTAGTAGTCGGCATAGTTGGAGCGGCACCGCCGTTTCCGCCATGTACGGTTGTCATGGCTTTGTTATCGAGTTCTACGGCGAGAGGGAGGTCGTTGACGATTAGGGCTTGCATTGGACTGTCTCCTTAACAGATCAGTGTTTCGGTTAATGAGCACTTGTTGCGCTCAGCGGACAATAGGCATAAGACATGCCAACCGCAGAAAACAGTCTGAAAGGCTTTCTAACTGTTTGAAAAAATGTGTTTTTTTCTTGTCATTGAGGATTCGTCAATGCGCGTGGCCATAGCGGCAAATCAACTGTCTAGCTACACCCAACAACTTTCGTGAGGGCTGTTCGCTAAAGGCCAACGGGCATCGCGAGTAAATGTTGGAGACGCATACATCTGCTCATCCGATTCGCCTATCAACATACTTGGCAACTTGAGCCTGATCGTTTCATGCTTCCATCGTACACACTGATTCAAATCGCAGAACGTTAAACCCACGTTTCGTGGATATTTGAAAGATGTGTTCTTTGAATCAGATCAAGTTGATACCTCGACGCGACTGTTGACTTGCTGCTTACCATTTCCATTAATCTTTCATTAGCGCAATGCTTTGGAGCTGGCTACTTTTTTGTCTTTTCTTGTCAAAATAAAATGCGTTCAAATTTTTAATTAATAAAAATATTTCGAAATAAAAGTTTGCTATTTAAATGTTTTGGCAAATCATTTGAATACAATAAAAACAAAGAAGGCTCTAAAATTTTCGCCATTGTTGATGTGGCGAAATGCCGCATTCAACCAGCATTTTTCAACGCAAAAAAGCTCGTTCTAGAGTAGCTTTTGAATTGCTTGCAGCAAGGGCCTTTTGTGCTTTGCACCAATAAATTTACTGACATCTTTCTGGAGATCATCAAATGAGCAAAACCCTTTTCACGCAGGAGCATGAGTGGTTGCGCGTCGACGATAACGGCGTTGTCACCGTAGGCATTACTGACTATGCCCAAGACCATCTGGGCGACCTTGTCTACATCCAGCTTCCCGAAGTCGGCAAGGAGTTCGCAAAAGGTGATGAGGCTGCGGTAATTGAGTCGGTCAAGACAGCAGGCGAAATCCTGATGCCTGGCGCAGGTGTTGTCACCGCAATCAACGAGGCACTTGCCGATGAACCGGGCAAGGTCAATGAAGATCCAATGGGAGAAGGCTGGTTCTTCGCATTCAAGGCTGCCGATGCTTCCGCACTCGAAGGCTTGATGGATGAGGCATCGTACAAGACTTATATCGAATCGCTCGGCTGATCTGCCGTAACAAGTTGTCTTGAGCCTTGCTCAAGAACGAACAGGTGCATGACTGGCTAATGGTCCATGCACACGCAATATTTCATTCTAGTTTTGAGAGGTAACCATGATTCAGAAACGGGCTGCGTTCGAAGAGTTGCAGCAGCACACGGACTTTATCGACAGGCATATTGGTCCGGCCCAGGCGGACCAGCAGGCGATGCTTGCGGAGCTCGGTTTTGATTCCATGGACGCGTTCATCAGCAAAGTCGTACCGAAAGCGATTCTGACCAATGAAGTGTTGAGCCTTGGTGATGCGCGCAGCGAACCTGAGGTGCTCGATGAGCTGCAAAAGATTGCAGCGCGTAACAAGGTGTACAAATCGTATATCGGCATGGGTTACTACAATACGCATACGCCCAATGTCATCCTGCGCAACCTGCTGGAAAACCCGGCCTGGTACACCGCTTACACTCCCTATCAGCCCGAGATTTCGCAGGGGCGGCTTGAAGCGCTGCTGAACTTCCAGACAATGGTGTCCGATCTGACGGGACTCGAAATCGCCAATGCGTCGCTGCTCGATGAAGCAACCGCAGCGGCGGAAGCGATGACGTTCTGCCAGCGTATCTCTAAGAGCAAGAGCAAAACCTTTTTTGTGTCGCGCGACTGCTTTCCGCAAACCATCGATGTGGTCCGTACCCGCGCCGAACCTATCGGTATCGAAGTAATCGTCGGCGACCACAGGACAGACCTTGAGCAGCTGGAGTGCTTTGGTGTACTTCTGCAGTATCCGGCAGTGGACGGCGAAGTACATGACTATGCGGCGACCGTAACGAAGGCGCATGCGAAGAATGCGCTGGTGGTGGTCGCGGCGGATCTGCTTGCTCTTACTCTTTTGACGCCGCCCGGAGAGTTCGGTGCGGATGTGGCTATCGGTTCGGCCCAGCGCTTCGGGGTTCCTCTCGGTTATGGCGGCCCGCATGCGGCGTATTTCGCAACGCGCGATGCAAACAAGCGTCTGATGCCGGGGCGTGTCGTCGGCGTGTCGATCGACAGCCATGGCGACAAGGCTTACCGCCTCGCGCTGCAGACGCGCGAGCAGCACATCCGCCGCGAGAAGGCGACGAGCAATGTATGCACGGCGCAGGTACTGCTCGCCAATATCGCCAGCATGTATGCGGTGTATCACGGACCGCAGGGATTGCAGACGATTGCGCAGCGTGTACATCGCCTGGCCGTGACCTTTGCGCACGGATTGCGGAAGGTGGATGTGGAAGTTCGCACGGCGGCATTCTTTGACACCATGACGATCCGTACCGGATCGCGGACCTTGGACATACATGCGGCCGCACGCAAGCGCGCGATCAATCTTCGCCAGATCGACAGCGAAACAATCGGGGTATCGTTCGACGAGACGACTACCCGCGAAGACATTGAAGATCTGTGGGCAGTTTTTGCAGAGGGCAAGCAGACACCGTCCTTTGTCGCGTGCGAGGCGGGTGCTGCCGACTGCATTCCCGCACCGCTTGAGCGCAAGAGCGAATACCTGACCCATCCCGTCTTCAACAGCCATCATTCCGAAACCCAGATGTTGCGCTATTTGCGCGCGCTGAGCGATAAGGATCTGGCGTTGGATCGCACCATGATTCCGCTCGGCTCTTGCACCATGAAGCTGAACGCAACGACGGAAATGATTCCGGTCACCTGGAAGGAATTTGGCAGCCTGCATCCCTTCGCACCGCTCGATCAGGCGCAGGGATATCAGCAACTGATCAGCGAACTGGAACAGATGCTGGTGGCCTGCACCGGCTACGACGCCGTATCGCTCCAGCCGAATGCCGGCTCACAGGGCGAATATGCGGGACTTCTCGCGATCCGGGCTTATCACAAGAGCCGCGGGGAAGGGCATCGCAACATCTGTCTGATTCCGAGCTCGGCGCACGGCACGAATCCGGCGACAGCGCATATGGTAGGCATGCAGGTCATTGTCGTCCAATGCGACGAGCGCGGGAACGTCGATGTGGCCGACCTCCGGACCAAGGCCGAAAAACACGCGGCGGACCTGGCTGCGATCATGATTACCTATCCGTCGACCCATGGCGTGTTCGAGGAAGCGGTAGGCGAAGTGTGCGACATCGTTCATTCTCATGGCGGACAGGTCTACATCGATGGCGCTAACATGAACGCCATGGTCGGACTGTGCGCACCAGGCAAGTTCGGTGGTGATGTGTCGCATCTGAACCTGCATAAAACCTTTTGCATACCACATGGCGGCGGCGGGCCCGGCGTAGGTCCGATCGGTGTGAAATCGCATCTTGCGCCATTTCTCCCCGGCCACGGCATGCTGGACAATCATGGTGGAGCGGTCTGCGCAGCGCCTTGGGGCAGTGCAAGCATCCTGCCCATCAGCTGGACCTATATCAAGCTCATGGGCAGGCAGGGCCTGAAACAGGCGAGCGAGGTCGCGATCCTGAATGCCAACTACATTGCCAAGCGGCTTGCGCCGCATTTTCCGATTCTGTACGCGGGCGAAAACGGCATTGTGGCGCACGAGTGTATCGTTGATCTGCGGCCGCTCAAGGATACGGGCATATCTGTCGATGACGTCGCCAAGCGCTTGATGGATTTCGGCTTCCACGCACCGACCATGTCTTTCCCGGTCGCCGGTACCTTGATGATCGAGCCGACGGAGAGCGAATCGAAAGATGAGCTCGATCGCTTTTGCGAAGCGATGATTGCCATTCGCGAAGAAATCCGTGCGATCGAAAATGGCAGTGTGAGTGCGGAGGAAAGCGCGCTGCGCCACGCGCCCCATACCGCGATGGATATCGCCGGCGAATGGAACCGCGTCTATTCGCGTGAGCAGGCGGTTTTTCCGGTGGCATCCCTGCGTGGCAATAAATACTGGCCGCCGGTTGGCCGGGTAGATAACGTCTATGGCGATCGTAATCTGGTGTGCGCTTGCCCGCCCATGTCCGATTACGAATAAGCGGTAACAAGTAATGGCGCGGCATTCAACATGCCGCGCCGATGACGGGACAGGCGACGATATGGCTATCAGCGTTTTTGAATTGTTCAAGATAGGGATAGGTCCCTCCAGTTCGCATACGGTCGGTCCCATGCGTGCGGCTCTGCAGTTCGTCAATGGCTTGAAGGATACCGGCCTGTTTGCGCAGACTGCAGCTGTCAAGGTGGAGTTGTATGGTTCGCTTGGTGCAACCGGCAAGGGACATGGCAGCGACAAGGCGGTGCTCCTCGGACTGCAAGGAGAAACGCCGGATATGGTCGATACCGACCGTGTTCCGGAAATACTGGGCGCTATCCGGAGTGCCGGCCGCATACGGCTGCTGGGCGAGAAGGAAATCGCGTTCAACGAAACCGAGCATTTGCTGATGTACCGGCGGCAGTCCTTGCCCTACCACCCGAACGGCATGCGCTTTACCGCTTTTGATTCCGGCGGTGCCGAACTGTCGAACAAGGTCTATTATTCGGTCGGCGGCGGTTTTGTGATCAATGAGGATGCGGCCGGTACGGATCGCATCGTTCCGGATACCACCGAACTGCGTTATCCCTTCAAGAGTGGGAACGAGCTCCTGGCCATGTGCCGCGAACATCGCTTGTCGGTCAGCCAGTTGATGCTGGAAAACGAGAAGGCATGGCGACCGGAAGAAGAAACGCGTGCCGGCTTGCTGCGCATCTGGCAAGTCATGCAGGAATGCGTCAAACGCGGTTGCGAGAAGGAAGGGACGCTGCCCGGTCCGCTCAAGGTGCAACGTCGCGCGGCAGAACTCTATCGCAGTCTTTCCAGTCAGCCGGAAGTCAGTCTGCGCGACCCGTTGACGACGCTGGACTGGGTCAATCTCTATGCGCTTGCGGTGAACGAAGAAAATGCGGCAGGCGGGCGGGTGGTGACTGCGCCTACCAATGGTGCCGCCGGCATCGTACCGGCGGTCCTTCATTACTATCATCGCTTCATTCCGGGAGCGAATGACGATGGCGTCGTCCGTTTCCTTCTTACTGCGGCGGCGATCGGCATTCTGTACAAGGAAAATGCTTCTATCTCGGGCGCGGAGGTCGGCTGCCAGGGCGAGGTCGGCGTGGCTTGTTCTATGGCGGCGGGCGCGCTGGCCGAAGCCATGGGCGGTAGCGTCGAGCAGGTTGAAAACGCCGCCGAGATAGGCATGGAACATAATCTCGGCCTCACCTGCGATCCGATCGGCGGACTGGTGCAGGTCCCATGCATAGAGCGCAATGCGATGGGCTCGATCAAGGCGATCAATGCCGCGCGCATGGCCTTGCGCGGAAATGGACATCATTTCGTGTCGCTCGACAATGTCATCAAAACCATGCGCGAAACTGGTGCCGACATGAAGATCAAGTATAAGGAAACGGCGCGTGGCGGCCTCGCGGTCAATGTCATCGAATGCTGAAGCAAGCGAATCAACAACAAGGAACGATTTTCATGGAAAAGACGACACAGTCTCTGGCGCAGACGCCGCTCTACAATTTGCACCTTGAACTTGGTGCCAAGATGGTACCGTTTGCCGGCTATGAAATGCCCGTGCAGTACCCGACCGGCGTACTCAAGGAGCATGCACATACTCGGCAGCAGGCCGGACTGTTCGATGTTTCGCACATGGGCCAGGTGCGCCTCGCCGGCTCGGGCGCGGCCGCAGCGCTTGAGTCGCTGGTGCCGGTGGACATCGTAGGGCTTCCCGCAAACATGCAGCGCTATGCGATGTTCACCAATGAGCGGGGTGGCATCCTCGACGACATCATGGTATCCAATGGTGGCGATCATCTGTTTGTTGTCGTCAACGCCGCATGCAAGGAACAGGATGTAGCTCACATGAAGCAGCATCTTGCCGGTAAATGCGAGGTGGAAGAGCTTTCCGACCGTGCATTGCTCGCCCTGCAGGGCCCTGCAGCGGCGGCAGTGATGGCGCGTCTCGTGCCGAAAACCTCATCCATGATCTTTATGAACACGGCGAAGATCACGCTTTGCGGCGCGGAATGTTTCGTCAGCCGTTCCGGTTATACCGGCGAAGACGGCTTCGAAATCTCGATGCCTGGCGATAAAGCTGAAGAGATCGCACGACAGTTGCTGGCACAGCCGGAAGTTGCTCCGATCGGACTCGGTGCGCGCGATTCGTTGCGGCTGGAAGCCGGCCTTTGCTTGTACGGCCATGACATGGATGGCGACACGACACCAGTCGAGGCTAGCCTGACGTGGGCGCTTTCCAAGGCGCGACGTGCAGATGGCGCTCGTCCTGGAGGTTATCCCGGCGCCGATATCATCCTGCGTCAGCTTGCCGACGGCGCGCAGCGCAAGCGGGTCGGGTTGCTGGTCAAAGACCGGATGCCGGTACGCGAAGGCGCTGAACTGGCCGATGGCACGGGTCGCATTGTCGGTAAGGTGACAAGCGGTGGCTTCGGCCCGACCGTGGGTGCGCCGGTCGCCATGGCTTATCTGGACTCCGCGCTTGCAACACCCGGCATGGCATTGAATGCCATTGTCCGTGGCAAGCCGGTTGCCGTGGAGGTCGCGAAAACCCCGTTTACCCCGCAGCGTTACTACCGCGGTTGAGGATAAGTCATGAGCGAATCCAAGATCGCGGAAAATTCCGCGCGTCGTTCGGTGCAGGCCGGAGAAAAACTTCGCGGCGCGGAAAAGATGGCACGCATTCCTGTCAAGGTCATTCCTACCGAGCCATCGCAGATATTGCGCAAGCCGAAATGGATACGCGCGGAATTTACCGGCACGCGGGAAGTACAGCGGCTCAAGACCATCCTGCGCGAGAACAAGCTGCATACCGTGTGCGAAGAAGCCAATTGCCCCAACCTGGGCGAGTGCTTCAAGAGCGGCACGGCCACCTTCATGATCATGGGTGACATCTGCACCCGGCGCTGTCCGTTTTGCGATGTGGGGCATGGCCGCCCGAATCCGCTCGATCCGGATGAACCCGCCAATCTTGCGCAAACCGTCCGCGCCATGGGACTGCGGTATGTGGTGATCACCTCGGTCGACCGCGACGATTTGCGCGATGGCGGAGCGGGGCATTTCGCCGCCTGCATCGAACAGACGCGGCAGCACAACCCGGGTATTACCGTGGAAGTGTTGACGCCGGATTTTCGGGGCAGGGTGGATACGGCGCTGGAAATTCTCGGCTCCGCACCGCCGGATGTGTTCAATCACAATCTGGAAACCATACCGCGCCTTTACCGCCAGGCGCGGCCAGGGGCTGATTACGAAGGATCCCTTCGTTTGCTGCAACGGTTCGGCGAACTGCACCCGACAGTGCCCACCAAATCCGGTCTGATGCTGGGGCTTGGCGAGGAACTGGATGAGGTGCATGCCGTCATGCGCGACATGCGCGCGCACGGCATTCAATTGCTCACGCTTGGACAATATCTGCAGCCCAGCATCCATCATTTACCCGTGAAGCGCTATGTGACACCGGAAGAGTTCGATGGCTTGCGGGTGCTGGGGGAGGAAATGGGCTTCACGCACGTCGCGTCGGGACCAATGGTGCGCTCGTCCTACCATGCGGACTTGCAGTCCAAATCTATCCTGCAAGGGGAAGAGCATGAAGTTGGCCAGAAAAAGGCGTGTTAGGGAGCGCGCACGTCGTCGGTTAATGGGAGCAATATTGGTTTGATCAATCTTGGGAACGTCGGCGACTTTGCTATGTCGTTTTCGCGATGCTTCCTTGCGGTAACGCAAATGGCTCAAAAGGGACCGATTTACCATGAAATCGGTCCCTTAACCCTCCCAGGAAGTTTGCCCGCCGGTTCGATAACCGCGCGGGCATTTTTTTGAGGAACAGTATTGGTTTAACCTTGCTTGGGAGTGACATTGCTTGACCTATCTCAAATAATGACATGAGGAAATTTGGCAAACTTGCAACTTGGAAATTTCCTTCACTCAACTACCTAGCGTAACTCCATGAAGAAAAAGCTTGATTCGGATGACGTCATAGAGCATTTGATCGCAGCGACCTTGGGCGAACACGCAAGTGCACGCGAGCGTTATCTGTACCGGGAAAGTCTGCGCAGTCTGGTCCGTATGGCCAAGGCTGAACAAGTAGTCGACATCAAGGCGAGCGTCAAACGCCTCACCGGCAATCTGGAAATGCAGAATGCCCGGCGGCGCGCAAAGGCAATCCTGCTTGCGCAGCAATTGCCGGGAATTCTGGAAAGCGCCCAGCAGCAATTCGAGTTCAAGCAGTAATGCGCTTGCGGGAAGCGGTAGAATAGGACGCTTGGCATAGCCGTTGCCAAGTACAGGTCATCGGTGATCAAAAGCGTGATTGCCGATGCTGAGTTTTCATTCTTCCGCGAACCCATGAAAGTCTATAACCTTTGCTGCGAATCCAATCACCGTTTTGAAGGCTGGTTTGCTTCAGAACAGGATTTTCATCAGCAGGTCGAAGATGGCTTTCTTGCCTGTCCGATCTGCGACAGCCATGCGATTTCGCGCATGCCATCCGCTCCGCGATTGAACATTTCCGGAGCACAGGCGCCTGCACAAACTCCTATCGATTCGGTATTGCAGACTCAGCTGATGGAGCTGGTCCGCAAGGTCGTGGAAAATACCGAAGACGTCGGAGAACGCTTTGCGGAAGAAGCGCGGCGTATTCACTATAACGAAACGCCTGAGCGGGCGATACGTGGCGTCGCTTCGGCGGATGAATTCAAGGCACTTAGTGAAGAAGGCATCGACGTGGTGCCGCTGCCTGTTCCGGTGTCGCCCAAGGAATCTGTTCATTAGTACTACTGCGTCACAAAATTTCGTCGTAAGGTTCCCTCCCCCATGCAGGGGGAGGGTTAGGGGCGCCCGGCGTAGGGTGGGGGTAGTACGGTTGAGTTATTGCAGTGATATCTCGAGCACCCTACCCCTGCGCGGGCCGCCCCATCCCAACCTTCCCCCTGCAAGGGGGAAGCCTGACAGCGATGGACTTATGACGCAGTAGTACTAGTCGGCCATACTGACAAATCTTTATCCGCGTGCAGTCGCGCACGTTTAATTTCTCCCTGTTGCGGCTGCATCTCCACCTTTTAATCCTCACGCAGAACGGCCTGCAAGGGCCGGAATATTTATTCGGCACGCCCGAAAAATCCGCTGTATAATCGTTTTAGAACGGTCGTGCTTTTTAGCCGGGACTACAAGGAGACAGCATGGATTTGAACTACCAGGCGGAGGATTTGGCCTTCCGCGATACCGTTCGCGCCTTTCTGGATGCGAACCTGCCAAAAGACCTGCAGCAAAAAGTCCTCAATCACAAGCGCCTTTCCAAAGAAGATTTCGTCCGCTGGCACAAGATCGTTGCCAAGCAGGGGTGGGTCGGCACCGGCTGGCCAACGCAGTATGGCGGCACCGGCTGGACGCCCGTGCAGCGGCATATCTGGGAAGAGGAATGCGCGACCTACGGCACGCCTCCCATCCTTCCGTTCGGCGTCAACATGGTGGCGCCTGTCATCATGGCCTTCGGTAACGAAGCGCAGAAAAGCTATTACCTTCCCCGCATCCTGAACTGCGAAGACTGGTGGTGCCAGGGTTACTCGGAGCCGGGCTCCGGTTCCGACCTCGCATCGCTGAAAACCCGCGCAGAGCGCCAGGGTGATCATTACATCGTCAACGGGCAAAAGACCTGGACCACGCTGGCCCAGCATGCCGACATGATTTTCTGCCTGGTGCGCACCGATTCGGGCGCCCGCAAGCAGGAAGGCATTTCCTTCCTGTTGATCGACATGCATACACCAGGCATTACCGTTCGCCCGATCATTATGCTCGACGAAGATCATGAAGTGAATGAGGTCTTCTTCGACAACGTCAAGGTCCCGGTGGAAAACCTGATCGGCGAAGAAAACAAGGGCTGGACCTATGCGAAATATCTGCTCGGCCATGAACGCACCAATATCGCTGCCGTCGGCCGCGCCAAGCGCGAACTGATGTTCCTTAAGCGTCTCGCCATCAAACAGCTGAAAAACGGTAAGCCGCTGCTCGACGATCCACTGTTCTCCGCCAAGGTCGCCAGCCTGGAAATCGAAATCATGGCGTTGGAAATGACGGTGTTGCGCGTCCTGTCGCAGGAGAGCGCGAAACGCGGCCCTGGTCCGGAAGCCTCCATGCTCAAGGTGAAAGGTACCGAAGTACAGCAGATGCTCACAGAACTGATGGTGGAAGCAGTCGGCCCGTATGCGATCCCGTTCGATCGCTCCTATCTCGAAGGCGAGCATGAGCATTCGGTTACGGAGGACGATGATGCGGCTCCGCTGGCGCCGTATTACTTCAACTACCGCAAGACCTCGATCTACGGTGGCTCCAACGAGATTCAGAAAAATATCATCACCCAGATGATTCTGGGACTGTGAGGCGGACATGGACTTCAATTACACACCCGAGCAGCAACAATTCAAGGATGCACTGCGCCGCTTCATCGACAAGGACTACACCTTCGAACACCGGAAGAAAATCATTCATTCCGCATCGGGCGTATCCGACCAGGCATGGGGCACCTTGGTTGAACTGGGCATGACCGCGTTGCCGGTACCGGAAGAGCAGGGCGGTTTCAACGGCTCCGCGGTCGACATGCTGGTCGTGATGCAGGAATTGGGACGCGGCATCGTCGTCGAGCCATATTTCGCGACCGTTCTCGGCGCACAGTTTCTGAAGCTGGCCGGCGGACAGGAAGGATTGCTGGAGCAGGTCGCCGCCGGCGAGCTGAAGCTTGCAGCGGCATTGGGCGAAAAGCAGGCACGCCATGACTTGTTCGACATTACGACGACCGCAAAGCAGGATGGCGACGGATTTGTATTGAATGGCACCAAGACTATCGTCATTCACGGCGGCCAGGCCGACAAGCTGATCGTGTCGGCACGCAGCGGCGGCGCACAACGGGATACCGATGGCATTTCGCTGTTCGTGGTTGCGGCTGATGTAGGCGGTGTAACGCGGCGCGATTACCGCACCATCGACGGTCAGCGCGCGGCTGACATCACATTCAGCAATGTGCATGTGCCGGCCAGTGCAGTGCTCGGCACGGCAGGCGCCGGCTGGGACTTGCTGGACGCAGCTGCCGACTATGGCGCGGCACTGCTGTGCGCGGAAGCGGTGGGGGCGATGGATGCCTTGAATGGCGCCACGCTGGAATACCTGAAGACGCGTCAGCAGTTTGGCGTGCCTATCGGTAAATTCCAGGCATTGCAACACCGGATGGCGGAAATGTTCATGCAGACGGAACAAGCGCGTTCGATGGCGACGCTGGCAGCAGTCAAGGTGGGTTCGACCGATGCAGGCGAACGCCGCCGTACGGTGTCCGCAGCCAAGGCGCGTATCGGCCAGGCATTGAAATACGTTGGCCAGCAAGCAGTGCAATTGCATGGCGGCATGGGTGTCACGGATGAGCTGCCTGCGGCGCACCACTTCAAGCGACTGACGATGATCGAAGTCACCCTGGGTGATACCGATCACCATCTGGCACGATTTGCATCGCAGCCGGAATTCAGGAATGCCGCGTAATCATCAGCACTGATACAAAGGAAAAGGGATCGATATGTCGCAAGTGAAGTGGTATTTCGAAGACTTCGAGGTAGGCAAGACCATTGAGGTAGGCACGCGTACCGTGACGGAAGAGGAAATCCTGGAATTTGCCACCAAATTCGATCCCCAGCCTTTTCATGTCGACAAGGACGCCGCCGGCAAATCGATCTATGGAAGCATCATCGCCAGCGGCTGGCATACCTGCAGCATGATGATGCGCATGATGGTGGATGGCTTTTTGCGTGAAGCCGCCAGCATGGGTTCGCCGGGCGTCGATGAAGTACGCTGGATCAAACCGGTTCGGCCCGGCGACACATTGAAGGTGTCGACCACGGTCCTCGATGTACGTCCATCGGGCAGCAAACCGGATCGTGGCATCGTAATGACCGAATGGCGTGCCATAAACCAGCACGGAGAACTGGTCGTCACAGTCAAAGGCATGGGAATGTACGGGCGCAGACCAAAGTAGTTTTCTGTCGCTCCGCCATCGCGCGGGGCATACAACATTGACGACAACGGAGACAGCATGCGCGAGATCGCATCAGTGGAAGAACTGAAAAGCCTGGTTGGACAGGAAGTCGCAGTAACCGAGTGGTTCGAGATTTCGCAGGAGCGGGTCAGAAAGTTTGCCGAAGCCACCGGCGACTTTCAATGGATTCATCTGGACGAAGAACGCTGCCGCAAGGAGTCGCCTTTCGGAACGACGATTGCGCATGGCTTTCTTACGCTGTCCTTGCTGCCCATGATCATGGAAAGCGCGATCTCGACGCCCGCTGCCAGGATGGGCGTGAACTATGGCTTGAACAAGGTGCGCTTTCCGGCGCCGGTTCCAAGCGGCAGCCGCCTGCGCGGCCGCATGGTCTTGAAGGAAGTGGAAGACATCGAGGGCGGCATGCAGAGCATCTGGACTGTGACCATCGAACGGGAAGGCGGCGAAAAGCCGGTGTGTATCGCCGAGTCTATTTCGCGGCGCTATTGGTAGATTGGCACGGCCGGTGCAAGGAGAAGCTTGCTTTCGTTGCATCGGCATGATGGTCATGATTCGCATGCGACAGATGTGCGCTCCCCGATAAGCAATTGCAGCAACTGTTCGGCCGGCACCGGTCGACTGAAATAGTAACCCTGCATGGCATCGCATCCATGCTCGCGCAGGAAGCCGAGTTGCTCGGCGTTCTCCACCCCTTCGGCAACGACTTGAAGGCCCAGGCTGTGCGCCAGCACAATGATGGCGGATACGATCGCCCGGTCGTCCTGGTCGGTCGCAATATCCCTGACAAAGGATTGATCAATCTTCAGGATCTGAATCGGCAAGCGCTTCAGGTAGGACAGGGAGGAGTATCCGGTTCCGAAATCGTCGATGGAAATCTGTACGCCGAGGCTATGCAGCTCGTTCAGTATGGCGGTTGCCTGCGCTGTATCTTCCATGACCATGCCTTCGGTGAGTTCAAGTTCCAGCAAGGGCGCCGGCAAGCCGCTATCGCGCAAGATGCATTCAACCATGTCGGCGAATGCAGTGTCATGAAACTGGCGCGCGGAAACATTGACGGCAATACGTGCCGGATGTCCTTGCAGCAGCCAGCGACGAGCCTCTGTACAGGCGGTACGCAGGATCCATTCCCCGATTGATACGATCAGACCGGTTTCTTCGGCAAGCGGGATGAAGAGCGCCGGCGACACCATGCCCAGTTCTGCGTGATGCCAGCGGACGAGGGCTTCGACCCCATGAATTTTTCCATTTGAGATGATTTGTTGCGGCTGGAATTGCAACAGCAATTCGTTGCGGGCGACCGCACCATAGAGACTGCTTTCGAGTTGCAGCCGGCCTTGCGTCAATTGGTCAAGGTGGTTGGCGTAGAACTCGTAGCGATGACGGCCTAGTGTTTTCGCATGGTAAAGCGCGATGTCGGCATGTTTGATCAGCGTATCGACATCGGTTCCATGATCGGGGTACAGAGCAAGGCCGATACTGGCGCCGATATGCAACTCGTGAGAATGCAAATGAAATGGCTCATGCAATGCCTTTATTAATTTTTGCGCTAGGCTGGCAAGATGATCCGCATCGCGTATATCAATGGCCAATAGGGCAAATTCGTCGCCGCCCATACGGGCCAGTGTGTCCGATTCGCGCAGGACGCGACGCAGCCTGTGCGAGACCTGCAGCAGCAGACTGTCTCCCGCCTCATGCCCGATACTGTCATTGATCAGCTTGAAGCGGTCGAGGTCGAGCAGCAGCACGCCAATGTTTTCCTGCACGTGCCGGCCGGCGGAGATCATTGCTTGCTGCAGGCGCTTCGCCAGCAGAGCACGGTTTGGCAGATCGGTGAGTGCGTCATAATTTGTCTGGTGCAGTAAGCGCTCTTCGGCCAATTTGGTTTCGGAGAGATCGCTGAACACACCCACGTAATTCGTGATCCGTCCGTTGCTGTCGCTCAGGCGACTGATGTTCAGCCATTGCGGATACACCGCGCCATCCTTGCGTTTGTTCCAGACTTCCCCTTGCCAGTTGCCGGTCGTGCGAACAGAGTCCCACATTTGCTGGTAAAACTCTCGCGTCTGCCGTCCGAAACTGAGAATGCGCGGATTGCGGCCAAACGCTTCTTCCGGGGTGTAACCCGTGATGACGGTGAACGCCCGGTTGACCGTCAGGATGTTGGCATGCTCGTCCGTGATAGCGACGCCTTCCCGTGAATTCTCGAACGCCTGATTCGCCAGGCGCATCGATTTTTCCGCCTGCGCTCGCAGGCTGATGTCGCGGATCGTTATTTGGGTCACCTCTTCGCCGCATACCGTTGCTGTATGTATGGCGACCTCCGCCGGGAAATGGCGGTGGTTCAGCGATTGAAATTGCCATTCGAACGCTTGAGGGCCGGTCCGTTCCGCTGCATTCAAATATGCGAGAAAACCCGCAACGGAATCGCTACCATCCGGTTGGCGTGGCGGCTGAAGCTGTGCTGGTCCAAGTGCACGCATCGTGTCGACGCCGGCAAGATCGAACAAGAGGAGCGCCGCCCGGTTGCAATCGGTGACTTTTCCCGCCGTGGTCAAGATGACGCCTTCGTTGGTGCCTTCGAACAGGGTGCGGAACAAGTTATGCTGGCGCTGGAGTTCGTCGGCTTGACGCCGCCGCGTCATCGATTCGCGGTAAGTCAGCCACGCGGTCAGGCAGAAGCATACCGTCGCGAATCCTGACATCGCAAGCAGCAGGCGACGCGCGGACAGGTTGTTATTTACGGCACGGAGCAAAGCTGCGTCCGCCGGAGCGCTAGCCATCCCGGGTCCGGCAATTCGAATGAAATGATCGCGCAGATTGTCCAGTTGAATAGAACCGTCATGCAGGCCCCACCATCCGGTGAGGCTGACAAAGAATCCGGACGCTGCGCCAACCAGAAACATGATGAGCAGGAGTCGGGAGTTGATGGCCTTGTGCATCAGGCGCCGCTTTCAAGAATGGATTATCGGACGGCTTCGATGCACATCCGGTGGGGTTGCTTACAATTATTTCCAATAAGCAATTGGTATGCCGGACACCAGAATCGGCAAGTATCCAAGCCATGGAGCAGTGACTATGCAACGGGGTATAAGGCTTTTCTCGTTTGCAAGAAAATGCGGTCGAATAATTTTCAATCCTGGGAAAGGCATCGGCAGCGCACTACAGCTTGCGGTATTGTTCTGGAATTGGCGGTATTTGAAACCGCGACCGGGAAACCCGGAATACCAACTCGAATTTGCTATTACATGAAACTGCAGGATGCAAAAACAATGAAGGCCTTGCATGTGCTGGTGGTCGACGACGAACCGGCGATTCGCCAGATTCTGGCCGTACGGCTGACTAAGGCGGGATGTACTGTCGTGCAGGCGTCTAACGGAAGCGAGGCGCTAGAGCGGCTGTGCGCTGGAGATTTCGACGTTGCGATCAGCGATATCCAGATGCCCGACTTTGATGGCATAGAGCTGCTAAAGCGTACAAGAGCTGCCGGGATCGATACCAGCTTCATCATGATGACGGCCTTTGCCTCGGTGGATACGGCAATCGATGCGATCAAGGCGGGTGCGTCGGATTACATGATCAAGCCGGTGCGTCATGATGAAGTGCTGCACCGGGTAACAAAGATCGCCGACTTGCAGCGCCTGAGCAGCGAGAACAAGGTATTGCGAAAAATGGTGATGGAAACGCGAAGCGAATTGTTCGGCTTCGTCTCGCCATCGATGCAGGCGCTTGAGCGGCTGATCGCCAAAGTCGCCCCGACGGATAGCACGGTGCTGGTCACCGGCGAAAGCGGCACCGGCAAAGGTGTCATCGCAAGACAAATTCACCAGCAGAGCAGCCGTTCCGAAGGTCCTTTCATTCCGGTCAATTGCGGCGCCATTCCGGGAAACCTGATGGAAAGCGAACTGTTCGGCCATGTCAAAGGCTCCTTCACCGGGGCCGACAAGGCGCGCAAGGGCCTGTTCCTGGAAGCGGACAAAGGCACGATCTTCCTCGATGAAATTGGCGAGTTGCCGCTTGCGCTGCAAGTCAAGCTGCTGCATGTCATCGAAGAAAAGACCGTGCGCGCGGTGGGTAGCGAGCAAACCAAGCGCGCCGATGTGCGTATCGTCGCTGCCACCAATCGTGATCTGGGTCAGATGGTCGCGGAAGGCAAATTTCGCGAAGACCTTTATTTCCGGCTGACCGTGTTCCATGTGCATATTCCGCCGTTGCGCGAACGGCGGCAGGATATTCCCGGATTGATCAGCTTTTTGATGAGGCGGCGTGCGGAGCGGCTGAATCTGGACGGCATTCTCGAGATCGATGCCGACGTTGCAGACGTCCTGTCGAAATATGAATGGCCAGGAAATGTACGCGAACTTGAAAACGTAGTGGATCGCGCACTGATCCTTGCTGAAGACGGACGAATCACCCACTCGGATTTGCCGCCGCAGATCGCGCGGATATCGCAGGCCTCACCAGGGGGCACCGAATACCGACGGCAAAAATTCATTGCGCGAACAGGTACGACGCTTCGAATGCATGGTGATCGACAAGGCGATTACCGAGGCCGGAGGAGACCGGCGGACTGCGGCCCAAAACCTGGAGGTCGGTCTTTCCAGCCTGTACCGCAAAATCGAAGAATACGAAACGCTCGGCTGGTTTCCATCGTCCTGAAATCCTGAATCGAACTGCACGCCGTCGCAATGACGGTGTGTGATACCGACCCTGCCGTGTTACGGAGCAGGGTCGATCAGGTCGCGTAGGCTAATCCTTCCTCAATTCCGGCGGCATTTCGGCAGCGGACGCGCTTGTCTTCTTGCACTCGAAAGCCTCATCTACTGGCTCGGCGATACCCTTGTCGGCCGCTGTAACTCTACGGATCCGGGTTTCCACGAAGATATTCCTAATATTTTGCAACAATAGGCTTCTCTATTTAAATGAGAATTGTTATCATTATCGTTAACGTTACAGTCGGAGCCAGCAGCATGAAGTACGGAATTGGGGTAGCACGACTTCACATACCCTTGAATACAAGGACAGTCATAGGGTGCGGCAAGAATTAGTTATATGAATCAATCTTTGAACTCACGCGCCGGTGCGCTGACGCTGATTACCGTTACTCACATAGCCGCAATTTGGCTAATGATGACTGGGTTGAGGCCGGACCTGACACCTCCGTCACCATTGCCGGCAGTCATGGTCGAGATGCTTCCGGCCGAAAGACCTGTTAATAAACAGGTTATCGAACCCAGGCCGCAACCACCGAAAGAAACGCCGCAGACACAACCCAAAAGGGAGCCGCCCAAGCCGCAGGTAAAAAAATCGGCCCCGAAAACGACCACAAGCGACACGGCATTGACGGCGCCGAAACCCGAGGCACAGCCGGCGCAGCAGGCACCTGTTGCGGCGCCGGAGTCGAGTTCGCCACCGGTTTCGCAGACTCTTGCCCCGGCACCGGCACAGCCCGCACCTGTTACCCCGCCGCGCTTCAATGCCGCCTATCTCAATAATCCGGCGCCGGTTTACCCGGCCATGCTAAGGCGTGCCGGGGAAGAGGGAAAGGTGGTATTGCGCGTATTCGTCACGGCAGAGGGTAATGCGGGGGAAGTACAGGTATTTCGCCCGAGCAGTTCGCCGTTGTTCGATGAAGCCGCACTGGCGGCTGTGCGGCGCTGGCGCTTCGTGCCGGCGCGTCGCGGCGATACGGCGATCTCGGAATGGGTACAAGTACCGATCGACTTTAAATTGAATTAAGACATTTGTGAGAAAGCATCCATGAACAATCCTTACGGCATTGCCAATCTCTGGCAGCAAGGCGATTCCATCACCCGCGCTGTCGCCATCCTCTTGTTGATCATGTCCATCCTGTCCTGGTATGTCATGGCTATCAAAACCTGGAGCCTGATTCGCCTGCGGCGGCAGGCAGCGGTCGCGACGGATAACTTCTGGCATACGAAAAGCCTGGAAGAAGGTATGAGCCTGCTGTCTCCGGACCGGCATGGAAATCCGTTTCGCGCGCTTGCGGAAGATGGCGCCAACGCGGCACTGCATCATGCAATGAGCAAAGAAGATCTGCATGGCGCATTGAATATCAGCGAGTGGGTAACCAGCTGCCTGCGCCGCTCCATCGAGAACATCACGGGGCGGCTGCAAAGCGGCCTTCAGGTGCTGGCGTCGGTTGGCAGCACGGCACCGTTTGTCGGCCTGTTCGGGACCGTGTGGGGTATTTATCATGCGCTCGTCGGCATCGGCGTGTCCGGCCAGGCGAGTATCGACCGGGTCGCCGGTCCGGTAGGCGAGGCGCTGATCATGACGGCGTTCGGCCTGGTGGTGGCGATTCCTGCGGTGCTCGGTTACAACGCGCTGACACGCAGCAACAAGGCGCTCCTCTCCCAGTTATCCAATTTCGCGCATGACCTGCATGCTTACCTGATCACCGGCGGCCGTGTCGGACAGGTGCAGAACGTCGTCAGTCTGCGTGCCAAGGGAGAATAAGGATGAGCTTCGGCAGTCCCGACAAGGACGATGACGTGATGTCGGAAATTAACATGACGCCGCTGGTGGACGTCATGCTGGTATTGCTCATCATTTTCATTATTACGGTCCCGGTAATCAATCACGCTGTAAAGCTTGACCTCCCCAGGGCCGTCAGCCAACCCAACGATGTCAAGCCGGCGCACATCAATGTGAGCATCGATGCCGGCGGTGTCATCAACTGGAACGGCACGACGGTGGACGAGCAGGCGCTCAAGGGAAATATCGCCGCAGCCGCGGCACAGTCGCCGCAACCGGAACTGCATTTGCGCGCCGATCGCAAGACACCCTATGAAAACGTCGCACGCCTGATGGCAGCCGCGCAGGCTGGCGGCCTGGCAAAGATCGGTTTCGTCACCGAGCCAGAGACATCGCGCTGATTGCAAACCGCATCGCAATGGCCGTTGCATTGCGATGCATTGCTATGAGATTCATCGCTATTCACCAAGGATTACCCATGAAATCGACTTTCGGACTTCGTATCGCTGCGGCGATTTTTGCACTTGCGGGCACGGCTTCGGTGTATGCACAGGAAAACGTTCTGAACCTGTACTCGGCGCGGCATTACCAGACCGACGAAGAGCTTTACGCCAATTTCACCAAGCAGACCGGCATCCGCATCAACCGCATCGAAGCCGATGACGCCGTGCTGATGGAGCGCCTGCGCACCGAAGGCAAGAACAGCCCGGCCGACGTGATCCTGCTGGTCGACGCCGCGCGCCTGTGGCGCGCCCAGGTCGAAGGTATGTTCCAGCCGGTGAAGTCCAAGGTGCTGGAAGAGCGGATTCCGGCCAACCTGCGCGGTGGCGACGAAGGACAGGGTGCGCAGTGGTTCGGCCTGTCCACCCGAGCGCGCGTCATCGTCTATAACAAGGTGAGCGTCAAGCGCGAGGAGGTTGCCACCTATGAATCGCTGGCCGATCCCGTCAACAAGGGCAAGGTCTGCACGCGCTCCGGCGCGCACCCGTACATGTTGTCGCTGATCGGTGCCATGATCGAACGTAACGGCGAGGCAGCGACCGAGAAATGGGCGCAGGGCATGGTCGTCAACTTCGCGCGGCCGCCGCGGGGTGGCGACACCGATCAGATCAAGGGCGTGGCCAGCGGCGAATGCGGCGTGGCGCTCGCCAATTCCTACTACTACGCGCGCCTGCTGCGTTCCACCAAGTCCGAAGACCGCGAGATGATGAACAAGGTCGGTTTCGTCTGGCCCAACCAGGAAAGTTCCGGCACCCACATGAACGTCGCTGGCGGCGCCGTCGCCAAGAATACCCGCCACCGCGACGCCGCCGTCAAGTTTCTCGAGTATCTGGCCAGCGACGAGGCCCAGGCCTACTTCGCCAATGGCAACAACGAATGGCCGGTGGTGAGTTCCTCGGTCATCAAGAACCCGGTGCTGCAACAAATGGGCAAGTTCAAGACCGAGAACGTCTCGATTACCGCCATCGGCAAGAACCAGGTTCCCGCGCAGAAGATACTCGACCGCGTCGGCTACAAATAATCTGTTTTTTTGTTTTTCGTGCATTGAAGTCGCAGCCAGCCATTCCCTGAAGATAGCCAGCCTGACAATACAAATAACTCTATCTACAGGGATACACAATGAAGAAGAAATTGGCGACGCGCCGGTTGAAGGATGTTAAAGCATGCGCGCAGCAGGCCACGACGCCGTCGCAACCTGAAATCCGCCGCCCGTCCAGCCTGCCGCTCGGCGCGCTGATGCTGGCTGCATCGTTCTCCACGGTGGCGCAAACCACCGCGCGGGCACCCGCCTCCTCCGACCAGGTGATGCCCGCCGTGGAAGTGAAGGGCCAGCGCGAAACGCTGAGCAAGGAGTCGTTCCGCACGACGACGACTGGCATCGGCAAGGGTAACCAGGAACTGCGTGACATCCCGCAGTCGGTCACCGTGATGACCGAGCGGCTGATGGATGACCGCAACCTTGACGACTTCCGCGAAGTGCTGCGCACCACCGCCGGTGTTACCTTCCAGGCCGGCGAGACGGGCGAGGAAGACGTGCGCCTGCGCGGCTTCTCCCTCGGGCAGGCCGGTGACATCTACAGCGATGGCATGCGTGACGGCGCTCTGTACGAGCGCGATACCTTCAACAACGACCGGGTGGAAGTTCTGAAGGGTTCTGCCTCGATGTTGTTTGGCAAGGGCTCCACCGGCGGCGTGGTCAACCAGGTCAGCAAGACGCCGTTCCTGTTCAACCAGAACGAGGTGACCTATACGTTGGGCAGCGGCGATTTGCACCGCCTGACAGGCGACTTCAACATCAAGACCGGCGAGGATGCTGCACTGCGCCTGAACGCAATGGTGCACGACGCCAATAACTGGGGCGCCAAGCAGAAGAAGTACGGCATTGCGCCGACCTACAGCTGGGGCATCGGTACCCGTGATGAATTCACCGTCGGCCTGTTCCATCTTGAGATCGACGGCCGACCGCTCTACAACCATCCTTGGATACTCGCTAACAACCGCATCGTCGAAACGGCGCCGGCCAAGAACTATTACGGCCTGGCGAGCGACTATCTCGACACCAAGGCAACTTACGGCACCTTCGCGCACGTGCACCGCTTCGATGACGGCTCGCAGCTGAACACGCGCGTGCGCCACGGCCGTTACGAGCGTGACCTGTGGGCCAGCGCCGTCGGGTTCAATACTCCCACCACGCTTGCCACCTTGAGCGACAGCACCGTGCTGCGCCGCACGCCTAAAGGCCGTATCGGCATTTCCGATACCACCCAGGTTTCCAGCGACTACACGGGGGCCTTCAACTGGGGCGGCCGCCAGCACCAGATCGTCGCCGGCGTCGACCTGTACGACGAAGATGCCAAGCGCGCCAACAGTTTCGCCGGTCCCAACAGTGGCCTGCTTACCACCATCGGCACCCCGAACGACGGCGATTCGCGCCCAGATACCCGCGGGGCAGCCCCGTTCAACACCTTCGACGCCCGCAACATCGGCCTGTACTTGCAGGACATGGTCAGCCTGACCTCGACCTTCAAGCTGCTGGGCGGCCTGCGCTTCGACCACTTCAAGGCCTCCTACACAGACGTCGCCGGTGTCAACTTCGAGCGTACCGACAATCTGTGGTCGCCGCGCGTCGGCGCGCTGTATCAGCCGAATGACACGGCATCCTACTACGCATCGTTTGGCACCTCGTTCAACACTTCAGGCGATACCTACCAGTTCGCAGTAGGCGCACCGAACGTCAGGGACGCACGGACGCCGGCCGAGAAGAGCCGCAATCTGGAAATCGGCGGCAAGTGGGAATTGTTCGAGAAGCGCACCTCACTGGGCGTGGCCGCGTTCTACAGCGAGAAGTACAACGAGCGCAACACCGACCCGGATACAGCGTCCCTGCAGCAGCTGCTGTCGGGCAAGCGTCATGCCGCCGGCATGGAGTTCAATGTCGCCGGTCGCATCACGCCGAAGTGGGAAGTGTTCTTCAATCACACCTGGATTCCGAGCGCGAAGATCGACGAGAGCAACGTGGTACGCAACGCAGCCGGTACCGGCGCTCAGGTTGAAGGCGACCGTCCCGGCCTGACGCCCAAGCACAGCAGCAGCCTCTGGACCACCTACCGCATGTTGCCCGAACTGCGCCTCGGCGCCGGTCTCACCTATCGCGGCAAACAGAACCCGGAAGGCAATCGTATTGTGGTGGCCGACAGCTTCGCCGTGTTGGATGCCATGGCCGAGTACACGATCAACAATACCTGGTCGGCCAAGCTCAACATCACCAACCTGACCGACAGACTGTACGCGGATTCGCTGTACCGTGGTTTCTACGCGCCGGGCGCCCCGCGTCGTGTCGAGCTGACGCTGAAGGCGATGTTCTAAGGCGAAGCATGCTTCTGCACCTGAAAAACGTACTTACCCGCGACGAACTCGCCACTGCCCGGACCCTGCTCGGGCCGAGTGCGCCGTGGGTGGACGGGCGCAGCAGTGCGGGCGGCCAGGCGGTCGCCCGCAAGAACAACGAGCAATTGGCGCAGGACAGCGATGTCTCGCACCGGTTGCAGGCGCTGATACTCAGCGCCGTGCAGCGCGACCCGCTGTTTTTTTCCGCGGCGCTGCCGCGCAAGATCTTCAACCCGCTGTTCAACCGCTACAGCGGCGACAGCAACCATTACGGCGCCCATATCGACGGCGCCGTGCTGCACTCGCGCAATCCTGCGCAATGGGTGCGCACCGACCTGTCCTGCACAGTGTTTCTGGCCGAGCCGGAGGAATACGACGGCGGCGAACTGCTGATCCAGGATGTGCAGGGCGAGCGGCGCATCAAGCTGCCCGCCGGCGATCTCGTGCTGTATCCCGGTACCTCGCTGCACCAGGTCACGCCGGTGACGCGCGGCGCACGGCTGGCGAGTTTCTTCTGGATAGAGAGCATGGTGCGTGGCGGCGAGCAGCGCCGGCTGCTGTTCGACATGGACATGGCGCTGCTCAGGCTGCGCGAGTCCCTCGGCGAGCAGGAAGCTTCGGTCGTGCAGCTTACCGGTACCTATCACAACCTCCTGCGCATGTGGGCCGACACATGAGTCCGGTTCCCGTCGTCGAAGCCATCCCGTCCGGGATCGTCTCACTGGCCGACCATGAGCAGCATGCGCGCGGGCGGCTGGACGACAATGCATGGGCCTATTTTGCCGGCGGTGCGGGAGATGAAATCACGATGCGCGCCAACCGCGCCGCCTGGGACGGCATCCGGCTATCCACCCGCGTATTGCGCAGGCTGACCGGCGGTCACACCCGCGTGCAGCTGTTGGGACGCACGCTCGCCCACCCGGTGCTGCTGGCACCGATCGCCTTCCAGTGCATGGCGCATCGCGACGGCGAAATCGCCACGGCCTATGCCGCGGCCATTCAGGGCGCTGGCCTGGTGCTGAGCAGCCAGGCCAGCATCGCTATGGAACAGGTGGCGCATGCGGTGCTGGGCGAGGCGACGCGCGGCCCGCTCTGGTTTCAACTGTATTTTCAGCATGACCGTGGTTTTACCCGCTCGCTCGTGGAGCGCGCCGAGCGTGCCGGCTATGAAGCGCTGGTGGTGACGGTGGATGCGCCGAGCAGCGGCGCACGCGACCGCGAACGGCGCGCGGCTTTCCGCCTGCCTGCAGGGATCTCGGCAGTCAATCTGGAAGGTCTGCCGGCGGCCCAGCCGGTGGCGCTGGAGGCGCACCAGAGCCGCATGTTCGATGGCTTGCTCGCCAGTGCACCGAGCTGGGACGACATCGCCTGGCTGCGCTCCATCAGTCGGCTGCCGGTAATTCTGAAGGGCATCATGCACCCGCAGGATGCGCAACTGGCGATGGAAGCCGGTGCTGCCGCCGTCATCGCCTCCAATCACGGCGGCCGTACCCTGGACACCATGCCGGCCACGGCCGTGGTACTGCCGCGCATCCGTGCTGCGGTCGGTGCGGACTATCCGATCCTGGTCGATGGCGGGATACGCCGCGGCACCGACGTCCTCAAGGCGATTGCGCTCGGGGCGAATGCGGTGCTGGTCGGCCGGCCGTATGTATTCGGCCTGGCCAATGCCGGCGCCATGGGCGTATCTCATGTGCTGCGTCTTCTGCGGGACGAGCTTGAAATCAGTATGGCCTTGTGTGGATGCGCGACGCTGGCAGAAGTGAATGCCGATACCTTGTTTGGCTAGAGCAGTTTCACCCTGACTGTACCGTCGATGCCGGACGCTTTGCCTGCGGCACCGCGTTGTCGGGGGGCCGCCGAGGCCTCCTTGCCATGGCTCACCATGTCGCGTCGCCGCGCCTTGTTCCGCGGGCAAACCGCCTCGGCCTCGTCTGGCACGTCAGGGTGAAACTGCCCTAGCATTTGCCCTGGCCAGTTTGGCATCACAATGCCGCCAGCAGTCTTCTGGTTGTGGCGGCTATCTGATCGGTGGAGTGCAATATGGCTGGAAAGCGTTGTCTCTCCCGCCGGCCATGCCGCTCCATATCCATGCCGTAGCGATCCAGGCCCAGTAAGCGTACGCCCGGTGGCAGATCGCCAAGCAAGTCTTGTATCAAGTCGGCTTCTTCCTGAAGTGGCAAGACTTCGATTTCCTCCCAATCTGCCTGTTCCAGCCACCCCATCTGCGCAAAACCGCCGATGTAGCGCAGTTTTTCTGGCACCAGCCGGTAAAAGGCAAAGTCGGGCAGTGCCATGTATTGTTCCGCTTCGGGCAGGTAGCGCAGAAAACGCGATTGCAGTTCGTGCGTTGCCTCGGCATAGGCAATATTGCCGGTAATGGTCATGCGGGGATTTTCGAGCACGTGCTTTTCCGAAGCGTCGGCCACAAGAAAGCCGGCACGCTGGTCGGCGAGAAGATTTTTTGTGTGCTCAGCAAGGCTGCTCAGCAAAAAGACCGGGCAATGCCGTTCATCCGGTGCAAAAGGCAGGGCGGAAGGAAACGGATATCCTGGCAACTGCAGGGAGTGGGTCGCCAGAGTGCCGGATGGCAAACTGTGCATCAGGTGAAGCGCGGTTTCCAGGTCAGGTTTCATGGACGCGTGTTACCGGTTTGAGTGAAGCAAGTTTTGCCAAGGGTGCAACAACCAGTGTAAAGACTGCGACAGCAACGCATCATGAGAATCTTCAAGCTGCATCAGCAAGACTCATGAGAAATCGCGACTATGCGTGCTCAGCCGTCCCAGCATGTGGGAGAGATCGACCAGTCGGCTGGCAACCAGATGATGCACATTGCTTTCGGATTGCCATATTCCATATACTCCCAATAATTGCGAGGCGAGTAGTTCCTTCCGGTACCGTTCGATCAGGCCTGGCCAGACAATGACATTGATCAGACCGGTTTCATCCTCGATGGTGACGAACATGGTGCCGTTGGCTGTCTGCGGGCGCTGCCTTACGGTCACGATGCCGCATCCGCGCGCAAGCTGTCGATCGGCAAACGTATGCAATACCTCGGCCGGCAAAAAGCGCTTTGCCGTCAACGCGGGACGCAACAAGGCTAACGGATGGCGGCCGAGGGTAAGGCCAAGAGAATAATAGTCGGCCACAATATTGTCACCTTCCGATGGTGCGACAAGTTCAACGGGCTCTTCCTGCATGCTGGTTTCCCTGAGTAAGTCCTTGTCGGGTTCGCTGGCGACTGCTTGCCAGAGTGCATTGCGACGATGCCCGACGAGCGGTTCCAGTACATTCGCCTTGGCCAGCAATTGCAAATCCCGGCGCGTAAGCTCAGCGCGCGCTGCCAGATCCGCCATGTTGTCAAACGGTTTGAGCGCACGCGCCTTTTCGATGCGGTTTCCGGTTTCTTGCGACAAGCCTCTTACCATGTTGAATCCGAGCCGGACGGCAGGTTGTTTACCGTCTGATTCCTGCACTGCAGGCTCCAGCGTAGCTTCCCAGTTGCTGTGATGGATATCCACTGCCCGGACATCGATCTTGTGTCTTCGTGCATCCTGCACCAGTTGCGATGGCGAATAAAAGCCCATCGGCTGGCTATTGAGCAGCGCAGCAAGAAAAGCCGCCGGTTCGTGGCATTTGATCCATGAACTCGCATAGGCGAGCAGAGCGAAACTGGCGGCATGGCTCTCGGGAAAACCATATTCTGCGAAGCCATGGATTTGCCGCACGATAGCGTCAATAAATTCAGGCTTGTAGCCATTCTTTGTCATGCCGTCGATGAGCTTTTGCTTGAATTTTCCGATGTCGCCCTTGCGCCGCCATGCCGCCATTGCCCGACGCAGCTGATCGGCTTCGCCAGGTGTAAATTCTGCAGCCAGTATCGCGATCTGCATCACCTGCTCCTGGAAAATCGCCACGCCAAGCGTACGCTCAAGCGCATGGCGGATTTTTTCGCTAGGGTAGGTTACCGGCTCCAGGCCTTGTCTACGCCGTAGGTAAGGGTGAACCATGCCACCCTGGATGGGTCCGGGACGGACAATCGCTACCTGGATAACGAGGTCATAAAATTCTTTAGGGCGCAATCGGGGAAGCATGGTCATTTGCGCTCGGCTTTCGATCTGAAAAACGCCCACCGTATCTGCTTTGCAGATCATGTCGTAGGTGGCCGGATCTTCCTTGGGTATGTGCTGCAACTCGAAGGCCCTGCCACGCAGTTCGCCGATCAGCCTGAGGGCGCGGCGAATCATGCTCAGCATGCCAAGTGCAAGGACATCTACCTTCAGCAAGCCGAGTGCATCGATATCGTCCTTGTCCCACTGGACGACGCTGCGGTTTTTCATGGCTGCGTTTTCGATCGGCACCAGGCGAGATAGCTTGCCGCGCGAGATGACAAAACCTCCCGGATGTTGTGATAAATGGCGAGGAAAGCGCATCAGTTTTTCAGCGATCTCTCCCCATTGCAGGGCCAGCGGCGAATCCGGGGGCATGCCGCATTCGGCAAAGCGATCGGCCAAGCCGGTTTTGCCATCCCACCAGCGATGGGATTTTGCTACCCGGTCGACAATGCCGGGGTCGACACCAAGCGCCTTGCCGACATCGCGCAAGACACTGCGCGGTTTGTAGCTGATCACGACCGCAGTGAGCGCGGCGCGCAGCCTGCCGTACTTGCTGTAAATGTACTGCATGACTTCTTCGCGCCGCTGATGTTCGAAATCGACGTCGATATCCGGCGGTTCGTTTCGTTCGCGGGAAATGAAACGTTCGAACAACAAAGTGCTGCGAGATGGGTCGACTTCGGTAATCCCCAGGCAGTAACAAACCACGGAATTGGCGGCGGAACCTCGCCCCTGGCACAGAATGTGGACGCTGCGAGCATAGCGCACGATGTCGTACACGGTCAGGAAATACGCTTCGTAACGCATTTCGGAGATCAGTTGCAGTTCGTGGTCGAGCTGTTTTTTCACGCTGGCCGGCATCCCTTCGGGAAAACGAACCCGTGCCCCGCTATACGCTTCGCTACTCAGGTAGGCTGCTGGCGTTACCCCGTGCGGCACCAGTTCATCCGGGTATTCGTAGCGCAACTCGTCGAGAGAGAATTTGCATTTGCCCGCTATGTCCAGCGTGGCGGCCAATGCGGCTTCCGGATAAATGTTCGCCAGCCTTAGCCGCGAGCGCAAATGCTGTTCGGCGTTCGGTGCCAGGTCGTAGCCGCATTGATGGATAGGCTTGCCGATGCGTGTGGCGGTCAGCGTGTCCTGCAAAGGTTTGCGGGATCTGACATGCATGCAGACATCGCCGGTCGCAACGATGGGCAAGCTGTACTGACGGGCGGTTTCCATGACAAGAGCGCCATGCTGGTCGTCGCGAGGATGGTGCAGCAGAGTCAATGCGATCCAGGCGCGGGCGGAAAACACATCCCGCATCCATTTGACTTGGGTGGCAAGCAGCTCCGGCGCAATTCCGTATGCAGGGACAAGAATCGCAAGACAATCCGGCATGCCGCGCAGATGGACATAGTTCTGTTCCGGCGTCACGAAATCGGATGGCGTAAGTCGATAAGTGCCCTTTTCGGCACGGGTACGCGCAAGGGTAATCAGCTCGGCCAGATTGCCATAGCCTTCGCGATTCTGCGCCAGGAGAATGAGAGAAAATGCCGGACTGCCGTCTTCATTCACCAGCCGGAGCTGGCTTCCGATGATCAAATGCAGGCCGCATTGTTTTGCCTCGGTATGCGCACGCACAACGCCGGCCACCGAACATTCATCCGTCAATGCCAGTGCCGCATAACCAAGCTTTGCTGCGCGTATGACCAGCTCTTCCGGATGTGAAGCGCCGCGCAGGAAAGTAAAGTTGGAAACGCACTGTAATTCGGCGTAGGCAGGCAGATCGGGCAAGGACATGTTATCTGAATGAAACACTGTATGTAAAAACAGTATAAATCAGAAAAATGTCTTTTTGTTAATGAAATTTGAAGGCTTGAAAATTTTTTAAGCTGCACGACAAGCTCAGTCCGACTATGGGTTTCATAATTATTCCTGTGATCATAGGAATAATGGTTCAGTTAAGTTTGTATTCTGTGAATGTCCTTCGATCGAAGGATATTCAAGCAAACAAGCCTTGCAAGTACCAGCAGATTTCGTCCCCATGACGCTCCTGATAAATCCAGTAAAGGGTGGACGTCTCGCCTTGCGCAATAAAGTAGTCTCGCATGATCAACCCGCCATCCCACCATCCGCATTCGATCCTTTCCGGTCCTTTGACGAGACGCAATGGCGAACCGTAGAACGGGCGGTCTTCGCGGACCATCAGTTCGACCGGCTGCAACAGCAGCCAGAACGGCCTGTCGGCAAGATGGGTGACGGCTGTCGATGGCGGACTTGGCGCGGCGGTCGGAACCCATCCGTTGCAGATTTCCGGTCTGTGGTCCGCGCGCGGGGCAGGGGCCAATACATTCTGCTCACCCAGGCGCGCCGTCAACAATTCAAGCAAGCGGTGATAATCCATCGGGATGCTGCCCGGTTCAGGAAACAGCGACTCGGTGGGCGGCAGCATTGCGGTAACCCGGGCGATTTCCAGGCGCACTGCGATGACCGGGGCTGCCAGTTCGATACGACCGAGCCGCTCTTTCAGCAGGCGCGTCAGATGCTCTTCATGCCAGGCAGGTTCAGCTAGTGCAATCTCGATCGGCGTGGGAGGAATCGCCGCGCGGCCGCGTTCATGCTCCAGCTGCAGGACAAAGCGGGACACGGCAAGCTGCTGAGTCACCAGCCAGCCTGTCAGTTGCAGCAGCAGGCGATGCGCGGCGAACAATACGGCTTCCGCATGTTCGATCCGATCGGGTAGCTCGAGTTTTGCGGAAAAGCTTTTCGGCGCCTGTATCCAGTCAAACAGTTCCGGCGCCTGTCCGTAGGCACGGTCGAGCGCATCCAGCACGCTCTTGTCGCAACGCCGTTGCAGTCCTGCGCGCGGCAGCTTGCGCAAATCGGCGAAGCTGCGGCAGCCGATGCCATCCAGCCACTCGAGATAAGGCCATGTCTGCGGCAGCAGGGTGCAGGGCAGGGTATCGAGGCGGCGCGTCATGCTTTCCATGCATACCACACGGCGATGTGCGGGAAGCTCTTTCCGCTCCCGGCAGGCCAGCAGCCAGGCGCCTTGCGCGGTTGGCGCCATGCCCAGTTGCGGCGTCAAGCCAAGTATGCCAACGCTATGGCGCACCAGCCGGCATAGCGCCCGTCTTCCTCCGAATGCGCGCAGACTGGCTGTCACATCGAGCAGCAAACTGCCTCGTTCTCCCAGGGCCACTTCCGGCGTGTATTGCAGCAGGGCGAGAGTAATGCCGTCGAGTACTTCCCGCTCCCGCAAGTGATCGCGTTCATGCAGAGTCGCACTAGGGCACATGGCCTGCGCACCCGCGCGCCGCATGCCGATGCATATTCCGCCGCGGTGAGCTTGCGGACTAGCAGCGATGACACGCTCCCGCTCCACGATCACATGTTCTCCGGGAAGGCTCCAGCGCGGCCTGATGGCTTCGAGCGGTAATAGCGGCAGATGCAGGGCTATCCATGAGCGCATTGGAGGATCCGCCACCGTTCAATTGACGGAACAGGCTTGCGGCCCGGTCATGGCGGTATTGATGCTTTGGTCGCTGATGTGCGCAACAGCCTCCCTTGTCGGTACGGGGTTGGAGATTGGTGCTGCGGACCGCGAAGCTGGCAGGAAAACGGAGGATGGCATGTCATCCATCGGCACATGGAGCGGGTCGTCGCGCCGCGGACCGCGCCGTTTCACGATATCGACCTGGATGCCGCCGTACGTCGGTCGCAGCGCCAGCCGTAATGATGCAGGCGAGGCATCCTGGGTGCAGGCCAAGGGGCGCATCATCCAGAACAGGGTTTCGGTTCCTTGGGCCGCAAGATGCAGGCGACGCAGGGATTCGGTGCGGACGTGCGACTGCCATAACAGCAATGCGCCGCAACTTCCATTGCGCAAAACTTGTTCTGCGCTCCACAAGGCATCGGCGCTACGTGTGGTTTTTATCCATACGAGACTGTCGACCGGCAGACCCCATGCGGTCCATGCCGCAATCTGCGGCATGTAAGGCGGCTGTACCAGCGCAATGCGGCGCTTGCGGGCGATGGCCTGGAAAGCGGGACGCAGCAGGCGCATTTCGCCTATGCCCGGTTGCTGCATCAGCAATTCAATCAATGTCGCACTTGGCCAGCCGCCGTTCGGCAGTTCTTGATCCAGTAGCGGATGACCGGTGGAGATGACTGCCGCCTGATAAGAACCCATCTGGTCGGCTCGCCATACGGCAGGGGGCAGGGCAGAGGATTCATTTGAATTGGGTATGGCGGAAACTAATGCGGACATCCGGACCTCCTAATATTCTTTTCTGTGATGCTGGACATCAATTTGTACTGTATAAATATACAGTACATTCAAACGAATGCTTAGTCAGATTCGTCATGTGATGGATCTGTCTTTATAATTTTTAAAAGCTTTATTTGCCTTTCATGCAAGCTCGTGTCACTTCAGTCGGCCTGTTGATCAAACCCAATCCCGCCGACACGTTCGAATATCCGCATCACATTGACCGCGCCAGTCTGGATGCCTTGCCATCGAAGCCAGGCATTTACATTTTTCGCGACACGCAGAATCGTCCTCTCTATATCGGCAAGAGCGTCAATATCCGGGCCAGGGTGTTATCCCATCTGCGCACCCCGGAAGAGGCACGCATGCTTCAGCAGAGCAGTCATGTCGAATTCCGGCGTACGGCCGGCGATATCGGCGCGCTTTTGCTGGAGTCTCGCCTGATCAAGGAATTGCAGCCGCTGCATAACAAGAAACTGCGCCGCACGCGCGAGATGTGCACTTTACGGCTGGGACCTGGCGTGAAATCGGCGCCGGAGATTGTCTATGCGCGTGACCATGACTTTGCCCGTACGGCGGGCCTGTACGGTTTGTTCGCCACTCGCAAGGCGGCGCAGGAAAAACTGCGCGAGATCGTGGAAATGCAGATGCTGTGCCCGGCCCTGACCGGGCTGGAAAGCACCATCCGGGGACGTGCCTGTTTCGCCCGGCAGATTTCGCGTTGCCTGGGTGCCTGCATCGGTGCAGAACCCATGCAGGAACATTACCGCAGGCTCAAGGCCGCGTTGAACGACATGCGCATCATGGTCTGGCCGTATGAGGGAGCAATGGGCATTGTTGAAGAATGCGACGGCTGGAAGCAGACCCATGTTATCGATCACTGGTTTTATCTTGGATCGATTGATCATGTCGCCGGCTCACCGCCTATCAAGCGGGCGGCAAGGAAGGACTTTGATGTGGATACCTACAAGATTCTGGTAAAGCCGATACTGCGCGGAGAATTGCGAATCGAGGCAGTGGAAATCTGAATTTGTAAAACCTGAAGCCGCAAAATAAATTCAATGCATGGCCTTTAAAACAACAAGCCGTGTTCCGGCATTTAACCGGAACACGGCTTGTTCATGTTGAAAGCCGCTTGTGCTGAAGCTTATTTCGAACCGCTGGCAGAGCCGCCTGCCCCTCCCGAAGGCGTAGTTGCGCTGCCGGTGGCGCCAGTCGTGTCGGTGGAACCTGCGCTGCCGGTAGTGCCTGTGCCTCCGCTGCTGCCAGGGGTGCTGGCGCTGGGTGTGCTGCCTGTTGCGCCTGTAGCGCCGGTACTGCCGCCGGCTGATGAGGTATCACCTGTGGTTCCTGCAGCGCTGCCACTGGCACTCGGTGTACTTCCTGTGGTACCAGCCGCACCAGCATCCGTACCGCTACTGCTGCTGGAGGTGCTGCCCGTGCCGCCAGTGGTGCCGGTTGTTCCACCAGCTGTGCTACCGGTGGTTCCGGTACTGGCAGGAGCTCCAGCGCTGCTGGTGCTGCTGCTGCCACCGGTGCCAGCTGTGCCGGCGTCTTTTTTGTCGCAGGCGCCCAAAGTCAACGTGGCGACAAGCGCCGCGAGCAATACTGAATATTTCATGCTGGTTCCTCTCAAGAAAATATAGTTGTAGATCAGTACACAGCCTTTTGGAGAAATTTGTCTGGCTTAAGTGCCAGCCATGGTTTTGATAAATATCAATCGAGATATGTTTTATTCAATAAGCATGAGGCAATTTTTGAGATGGGAACACCTTAAAACAGGATAATGTATTGCCCTAAAACAATTATTTTTCCGTACGAATATAATCCGCCGCTTGCGCTCGTTATTGTTGCATTGGACATCTTTCGATATATGCCTTGCTGATTCAAGAAAAAGAATGTTCGATTCTCTGCGTCGTCATTACGCTGGTGCTTGGTCTGGTGCTGCTCAACCGCGTCGTGCGCGACCTGCGCCAGCTCACGATGGCGGCAAAAAAGGTCGGCGATGGCGAGCCTCTGCCATCGCTCAATATCCAACGTCGCGATGAGATCGGTCAGCTTGCCATATCGTTCAGCGAGATGGAACATAACCTGCGCATCGACAAGCTCACCGCAGTCTTCAATCGCGCCTCGCTGAGCGCAAATCGGCGCATTGCGCCGGCAGCTCGCACAGCGCCATAGCGAGCGTCCCCGCTTCGCGCTGCTGTTTATCGACCTGGACCATTTCAAGTCAATCAACGATCGGTATGGTCATGGCGCCGGAGACAAGGTGCTGACGGCCGTCGCCTCACGGCTGAAAGAATCCGTGCGCATCACCGACGTGGTAGCGACGCGCTCCCAGCCACTCAAACCAGTGTCACATAGTCCCGCAGGAAGGTCTTGGTCTGTTTGTCCGGGAAGACGATGATCACTTTGTCGCCATTGGCAGATACGACACGTCCCTCCCCATATTTCGGTACCTTGACCGTTGAACCTGCGTCCGGCGCAGGCGCCTTGTCGTTGCGCACCACAGGCGGTGCGTGGTCGCGCACATGCGCGGGCGTCAGGGCGTGCTCCGGCGGAGCAAGACAATTGTCGCAGCCCTTGCAATGCGACCACTCCACCTGTTCTTGGAAATAGTCGAGCAATACCTTCCACCGGCAAAAGCCGGTCTGAGCGTAGAACACCATGCGCTCCAGCGCCTCGTAATCACGTGCACTCTTGACGCGGTAGGTATCCACCAGTTGCATCAGATCCTTTGGCCGGACGCGTACATTCGTCCGACGGTATTCGAGGCTGTCGTTTTGCTCTATCAGCTTGCCATCCTTGAGCAGTTTGAGCGATACCTGCAAGCGTGTCTCGGACACTTCGTCCAGAGCGTCGCGCAGACGGCCAAAAGAAATCCAAGACGTCGCCGTTGCAAGATCTTGTACGCCAGCATAGACCGCGCTCAGATCGTCGACTCCCGGATAACGCCGTGCCAGGAAAAATTGCTGAACCTGCCGGTCTTTTGCATGGTAGAGAAGCACACAATCCGATGGCTTTCCGTCTCGTCCCGCACGCCCGGACTCTTGGTAATAAGCCTCCAGATTGCCCGGGACCTGATAGTGAATGACGAAACGGATATCGGCCTTGTCTATCCCCATGCCGAAGGCATTGGTGGCGACCATGATGCGGCTTTCTCCACTCATGAAGGCGTCCTGGTTTTGCGACCGTATTTTGCCGGACAGTTGCCCGTGATAATACGTGACGCTTTCGCCAGCCTCATGCAGCGCCTCGTACACTTCTTCAACCGCCTTGATGGTCGCGGCATAAATGATGCCGGACCCGACATCTTCTTTTGCCAGACGCATCGTCTGCATCAACTTTTCGGATTCGTCCGTGACCGCAATGGCGCGATAGTGAAGATTTGACCGGTAGATGCCGGTATTAATGACATGCATGTGATTCAAGCCAAGCTGCTTGCCTATATCTTCGATCACATTCTCAGTTGCCGTGGCGGTCAATGCCAGAACAGTTGGATGACCGAGCGCGGCAATCGCAGCTTCCAGATGAAGATACGCAGGACGAAAATCATGTCCCCATTGCGAGATGCAATGCGCTTCGTCGATCACGAACAGGCTTATCTTGTTTTGTTTCAGTGTGTCCAGAAATTCCGGGTCGGAAAGCCGTTCAGGCGTGGCGAACACGAACTCGTGATCCGCCTGCTTGATGCTCTCCAGAACGAACGCTTCTTCACGCGTACTCAAGGTACTGTTGACTTCGGCTGCGCCCATGCCCGCGCTTTCAAGCTTGGATGCCTGATCTTTCATCAGCGATATCAGCGGCGATACCACAACGGTCACGCCGGGCATTTTCAATGCCGGCAACTGATAACAGAGCGATTTGCCGGCGCCGGTCGGCATGATCGCCAAGGTATGGTTTCTGTGCAGAACGCTATCGATTACTTCATGCTGTCCCGGGCGAAGACGCTCAAGTCCGAACGTCTCATTCAAGGTTTCATGCAGTTCGACTTTCGACACATTGTGACGCCGTTTCCGTGGCAAAGGGCGTGGATGCTTGCCGCTCTTGAAGTAAGAGGGCAACGAAGTAGGAATAGACATGAATAAATAATATGGATAAACGGTGAATCCATGGAGATGCACCATTCATGCCAAGGGAATACCATGTTTTCAAGCAAGGAATTGGCTGTAAATAATTCCCTTATGAATCATCCATTTCGCCCAGAGTGAAAAGACGGGGGATTTGTCCGAAAATATATTCAACTCGATGATCTACATAGGTTACAATGCGCCACCGATTGAAGTTTGAGCTAGTAGTGCAGTATTTGTCTGTCATTTCTTTCTTGCTTCAAAGGTTCTACCGGGCACAAGCCCAATTCACTGATAGGAAATGTAAGTAATGGCAACAGGTATTGTTAAGTGGTTCAATGACGCCAAAGGTTTTGGTTTTATCACTCCGGACGAAGGTGGCGAAGATCTGTTCGCGCACTTCTCCGCGATCCAATCCAATGGCTTCAAGTCGCTCAAAGAAAATCAGCGCGTATCTTTTGAAGTCACGACTGGCCCGAAGGGCAAGCAGGCTTCCGCGATTCAGCCGCTGTAAGCTGAATCCAGCGCTATAAAAAATCCCCGGTATGCCGGGGATTTTTTTCGTCCTTCGCAGGCTGTTCAAGCCAGTTTCTGTTTCTATCCTTTGCGCCAGTAATCGGATTGCGCATATGCATGCCGCAGAAAATCGACAAAGGCACGGATCCGCAAGGGCAGATGGCGCCGTTGGGCAAACACTGCATAGATGTCATTGCCAGGCGCGGCAAACTCATCCAGGACAGTTACTAATGTGCCCGACTCGATCGCAGCGCCGACTTCCCACATCGAGCGCCACGCAAGCCCTTTACCTGACAATGCCCATTCATGCAGGACTGCCCCATCGTTGCACACCATGTTGCCAGTCACTTTCAAGGTAACGTTCTTGCCGTTCTGGCGAAAAGTCCAGCCACGCTGACTGCCCTCGCTGCTCATGGCCAGGCAGTTATGCCGAGCAAGATCGTCCAGCGATGCCGGCGCACCATGGCGTTTCAGATAAGCGGGCGAGGCGACCACCACACGTTTATTGTCCGCCAGCTTGACGCCGATCAGGCTTGAATCCGACAGGGCGGCAATACGGATCGCGACATCGATCCCTTCGCCTATCAGATCTACCACCCGGTCATTGAGGTTCAGCGTTACGGCAACATCGCGATGCTCCGCTAAAAAAGAGGGAATCAGCGGTGCGACATGCTGACGACCAAATCCCGCCGGCGCCGAGATCAGCAAATGTCCGCTCGCGCGCGCGCTACGTTCCGATACGGCCGACTCTGCATTTTCCAGATCGGCCAGGATCTTTTGGCAATCCTCCAGAAAGGCAATGCCCTCATTGGTCAGTGCGATCTTGCGCGTGCTTCTCTGCAGCAGTTTGACGCCCAGCCTTTCTTCAAGCGCATCCAGTCTCCGGCCTATCATGGCAGGTGCAATGCCTTCGGCTCGCGCAGCTGCGGAAAGACTGCCTTTTGCCGCCACGTCAACAAAAGTGGAAATCTGTTTGAATTGATCCATGCATCAACCGTAGTGCCTAATACTAAAACGCAATAATAAAGTGATTTTTCGTTTAGCTTATGAGTATTTATATTGAATATACTCAAAGTCCATTACAAGGCGTTTAACCATGACCATACAAGCCATTGCTTTTGATGCGTACGGGACACTTTTCGATGTGTATTCCATCGGCGCGCTTGCCGAACGGCTGTTTCCCGGTAACGGAGCACAACTGGCAGAATTGTGGCGCGACAAGCAGATTGAATATACGCGGCTGCGAACCATGTGCTCGACTTACAAACCGTTTTGGGAAGTTACGCAGGATGCCCTTGTCTTTTCATGCCGAAAACTTGGGCTCGATCTGACTTTGGATGCGCAGAACAGCCTGATGGGTCAGTATGCAAAGCTACAATCTTTCCCGGAAAATCTTGGCGTGCTGCGCAAGTTGAAAGATATGGGATTGAAGCTTGCTATCCTGTCCAATGGCAATCCGCAGATGCTGGATTCCGCTGTCGAAGCGGCCGGCATGCGCAGCATTTTTCACCACATACTGTCGGTCGACACGGTAAAAAAATTCAAGACTGCGCCGGAAGCATACCAACTGGCGCCCGACGTCTTCGGTCTATCGGCAAGAAATATTCTCTTCGTCTCCAGCAATTGCTGGGACGCCTGCGGGGCAAGCTGGTTCGGTTACACCACCTTCTGGGTCAATCGCGCCAATGCGCCTCTGGAGGAATTGGGAGTGACACCGGATGCCACCGGGTCCGACATGACTTCATTGCTGCAATTTGTAAAAAAACATATTGGTGAACCGAAATGAGTGCCTGGCAAATTGCCTTGGTTGGCATTGCCGCCTTTTGCGCAGGTGCGATGAACTCGGTCGCCGGCGGAGGAACCTTTTTCTCTTTTCCCGCACTGCTTGCCGCCGGTGTACCGCCGGTTGCAGCGAATGCCAGCAATTCCGTCGCGTTGTGGCCAGCCAGTCTTTCCGGTGCCTGGGCTTACCGCAGGGAACTCGCACGCTATAAACGCTACCTGATTCCAATGGGAATCGTGTCCTTCATCGGGGGAATTGGCGGCAGCCTGTTGTTGCTGGCAACGCAGGATGCCACTTTTTCCAGGCTTATCCCCTGGCTGCTATTGTTCGCCACCGTGCTGTTTGCGTTTTCTGGAAAGATATCCGCATGGCTGCGCGGCGCCGATGCAGGCAAGCCGAACAACAGCCCAACAGCACTTGCCGGGCAGATGGTCGTTTCGGTGTATGGCGGCTTCTTCGGTGCCGGCATGGGTATCCTGATGCTCGCAAGCCTGGCGATGGCGGGACACGACGATGTTCATGAAATCAACGCGATCAAGAATCTGCTGTCGGCCATCATCTATAGCGTTACTGTGCTGACCTTTGTCATCGCGGGCGCTGTCAGCTGGCCTTACACTCTCATCATGCTCGCCACGGCGACCTTGGGCGGCTATTGGGGCGCAAGCATTGCACGCAAGATCCCGGCAGTGTGGCTACGCCGCTTCATCATTACGATCGGCTTCATGCTTACCGTGTTTTACTTTTACAAGACGCTGTAACAATCCGGAACGCACGAAAGGGAGGAATGAATCTGCAGTCAATTGATGCCGACGCTGTAGTCACCATGCATGCAGGCGAAAGCAATACAACTCCCGAATACGACCGCAACCGGCTCGAAGCTGCGCTGCTGCATCCGCTTCGTGTCGCGACAACAGGTTCGGCCGATGTGGCAAGCATCGCTGTCGCCTATGCCACTGGCATGCTCGAACAGGTGCCGTTCGCAAACGATAATGCGCGTGCCGCGAGGCTCGCCATGGAACTGTTCCTTGCCCGGAACGGTTGGAGCGTGACTGCGCCACGTGATGCATGGGAACACATCGCGACCCGCCTGGCCGAAGGGCAGTGCAGTGAACAAGAGTTTGCCAACTGGTTGCGACTGAATCTATAGTTTCCACTCTCTTCGATTCAGCATGCATCCATCGCCGCAGGTGAGCGTCAATCGCCTGCGGCAGCTGATGGCCTCGTTACAGCGACTTCACATAAGCACGAATTCCCGCCAACAACATTTCTACCGCCATTGCGGTCAGGATCAAGCCCATCAGGCGCTCGAACGCCGTCATCACGCGCGGCCCGAGCGCACGCTGCATTCTTTCTGCTCCAAGCAGCACCACCAGCCATACCATCGCCACCGCCGACAGGACTGCGACGTGCAGCATGGTTTCCGTTGTTCCCTGTGAGGAGAACAGCAATACCGTCACCAAGGCCGACGGGCCGGCGAGGGCGGGAATGGCCAGTGGCACGATGAAGGGCTCGCCCGATTCATCGCCATCGCCGAAAACGCCACCCGGCTGCGGGAATACCATGCGCAAGGCGATCAGAAACAGGATCACGCCGCCGCCGATACGCAATGCAATATCGCTCAGTTGCAGCGCACTCAGGAAATGCCGGCCAAAGAACATGAACAGCAGCAGAAGCAGGAAGGCGATCGCGCATTCCCGCACGATCACCCGGCCGCGCCGCTCGGGCGGCACATTCGCCAATGCACTTGCAAAAAGAGGGACATTGCCAAATGGATCGGTAACCAGCAAAAGAATGATGAAAGATTGAAAAAAGTTCTGTGTCATTGGCGTATTTTTATAGAGGATATGCTCAAGAACCCGGTGCTACCGGCGCCCGGCAATTGGCGTAGCATGCCACAAAGGCAGCAAAACAAAATATGGAAGAGACATGGGTGCTACCGAACCAAAAAAGAGATCGCGCCGCCGTTTCATTCTCGGCGGCCTGGGGATCACCGGCGCGTTGATCGTTGGATGGGGCTTTATGCCGCCGCGCCAGCGTTTGCATATGGCGAACCCCTTGCCGGCGAAAGAGGGGGAAGTCATGCTCAATGGCTGGATACGGATTGCGCAGGACGGCAGAGTGACCTTGGCAATGCCTCAATGCGAAATGGGGCAGGGTGTATTCACCGCATTGCCGATGCTGGCAGCGGAAGAACTCGATGTTCCGCTCGCGATGGTGAGGATCGAGCAGGCGCCGATCGACAAGATTTTCGGCAACATGGCGGTACTGACGGACGGTCTGCCGTTTCATCCCGATGGGGCCGGCACCCTGAAGGAAACCGCACGCTGGCTCACAGGCAAGGCCGCACGTGAACTCGGCTTGATGATCACTGGCGGATCGTCGTCGGTCAAGGATATGTGGATACCGATGCGCGAAGCAGGTGCCGCTGCGCGCGCCATGCTGATGAGCGCAGCGGCAAAGCAGTGGGGCGTCCCGGCGAGCGAATGTCATACCGAAAATGGTGCCGTCATTCATTCCAGCGGCAGGAAAGCCTTGTACTCGCAACTTGCGGCAAAGGCAGTCGATAGCGCGCCTACCCAGCTGCGCCTTAAGCACCCGAACGAATTCAAGCTGATCGGCACCTCGGCGCCCCGGCGCGACTCCATGGAAAAGGTCAACGGCCAGGCTGTATTCGGTCTCGATGCGCGACCTGCGGGTTTGCTGTATGCCGCGGTAAGAATGGCGCCCGCGATAGGCGGCACCATTCAAAACGTGGATAAGGATGCGGTGAAATCCATGCCGGGCGTGCTGTCCGTCGTCGACTTTACCGGCGCTTTTTCCGGTATGGCCGGATTGGCAGTCGTCGCCAGGAGCTATTGGCAGGCGAAGCAGGCGGCCGCTGCACTGCCGATTACATGGAATGACGGGCCCAACGCCAAACTGACTACGGAAGCGGTGTTCGAGGAATTGGCACGACGCATCGACGGTGAATCGGGATTCATGTATCACCAGGTCGGCACACCCGACGCGGCACGTGTCGTGAAGCGGATCACCGCCGAATACAAAGCGCCATTCCTCGCGCATGCGACGATGGAGCCGATGAACTGCACCGCACAGTTCAAGGATGGCAAGCTGGTACTGTGGGCGCCAACCCAGGTGCCGAGCATTGCCGTTAGTACTGCGGCCACCGTGGCGCAGATCGATACGGCAAACGTGACGCTCCATGTCACCTATATCGGCGGCGGATTCGGCCGCCGGCTTGAGGTCGACATGATTGCGCAGGCAGTCAGGATTGCCATGCAGACGGCAGGCGCACCGGTGCAGGTGATCTGGAGCCGCGAGGACGATACCACGCACGATGTGTATCGCCCGGCCGCGCTCGCCCGTTTTTCAGCAGCACTCGATGGTGACGGCAAGGTCGTAGCCTATGACAACAAACTGGCATCGGGAGCGATTACCCATCAGGTTCTGGCGCGCACCTTCGGCCTGATCGGCGCGGGGCCGGACAAGACGACTGCCGAAGGCGCATTCGATATGCCTTATGAATTTGCGCATCAAAGCATTGCCCATGTAACCGTGCCGACCCCGGTACCGATCGGATACTGGCGCTCGGTGGGCCATTCGCATAATGCGTTTTTCAAGGAAAGCTTCATCGACGAACTGGCGCATGAGACAGGCAAGGACCCGGTCGAATTCCGACTAAGTCTGTTGCAACGGCATCCGCGTCACGCGGCAGTGCTGGATGCTGCGGTCGCAAAGGCTGGCAAACTGACGGCCGGTCGCGCGCATGGCGTCGCATTGCATCACTCGTTCGGGTCCATCGTCGCACAAGTTGCAGAAGTATCAGTCGAGGGCAAGGAAATCAGAGTGCATCGGGTGACTTGTGCCATCGACTGCGGCGTTGCGGTCAACCCGAACATCATCGCCCAGCAAATGGAATCCGGCATCGTATTCGGCTTGAGCGCTGCCCTGTTCGGCGAAGTGACGATCAAGGACGGCAAGGTGCAGCAACAGAATTTTCACGATTATCCGGTATTGCGCATGGATCAAACACCCGAGGTGGAGACCATCATCGTCAAAAGCGCAGAGCCGCCTGAAGGCGTGGGAGAGCCGGGTACCCCGCCAATCGCACCGGCAGTGGCGAATGCGGTTTTCAAGTTGACCGGAAAGCGCTTGCGCAGCCTGCCGCTGAGGCTTGCCTGATCAGGCTGCCGCTTGTTGCAGCAGCACGCGCAGATTGCATATGCGCTGCCACTCGGACCGTTCCGAGGATGCTTGCGATTCCGACTGCAATTCGGCCGTCGTTTTTTCAGCCTGGGCATGGATCAGCCGGTCGGCCAGTTTGAGGTCCGGCAGCACAGTCCCGAAAAATGCGACAGTATCTCCATGCTGCATGAGCAGTGTTGGAAAATTTTCCACGTCGATATCGCCGATGAAATCGGACTGGTCTTCGATATCGATCCAGGCAAAGCGTTTGTCAGGATGCCGCGCCGCGAGTTTTTCAAAACTGGCGCGGTAGGACTGGCAGGTATCGCACCAGGCGGCGCAAAGGCAAACAATCACCCAGTCATCCTGATCCAGCCATTGAGCCAGTTGGGCGCGATTGTGATTGTCTAATATGAAGCCGGTCCAGGACATGGAAGCGAAAACAGATCGAAGTCGGCCCTTATTGTAAGGGAAGGACGCGCGTCCCGCTTGCCGCTGCGAATGCCCGGGCAAGGGCTTCAGGCAGTGGTATTGATGTTTTGGCCAAGATGGGGCGGCAGATTCGGCCCCTGGACCGGGGGCAATGCGGCCAGCAAGGTCGCGGCGTTGCTGGACTGGATATCCATTGCTTTTCTGAGAACGGCCACGCTGACCGCTTCCTTGGTGGAGGTTGTCGCCATTGTTGTGGCAAGACTGGCGATACTAGAGACATCCATAAAATTTTCCTCCTCGATTGCACTCATTAACGACACGAATGTCGCCATCTTTAGCCTTCGCGGCGCGGTAAAATAGGGCATGCGTACCATTCTCGCCATTGAAACATCATCCGAGCTTGCTTCCGTCGCCTTGTCGCATCAAGGTCGCGTGATCGCAAGGGATACCGCCGGGGTGCAAACCCATTCGCAATCGGTCCTGCCTATGGTGCAGGCCATTCTGTCTGAAGCCGGCCTTCCTTTATCCCGCTGCGATGCAATCGCGTTCGGGGCGGGGCCGGGTTCGTTTACCGGTGTCCGGACCGCATGCGGCGTCGCACAGGGACTGGCTTTCGGCGCCGATCTGCCGGTCGTGCCGGTAATTACGCTGCAAGCGATGGCGCAGGCATGCCGTGATGCCTGCGGCGCCTCTGATGTATTGGCGGTTCTGGATGCACGGATGGAAGAAGTTTATTGGGCTCAATACCACTTCGACAACGGATGGGTCACCGTAGTCGAACCCGGCCTGTCGCCTGCGTCGGCGGTCGTTGCCACAGGCAATGTTGTTGCCTGTGGCAATGGTCTCACGGCCTATGCGGCAGTGTTTTCCGCCCTGCCGTTCGCAGCAGACGCATGCATGAATATCATGCCGCACGCCACACAAGTGGTGGCATTGGCGCAACATGAACTGGCGGCAGGGCGCGCCGTCCATGCGCGCGATGCCCAGCCGGTCTACCTGCGCAACAAGGTAGCCCTGACCACGGCCGAGCGCAGTGCCCGGACGGCCGCATGAGCGCCGTATATCGTGTAACAGCAACATCGCCGGACCTGTCTACCCTGCGTTTTGCACCGATGCAAGTAGCGGATATGCCGGATGTGCTTGCCATCGAAAACGATGTCTATCCTCATCCGTGGACGCGAGGCAACTTTCTGGATTCGCTATACAACGGTTACGATACCTGGACCCTGCGCGAGGAGTCCGGCCAACTCGCAGGATATTTTCTGATGATGCCTATGGTCGATGAAGCGCACCTGCTCAATATCAGCGTGCGGCGCGACCTGCATGGCCGAGGCGTGGGACGCATGCAGCTGGACAAGGTGGTCGAGCGGGCACGCGAAAAGGCGATGCAATCGATACTATTGGAAGTGCGCCCGTCGAACCAGCGTGCGCTTGCGGTGTACCAGCGATACGGGTTCGTCGAGATCGGCCGGCGCAAAGGCTATTACCCGGCAGCGGATGGCACGCGAGAAGATGCAATCGTAATGAGGTTTCCCTTATGACGGCGAATGTACGACGCCGCGCGGCGTTTATCGATGAAATGGGCATTGGTCCGCTATGGTCCCGCCGCAATGCACCTGAAACTGCAGCTGAAACCGCCTTGCAACCGGATACCGCCGAGCCGGCAGTAGAAGTCACGAAGGCATTTGCACCGGTAATGGAAGCATGGCCTGAAGAGACAGCGACGCTGGAATTGCAAACCAAGGTGACGCCACAGGCACCGCCGGCGCGCGAGGTCGCTCACATGGACTGGGTCGAACTCAAGACCAGCGTTGCCGGTTGCGTCAAATGCGGGCTTTGCCAGGGGCGCACCAACACGGTATTCGGCGTGGGCGACGAAAAGGCAAAATGGCTCTTTATAGGCGAAGGCCCGGGCCGCAATGAAGACCTGCAGGGTGAACCTTTCGTCGGTCAGGCCGGCAAGCTGCTGGACAACATGCTGCGCGCCGTGGGCTTGCGTCGAGGAGAAAATGCCTATATCGCCAATATCGTGAAATGCCGGCCTACCGATGCGAATGGAAAAGACCGTCCGCCGACGGCTGCAGAAACTGCTGCCTGCCTGCCTTATCTGGAGCGTCAGATTGCGCTGATTCAGCCCAGCGTGCTGGTCGCGCTGGGCAAGACCGCTGCATTGTCGCTGCTGGCATTGGACCCAGATACGCCCGTGTCGCGGTTGCGCGGCAAAGTGCACCGATATGCGGATCGGCCCCTGATCGTGACCTATCACCCGGCCTACCTGTTGCGCAATATGATCGACAAGAGAAAAGCCTGGGAAGATCTGAGTCTTGCCATGACAACGTATGCCGGCCTCGACTGAGCCGCAATCTTTCCTGCATCCCAGCCATCAGGAACAGTTCCATCAACGCTGGAACCACCTGACTGACCGGCATGTACGCACGCTTGCCTGGCTGCTCGATGCGCCGGACCTGCTCGATGCAACGGCGCCGGAATGGAGCGGACGCGTAGCCAGCCTGGGCCCGGTCGACCAGCGCACAGCCGAATGGCTGGCGCAACTCGACAGCAGTCCGCAAGCCTTGCATGCCTATCTGGGGGTGCAAGCTTTCACACGGCTCGGTCGCTATGCGGAAAAGCTGATGGCTTACTTCCTGGAGTCGCGCAATGATCTGGTCGCCCATGGTGTGCAGGTGCGCATGGGCAAGAATGCAACGATAGGCGAGTTCGATTTTCTGCTGCGTCAGGGAGAAGACCTGGTGCATTGGGAATTTGCGACCAAGTTATATCTGCTTGAGTCCAGCGGCCGTGGACACAGGGCCGATTATTTTGTCGGGCCGAATCTCGCCGATACCCTGGGTGCGAAAGTGCGCAAGATCATGGATCAGCAATTGACCTTATCGCAGCATCCCGCTGCGCAAGCGCATCTGCCGGAACCGATCGCGCGTGCGCAGGCCTTGGTCAAGGGATGGCTTTTTTATCACGGACAAACGCCGCTGGCGGCACTGCCGGAGGGTATCTCACTTGCGCATTGCCGGGGCTTCTGGTGCCCGCTTGAAGAGACAGCAGGGCTAAAGTCCGAGCGCTATGTCGTGCTGCCGCGTCTCGACTGGCTGGCGCCCGCAAAAACGCGGCATGAGGATGCTGTCGATTATGCGGAGCTCCGTCTGATGCTGGAAACCCATTTTGCCGGCAATACGTCGCCGGTGCTGGTGGCTTTGTTGCAGCCGTGTGGCGACGTGCTGCTCGAAATCGATCGCGGTTTTATCGTGCCCGACGACTGGCAGCGTCGGGCGGCAATACGCATTGCTAAAGTTAGCTGACAGCGTCGGCTCAGTTCAATGCTTGTGTTCGCCGATCAGTGACAGCGAATCATGTTCGCGCTGGTTTGCCGCGTGCTTGCGCATGGCAAGCAGCATGGTGCCGGACACAAACAGCCCGAAGAGGACAATCACAATATTGATGTCCAGGTTAAGTTTCACCATCAGCGCATACAGCATCAGCATCGTCAGCACCGACAGGTTTTCATTGAAATTTTGTACAGCGATCGAGTGACCTGCGCTCAGCAGCACGTGGCCGCGGTGCTGGAGCAAGGCATTCATCGGCACCACAAAGTAGCCTGACAGGGCTCCGACCAGGATCAATAGCGGATAGGCAAGCCACACCGTATCGACCAGGGTCATGCCGATCACGATCACGCCCATGATCACGCCAAGCGGCATGACGCTCAGAGAGCGCTTGAGCGGCACGAAGCGTGCGGCGGCTGCGGCGCCGGCAGCGACACCGACTGCAAACACGCCCTGCAGAATTGCCGCTTTATCGAGCGGCATGTGCAGAGATTTTTCCGCCCACTTGAGAACAATGAACTGCAAGGTCGCGCCGGCGCCCCAGAACAAGGTGGTCACGGCCAGCGAAATCTGGCCGAGCTTGTCTCTCCATAGCGTAGTGAAACAGACGGCAAAATCAGCGATCAGTTTGATCGGATTGCGTTCCTGGTGCGGGTAGCGGGCGCCTGTATCGGGAATCTTCAGATTGAACAAGGCGGCCGCAACATAGGTGACCATGATGACCGACAAGGCAGCTTCGGCTGCGGTATCGATTTGCGTATTCAATATGGGGAAATCGAATGCAAGCAAGGCACTTGAAATGTGTGTATTGACGAGCGCACCGCCCATGACCGTTCCAAGGATAATGGAAATCACGGTCAATCCCTCGATCCAGCCATTCGCCGCGACCAGTTTTTCAGGCGGCAGCAATTCCGTCAGGATGCCGTACTTCGCAGGCGAATAGGCCGCCGCACCGAAGCCGACCACTGCGTAGGCAAACAGTGGGTGGACGTTGAAAAACATCAACCCGCAACCCGCTATCTTGATCAGGTTGGTGACAAACATCACCCGGCCCTTCGGCAGGGAGTCCGCGAATGCGCCGACGAAAGCGGCGAGCAGAACATACGACAGCACGAAAAACAACTTCAGGAGCGGCGTCATCCACGCCGGAGCCTTCATGGTTGTAAGCAGTGCAATAGCTGCGATAAGGAGAGCATTGTCGGCAAGCGATGAAAAAAACTGCGCCGCCATGATGGTGTAAAAACCGCGATTCATCCGCATATTGAGGTGTACCCGTGTTTCTGGACTGTCTCCGGCTTGCTTTATACCATGAAAATATGTGCCCGAAGCTGAATTGATGACGGGCGTCAAAGCCTCGTCCGGTAAAATGGAGCAGCGCAATAGAGCACAGCCCCTTCCATTTGACATCCCATGCCTAGACCCTTAGTCGCCACCATTCATTCCTCAGCTTTGCGACACAACCTACGCGTCGCCAGACAATCCGCGCCCCACGCAAAGATATGGGGAATAGTCAAGGCGAACGCCTACGGACACGGGCTGGAGCGAGGCATGCGCGCATTCGCGGAGGCTGATGGCCTCGGTTTGATCGAAATCGATGCTGCACTGCGATTGCGCGAACTTGGATGGAACAAGCCGGTTCTATTGCTGGAGGGGTTTTTTGATGAGTCCGACTTGCCGGAACTCGCGGCGCGCGACATACAGTTTGCCATTCACACGGATGAACAGATCGACATGCTTGGGCACGCGTCTTTGTCCTCGTCTGTCCATGTTCATTTGAAAATGAACACCGGCATGAACCGGCTGGGGTTCGCCCCCCATGCATTTCGCGCCGCCTATGAGCGGCTACGGACCATGCCGATCGTCCGCGGCATTACGCTGATGACGCATTTTGCCAATGCAGACGATAGCCAGAATGCATGCATGCCGCTTGCCGAACAGGTAAAACGATTCAAGAATGTTACCGACGGCCTGGATGGAGAGCGCAGTCTTGCCAATTCAGCCGCCGTGCTGAACCATCCTGAGGTTGCGGCTGACTGGGTCAGGCCGGGCATCATGCTGTACGGGGCGACGCCAGGCGGCCAGAGTGCCGCCGAATTCGGCTTGCAACCGGCGATGACGCTTGCCAGTCAAATTATAGGCATCCAACGAATAGAGCCCGGAGACCCGATTGGCTACGGCAGCCGATTCGTTGCCGAAAAAACCATGACCGTCGGCGTGGTCGCCTGCGGCTATGCCGACGGCTATCCGCGTCATGCGCCGGCCGGCACACCCGTTATTGTCGACGGAAAGCGAACTCGCATTGTCGGACGCGTATCAATGGATATGCTCAACGTCGACCTGACCGATGTGCCCGGCGCCCGGGTTGGCAGCAAGGTTGAATTATGGGGCCGGAATTTGCCTATCGATGAAGTGGCAAACGCGGCTGGCACGATCGGTTATGAATTGATGTGTGCGGTCGCGCCGCGCGTAGCCGTTATCGAAGAAGAATAGACTACCAGCAGACTGACATGGCTAAACAAAAAACCAACTACACCTGTACCGAATGCGGCGGTGTGACCAGCAAGTGGGCCGGGCAATGTCCGGCATGCGGTCAATGGAACACCCTGGTCGAGACCGTGGTGGAAACGGCGGGTAACCGGTTTTCGGGGCAGCATCAAGGACTTGCGCAAACCTCGCCCGTACTCAGTCTTGCGGATATCGAAGCCATCGACGTGCCGCGTTTCGGGACCGGCATCGACGAATTCGATCGCGTGCTGGGCGGCGGCCTGGTGGCGGGCGGGGTGGTCCTGATCGGCGGCGATCCCGGCATCGGCAAATCGACCCTGCTGCTGCAGGCGCTTGCCAATATGTCAAAGATAAAAAAGACCTTGTATGTGAGCGGCGAAGAGTCCGGCGCGCAAATCGCCTTGCGCGCCAAGCGTCTTGCCGTCGATGCCAAAGACCTGCAATTGCAGGCCGAAATCCAGTTGGAGAAAATTCTCAATACGCTGGCCGAGCACAAGCCCCAGGTTGCCGTCATCGATTCGATCCAGACCATCTATTCCGACGCACTGACATCGGCGCCGGGATCGGTCGCCCAGGTACGTGAATGCGCCGCGCAATTGACGCGGGTCGCCAAGCAGTCCGGCATCACTATCATCATGGTGGGGCATGTGACCAAGGAAGGCGCGCTGGCAGGACCGCGCGTGCTGGAGCATATCGTGGATACGGTGCTGTATTTCGAAGGCGATACGCACTCGAGTTTCCGGCTGGTACGGGCATTCAAAAATCGCTTTGGCGCGGTCAATGAGCTCGGCGTGTTCGCGATGACCGAGAAGGGCCTGAAAGGCGTGTCCAATCCTTCCGCGCTGTTCCTTTCGCAGCACGACAATCAAGTGCCGGGCTCCTGCGTGATGGTGACCCAGGAAGGAACGCGTCCCTTGCTGGTGGAAATCCAGGCTCTGGTCGACACCTCGCATGTGCCTAATGCACGACGCCTTTCCGTCGGCCTTGAGCAGAACCGCCTCGCCATGTTGCTTGCAGTCCTGCATCGCCATGCCGCCATCGCCGCATTCGATCAGGACGTGTTCATCAATGCGGTGGGCGGCGTCAAGATTACCGAACCGGCGGCCGACCTGGCCGTGCTGCTGGCGATTCATTCATCGATGCGCAACAAGCCCTTGCCGCGCGGTCTTGTTGTATTTGGCGAAGTCGGCCTGGCCGGCGAAATCCGTCCCGCGCCGCGTGGCCAGGAGCGGCTGCGCGAGGCGGCAAAGCTGGGATTTTCGATTGCCTTGATCCCGAAAGCCAATGCGCCTAAGCATGCTATCGAAGGCTTGAAAGTCATTGCGGTCGAACGCATTGACGAAGCCCTCAACCGGGTGCGCGACGAAGCTTAAGGTTTGCTGCCGAGGATGCGTTTACTGGCGCAAAAAAGCTGCTGCCTGTACTCCGCTGCGTATGGCGGCCTCCAGCGTGGCAGGATAGTCGCCTGCGGTGTAGTCTCCGGCCAGTACGAGACCGCGTATGCCGGTGTCGTTCAGCGGGCGCGTCAGCCCCGGTCTGCAGGAAAACGTGGCGCGTTTTTCTGAAATGACCTTGACCCACTTCGGAGACATCAGTTCCTGCTTGCCAAAGACCGTCGCAAGCTGCGCGGTCACATCGCGTGCCAGTGCATCATTTCTCTCGGCGATTGCGGCCGACGATGCGCTGATTACCACGGCGAGGAGGCCGGCCTGAGTCGGGTCGAGCTGCCCGCGATCGAAAACGAACTGACCCCAGCAGCGGGACCGCTCGTCATCTGCCAGCGCAAAGAATGGATGCTCCAGCGATAATGCCGCGCCATACTGCAGATAGCATGTCGTGATCGGCTCATGTTCCAGGGAGTCAAGCAGTGAGGTATCCATCAGCGACGACAATAAACGTGCTGCCTGATGCGCCGAGGTTGCCACGACAATCGCATCAAATTCCTCGCCGCCGTCCTGATGACAGACCTTCCAGCACGACCCGTTCGCTTGCAAAGCCGATACCGTCGTGCCGTAAGCGACGCGCGCTCCGTGTCGCTCGATAAATTCAACAGCGCGCTTGGGAAAAAGAGTTCCGAGATCAACCCGGGGAATCAGCATGTCGGACGCGGCACGGCGCGCTCCCAGGCTGTCACGCAATACGTTGAGAAATACCTGGGCGGAAGCCCGTTCCGGCGGCGTGTTCAGCGCCGCAATGCATAAAGGCTGCCACATTAACCGGATCAGTGTCTCGGTCTGATCGAACCGGCGGAGCAGTTCATCGACGCTGCAATCGACGTTCAGACGCCAATCCATCCAGCGCGCCGTTGTCGAAAAACGCGCAAGCGCCAGCTTGTCGTCTCGGTCCAGGCCTTTGGCGCGAATCAGGCCCGCCAACATATGCAGCGGGGCAGGCAGACGCGGCGTCACGAAATCCATTCCGCTTCCGTTGGGATAGCGCATTTGCAGAGGAAGACGCAGCAGGGCATCTTCGGTACGTACCCCTACCACGCGCAGCAAACGCAGGCTTTCGCTGTAGGCGCCGAGAAGGATGTGCTGCCCATTGTCGAGACTGACGCCGTTGATCGAGACCGCTCGCGCACGGCCCCCGGGGCTACGGGCGGATTCATACAGCGTGACGGCGCTTCCCCTGCCTGCCAGTTCAACGGCGGCGGCACAGCCCGCCCAGCCGCCGCCAATGACCGCGACCTTACGCATCAGCCGCGGATATAGGTTTTCCACGCCAACCAAAGCTTGCGAATCGGCGTGAGGGAAATTTTCTGCTGCAAGACATGGAAGCCGTCGCGTTCTATCTCATTGAGCAGTGCACGGTATATCGCTGCCATCATCAGTCCCGGACGCTGGGCGCGGCGGTCTGCGGCTGGAAGCAGTGCAAAGGCTTCGTCATACATGGCCTGCGCACGATCAGCCTGGAAACGCATCAGTTTCTCGAAGTTTTCGCTGTGCCGCGCGTTCAGGATGTCGGCGGCGGTGACGTTGAATTGCTGAAGTTCGCTGACAGGCAGGTAGACGCGCCCCTTGCGCGCATCCTCGCCAACGTCCCTGATGATATTGGTCAGTTGAAATGCAAGTCCAAGCTTTTCCGCGTACTGCAGGGTTTCCGGACGCGTCACGCCGAAGATGCTGGCCGACAGGATGCCGACCACGCTTGCGACATGCCAGCAATATTGCTTCAGGCCGGCATAGTCCAGATAACGGGTCTGGTTGAGGTCCATCTCCATGCCATCGATGATGGCTTGCAAATGCTTGCCGTCGAGTGCATACGGCGCCATATGCGGTTGCAGCGCCTTGGTAACCGGATGGGTCGGCTTGTCATCCAGCATGGACTGGATTTCGCGACGCCACCATACAAGCTTGTTGCGTGCAATCGTCACGTCCGTACACTCATCGACGGTATCGTCCACTTCGCGACAGAACGCGTACAGCGCGGTAATGGCGCGGCGCCGTTCGGCAGGAAGAAACAGGAAGCTGTAATAAAAACTGGAGCCGCTTTGTACGGCTTTTTGTTGGCAGTATTCGTCGGGCGACATGAAAAACCGGGTCTAGGGTAGTCGGAAGCCGCTATGCTAGCCGACATGCGCCATGCGCGACAAACTGAATTTCATCCGACTCGCCCGCCAGAGCATCACCAGCCAGTCGGACGGTCCAAGCTTCGGCCGGTGGCGGAATACATCGTAGCCGTTGAGCTCGATTCGTTCGAGAATCCGCAGGCCTCCCTGGACGACGAGCCTCAGTTCCCAGCCGATGCGACCCGGCAGCCGCAATGCAAGCGGGGCGCCGGCCAGCATCATGGTGCGCGCGCGATCGACTTCGAAGCGCATCAATGCGCGCCAGGCATCATCTACCTGCGCATTTGCGATATGTGTCTCATCCACGCCAAAACGGCGCAAATCTTCCAAAGGCAAATAAATGCGGGCCTTGTTCCAGTCGATCGCGACGTCCTGCCAGAAATTGATCAATTGAAGTGACGAGCAAATGGCGTCGGAGTCGCGCAGGTTGGCGCTTGTGGCGGCACCGTATAGTTCCAGCATCAGGCATCCGACCGGATTGGCGGAACGACGGCAGTAGTCCAGCAGGGCGCCAAAACTCTCATAATGATCGGTAACAACATCCTGCCTGAATGCCGAAAGCAGATCGCGGAACGGCTGGATCGGCAGGCGATAGTCACGGATAACGGCAGCCAGAGAAAGAAATAGCGGCGCCAGATCGGTCCGCTGGTTTTCGATCCCGGTCAGCGCGTCTTCGTAGATAGCAAGGCCGCACAATCTCTCCTCGGCTGACGCTTCACCCTCGTCGGCAATATCGTCGGCGCTTCGTGCGAAAGCATAGATTGCCTGCACAGCGGGGCGTAAACGGCGAGGTAGCAATACCGAGGCTACAGGGAAATTTTCGTAGTGATCAATAGACATGAGTCTCTAAATGACTAAAAAGTCATATGCAACGACAATCGATCTGCTTATAATTACTAACTACCCGGTCAGTAATATATTGAAAGATTCGAAGTATCGAAAGCCGTTCAGTAATAGCCCGAATACTAAAGGAAAAATCGTGGCCGCTTTGACAAATGATCTCCAACTGAATTCAGCAAGAGTCACTTTCAGCCGCTTTGGCCGTTTGGCTGCCGGAACATGCACCGCGCTTGTATTGCTTGCAAGTTGTTCCAAGCCGGTCGAAAAAGTCGAAGAGGTTCGTCCGGTACGCGCAATGCGCGTGGCAGCCGATAACATGGACATGATCGCGGAGTTTTCCGGCGATGTCCGAGCCCGCTACGAATCGCGGCTCGGTTTCCGGGTGGGTGGAAAAATCATTTCCCGCAAGGTCGATATCGGCAGCACCGTCAAGCGCGGACAGGTATTGATGCAGCTCGATCCCCAGGATTTGAAACTTGCCCAGGCACAGGCCAATGCCGGTATGAAAGCAGCGGAAAGCAACCGGGATCTGGCAAAGGCAGAACTCAAGCGTTATCAAGACTTGCGCGAAAAGAATTTCGTCAGCCAGGCGGTACTTGACAGCAAGGAAACCGCCTTCAAGGCAGCGCAGGCCAGTTATGACCAGGCGCTCGCCGGGTATCGGAATCAATCCAATCAGGCAGGCTATACATCGCTGATCGCTGACGTGGATGGCGTCGTCACTGGTATTGATGCCGAAACCGGCCAGGTAGTCGCAGCAGGGGCGCCGGTCGTCCGCGTAGCGCAAATGGGCGAAAAGGAAATTGCCATCGGCATTCCTGAAGACAAGGTCGATACCCTAAGGAAGGTGAACGACGTAAGGGTGCGGGTATGGGCGCGGCCCGATCAGATCATTCCCGGTAAAGTACGCGAAATTTCGCCGGTGGCCGATCCAAGCACACGAACCTATACGGCCAAGGTATCCATTCCGAGCGATGCCGTCGGTGTAAAACTCGGCATGACCGCTTATGTCGCATTCGCCGAAAAAAGTGCGAACGCCGGCATCAAACTGCCGCTCACGGCGCTGCACCAGGACAAATCCGCCACCGCAGTGTGGGTGGTAGAAAATGGCACGGTCAAGCTGGTGCCTGTACAAGTTGCCGGAAACATCGGCAATGAGATCCTGGTGGCAGGAGGCGTCGCTCCTGGACAAACCATTGTCACGGCGGGCGTCAACCTGCTCCAGCCGGGGCAAAAAGTGAAAATACTCGGTGACGACCTCGCACTGGCGGAAAAGCCGAACACCAATCCTGCTTCCGCCACCGGTAATGGCGCAGGCCACGCTAACGGCGGAGTCGCCAAATGAAAGGCGGTTTCAATCTTTCCCGCTGGGCGCTTGAGCACATTCCACTGACGCGTTATCTGATCGTCGCCTTGCTTATAGGCGGGATTTTGAGTTACAGCAATCTCGGGCAGGATGAGGATCCGCCGTTCACCTTCCGCGCGATGGTGGTACGCGCAATCTGGCCGGGCGCTACGTCGCTGCAGATGGCGGAACAGGTAACGGACAAACTTGAAAAGAAGCTTCAGGAGACGCCGTATATCGACAAGATACGGAGTTATTCCAAGCCCGGCGAAACTCTCATCATCCTGCAATTGCGCGAGTCCACGCCGCCCAAGGATGTGCCCGGCGCGTGGTACCAGGTAAGAAAAAAGATCGGCGATATCCGCAATACCTTGCCTGCCGGAGTGCTCGGGCCATTCTTCAATGACGAATTCGGCGATACCTACGGGTCCATCTTTGCGATTTCCGGTGACGGCTTCAACTATGCGGAAGTCAAGGATTATGCGGATTTCGTCCGTCAGCAATTCCTGCAAGTCCCTTCGGTGTCGAAGGTCGAACTCTTCGGCGTGCAGGATGAAAAGATCAACATCGAGTTTTCGCACAAGAAGTTTGCGCAATTAGGCATCCCGTTCGACGCCATCGTCAGTCAACTCAATGCGCAGAACGTGGTCGAGGCCTCCGGCGTGCTGGTGACGCCGACCGACAACCTGCAGGTACGCGTCAGCGGCGCCATGAAGTCGCCCAAAGACCTGGAGATGCTGGAATTGCGTGCAAACGGCACGACATTCCGCCTCGGCGACTTTGCGACTGTCAAACGCGAATACAAGGACCCGCCGCAAGACAAGATGCGCTTTAACGGCAAGGAAGTCATCGGTCTGGGCATCTCGATGGAGAAGGGCGGCGACATCATCGCGCTTGGCAAGAATCTTGAAGCGACGGTTTCTCAGCTCAAAGACAAGCTGCCGGTGGGCATCGAACTCGAACGCGTATCGGACCAGCCGAAGGCAGTCGCATCTTCGGTCAGCGAATTCCTGCGCACACTGGCTGAAGCCGTCCTGATCGTGCTGGCCGTTAGTTTTATTGCGCTCGGCCTGCATACCAAACCTTTGCGGCTCGATGTGCGACCGGGCCTGGTTGTCGCATTGACCATCCCGCTGGTGCTGGCAGTGACCTTTCTGTTCATGCGGATATTCAGCATCGACCTGCACAAGATTTCGCTTGGCGCGCTCATCATTGCGCTGGGTCTGCTGGTGGACGATGCCATTATCGCCGTCGAAATGATGGTCAGGAAAATGGAAGAGGGGTTTTCCCGATTCGACGCGGCGACCTTTGCCTACACCTCGACCGCGATGCCGATGCTGACCGGTACGCTGATTACCGCAGCCGGCTTTCTTCCGATCGGCCTGGCCAAATCCGCGGCGGGTGAATACACCTTCTCGATGTTTTCCGTAAACGCGCTGGCCCTGATCATTTCATGGTTCGTCGCAGTCCTGTTCACGCCTTACATCGGCTACATACTGCTCAAGGTGAAACCGTCCACCAATGCAGACGGCCATCACGAATTGTTCGATAGCCCGTTCTACACGCGTTTCCGACGCGTGGTGCATTGGTGCGTCGAATGGCGCAAGACGACCATCGTCCTGACGCTCGGCGTGTTCATGCTCGGCATTGTCGGCTTCCGTTTCATCGAACAGCAATTTTTTCCGGATTCCAGCCGGCCTGAATTGATGGTTGAAATGTGGATGCCCGAAGGTGCGGCATTCCGTGCTACGGAGGCGCAGGCAAAGAAATTTGAAAGCTTTATCCGCAAGCACGACGGCGTCGAAAATGTGACCAGCTATGTCGGCACCGGCAGCCCGCGCTTCTACTTGCCGCTGGATCAGATTTTTCCGCAGACAAACGTAACGCAGGTTGTTGTGCTGGCAAAGGATCTGAAGGCACGGGAAGCGCTGCGCCTGAAAATCGTCGATGCATTCAAGAACGATTTCCCGGGTGTACGCGGTCGCGTCAAGTTGCTACCGAATGGTCCTCCGGTGCCATATCCGGTGCAATTTCGCGTAACCGGATATGAGGTGGACAAGGTGCGCGCGATTGCCGATCAGGTCAAGGATGTCATGCGCGCCAATCCCAATGCGGTGGGCGTGAACGACAACTGGAACGAATCGGTCAAGGTGCTTCGCCTCGATCTCGACCAGGATAAACTGCGTGCGCTCGGCATCAGCTCGCAGACCGTCATGCGTGCCGCGAATACGATCCTGACCGGGACGACCATCGGCCAGTATCGCGAAGAGAACAAGCTGATCGATATCGTGGTTCGCCAGCCTGTCGAAGAGCGTTCGACCATCACGGCCTTGAACGAAGCAAGCCTGCAAACGCCGAGCGGTCGACCCATCCCCTTGGCGCAGGTTGCACGTCCCCGCTTCGTGTGGGAGCCGGGGGTGGTTTGGCGCGAAGGCCGCGAATGGGCAATTACGGTGCAGTCGGATGTGGCCGACGGCATTCAGGGCCCGACGGTATCCAGCCAGATCAGCCCGCAGCTCGATCATTTGCGTGCCATGCTGCCGGCCGGTTATCGGATCGAACTCGCCGGGGCAGCCGCGGATAGCGGCAAGGCACAGCAATCGATCGCAGCCAATGTGCCATTGGTCATTTTCATTATCTTCACGCTGCTGATGTTGCAGTTGCATAGTTTCTCGCGTGCGCTGTTGGTGTTTCTGACCGGGCCGCTGGGTGTGGCGGGTGCTGCGATGGCGTTGTTGCTATTGCAGCGGCCTTTCGGCTTCGTTGCGCAGCTCGGCGTGATTGCATTGTTCGGCATGATTATTCGTAACTCTGTGATCCTGATCGACCAGATCGAGCACGATATCGCGGAAGGCGTCGCTCCATGGAACGCGATCGTCGAATCAGCCGTACGCCGCTTCCGGCCCATCATCCTTACTGCTGCTGCAGCGGTGCTAGCAATGATCCCGCTTTCGCGTTCGGTATTCTGGGGGCCGATGGCGATTGCAATCATGGGAGGCTTGATTATCGCCACGGCATTGACGCTATTGTTTCTGCCGGCCTTGTATGCAGCCTGGTTCCGCGTCAAGAAGCCTGCGCCGGACGTGGCCGTGATTCCATAAAATGCGACCGCCCCGAGCCGAGCCGTATATACGGCCAGCGTTTCCATTTCGTGAAAAAACGGGACAGCTGAAGAAAAAATCCAGTAAAATGCCGGGTTGAAGTTGAAGAGCTACTAACAATGGCATTGTGGGGGCGACCAGATATTCACTTCAGGTCGCCCTTTGCTTTTGTGCAAAATCAACGCAAATTAGCGATGCAAATTCCCGCGAGGATGGCGAAATTGGTAGACGCACCAGGTTTAGGTCCTGACGCCAGCAATGGTGTGGGGGTTCGAGTCCCCCTCCTCGCACCACAGAATATTTAATTTTTTGGACGATTCACATGGCAACTGCTGTCGAAACTTTGGAAAAACTCGAGCGCCGCATCACCATTACCGTGCCGCTGGCCGACGTACAGGCAGAAGTCGAAAAGCGCCTGAAAATCCGCGCTCGTACCGCAAAGGCTCCAGGCTTCCGTCCTGGCAAGGTGCCGATGAAGATGGTTGCGCAGCAGTACGGCTATCAGGTTGAGACCGAAGTGTTGAATGACAAGGTCGGCCGTGCATTCAGCGAAGCTGCCAGCGAAAACAATCTGCGCGTCGCGGGTTATCCGCGCATCGAGCCAAAGACCAGCGAAGGCGCCGCCGAAGGCACGGTCGCATTCGACGCGACATTCGAAATCTATCCCGATGTGAAAATCGGCGATCTGTCCGCAGCCGAAGTCGAAAAGGTCAAGAGCGAAGTTACCGACGCTGAAATCGACAAGACCATTGACATCCTGCGCAAGCAACGCGTGCACTACCACGTCAAGGGTGAGCAGGGCGATCACGGTGACGGCGGTGCCGATCAGTCCGCGCAAAATGGCGATCGCGTCACAGTGGACTTCGTCGGCAAGATCGACGGCGTCGAATTCCAGGGCGGCAAGGCTGAAGACTATCCCTTTGTACTGGGTGAAGGACGCATGCTGCCCGAGTTCGAAGCTGCAGCCATCGGCCTGAAGGTCGGCGAGTCCAAGACTTTCCCGCTCCCGTTCCCGGCCGACTATCATGGCAAGGACGTGGCCGGCAAGACTGCCGAATTCACGATCACCATGAAGAAGATCGAATGGGCGCACATGCCGGAAGTCGACACCGAATTCGCCAAGTCACTCGGTATCGAAGACGGCGATATGAACAAGATGCGCGAAGATATCAAGACCAATCTGGAACGCGAAGTCAACGGTCGTGCCAAGTCGCAGACCAAGGATAGCGTGATGAACGCTCTGATCGCCGCATCCGAGCTCGACGTGCCCAAGGCATTGGTCGACCAGGACGTCGAGCGTCTGATCGAAATGGCACGTCAGGATATGGCGCAGCGCGGCATGAACGTGAAGGATATGCCGTTCCCGCCAGAATTGTTCACCTCGCAAGCAGAGCGCCGCGTGCGTCTCGGCCTGATCCTCGCTGAAGTGGTAAAAGCCAACAAGCTTGAAGCGACGCAAGATCAGGTCAAGTCACAAGTGGAAGAATTTGCTCAGAGCTACGAAGATCCGCAGCAAGTATTGAAGTTCTATTTCAGCGATCGTCGCCGTCTCGCAGAAGTCGAAGCCCTTGTATTGGAAGAAAACGTCGTTAACTATGTTCTCGGTAAGGCGAAGGTTGCTGAAAAGGCAGTAGGCTTCGACGAATTGATGGGCAATAACGCGCAAGGCTGAAACGGGCAGGGAGCGGGTCAATCCCGCTCCGCTTGAAAACAAGTCCGCTCTCTTGCACCCTCCTTAAGGAAAGCACATGTCAGGCATGATTAGAAACTCGGCGCTGGATACTGAAATGCTCGGTATGGTGCCGATGGTGATTGAACAGAGCGGCCGCGGCGAGCGCGCATATGACATTTACTCCCGCCTGCTGAAGGAACGCGTGATTTTTCTGGTGGGTCCGGTCAACGACCAGTCCGCCAACCTGATCGTGGCACAACTTCTGTTCCTCGAGAGCGAAAATCCCGACAAGGATATTTCGCTGTATATCAATTCTCCCGGCGGTTCCGTATCGGCCGGCATGGCGATTTATGACACCATGCAATTCATCAAGCCCGACGTGTCGACTCTGTGTACCGGTCTGGCGGCTTCGATGGGAGCCTTCCTGCTGGCTGCTGGTGCGAAAGGCAAGCGCTTCTCGTTGCCAAATTCCCGGATCATGATCCACCAGCCGCTTGGCGGCGCACAGGGTCAGGCGAGCGATATCGAGATCCAGGCGCGCGAGATTCTCTACTTGCGTGAACGGCTCAATAATATTCTTGCGGAAAAAACCGGCCGCAGCGTGGAACAAATCAGCAAAGATACAGACAGAGATAACTTCATGTCTGCTGCTGATGCGGCTGAATATGGCATGATTGACAAGGTCCTGACGACTCGCGTCTAACTTGTTTCGTCCAAGCGAAAAACGCCCGGACGGCAGCTCGTCCGGGCGTTTTGTTCTTCTCACGACGAATTCAACCTGGAATCTTCAAATTGTTGAGCGGCGTCGTGACGAACCAGGAATTCGCAGGTAATATCGGATCAATTCTCCACCTACACTTTGCTCTATGTCTGACAAAAAATCCTCCAGCGGCGAAAAATTGCTTTACTGCTCATTCTGCGGTAAGAGCCAACACGAGGTGAAGAAACTAATCGCAGGTCCGTCGGTATTCATCTGCGACGAGTGTATTGACCTGTGCAACGATATCATTCGCGACGAGGCATCGAGCATCGAGTCCGTCGCCGGCCCCAAATCCGATCTGCCGACTCCGCAGGAAATTTTCGAGCTTCTTGGTCAGTATGTCATTGGACAGGAAACCGCAAAACGTATTCTCTCGGTAGCGGTATATAACCACTACAAACGCCTCAAGCATCTCGGCAAGAAAGACGACGTCGAGCTCGCCAAGAGCAACATTCTTCTGGTCGGTCCGACCGGTTCCGGTAAAACCCTGCTCGCTCAGACGCTTGCACGGATGCTGAATGTGCCGTTTGTGATTGCTGATGCAACGACATTGACCGAAGCCGGCTATGTCGGTGAAGACGTCGAAAACATCATTCAGAAATTGCTGCAGAACTGCAACTATGAAGTCGAGAAAGCGCAGAAGGGCATCGTCTACATCGACGAGATCGACAAGATTTCGCGCAAGTCGGACAATCCTTCGATAACACGCGATGTGTCTGGAGAAGGCGTGCAGCAGGCGCTTCTGAAGCTGATCGAGGGAACCATGGCTTCAGTGCCGCCGCAAGGCGGTCGCAAGCATCCGAACCAGGACTTCGTTCAGATCGACACGACGAACATCATGTTCATCTGCGGCGGTGCGTTTGATGGCCTTGCGAAGATCATTTCCAATCGCTCCGAGAAGAGCGGCATTGGATTTTCGGCCAGCGTAAAGAGTCAGAAGGAGCGTAATGCAAGCGAAGTATTGCTTGATGCAGAGCCTGAAGATTTGATCAAGTTTGGTCTCATTCCCGAACTCGTCGGCCGCCTGCCGGTTGTCGCGACACTGAGTGAACTAAACGAGGAAGCCTTAATCCAAATCTTGCTTGAACCCAAGAATGCATTGATCAAGCAGTACGCGAAGTTGCTGCAGATGGAAGGTGCAGAACTTGAGGTTAGGCCTGCAGCATTGCATGCGATTGCCAGGAAGGCGCTTGAGCGCAAGACGGGCGCACGTGGCTTGCGCTCCATTCTTGAACATGCGCTGCTTGAGGTGATGTTTGAATTGCCCAGTCAGCAGAATGTCGCGAAGGTGGTGATTGACGAGAATACGATCATCAATGGAGCGAAGCCTTTGTTGATCTACCATGAGCAGCCAAAAGTGTCGGGAGCAAAATAATTGCGCTTCCACGTTTGGTAACCATGGTTAAAAGCCCGTTCTTTCCTAAAAGCAGTACAATTTGAATTACAGGAATCACTTCAGGCTTCCATAGCAAAGCCACCCGAGGGCGACTTCGTGTGTGGCTTTTTTTATTGCGATTTTTTGATGACAGCAATATGACCAGTGATTTTTGTTGCCGCTTGGACTTGAGTTTTGGGCTGTTCGTGCCTACATCATTAACAAGCTTTTAAATAAGGTTCGCCATGACGACTTCCACAACATTAACTGAACACACCCAACTGCCGCTGTTGCCGTTGCGGGACGTTGTAGTTTTCCCGCATATGGTGATCCCGCTCTTCGTTGGCCGTCCCAAGTCGATCAAGGCTCTCGAAGCAGCAATGGAGCAGGGCAAGAGCATCATGCTTGCTGCTCAAAAGGCCGCCGCGAAGGACGAACCATCCGCCGATGACATCTACGAGATCGGCTGCGTCGCCAACATCCTGCAGATGCTCAAGCTTCCTGACGGTACCGTCAAAGTTCTGGTGGAAGGTGCCCAGCGCGCACGCATTCACAGCATCAGCGAACTCGATACGCATTTCATCGCCGAGCTGACTCCGGTCGAATCGGAGTCTGGCGACGAATCGGAAGTCGAAGCCATGCGTCGTGCGATCGTTCAACAATTCGATCAGTACGTCAAACTGAACAAAAAAATTCCTCCTGAAATTCTTACTTCTCTTGCGGGAATTGATGACGCAGGGCGCCTGGCGGACACCATAGCAGCGCATTTGCCGCTCAAGCTTGAGCAAAAACAGGTGATTCTGGAAATCTTCAACGTCGCCAAACGCCATGAGCACCTGCTCGGACAACTCGAGGGTGAACTTGACATTCTGCAAGTTGAAAAGCGCATCCGTGGCCGCGTCAAGCGTCAGATGGAAAAATCCCAGCGCGAGTATTACCTGAACGAACAGGTAAAGGCTATCCAGAAGGAACTGGGCGAAGGCGAAGAGGGCGCTGACCTCGAAGAGCTCGAAAAGAAAATCATCGCAGCCAAGATGCCGAAAGAGGCGCGTGAAAAGGCACAGGCCGAGTTGAAAAAACTTAAGCTGATGTCGCCGATGTCTGCAGAGGCAACAGTCGTTCGGAATTACATCGACACCATGCTCAGCCTGCCATGGCGCAAGAAGTCCAAGGTCAATAACGATCTTCCGAATGCCGAGAAAGTCTTGGAAGGCGAGCACTATGGCCTTGAGAAGGTCAAGGAACGCATTCTGGAATATCTCGCTGTGCAACAGCGTGTAGATAAGTTAAAGGCGCCGATCCTTTGCCTCGTCGGCCCCCCGGGCGTCGGCAAGACTTCGCTTGGGCAGTCTATCGCGCGTGCGACCAACCGCAAGTTTGTCCGCATGGCGCTGGGCGGTGTGCGCGATGAAGCCGAGATTCGTGGCCATCGTCGTACCTACATCGGTTCGATGCCGGGCAAGATTTTGCAAAGTCTGTCAAAGACAGGCGTACGCAACCCCTTGTTCCTGCTTGACGAAGTGGACAAGCTCGGACAGGACTTCCGTGGCGATCCATCATCGGCACTGCTCGAGGTTCTCGATCCCGAGCAGAACCACACGTTCTCCGACCATTACATCGAAGTCGATTTCGACCTGTCCGATGTGATGTTTGTTGCCACGTCGAATTCGCTGAATATTCCACCGGCGCTGCTCGACCGGATGGAAGTGATCCGCTTATCCGGCTATACCGAAGACGAGAAAACAAATATTGCGACGCGTTATCTTCTTCCAAAGCAGATTACCAATAACGGCTTGAAGGAAGATGAGATCAACGTCGCCGAATCGGCGATTCGCGACATCATTCGCTATTACACACGCGAAGCCGGCGTGCGCTCGCTTGAACGCGAAGTTTCCAAGATCTGCCGAAAAGTCGTGAAAATGCTTCTGCTGAAAAAGCAGGATCGCAAGGTCATCGTCACCTCGAAGAACCTCGACAAGTTCCTCGGTGTAAGGCGTTATGACTTTGGCATGGCCGAAAAGGAAAACCAGGTAGGTCAGGTCGTTGGTCTTGCGTGGACCGAAGTCGGTGGCGATCTCTTGACGATCGAAGCAATGACGATGCCTGGCAAAGGCGATGTCATTCGTACTGGTACCTTGGGCGATGTCATGAAAGAGTCGATCGAGGCTGCTCGTACGGTCGTTCGTAGTCGAGCGAAACGTCTGGGTATCCAAAGCGACCTGTTCAGCAAGAGCGACATCCATATTCACGTGCCGGAGGGGGCGACTCCGAAAGATGGACCATCCGCCGGTATCGCGATGACTACGGCGCTAGTGTCGGTCTTGACTGGTATTCCGGTGCGCGCGGATGTGGCCATGACGGGTGAAATTACTCTCCGTGGAGAAGTCCTTCCCATTGGTGGCCTGAAGGAAAAGCTGCTGGCGGCACATCGTGGCGGAATCAAGACTGCCCTGATTCCGGAACAGAATGTCAAAGACCTCGCCGATATTCCGGACAACGTCAAAAACAAACTGGAAATCATTCCGGTGCGCTGGATTGACAAGGTCCTCGAAGTTGCCTTGGAGCGTCAACCGACTGCGTTGAGCGATGTCGATGCACCGGTAGATACTGCGGTGACAGCAAGTACCGGGCAAACCGACCCAAATGTTGTCAAGCACTAAGCGGTTCCGGTTCTTGCAAGACAACACCAAAAAACGCGCCAGCAATGGCGCGTTTTTTATTGCCGGCACGCCGCTATCAGCCAAATTAACTTAATCGAAAATGGCGTTCGATAAACGCGCAGATTCGTATGATGACTGCTTGACACAAGACTTTGTGACTTGTTAAATAACCCATGCAGAAATTTCTCTTCTGCATGTCTTATACCAATTCCGACCAGTAGCGTAACGTAATATATGACATCGATGGGTTTGTTTGACTGGCAAGGCGCAGAAGGAATCAATAACATTGCTATTGACGACGAGTGCAACGCAGCCATGCCGACAAATCCATCGATGTCATGCCGCGTTATGGCTACGGATTGGTATTAACTAACATTGCACCGGCACGATAAAACAAGATAAATGCACGGTGCAAATTCCAACTTCAAAGAGGGGACCTTAGTGAATAAAACAGAATTGATTGACCATATTGCAGGTACAGCCGACATTTCGAAAGCAGCGGCAACGCGCGCACTCGACGCAATGATAGGTGCCGTCAAAACCACACTGAAGAAAAATGGTTCCGTCACCCTGGTCGGCTTCGGTACGTTCATGGTTGGCAAACGCGCAGCGCGCACTGGGCGCAACCCGCGCACTGGTGACGCAATCAAGATCAAGGCGGCCAAAGTGCCGAAGTTCCGTCCTGGCAAAGGACTGAAGGATGCGCTCAATTGATTGATCTGATCTGATCACGTAATCGCATGCCTGACTGCACAATCTAACATTTAGTAGTGCAACAAAATAAAAGATCCTATATAATCTTGTTTTTCTCGACGTGGTGACAAACGTCCAGGAAGTTTGGCTGACTAAGTGTGGATCCGGGTGCTTAGCTCAGTTGGTAGAGCGGCGCCCTTACAAGGCGTAGGTCGGGAGTTCGAGCCTCTCAGCACCCACCAAGCAGCCAAGCATGCAGCAAAAATTAGGAGTGGTAGTTCAGTCGGTTAGAATACCGGCCTGTCACGCCGGGGGTCGCGGGTTCGAGTCCCGTCCACTCCGCCAAAAACCGAAAAAAGGCGAACGTAAGTTCGCCTTTTTTCATATGCGGCAATGCTTTTGCTTAGACGGCGTTCTATGCTGTAAAGGGCCATGCAAGCCGGTCCGCGCAAACAGTGTTATCGCAATCCGTATCTTATGGACTGAACATGTTTGAATTCATTCGTACCCATCGGCGCCTCATGCAGTTTGCGCTGCTGCTGTTTATATTCCCTTCCTTTGCATTTTTCGGACTTGAAGGCTACACCCAGTTCCGCGAAGGTGGCGACGCAGTCGCCAAGGTGGCGGGGCAATCCATTACCCAACAGGAATTCGACAATGCCCAACGCGAACAGATGGAACGCCTTCGGCAAATGTTCGGTGGTCAGTTCGACCCCAAGTTGCTGGACACGCCGGAGGCGCGGCAAAACGTTCTCGATGGCCTGATCGCACAGCGCGTAATGGCATCCGAGGCTGCAAAGAATCACCTGTCGGTCAGCGATCAGGCATTGCAGCAGACAATCCTTGCCATTCCGGGTATGACTGGTCCCGACGGAAAATTCGATGTGGAACGCTACAAGTCCTTGCTTGCCGCTCAGGGGATGACCCCGACCATGTATGAAGCACGGTTGCGGCAGGATCTGACGCTTCAACAAGTCAACGCGGGTGTGCAAGCAAGCGCGTTTGCGCCGAAGACCGTTGCCGGCCGTTTATCGGACCTGAACGATCAGGAACGTGAGGTTCAGGAAGTATTGTTCAAGGCGTCTGATTTCGTGTCTCAGGTCAAGGTAACGGATGACATGCTGAAAGCGTATTACGAGAAAAATGCGAAGCAGTTTGAAATTCCGGAACTGGTAAAAGCAGAATACGCCGTTCTCAATAGCGATGCTGTCGCCGCGCAAATTACCGTCAGTGACGCAGACATCAAATCCTATTACGACCAGAATGCTTCACGGTATACCGAAGAAGAACAGCGCCGCGCAAGCCATATCCTCATCAAGGCCGACAAGGGTGCATCGGCGGCAGACAAGAGCGCTGCAAAGGAAAAAGCGGAAAAGCTGCTGGTTCAGGCACGCAAGAATCCGGCTGACTTCGCAAAACTTGCAAAGGAACATTCGCAAGATCCGGGTTCGGCAGAGCGTGGCGGCGATCTCGATTTCTTTGGCAAGGGCATGATGGTCAAGCCCTTCGAAGACACAGTGTTCAAACTCAAGCAGGGCGAGATCAGCGATGTTGTCGAGTCCGATTTTGGCTATCACATCATTCAGTTGACCGGAGTAAAAGCTGCAACAGCGAAATCCCTGGACGAAGTAAAAAGCCAGATTGCCGCAGATATCAAGAAACAGCTTGCCGCCAAAAGATTTACCGAACTGGCCGAGCAGTTCACCAACACTGTCTATGAGCAATCTGAAAGCCTGAAGCCTGTTACCGACAAGCTGAAACTGAAGATAGAAAACGTCGATGGCTTGACCCGCGTGCCGAATCCAACCGCGGCGCCGACAGCTCCATATAACAATCCGAAATTCCTCGCTGCGCTGTTTTCCGATGAGGCGGTGAAGAATAAGCGCAATACCGAAGCCGTAGAGGTGTCACCCAATACCTTGATCGCAGGGCGAGTCCTCGAATACAAACCGGTCAGTAAACGTCCGTTTGAAGAGGTCCAGGCAATCGTGCGAGAGCGTGTGGTCCAGGAGGAGGCGGCGGCTTTGGCGAAAAAAGCTGGCGAGGCGAAACTCGCTGCGGTGAAAGCCGGTAGCGACACCGCTGGCTTCGGCCAGGCGAAGACCGTGTCCCGCGCCAAGGCGGAAGGCATGAACGGTGCGGCACTGTCGGCAGTAATGAAAGCCGATACGAGTAAGCTTCCTGCCTATGTGGGCGTTGATCTGGGCGCGCAAGGATACGGCGTTTACCGCATCAACAAGGTGGCGCAGCCGGCAAATCCGGACGTGGCACGCCGCCAGGCAGAACAGCAACAGATTGCAGGCGCATTGGCCCAACAGGAAGCCCTGGCCTATCTGGAGGCGTTAAAGAAGAAAGCAAAGGTCGAAATACTGAAGCCGGTGGCTTCGTCCAACAACGCAGAAACTGCTGATACGAAATAATTGCAGGCTGCATGCCTTGAAAAAAACCGCTCGTTATCACGAGCGGTTTTTTATGTTCAAAGCAACTCTGCAGCAGAAAGAAATTCCATTTACTTGCCCAGCAACGGCTTCAGATAAGGCCAGATATTTTCCAGAATGATTGGCTGCGCCTCAGCCAGTGGATGTATGCGGTCGGACTGGAACAGCTTGGGCTGATTGGCGACACCTTGCAGTAAAAATGGTGCGAACGAAATCTTTGTTTCCTTCGAAAGTTTTTCATACATGCCCGAGAATTTTTGTGTGTATTCACGGCCGTAGTTGGGGGGGATCTGCATCCCTACAAGAAGCACGTTGGCTTTCGCCTTGCGCGAGGCATTGATCATGTCACGCAGATTCCCCTCCGCCGATGCAACCGGTAGTCCACGCAAACCATCATTGGCACCCAGTTCGACGATCACGATATCCGGTCGATGCTGACCGAGGAGGGCGGGTAGCCGCGCCTTGCCTCCGCTAGTGGTTTCGCCGCTGATGCTTGCATTGACAATGACCGCGTCGATTTTCGATTGCTTGAGGCGTTGTTCAAGCAAACTTACCCAGCCGCTGCCGCGTGCGAGGCCGTACTCCGCCGACAGGCTATCACCGAGCACAAGCACGGTTTTTGATGCAGAATAGGCGCACGTTGCAAAGAAGAAGAACGACAGCGCCGCCAGCCATCTTAAGTTATTAATCCCGGATTTATATTTCTTACCATTATCACGCATGCCTGGACCTTCCTTAACACCTGCAATTGAAGTCGTTCGATTGAGCAAGCGCGTCACCGATGCAACGGGCGAGCTAACCATCTTGAGTGGTATCGATTTTACCGTCCGTCCAGGAGAGACGCTCGCAATCGTAGGCGCGTCCGGATCCGGCAAGTCCACCTTGCTTGGTTTGCTTGCCGGCCTCGACATGCCTACCGAAGGAACGGTAAAGCTGGACGGCGTCGATATTTTTGCATTGGATGAAGACGGACGTGCCGGCTTGCGTCAAGCCAAGCTGGGATTTGTATTCCAGTCTTTCCAGTTGCTTGCCCATCTCACCGCCCTTGAAAACGTCATGCTCCCGCTGGAGCTCAGGCGCGATGACGAGGCCAGATCGAAGGCGGAAGCAATGCTCGGCCGGGTTGGGCTTTCCAGCCGATTACGGCACTATCCAAAATTCCTGTCGGGCGGCGAACAGCAACGTGTCGCGCTCGCACGCGCATTTGTGACAACTCCGCCTCTCTTGTTCGCGGATGAGCCCACAGGAAGTCTGGATGCCGCTACTGGCGACTCCGTTATCAAGTTGATGTTCGAGCTCAATGAAGAACGCGGCTCGACCCTTGTGCTGGTCACGCACGATCCGTCGATCGCCGCGCGGTGCAAGCGAACCATCACCATTTCCGCCGGTCGCCTTACCTGAAAAGTCGGTTGCGAAAAGCTGCGCACTACAAGGCGGCCTGCCTGTGCATGCGGCGATGCTCGACGTAGGCGATTCCCATTCCGCTTGCGCAGATAATACCGATGCCAAGGGCGGTCAAGGTATCGGGCAATTGATTGAACACCAGCCAGCCCATTCCCGTCGCTGAAATAATCTGCAGATAGAAGAACGGCGTCAGCAGCGAGGCTTCCGCATGCTTGTAGGCGCTGTTGACGAAATAATGTCCGACCGTGCTGGTGATGCCGGTCGACGCAAGGATCAGCCATTCGCGTGTGGTCGGCATATGGGATGACCAGAAAAATGGAACGATCAGCGTGCTGGCAATCATGCCGACCAAGCCTCCGTAGAATAACGTCACTAATGGATGGTCGGTCTGGTTGGTCTTGCGGGTCAGTACCGATACGCCGGCGAAGATGATGGCGGATGCGGCGCCAAGCAGTACACCTGCCGGCACGATCCCTCCGCCCGGACGCATCACGATCAGCATGCCGATAAAGCCGATGCCGACGGCAACCCAGCGCGACGGATAGCTCTTTTCCTTGAGCAGCCATGGCGATACCGCCAGCACGATCAGCGGCGCGCAGAAATTCATTGCGGTGCCTTCGGAAAGCGGCACGATCTTCAGTACCGAGAAGAACACGATGGTTGAAAAAAGCAGCATCGCGGCGCGAAATATCTGTAGGCCGGGGCGTTGGGTTGCCAGGATACTGCGTCCGGTTTTTCGGTAGTACAGCGGCGCAAGGGTGGCCGCCATGAAGACGGTATTAATCGTGTAGCGCATCCATGCAATCATCACTACATGGTAGCCGGCCTGAGTCAGCAGTTTTCCGGCGGTATCGAGCAGCGTAAGAGTCCACTGGCCAGCGACCAGGCAGGCAATGCCAAGCCATAGGTTAGCGCGGGACGTGGCGTTGTGCATGCTGCTCCGTCAATTGATTGAGAATGCGCCGAGCGGCAGGAATCAATTCGCTCGCCGTCAGTCCAATCGGTCCGACGCCATCGCGCACGAGCGCATCGGCGGCCGCGCCGTGGACCCAGACTGCAGCAAGCGCCGCTTCCCAGCAGGGAAACGTCTGGGCCAGAAGCGCTCCGCAGATGCCGGCCAATACGTCTCCGCTGCCGGCCGTGGCCAGCGCCGGGTTCCCGGTTGGATTGATGACCAGCGCCCCGTCAGCGCGCGCCACGATGCTACCCGAACCTTTCAGCACAACCACCGCATTGGTCTGCTGGGCCAATCGGCGAGCTGAGTTCATCCGGTCTGCCTGGACGCTGCGCGTATCGGTCTGCAGCAAGCGCGCCGCCTCCAGCGGGTGCGGTGTCAACATGGATGGCGCGCTGCGCTTTCTTAGCGCTTGCTGCAAGGTCTCGTCGACAGAAAGCAGGTTCAGCGCATCCGCATCCAGCACAAGAGGACAGTCGCTGAGCAGCGCCTTTTCCAGCACTTCCTTTGCTTGCTGCGATGTGCCGAGGCCGGGCCCCACCACAAGCACGCCGGTGAAGGTTTCGATTTCCACGACGTGGCGGCACATCAGTTCGGGTTGCAGGAAATCATAGGCCGGAGTCTGATCGACAAACGCAGTGAACACCCGGCCTGCGCCGCACTTTGCCGCAGCATGCGACGACAGGACAGGGGCGCCCGCCATGCCGCGACCGCCTCCGATCACGGTCACGTCACCATAGCTTCCCTTATGCGAGCTGTGACGACGCTTCCTAAGGTTCGTGGAAAACAGGTGAATGCCGCCAAGACGCGCAGTCGATGGGCCGAACGGCATGAGATCGATATCAAGGCCGGCGACACGTACTTCGCCGGCATGATCGCGGCCTTCGCTGGTATGCAGACCGGCCTTGTTGCCGATAAAAGTCAGGGTATGTGTCGCCACTATCGCAATGCCGTCCGCGCCGCCCACTACGGTCCCGGTATCGGCATCGAGGCCGCTGGGAACATCGAGCGCAAGCACCGGGCAGGGCAAGGCGTTGATGGCTTCCACCAGCGTACGCAAGGAATCCGTGATCGGCCGTGCCAGACCAATTCCGAATAGTCCATCAACCACAAGGTCCCAATCGACTGGGTGGCGGATAGCATCGGCATTAGGCGCAATCAACCTTATGCCCACTGCCTGCGCGCGTTCCAGCGCACGCTGCGCATCCTCCGGCTGCCTGGAAGGATCGGCGCATACCATGACGGTCGGATGCAAGCCGGCATCGGCAAGCAGGCACGCCATCACGAGCGCATCGCCGCCGTTATTGCCCGGACCGGCGACAAGCAATACCTTGGCCGCGGCAGGCTGCAGCTGAAGCAGGCTAAGTGCCAGCGTCGTGGCCGCTTTGGCGGCGCGTTGCATGAGCGTGCCAGGCGGCAGCGCGGACATCGTATCGCGCTCGATGTTACGCACTTCGTCAACGGTGTAGAGCGCCGTTGGATCATGCATGAAGGAATTGCCGGTTCCGTTGGGAATGCGAGTACTAGGCAAATGTTCTGTCATGCGAGCTGGTCGAATGGATAAGAAAGCGGACAGGCTTACTCCGGCAAGGCACGGTTCACGTCGCCGGCAACGGTCATTATATGCTTTGCAATAGAAAGCGATGCGGTAAGGCCTGGTGATTCGATGCCGTACAAGCCCAGGTAATGCGGGCTGCCATGCGTCGCAAACAGAAAGTCGGCAGTCGGCGAATCCGGCCCGCTGATTTTCGGTCTTACTCCGGAATACGCGGGTTGCAGTGCGGCCTCGGGAAGGTCTGGCCAGTAACTCCGGATCTCACGATAAAACTTGTCCGCCCGCCGGGGATCGACGCGGTAATCGATGCCGCCATCCTGATCGCTTAGCCATTCCACATCCGGCCCGAAGCGCACCTGACCCCCAAGGTCCAGCGTCAAATGGACGCCCAGTCCGCCAGGTTCCGGCACCGGATAGATCAGATGGGTAAAAGGCGCTTTTCCGGCCAGCGAATAATAGTTCCCCTTGGCAAACCATGCGGTCGGGGTAATGCCCTGGTCGAGGCCTTTGATGCGGTGCGCAAGCCGGGGCGCCCATAAGCCCGCACAATTGACCAGAAGATCCGTGCTCAATTCGATTTCAGTACCGTCGCTGCTGCATGCCTGCACCACGCAGCCGTCGCCTGTCAATCCGGCGCCGGTCACCTTGCTGTCGAACGCGAAGAGCGCGCCTGCGTTTTCGGCATCACCCTGCAGCGACAGCATGTACGCATGGCTGTCGATGATGCCGGTGTTTGGCGACGAAAGGGCTGCAACGCAATGGAGTGCCGGTTCAAGGGCCTTGGCTTCAGCGGCATCGAGCTGCGCCACTTCGTGACAGCCGTTCGCATGCGCCTGTGCATGAATCAGCGCGAGCTTTGCTGCCTGGGCATCATTGCCGGCAACGATGAGCTTGCCGCAGCGACGGTGAGGTATCGCGCGTTCAAGGCAGTAGGCATACAAGGCGTGGCGTCCAAGGACGCACAGGTGCGCCTTCAGACTGCCGGTCGGGTAATACAAGCCGGCATGAATCACTTCGCTGTTGCGTGAGCTGGTCTCCATTCCGATGGCCGCATGCTGTTCGATGACCAGCACTTCGCGCCCCGCAAGCGCGAGTTCGCGAGCCACCGCCAGTCCAACCACGCCGGCACCGATAACAATACATTCGACTCTATCCATAGCGCGCCAATGTCAATCCATCCAGGTCGATTTCCGGCACACGTCCCGAGACGAGGTCGGCGACGACCTTGCCCGATCCGGCAGCCATGGTCCAGCCATGGGCACCATGGCCGATGTTGATAAAAAGATTGCGCACAGGCGTGGCCCCCAGCAAAGGAGGGCCGTCCGGCAAGGAGGGCAGCGTCCCGCACCAGAAATTCGACTTTGCATAGCTGGCGGCATGCGGAAACCAGTCGCTGCCAACCTTCACCAGTGTCCGCAATGCCCGGTCCTGAAGCTCGTTGTTGCGCGTACCGATCTCTGCAATGCCGGCCAGGCGGATACGGCCTCCCATGCGCGCGAGGCTGACGTTATACGCTTCGTCCACCATCGCCGCTCGCGGCGCGTGGTCGAAGTTCTTGATCAATGCAGTCGCTGCATAACTCTTGACCGGATAAATCGGCACCCGGATGCCCAGCGGTTTTAGCAGGCGTGCGCTATCCGCACCGGCGGCGACCACGACCGCATCCGCAGAGAAGCGGTTGCCGTTTATGCGCAGCCCGATGCCGCCTGCCTCGGGTTCGAGGGCTTCGACAGTGCTGGTGAAATGGAACTGCACGCCGATGGAAGACGCGATGTACTTGAGCCGCTTGGCAAACAGGGGACAGTTGCCTGTTTCATCTTCCGGCAGATAAAGCGCGGCCGCCAGCGGTGTATGCGAGGCCAGCGTCGGCTCTACTGCGCGCGCGCCATCGGGGTCGAGCATCAGAAAGGGAATATCCTGTTCCGCCAGCATGTCGATCGCCGGGTGCACGAAAGCCAGGTCTTTTTCCGAACGAAACAGCTGTAGCAAGCCTTGGGTCTGTTCGTAATCGATCTGATAGTGCTCGCGCATCAGATGCAGCAGATTGCGGCTGTAAAACGCGATTCTCTGCATGCGCGACCGGTTGATGCGGTAACGGTCCAGCTCGCATTCGTCGAGCCAGCTGCGGGCCCAGCGCCACAGCGCGCGTTCGGTAGACGCCTTGAGCGTGACGGCGGATTCGCTGCGAAAGAGCGACGACAGGATCCTGCGCGGCATGCCTGGTGCCGCACTTGGCGCAACATAGCCGGGCGCCACCATCCCCGCATTGGTAAAGCTGGCTTCTTGCGCGACATTGTGATGACGTTCGATGACGACGACATCATGTCCCGCTTCGGCCAGAAAATAAGCGGTACAGACGCCGACGACGCCGCCTCCGATAACCGCAACCTGTTTTTGTGTCACGTATTTGCCTGGGAATGCTGAAATGTAAAGAGGGCTACGAATGGAATGATCCGTAGACCACGGGACACATTTCTAGTTCGAGAGCATGATTTTATTCCGTGTCGCGGTTTGGCGTGCGAACTGGCCATTGTGATTGCGCAAACTGTTCGCGTCATCGGCAAGCTGGTGTTGGAAGACTACTGAGAATTAGCCTTGCATGGACCGGCATAGCCCGGCAGATTCCGCGCTTCCGGTTGGCACGCAAATAGTTCCGCTTGCCGGATTGCCGCGAGCAGGTTCATGCGGTCTATCGATTGCCAATTCATGCGCTGGCCGAAATAGCGGGCCCAGTGGAATTCCATGAAATAGGCATCGGTCTTCTTGAAGTAGCCGGCATCCTGCGCATAGCTGGCAAGCGCCCGATATGGATCGTCCTGCAGATCCGTAATCCGGCGCGGCAAGGCGGCCGGCTTGATCGGATTGCCTTTCGGATCGAACAGCCAGACCCAGTGCCGCTTCTCCATTTCTTGCCAGAAGGTGCGCGGTTCGCTGAAACGGCCGATCACCTCCGCCGTTACCTTGCCCGCTCCGAGCCGGGACAATACGCTTGCGAGATGATGGCTGTCGGTCAGATAGAAACCGCCGTCCGGCGCTTGCACGACCGGGATCGGGCGCTTCGCTGTGTACTTCACGAAATCCATGTTCGCCGACATGCGCACTGCTCTTTCCTCTACCGTGATCTTTCCGACCGCCGTCTGGGTCGGGTGCAATGCAGACAAGGCGATTTCGCAGCTCGATTTCACCGGCGTCTGCTTGCTGCAGGGTGGGGCCGCTTCGGCAGCGCTTGTCACGACGCCGGACAATGTCATCAGAAGCGGCGCAATCCATGAACTTATTGGCGATCCAACCGATGATCGGAAAGAAAGCGGCTTGCGGCGACAAGCGGAAAAAACGAAAGACATAGTTGAAAACCGGCGACAGAGAAGCGGCAATGATACTCCGACCATTGCCATGACAAGCCTTACCAGAACGGCAGGGCCGCGAAAGGAATTTGCGGTTTGTTGCCTTACGGATGTATCGATACTTGGCGCGCCATATCAAAATAGTGACGAAATGACGACGGCAAGGCGTGATTCAATGCGGTTCACGCCTTTTTGTTTTTACTGATTTGATTGCAATGCGTTTTCTACTGCGCGCGCAACCGCAAGCACCTTGCGATCCGCCATCGCAGGTCCGGCGATCATCAGTCCCACGGGCAGACTGCCTTCTTCATGGCAAGGGAGCGAAACCGCGCAACCGTCCAGCAGATTGATTGCCGACGGGTTGCGCAGCAGGAGGCCATTGGCCTTGAAAAAAGCTTCTTCCGACGCTTCGAGTTCGGCAATGGGCGGCGCTACGATGGGTACCGTCGGCATGATCAACGAATCGAAGGGACCAAGCGCGTCCTCCATGCGGGTGATCCAGTCACGCCGCTTTTTGTGCAGGTCGATGTAGTCGGCCGCACTCATGGCGGCGCCGCTCTTGATGCGTTTGGCTACACGCGCATCGTATTCGCTTTCCCGTGCCGCAAGCAGGCCGCGATGCCAGGCGAATGATTCCGCACCGGAAAACTGGTTCAGGTCAGCCGCTTCGCCTAACAGGGTAAAGGACACATCAACGATCTTTGCGCCTGCTGCCGATAACAGGGCCAAGGCGCGGGAAAACGATGCCGCAACATGGGAATCGAGCGTGTCGAGCATCACCGTCGCCGGCACCGCAAGCCGTATGCCTGCCAGCGGCAGATCAGGAATGGACAAAGAGTTGTCTGCAATGATGCTGTCGACCAGAATGCAGTCATCGACCGAGCGCGCCATCGCACAGATCGTATCCAGGGTGGTGGACAGCGGAATGGTGCCCGCCGTGGGTACGCGTCGCGCGGTCGGCTTGAAACCGACGATGCCGCACAATGCGGCAGGAATGCGGATCGAACCGCCAGTGTCGGAACCGATTGCCGCAACGCATAGCCCGGTCGCGACCGATACCGCCGCGCCGGACGATGATCCGCCCGGGATACGTGCGATTTCGTCGTCGGCCGGATTGACCGGCGTACCGTAATGGGGATTCAGCCCCACCCCGGAAAATGCGAATTCCGTCATGTTGGTCTTACCCACGATCGCAGCGCCGGCAATGCGCAAACGCTTCACTACCGGGGCGTCGGACGTTGCCACGGGCGTATCCCGCAATGCGGTTGAGCCCGCCATCGTGGTTTCTCCCGCGATATCGACCAGATCCTTGATGGAAACCGGCAGTCCCGCCAACGGCGACAGTTCGACGCCCGCCGCGCGCATTGCATCTGCATGATCGCCAGCGGCGCGCGCCGCATCCGGATACAGCCTGGTGAAAACAGACTTCGTCTTTTCCGCTTCTTCAAGACAGACATCGACCAGGGAATGACGTGAATACCTGGCCAATGCAGGAATCGATTTGGAGGTGAGGGGGTTCATGCGGACAGAACTCGCTTAAGCAAAATGATCGGCATGGCAACGATAGCATACCGTCAGGGTGCCGTCGAAGTGCGTCAATCAGGTCGGCTGTTACGCAATACCCGTGACAAAGACCGGCTTGGCAGGATGCCATGATGCGGCGTCGCGGTATAATCGCGGTTTCCCGATTTAACCCGCAGTCGGGTCGCCAACCGGCCACCGCTGCATCAATTTTCTCGCCGCCATGTTGATTCTGCCGGGCTCCAATGCCCTGTCTGCCTTCCGTACCCAGCGCCTTTTGTCACAATTGCAAGAAGTCGAGCCCGCGATCGTCAGCGTTACCGGCCGTTTCCTGCACTTCATCGAGGCGGCGTCCGCGCCCAGCAAGGATGAGATCGGACGATTGGATGCCTTGCTGACATACGGCGAGCCCTTTGCGGGCAGCGCGGACGGAGAAGAATTCATTGTCATTCCGCGTTTCGGCACCATTTCGCCATGGGCCAGCAAAGCGACCGATATTGTCCATAACTGTGGCATGGTCCATATCAAGCGCGTCGAACGCGGGATTTCCTATCGGGTGCAGATGAAAACCGGCCTCCTGGGCGGTGCCAAGAAGCTGCCGGAAAGCGCGATTCCGGCGGTTGCCGCGCTATTGCATGACCGGATGATCGAAGCCGTGCTGCGCGACGCCAATGAGGCAGCCGGCCTGTTCCGTGAACTCGATGCCAAGCCGCTGGAATTCGTCGATGTGCTCGCCGGCGGCAAGGATGCCCTGGTGCGGGCAAACAGCGAACTCGGGCTTGCGTTGTCCGATGACGAGATCGACTATCTGCTCAATGCCTTCACGCAGGCGAAACGCAATCCCACCGACGTTGAATTGATGATGTTCGCGCAGGCCAACAGCGAGCACTGCCGCCACAAGATTTTCAATGCGGACTGGACCATCGACGGCGTCAAGCAAGACAAGTCGCTGTTCGGGATGATCAAGAACACGCACCAGCTGCATCCCAGGGGCACCGTCGTTGCCTATAGCGACAATTCGTCGGTCATCGAAGGTGCCACCGTATCGCGCTTCTATCCGCGTGGCGCTGCGGGCGGCAATGTGTATGAAGCATCGGATGAGCTCACGCATATCCTGATGAAAGTCGAAACCCATAACCACCCGACCGCGATTTCTCCGTTTCCCGGCGCGTCCACCGGCGCGGGCGGCGAGATTCGCGACGAAGGGGCAACCGGACGGGGCGCGAAGCCGAAAGCTGGCCTGACCGGCTTTACCGTGTCGAACCTGATGATCACGCATGCGGTGCAGCCTTGGGAAAATGCGCGCGATGCCGCCGAACCCGCGGCTCAGCGTGCGCCGCATGCGCAGGCCGGCATCTACGGCAAGCCGGATCGTATCGCATCGCCGCTGCAGATCATGATCGACGGTCCGATCGGCGGCGCGGCATTCAACAATGAATTCGGCCGGCCCAATCTGGGCGGTTACTTCCGTACTTACGAACAGAATATCGGCGGCGCGGTAAAGGGTTATCACAAGCCGATCATGATCGCGGGCGGAATGGGCAATATCTCCGCCAAGCACACCAAAAAGCATGACCTGCCGGTCGGCAGCCTGCTGGTCCAACTCGGCGGCCCCGGCATGCGCATCGGCATGGGCGGCAGCGCCGCATCGTCGATGGCAACCGGTACCAATACCGCCGACCTCGATTTCGACTCCGTACAGCGCGGCAATCCTGAAATGGAGCGCCGCGCGCAGGAAGTCATCAATGCCTGCTGGGCCATGGGCGACGACAATCCCATCCTGTCTATCCATGACGTCGGTGCGGGCGGCCTGTCGAATGCATTCCCGGAGATCACCAACGATGCCAGGCGCGGTGCGATCTTCGACCTGCGCAAGGTCCCGCTGGAAGAGAGCGGCATGGCACCCAAGGAAATCTGGAGCAATGAATCGCAGGAGCGCTATGTGCTGGCGATTGCGCCGGATAGCCTGCCGCTGTTCCAGTACATGTGCGAGCGCGAACGCTGCCTGTTTGCGGTAGTCGGTACCGCGACCGAAGAGCGCCAACTGAAGGTGATCGACCCCGAACAAGGCAATAACCCGGTCGACATGCCGATGGAAGTCTTGCTCGGCAAACCGCCCAAGATGCATCGCGACGTGACGCATGTACAAAACGAATATCCGCCGGTCGACCTGACCGGCATGGAGTTGGCCGAAGTTGCGCAGCGCGTTTTGCGCCTGCCGACCGTTGCCGACAAGTCCTTCCTGATCACCATCGGCGACCGTACCGTGGGCGCGACTTCGGTGCGCGACCAGATGGTCGGCCCATGGCAGGTGCCGGTTGCCGATTGCGCGGTCACGACCATGAGTTTCGAAGGCTATCGCGGCGAAGCCATGTCCATGGGCGAGCGCACACCGCTCGCGGTGATTGATGCGGCAGCCTCCGGGCGCATGGCGGTCGGCGAAGCGCTGACCAACATCGCCGCCGCACCTATCGCTGACATTTCGGACATCAAGCTATCCGCCAACTGGATGGCCGCCTGCGGCCAGCCGGGTCAGGATGCGGCGCTGTTCGATACGGTCAAGGCCGTCGGCATGGAATTGTGCCCGGCGCTCGGTGTCAGCATCCCGGTCGGCAAGGATTCCCTTTCCATGCGCACCACCTGGAAAGATGAAGGCGGCGCCAAGGAAGTGACATCGCCGGTATCGCTGATCGTGTCCGCGTTTGCCCCGGTGCCGGACGTGCGGCTGTCGCTTACGCCGCAGTTGCGTACCGACGCCGGCGACACGGTGCTGATCGCCATTGATCTCGGACGCGGCAAGAACCGCATGGGTGCTTCGGCGCTGACGCAAGTGATGCAGCAGATTGGCAATGAAGTCCCGGACGTGGACAGCCCGGAAGACCTGAAGGCCTTCTTCTGCGCGATCCAGCAACTCAACAACGAACGCAAGCTGCTTGCTTACCACGACCGTTCCGATGGTGGCCTGTTCACCACGCTGTGCGAGATGGCATTCGCCGGCCGTACCGGCTTGTCGTTGAACCTCGACATCCTGACAATGGAAGGCGAGCATGCATCCGACTGGGGTGATTCCAAGAACTGGGCAGGCCAGGTAGCGGAGCGCCGCAACGAACTGTCGCTGCGCGCCCTGTTCAATGAAGAACTGGGTGCCGTGATCCAGGTAAGGGCAGAGCAGAAGTCCGACGTGATGGCCGTGCTGCGCTCATACGATCTGGGTGCCTGCAGCCACATCATCGGCAAGCTCAACGATCGCGATGTGATCGAAGTCATGCGCGACGCCAAACTGGTCTACAGCCAGCCGCGTACGGAACTGCAGCGCCTGTGGAGCGAAACCAGCTGGCGCATCGCACGTCTGCGCGACAACCCTGCATGCGCGGATGCGGAATACGAACGCATTCTCGACGCCGCCGATCCCGGCATGACGCCTATCGTCACCTTCGAGCAGCAGGTCGATATCGCCGCGCCATTCATCGCAACCGGCGCTAAGCCCAAGGTTGCCATCCTGCGCGAGCAGGGTGTGAATTCGCATATCGAGACCGCCTATGTGATGCATAAATCCGGCTTTACTTCGGTAGACGTGCACATGAGCGACCTGATTGCCGGCCGGGCGCGTCTTGATGACTTCAGCGGCTTTATCGCGGTCGGCGGTTTTTCGTATGGCGATGTGCTGGGTGCCGGCGAAGGATGGGCGAAAACCATTCTGTTCAACGCCAAGCTGGTCGAACAGTTTTCGATATTCTTCAACCGCGGCGATACCTTTGCACTCGGCATCTGCAATGGCTGCCAGATGATGAGCAATCTGAAATCGATCATTCCGGGCGCGCATGCCTGGCCGAAGTTCACGCGCAACAAGTCCGAGCAATTCGAAGGGCGCCTTGCAATGGTCGAAGTCACCAACTCGCCATCGATCTTCTTCAACGACATGGCGGGTACGCAGAGCCCGATCGCGGTAGCGCACGGCGAAGGCTACGCCGACTTCTCGCAGACCGGCAATATCGACGAAGCCATCGTCGCGATGCGCTGGATCGACAATAACGGCAGGCCGACCGAAACCTATCCGTACAATCCGAATGGATCGCCTCAAGGCATCACATCGGTCACCACGCCGGACGGCCGCTTTACGGTATTGATGCCGCATGCCGAGCGTGTATTCCGCACGGTGCAGCATTCCTGGCATCCGGAAGGCTGGGGCGAGTATTCGCCGTGGATGCGCATGTTCCGCAATGCGCGGAAGTGGGTTGGGTAAAAAGTACGCTGTCTATATGTTGGCGGAGTCATGCACGAATCCGCCAACGTCAGTCTGGCCATTATGGTCGAAGCACTACAACGGTATAAAAAAAGCGCTCCGAATGGAGCGCTTTTTGTTTGTTCGCCCGAAGGCGAGGGTGGCCTGAATACACCACCCGCAAGCTGTTACTGAATTTTTGCTTTCTTGCGCAGGTCTTCCTGGAAAGCCTGCAGCTTTTTCTGTTGCAGCGATTCGGCGATCTGCGGCTTGACTTCTTCTAGTGTCGGGATCTTGGCAGCGCGCACGTCTTCCAGCTTGATCACATGGAAACCATACTGGGTCTTGACCGGTGTTTCAGTGATCTGGCCTTTTTGCAAACCAGTCATCGCATCCGAGAATGGCTTGACGAAAGAAGCAGGGGAGGCCCAATCGAGGTCGCCGCCATTGGCTGCCGAACCCGGATCTTTCGATTGCTTGGCGAGCTCTTCGAACTTGGCGCCGCCCTTGAGCTTGGTGATGATGGCTTTGGCTTCGTCTTCTTTTTCAACCAGGATGTGACGGGCATGGTATTCCTTGTCGCCGGCCTGGGACTTGAACTTGTCGTATTCAGCCTGGATCTCGGAATCCTTGACCGGATTCTTCTTCAGGTAATCCTGCACCAGCGCGCGAATCGCGATCGACTGGCGGGCGATTTCGACCTGATTCTTCACTTCGGCCGAATTGCTCAAGCCCAGCTTGTCGGCTTCCTGGATCAGGATTTCGCGGTTGATCAACTCTTCCTTGACCATCGCGCGCAGTTGCGGCGAGTCCTGCTGGCCTTGTGCCGACAGTTGCTTGACCATGGCATCGGCGCGCGAGGAGGGAACGGGTTTGCCGTTCACGACGGCGAGGTTTTGCGCCATAACTGGCATAGCAAGAGCGCCGACAAGCAACATCAGCAGGCGAGCAGGTTTCAAAGTCATTTATGTAGTCCTAACATCTGAAAAAAATAAGAGATTAAACCAAATTCAGGCGCGTCTACGCGGAGAGTTCAGACGGCGCGACGGCAATGATGTTGATGGCGTGAATTTCAGTTGCCATCATGTCACGGAGGCAATCATACACCAGCCTGTGCCGCGCTATGCGATTCAGGCCGGCAAAGCGTTCAGAGACGAGGCGAAGCTTGTAGTGGCCTGCGCCCGAAGCGGCACCTGCATGACCGGCGTGCAGGTGGGACTCATCGTCGAGTTGACATTCCAGCGGTGCGAAAGTTGCAATGAGCCGGTCACGAATTTTCTCGATACGTTCGCTCATTGCTGATCCTTGACATGGCGCGACAACATCAGACTTTGTGCGATCACAAAGGCAAGCATGAGTCCAGTAAAGCCGAACAGCTTGAAATTGACCCAGAACGCTGTGGAAAAATTATAGGCCACATACAGATTGACCAAGCCCATTGCGCCGAAGAATGCAGCCCAGGACAAATTCAGCTTTTGCCATACCGCATCCGGCAAGGAAAGCTGCTTTTGCATCATCAGGCGAATCAGGTTTTTACCCAGCAGAAACTGGCTGACGACAAGTGCCGCGCCGAAACACCAATACAACACGGTCGGCTTCCACTTGATAAAAGTTTCATTGTGAAAATAGATGGTCGCTCCGCCAAACAGGGTAATGATGGCAAATGACACCCACAGCATGGTATCGACCTTTTTTCCACGCATGAGCAGATAGCCGATCTGTCCTATCGTCGCGATGATTGCCACCGCTGTCGCAAGCATGATCGGCGCCTGGGTGGCGGTCACGGCGCCGCCGGAGACCAATCCGGACAAGTACTGCTGCGCCAGGGCCTGCGCGGAGTCCGCATGGCCTTCTCCCCATTTGAACATTGCAAAGAAGAGAATGACCGGGAAGAGATCGAACAGGAACTTCATATCGGTGGAGGATCTTTCGTAAAGGCGTGATTAGCTGGGTTCAAAACGCAGCGACGCGGAATTGATGCAGTAGCGCAGCCCTGTGGGAGGCGGACCGTCCGGAAATACATGGCCGAGATGCGCGTCGCACACATTGCAGAGAATTTCGGTGCGTATCATGCCATGACTGCGGTCGATCCGCTCGGAAACATTGGCCGGATCCAGTGCCTTGAAATAGCTGGGCCAGCCGCAACCCGAATCGAATTTGGTATCGGACTCGAACAACGGGGTATTGCAGCATACGCAAACATAGATGCCGTGTTCGTGATGATCCCAGTATTTCCCGGTAAAGGCGCGTTCAGTCGCCGCGTGGCGGGTTACCTGATATTCCAGAGGCTCAAGTGCGGCGCGCCATTCGGCGTCGGTCTTCGTTACTTTGTTTGTCATGATGAGCAACTCACCTCAAGTTCGTTTGCCCAGTCGGGCGGCAGTTCAGCATAGCTTTCGTTTTCGGGCTGCTCGTCGAACGGGCGTTCCAGGACAGCGAGCAGGCGGGCAACTTCGGAAAAGTCCTTATTTTGCGCTTTTTCAATCGCAATTTGTGCAAGGTAATTGCGCAGAACGAATTTCGGATTCACGGTATGCATTTCGGCTTTGCGTACCGCATCGTCGCTGTTTTCCTGACGAAGGCGCAGGCGATATTGCGCAGCCCATGCGTCGAAGGCAGGACGATCGATGAATAAATCGCGGATGCCTTCATCAGCCGCAGGATTGTCGACCTGAAGTCCCGCAAGACGTCTGAAGAACAATGTGAAGTCGACATGGGTTTTCTGCATCAGCTCGTGCATGGCTTCGATGAGCTTGCCGTCCTCGGGGAGATTGCTATGCAGGCCGAGTTTTGCATGCATGAGCTGGTCGAATTTGTTTTCGTAGGCAGACTTGTAGATTGCCAGCACCACATGGACATCATCGACTTCGCCTATCAGCGGCAACAATGCCTGCCCAAGCGCGAAACAATTCCATTGACCGATGCGCGGCTGCATATGGTACGCATAGCGACCCTGATGATCGCTATGGTTGCATATATGTCCAGCGTCGAAGGCTTCCATGAAGCCGAATGGCCCGTAATCGATGGTCTGGCCGAGAATGGACATATTGTCGGTATTCATGACGCCATGCATGAAGCCGACCGCTTGCCACTGCGCCATCAGCTCGGCGGTGCGACGCGTCACTTCGGTCAGTAGTGCCGCATAAGGCTGCGCCGTCGCACGTAACGCAGGATAAAAGCGATCGATGACATAGTCGGCAAGGATCTTCAATTCATCTTTGCGGTCGTTGTAGAACCAGTGCTCGAACGAGCCGAAACGGATGAAGGTCGGCGCCATTCTGGTGGCGATCGCGCTGGTTTCCGGCGTTTCGCGCATTACCAGCATGTCGGAGCCGGTCACGCAGAGGGCACGCGAGGTCGGAATGCCAAGCGCGGCCATCGCTTCCGAGCAGAGAAATTCGCGTATCGATGAACGCAGCACTGCGCGGCCATCTCCCATGCGGGAGTAGGGCGTCAAGCCGGCACCCTTGATCTGAAGCTCCAAGCGGTCCGGATGCGAGCCGTCCATGGCCGGCACATCGCCCAGCAGGATCGCTCGCCCATCGCCGAGCTGACCGGCCCATACACCGAACTGATGGCCCGAATAGACGGCTGACAGCGGTTCGGATCCGGGTAATACGCGATTACCCGAAAAAGCGTCGATCGCATGCTGCTCGCTCAATGCGGTCACATCGAGTCCGATCAATGCTGCGGCCGAGGCGCTGGCACCGACGAGGTAGGGCGCAGGAACCGGGGTCGATTGCAGGCGCGTATAAAACGAAGCGGGCAAGCCGGCAAACGAGTTTTCAAAAGGCAATTCATCCACACGGTAGTGGACCAGGCCTTTCTGAGGTGCATTCATGAAACTTCCTTGAGTGAGGACGTGTCCGGGAGTGGCGCTAAAGGCTTTACGGTCCGTTTCCTCGTTTGTTCGGGATAGGCGAGCGATGCGAGAACCTCGGGCTGCCTGATCGATATGCGTCCATATTTGGTTTTTATCAAGCCGTTTTGTTCCCACGCATGTAACTGTTTGGAAATGCTTTGCCGCGACTTGCCCAGCAAGTGCCCGAGTTCTTCCTGTGTCAGTGGCACTTCGCGCCCGCGCGCGTCGACTGCGGCATTCAGGGGTGAAGGCTTGATGTGTGCCAGTTCAAGCAGGCGACGCGCGAGCCGCTGAGTCAGCGGCGCGACCACGGCTTCCTCGACCAGATCGAAGGTGGCACGCAGGCGCATGCTCAATACTTTGGCAAAGCGTTCGTAGATCGACGGATAGCGCGCAAGCAGCCGCTTGAAATCGGTCTTTGCGTGAAATAGCAGAATGGTAGGACCCGAAGCATGTCCGTCGTGGGTACGAGGCAAACCGTCGAACAGGGAAATCTCCCCGAAGCAGTTTGGCGCGTCGAGCACGGCGATGGTGGTGGACTGGCCGTCTGCCGTCGCGCGGGTGAAGCGTACCGCGCCGCTGGCGATGGTATAGAAACCGTCCGCTTCCGCACCGCGGGCATGGATGAGTGTGCCGTCTTCCGCCGAACGCAGCGTTCCGCAGGCCGCCGCGACATCGATCACGTCGTCGGAAAAACCGGATAGCCAGGAACGCCGCAACACGCTTGCCTTGTCGATCTGGTCGATACTGCGATTTTGCATCGGAAATGTTAAGAAGTTGACAGTGTTATGCGGGGCGATATAACGATACTGTACCGACCTGAGCGGCTTGTGCCTGGTTCTACTGCGTCACAAAATTTGCTGTAACGTTTCCTTCCCTAAAGGAGGAGTCGAGCAGCAAAGGTTTATGCTGAAGTAGCTACACAAGCCTTCATTTTGACAGAGAAGAGGAGACCCCATATGAACGCGCCCGAAAAACTGGCCATCCCATCCCTAAAAGACCGGGTTTCTCCCGAGGAATGGCAAGCCCGAGTGGACCTTGCCGCCTGTTATCGTCTTGTAGCCGATTTCGGCTGGAGCGATCTGATCTTTACCCATATCACCGCACGCGTACCCGGTACCGAAGACCAGTTCCTGATCAATCCCTACGGCATGATGTTCGACGAAATCACTGCGTCATCGCTGGTAAAAATCGACATGAACGGCAACAAGATCGAAGAATCGCCATTTCCGATCAATCCCGCAGGTTTCACGATTCATTCCGCGATTCATGCAGTCCGTCATGACGCGCAATGCGTTCTGCATGTCCACAGCATCAACGGCGTTGCGGTGTCGGCGCAAAAAAATGGCTTGCTGCCGCTATCGCAGCAGTCGATCTTTGTGCTCTCCAGCCTCGGATATCATGACTATGAAGGTGTGGCGCTCAATGACGAGGAAAAGCCGCGCCTGGTTGCCGACCTGGGCAATAAAACCTATCTGATGCTGCGCAACCATGGCTTGCTCACCTTGGGTAAGACAATCGCGGATGCCTTCGTCAACATGTACATATTCGAAGCAGCTTGCATGATACAGATCCGTGCACAGGCAGGCGGTAGCGATCTGATCTCCATACCGCAAGCGATTATCAGCGGTGCGCAGCAACAGGCGCGTACCGTCACCAAGTCACAAGGCGGCATGCTGGCATGGCCAGGACTGTTGCGTCGCCTCGATCGCATCGATCCTTCCTACCGCGACTAACACCAAAAGAAAGAGAATCCCATGGAGACTATCGCTCACCCGCGCGCCACCTTTCGCGACATGCAGGAAAGCACCGCCGACGACTGGAAAATCATCGGTGATGAATTCAAAAGCTATGCCGCTGCCTTGCCGGATCGCGTGCTCGTTCATTTGCGCCTCTTGGACGGCGACTGCGGCGGCTTTCCGGTCGACCGGCTGACGCACAGTCTGCAGACCGCGACGCGCGCCTATCGCGACAAGCGTGATGAAGAGTATGTGATATGTGCGTTGCTGCACGATATCGGCGACACACTTGGAAGTTTCAATCATCCGGATATCGCGGCAGCCATCCTCAAGCCCTTCGTCAGTGCGGAAAACCATGCCATCGTGGAAAAGCATGGCATTTTTCAAGGCTACTATTTTTTCCATCATCTCGGCATGAACCGCAACCTGCGTGATCAGTTCGCCGGGGAATCTTTCTACAATGCCACACTGGAGTTTTGCGAAAAGTACGACGCGCCTGCATTCGACCCCGATTACGACACGCTTCCGCTGGAATTTTTTGAACCAATGTTGCGTCGCGTGATGGCGCGACCGAAAAACACCATCTACAAATCCGTTACCGAGTAAAAAGTCTTGAACATGACATTGGTGCGGTGCGTCATCGAAAGTCATTGACGGTTTTAGTACGGTCGTTCAAAAATCATGCTTCGTTAGAGCCGGTGATGAATGCGGCTGATTGATCTGCTGCATTCATCACCGGCTCTGGAAGAAGAATTCTAACTACGAGGCAGGAGGCATGATGACGGAATTTCCTAAGAGCCCATTGATGGGCCAGATGATGAGCCAGCCCTTGCTCATCTCAAGCATCATCAAGCACGCTGACCGTTACTACGGCAGCAATGAGATCGTTTCACGCCGCGTGGAAGGCGATATCCATCGCTACACTTATCGCGATTGCCACAAGCGTTCGCGCCAGATGGCAAATGCACTGGGCGGCCTTGGCGTCAAGATAGGCGACAGGGTGGCGACCCTGGCATGGAACGGCTATCGCCACCTGGAGCTGTACTACGCAATCTCCGGCTCCGGCGCAGTGATGCACACCATCAATCCGCGCCTGCATCCCGAGCAGATCGCCTATATCGCCAATCATGCCGAAGACATGTATCTGTTCTTTGACATGACTTTCCTGCCGCTGGTCGAAGCATTCGCCGCGCACTGCAAGACGGTCAAGGGTTTCATCGCCATGTGCGACAAGGACCGCATGCCGGCCGAGAGCAAGATTCCCAACCTGATGTGCTACGAAGAACTGCTCGAAAAAAATTCCGACCAGTACGAATGGCCGCTGTTTGACGAAAACTCCGCTTCCAGTCTTTGCTATACCTCCGGCACCACAGGCAATCCCAAGGGCGCGCTGTATTCTCACCGCTCGACGGTATTGCACTCCTATGCTTCCGCAATGCCCGACGCCCTGAACGTGTCGGCGCGCGACTCGGTCCTGCCCGTGGTGCCGATGTTCCACGTCAATGCCTGGGGTCTGCCGTATTCGGTTCCGCTGACCGGCGCGAAGCTTGTCTTCCCCGGTCCGGCGCTGGACGGCAAATCGGTCTATGAACTGTTCGAGCAGGAGAAGGTGACGTTCTCCGCGGGCGTGCCCACCGTGTGGCTCGGTTTGCTGACCTATGTCGGACAAAACAATCTGAAGTTTTCGACCTTCAAGCGCACCGTGATCGGCGGATCGGCCTGTCCGCCCGCAATGATGAAGACTTTCCGCCAGCAATACGGCGTCGAAGTGGTGCATGCCTGGGGCATGACGGAAATGTCGCCGCTGGGTACCGCCGGCACATTGCAAAGCCATCACATGGATCTGCCTGAAGAGAAGAAGCAGGCGATCCTCGAAAAGCAGGGTCATGCGATCTACGGCGTCGACATGAAGATCGTCGGCGACGACGGCAAGGAACTGCCTTGGGACGGCAAGACCTACGGCAACCTGCTGGTCAAGGGGCCGTGGATCATCAGTAGCTATTTCAAGAACGAGGCCGGCGATGTGCTGCAGGACGGCTGGTTCCCGACCGGCGACGTCGCCACCATCGATGCCGATGGTTATATGCAGATCACCGACCGCAGCAAAGACGTCATCAAGTCCGGCGGCGAGTGGATCGGCACGATCGATCTCGAAAATATCGCGATGGCGCATCCTGCCGTGCAGCAAGCTGCATGCATCGGCGTATTCCATCCGAAATGGGACGAGCGCCCGCTGCTCGTCGTGGTGAAGAAGCCAGGAGCCGAAGTCACCAAGGAAGAACTCATCAAGTTCTATGAGGGCAAGATCGCGAAGTGGTGGACGCCCGACGATGTCACTTTCGTCGATGCGCTGCCCATTGGTGCGACCGGCAAAGTGCTGAAGAACCGCATTCGCGAACAGTTCAAGGAGTATCGGCTTCCGACTACATGACCGGAAGCGCTCCGCCACGTTTAACACAACAAGAAGCCACTACAAGAAGCCGGAACGGCCATTGATCCAATGAGTAGCAAGTAACCCTACATAAGGATGAGACACATGATGAAGAAGATTCGCCCACTCGTTTTGGCAGTTTCCGTCGCGGCTGCGTTCGCTGCTCCAGCGTCACACGCAGATGTCATCAAGATTGCGATGATCGATACGATGTCGGGCGCATTTGCTCCTATCGGACAAAACCAGCTGAACACCTTCCGCATGTTCACTGAAATGGCAAACCAGCAGAAGTGGGCTGGCAACCATACGCTCGAAGTGCAAGCCTTCGACGGAAAGGGCAGCCCGCAGGAATCCCTGAACCAGCTCAAGACCGTGATCGATCAGGGTTACCGTTACATCGCGCAGGGCAACGGCTCCGGCGTCGCCCTGGCCCTGGTGGATGCGGTCAACAAGCACAACGAACGTAACCCCGGCAAGGAAATCGTATTCCTGAATTACTCGGCAATCGATCCTGACCTGACCAATAGCAAGTGCAGCTTCTGGCACTTCCGCTTCGACGCCAATTCCGACATGAAGATGGAAGCTCTGACTTCCTACATGGCCAAGGACCAGGAGATCAAGAAGGTCTACATCATCGGCCAGAACTATGCGCACGGCCATCAGGTCACCCGCGCAGCGAAGGAATACCTGAAGCGCAAGCGTCCGGACATCCAGATTGTTGGCGACGACCTGCACCCGATCGCGACCGTCAAGGACTTTGCGCCGTATGTCGCCAAGATCAAGGCTTCCGGCGCTGATTCCGTCATTACCGGCAACTGGGGCGCCGACCTCGCATTGCTGGTCAAGGCAGCCAAGGACGCTGGCCTGACCGCCAAGTTCTACACTTACTACGCCGGTACGTCGGGCGTGCCGACCGCAATGGGCGGCGCTACCGCAGGCATGGTGAAACAGGTCGCTTACTGGATCCCGAATAACGAAACCTTCTCCGGCAAGGAAATCGTTGAGGCCTTCAAGAAGAAGTACAACGACGACTTCTATGTCCAGGACATCTATACCCTCGTGCAAATGGTATCGAAAGCCGTAAAAGACACCAACACGACCGATCCGACCAGGGTTGCCTTCGCGCTTGAAGGCATGAAAACCAAGGCGATCAATGGCGATGTGGAAATGCGCGCAGCCGACCATCAGTTGCAGCAACCGCTCTACATTTCCACCTGGGCAAAAGTCGACGGCAAGAAGGTCAAGTACGACCAGGAAAATACCGGCTATGGCTGGAACATGGATCAGAAGATCGAATCCTACGTCGCCACTCAGCCGCATTCGTGCCAGATGAAGCGTCCGGCACGCCCGTCCTAAGCATCACCTCTCAGCGGCATGGTACCGAAGCGGTCCATGCCGCATTTCGCTGCAATGCGGCGAATGTATCCGACAGCAACACCTTATCGCGCAACGATGGTCATGACGACTAACGGAATGCGAGGCAGGCGCGCATCCTTATCGGCAATGCGGCAGCCTGTGCGGCAGTACGGTTTTTTGCACTATTTCTGGGCCAGAATCGACTCACGCACGAAAGGGAAAAGCCATGCAAAACACCAGTTAGATTCCTTTGATTTCCGTGCTTTACACCGGGTATAACCATCGATATGCTGTAAACACAAAACACCTATAAAGGAAGAGACAAATGGCTATCCAATTCAAATCCCTCATCATTCCACTTTCTTTGGCCGCTGCATTCGCCGGTCCCGCTACGGCGCATGCAGAAACGGTGAAGATGGCGTTTATCGATCCTCTGTCGGGACCATTCGCACCGGTCGGACAAGGCATATTTAAGAGCTGGCAGTACATCGCCGAAATGGCAAATGCGCAGAAATGGGGCGGCGATAACACCTTCGAGATCGTCGGTTTCGATAACAAGGCGAGTCCGCAGGAATCGCTGTCTCAATTGAAAACTGCAATCGACCAGGGTTACCGCTATATCATCCAGGGTAACGGATCCGGTGCTGCGCTTGCCCTGATCGACGCGGTCAACAAGCACAACGAACGCAATCCGGGCAAGGAAGTCCTGTTCTTGAATTATGCCGCGGTCGATCCCGACTTGACCAACAGCAAGTGCAGCTTCTGGCACTTCCGCTTCGACGCCAATTCCGACCAGAAGATGGAAGCCTTGACTTCCTACATGGCCAAGGACCAGGAGATCAAGAAGGTCTACATCATCGGCCAGAACTACGCGTTCGGTCATCAGGTCACGCGTGCTGCGAAGGAATACCTGAAGCGCAAGCGTCCCGATATCCAGATCGTTGGCGATGACCTGCACCCGATCGGACAGGTCAAGGACTTCGCTCCCTATGTCGCCAAGATCAAGGCATCGGGCGCGGATACTGTCATCACCGGCAACTGGGGTGCAGACCTGGCGCTGCTGATCAAGTCCGCCAAGGAAGCCGATCTGAAGGCAAACTTCTTTACCTACTACGCCAGCACCACCGGTGTTCCGACCGCCATGGGTTCCGCAGGAGCCGAGCGTGTCAAATACGTCGGCTACTGGAATCCCAACAATGAAAAATTCGTTGGCAAGGACATCGTCGAAGGCTTCAAGAAGAAGTACAACGACGACTACTATGCAATGGCTACCTACACCGGCCTTGCGATGGTAGCCAAGGCGATGAAGGACACCAAGTCGACCGATCCGCTCAAGGTAGCACTGGCGCTCGAAGGCATGAAAGTCCAAAGCCTGAACGGTGACGTCGAGATGCGCAAGTCCGACCATCAACTGCAGCAGCCGCTGTATATCGCGACCTGGACCAAGGTCAATGGCAAGGATGTGAAGTTCGACCAGGAAAACACCGGCTACGGCTGGAAGACCGATGTCAAACTCGATGCCTTCGTTGCCACTCAGCCGACGTCCTGTCAGATGAAGCGTCCGACGAACTAATCATGTTCCCCGGCGGCGTGTCGCACCAGACACGCTGCTTTTTTATTGTCTAAAAAAAGTACGGTCGTACAAGAATTTTGAAATAGGGGTTGCCTCGTGGAGTTCACTTTAATTACCTTGCTTAACGGTTTGAGCTACGGGCTCCTGCTGTTCATGCTTTCATCCGGCCTGACGCTGATTTTCAGCATGATGGGTGTGCTCAATTTCGCGCATGCGAGCTTTTACATGCTCGGCGCCTACTTCGCCTATGCGATCAGCGTCAAGATCGGCTTCTGGCCAGCGCTGGTCGTGGCGCCCTTGCTGGTGGGCGTGATCGGCGCCGTGGTCGAGCGCTACGGCTTGCGCTCGGTGCACAAGTACGGCCACATTCCCGAACTGCTGTTCACCTTCGGCCTGTCGTACGTGCTGGTCGAACTGGTGCAGCTGATCTGGGGCCGCGCCGCGGTGCCGTATCCGATTCCGGCCGAACTCGACGGTCCGCTGTTCACGCTGTTCACCACCACCTTCCCGATGTATCGCGGCTTCATGATGCTCATCGCGATCCTGATGCTGGTGTCGATCTTCCTGGTCCTGACCAAGACCCGCATCGGGCTGGTGATCCAGGCTGCACTCACGCACCCGGACATGGTCGAAGCGCTCGGCCACAATGTGCCGCGCGTGTTCATGCTGGTGTTCGGCGGCGGCTGTGCGCTGGCCGGACTGGCCGGCGTGATCGGCGGCAATGCCTTCGTGACCGAACCCGGCATGGCCGCCACGGTCGGCTCCATCATCTTCGTGGTGGTGGTGGTCGGCGGCATGGGTTCGCTGGTGGGCGCCTTGCTCGCCTCGCTGCTGATCGGCATCCTGCAAACCTATGCGGTGGCGCTGGATTACTCGTTTGCCACCCTGCTGGCAGGACTGGGCACCACGGTCACGCCGGACACCTTCGGCTTCCCGGTGCTGAAACTGACGATTTCGCAAGTGGCGCCGATCATGCCCTATCTGCTGCTGGTGCTGATCCTGATCTTCCGCCCGCGCGGCCTGATGGGAACACGGGAAGGCTAATGAACATGACTACCTTGACCATGAATAAAACAATGACGTACAAGCCGATGAACCTGGCGCGCTGGATCATCTGGGGCCTGTTTGCGGTGGGGCTGATCATCGCGCCGCTGCTCTTCAAGTCCGGCGCGTCGCTGTCGATCCTGTCGCAGATCGGCACCGTGATGATCTTTGGCTTGTCCTACAACATGCTGCTGGGGCAGGGCGGCATGCTGTCGTTCGGCCATGCGGTGTATTCCGGCCTGGGTGCATTCTTTGCCATCCATGCGATGAACCTGGCCAGCGCCGGCCAGATGTGGATGCCGGTCACGATGATTCCGCTGGTCGGCGGCATCGCCGGCATGTTCTTCGGCATGCTGTTCGGCTATGTGACCACCAAGAAATCCGGCACCACCTTTTCGATGATCACGCTGGGTATCGTCGAACTGGTGTTCGCCTGCTCGCTGATGTTCCCCGAGTTCTTCGGCGGCGAAGGCGGCATTTCGACCAACCGGGTGTATGGCGAGAAGTTTCTCGGCATCACCTACGGTCCGCAGATCCAGGTGTATTACCTGATCGCCGCCTGGCTGTTCATCGCCACCATCGGCATGTATGCGTTCACGCAAACCCCGCTGGGACGCATCATCAATGCGGTGCGCGACAACCCGGAGCGGGTCGAGTTCATCGGCTACGACACCCAGTGGGCGCGTTACCTGACCCTGATCCTGTCCGGCTTCTTTGCCGGCATCTCGGGCGCGCTGTCGGCGATCAACTTCGAGATCGTCACGGCCGAAAACGTCAGCGCGATCCGTTCCGGCGGGGTGCTGCTGTTCACCTTCATCGGCGGCGTCGGCTTCTTCTTCGGCCCGATGATCGGCGCCATCATCGGCGTGTTCCTGACCGTGATGCTGTCGGATTTCACCAAGGCCTGGCAGCTGTATCTGGGCGTGTTCTTCATCCTGATCGTGATGTATGCCCCGTTCGGTGTGGCCGGCATCATCATGCTCAACCTGCGCGTGGCCAAGTACGGCAAGTTCAAGCGCATCTGGCCGCAGATGGCGGCCATGTGCGCGGCCGGGCTGGTGGCGCTGGTGGGGGTGATCATGGTCATCGAAATGCTGTACCACTACACGCTGGAATCGGTGAATGGCACCGAAATGAAGCTGTTTGGCACCATGGTCGATACCGCGGCGCCGACTGGCTGGAGCATTGCGCTGGCACTGCTGGCGGCAGGCGGGCTGGCGTTCTGGAAAACCAAGAAATCATTTGCAACCGTGTGGGGCGAAGTGAATAGCGAAATTGAAGAACAGATCCGGAGGGCCACGGCATGAGCGCGTATTCCCTTGAATTGAAAGATGTGCGCAAGAGCTTCGGCAAGTCGGAAATCATCCGCGGCGCCAACCTGAGTGTGCCCAAGGGCGAGCGCTTTGCGATCATCGGCCCCAACGGCGCCGGCAAGTCCACGCTGTTCAACCTGATCTCGGGCCGGTTCCCGGTCAGTGCGGGCGAGATCCTGCTGAACGGCAAGAGCATCCTGGGGTTGAAGCCATTCGAGATCAACCGCAGCGGCTTGTCGCGCAGTTTCCAGATCACCAACATCTTCCACCGCTTGTCAGTGTATGAAAACCTGCGCTGCGCGGTGCTGTGGTCGCTCGGCTACAAGTACTCGTTCTGGCATCGCCTGAACGGCTTGAAGGATGCGCAGGAGCGGGCCGAAGCGGTGCTCGAGCAAATCGGCCTGCGCCGTCGGCGCGATACGGCGGCCGGCTTGCTGACCTATGCGGAACAGCGGGCGCTGGAAATCGGCATCACGATTGCCGGCGGCGCCGAGGTGATCTTGCTGGACGAGCCGACGGCCGGCATGAGCCGGTCGGAATCGGATGCGGCGGTCGAGCTGATCCGCAAGGTGACGGTGGGCAAGACGCTGTTGATGGTGGAGCATGACATGAGCGTGGTATTCGGCCTGGCCGACAAGATTGCGGTGGTGGTGTATGGCGAAGTGATCGCCTGCGACACCCCGCAGAATATTCGTGGCAATCACAAAGTGCAGGAAGCCTATCTGGGCGGCCATGCACCGGCGGAGGCAGCATAAATGGCAGCATTACTGGAAATCAAGGACCTGCACGCGTATTACGGCAAGAGCCATGTGCTGCACGGGGTGGACCTGCAGGTGGGCGAAGGCGAAATCGTCAGTCTGCTGGGGCGTAACGGCGTGGGGCGCTCGACCACGGTGAAGTCGACCATGGGGCAGGTCGACGTGACCGGCTCGATCAAGTTCAAGGGCGAGGAAATCAGCGGCCTGAAAGCGTTCGAGATTGCGTACAAGGGACTCGGGTATGTGCCGGAAAACCGCGACGTGTTTCCGACGCTCACGGTGGAACAAAACCTGATCCTGGGCGAAAAGAACGGCAAGGGCGCCAAGAAGAAGCCGCGCTGGACGCTGGACGACATGTACCAGATGTTTCCGCGCCTGAAGGAACGGCAGCATACGGCAGCCGGCGTGTTGTCGGGGGGCGAGCAGCAGATGCTGACCTTGTGCCGTACGCTGATGGGCGACCCGGACCTGATCATGATTGACGAGCCGACCGAAGGACTGGCGCCGAAGATCGTGGACCTGGTGGCGGAATACCTGAAGGCGTTGAAGAACCGGGGTATTTCGATCCTGCTGGTGGAGCAGAAGCTGGCGATTGCGATGGAGATTTCGCAGCGGGTGTATGTGATGGGCCATGGCGCGATCGTGTTCGAGGGCACGCCCGACGACTTGCGCGCCAATGCCGCCATCCGCAAGGAATGGCTCGAAGTGTAGAGCAGTTTTATTGCGTGCTACAGAAGATCCGAGGCGGGGTGCCATGCACTTCGCCTTGTTTTGTTCAATCTTGTGAGGGAGTGATATGCCTGTAATCGGACCGGACGTCAGTCTGAACAATCCCGCCTACGTACACGACAGCGCACTCCTGTATGGCAAGGTGACGGTCGGTGCACATGCGTCGATCTGGATGAATGTCGTCGCGCGTGCCGAACACAAGGAAATCGTGATCGGCGAATACACGAATATCCAGGACTTCGTGATGTTGCATATCGGCGATGTCACGCCGACGCTCATCGGCAGCCACTGTTCGATTACGCATCACTGCACCATCCATGGCTGCACCATCGGCGACAACTGCCTGATCGGGATCAACTCCACCATTATGGATGGCTGTGTGATCGGCGAAAACAGCATCGTCGCCGGCCATGCCTTTCTTAAGGAAGGCACGGTCATCCCGCCTAATTCCATCGTCATGGGCGCGCCGGGGAAGGTCACGCGCATCCAGAACAACTTTGTACGAAACCGCATCAACGCCTATATGTATTACCGCAATGCGCTGGCCTATGCATCGGGCGACTTCCGCGCCTGGGCCGCCGAGTCCATGCCGAAGCAAATTGCCGAAGAAGTGAAGCGTCTATCCAACCTGCTGGAAGAAGGTCAGCCATAAGGCGTCATCCTCTGGGTTCACGTAGCAAGAATAGTATTCTCCTGGCCTATAAACGCGCGTTCAAGACCGACCGCATTCCATCGCCCATAAGCGCTGCCCAAGGCTATGACGGCATGCACCTTTTATATCTTGCCATCCGGCAGGCCAATTCTACCGAAGGTCCGAAGATCCTTGCGGCGCTGGAAAGCCTGAAGAGCCGCTATAAGGGCGTTATTACCAGCTACAACAAACCGTTTTCGAAAGAAGACCATGATGCCATCACGCAGAACCTGCTGATCATGGACGAGGTTGCGTCCGGACGCGTCGATCCTATGCCGACGACCAGAGAAAAGGTGTCATATTGCGTATGAAAGCGCAGTAACAGCGTCTGCAACTTGCATCGGCAAACCGGGTCTACGGGTCTATTATTTCAGGCTCGTTTTTTTTGCCAAAAATAATACGTCCGTGCTTTTTTGCGGTATAGTTAGGCGTTCCAAAACCAAAAATAGTGGTTGCCAGCCTCGATACAGCTTGCGATTCATCGTGATTCCGCACGGTAGCCACACGCCGCAATCAATGAATCGACAATCTCACAGACATCTAATTTAAAAGGAAGAGATATGACTGCCGAATACAAGGTCAACGGCGCGGTAGCCGTCATCACGCTCAACAATCCCCCGGTAAACGGCCTCGGCCATACGACCCGTAGCGCCATCGTCGACGGCATGAAGCAAGCCCTGAACGACGATGCGGTCAAGGCGATTGTCATCACCGGCGCGGGCAAGGCATTTTCGGGCGGCGCCGACATCAAGGAATTCAATTCGCCGAAAGCCTTGGCGGAACCGACTCTGCACACAGTCATCAACGTCGTTGAAAGCTCCACCAAGCCGGTAGTTGCCGCGATTCATAGCGTTTGCATGGGTGGCGGTCTTGAACTCGCTTTGGGCTGCAACTATCGCGTGGTATCGCCGGCTGCCCAAATCGCACTGCCGGAAGTCAAACTCGGCATCCTGCCCGGTGCTGGTGGAACACAGCGCCTGCCGCGTGTACTCGGTCTTGAAATGGCCTTGAACATGATCGTCTCTGGCAATCCCGTGCCATCGGACAAACTTGCGAAGACAGGCCTGTTCAATGAGCTGGTCCAGGGCGACCTGATGGAAGGCGCAATGGCCTTCGCCGACAAGGTTGCCGATGTGCGTCCGCTGCCGAAGGTGCGCGACATTAAGGTCGACTATCCGAATTACGAAGGTTTCCTCCAGTTCTCCCGCAACACCGTGCGCGCAATGGCTGGTCCGTTCCCGGCGCCGTTGAAGTGCGTGGAAGCCGTCGCCGCCTCCGTCACCAAGAAATTCGATGACGGCATGAAGTATGAACGCGAACTGTTCACGGAATTGGTTCAGACAACTGAATCCAAGGCCTTGCGCCATTCCTTCTTTGGCGAGCGCGCGGCCAGCAAGGTGGCTGATGTACCGGAAGACACGGCGACACGCCCCATCAAGTCGGCTGCGGTCGTAGGCGCCGGCACCATGGGCGGCGGTATTGCAATGAACTTCGCGAATGCCGGCATCCCGGTCAAGATTCTCGAAATGAAACCGGAAGCGCTGGAAAAGGGCTTGGCGACGATTCGCAAGAATTATGAAAACACGCTCAAGAAGGGCAAGCTGACCCAGGAAAAATTCGACCAGCGCGTCGGCCTGATCACCGGCACGCTGTCCTATGAAGATATTGGCCAGGCCGATATCGTGGTCGAAGCGGTATTCGAAGAGATCGGCGTCAAGGAACAGGTATTCAAGAAGCTGGACGAAGTGATGAAGCCGGGCGCAATCCTCGCATCGAACACCTCGACACTAGACGTCAATAAGATCGCCAGCTTCACCAAGCGTCCACAGGATGTGATTGGCCTGCACTTCTTCAGCCCGGCCAATGTGATGAAGCTGCTGGAAATCGTGCGCGGCGAAAAAACAGGCAAGGATGTTCTCGCTACATCCCTGCAGCTGTCGAAGAAGATCAAGAAGACCGGCGTTGTTTCCGGCGTCTGCGATGGTTTCATCGGCAACCGCATGATCGAGCAATACAGCCGTCAGGCCGGCTTCCTGCTGGAAGAGGGCGCATCGCCCGAGCAGGTGGACAAGGCGATTGAAAAATTCGGCTTCGCAATGGGTCCGTTCCGTATGGGCGACCTCGCAGGCAACGACATCGGCTGGGCAATTCGCAAACGCCGTTACGTCGAAAAGCCGGAAGTCACTTATTCCAAGACTGCGGACCTGCTGTGCGAAATGGGCCGTTACGGTCAAAAGACCGGAGCAGGCTGGTACGACTACAAGCCGGGCGACCGCAAACCCTATCCGGCGCAAGTCGTAAACGACATGATCGTCAAGCACTCGGCCGATCTCGGCATCGAGCGCCGCAAGATCAGCGACCAGGAAATCGTCGAACGCCTGGTGTATGCACTCGTCAATGAAGCTGCTTACATCCTCGAGGAAGGCATCGCCCAGCGCGCATCCGACGTCGACATGGTATACCTGACCGGCTACGGTTTCCCGCTGTTCCGCGGCGGCCCGATGTTCTACGCCGATACCGTTGGCCTGCAGAACGTTGTGATGGCAATGGAAAAGTATGCGAAAGGCCGTCATGGCCAAGCCTGGAAACCAGCACCGCTGCTGGCAAAACTGGCGGCCGAAGGCAAGACCTTCAACTGACGCGCCAACGTAATACCTCGATTTACCGGAAAGCCCGGGCCCTCAAGGCCCGGGCTTTTTTCTTGAGGATGAAACTGCACTAGCATTGCGCCCTCATTCGGCAAAACATGCGTATTTTGTATTTACGTTTACGTTAACGTAAATTGATGTTATCGTTAATCATCAGGTGCTGCACCGCCGATTCCGGCGTGCAGTTAAACGGGAAAGCGGTGCGTGTCTATGTATGTGACACCATGCCGCTGCTGCCCCCGCAACGGTAAGCAAGTGTGGTCGCGTCTTTCACGCCACTGGTCGATGGACCGGGAAGGCGATGCGGCAAGTCTTGCAAGCCCGGATACCGGCCTGATGATCTATCAGGAATGGTTGCGGAGGGCAGCGATTCGATGAAGGTCACGTATCGCCTGTGCCATGCAGTGCGCAGCGAGAGGGCCTTATTCGATTTTGCTTCCACCTTCATTCCTTGGGTCTCGGTCGTGCACGGAGGGTGCGTTACCGGGGCGCGCAATGTCCTTTCTTGCAGCGCTCAGTTCGCGGGGCCGGTGCACGAGCGCAAGGAAGGCTGGTGTGCCGGTTCCCTTTACATCATCTGGCTGTAGCGATTGCAGCACAGCCCTGATTCGAGGAAACAGACCATGACCAATCCAGCACAGGCCCATGCGGCCGCCTTTCCCTTTGTCCCCACAGTCAAGCTACTGATCAACGGCGAACTTGTCGAGTCATCGGCCAGGGAATGGCGCGATGTCGTCAATCCCGCCACCCAGGAAGTCCTGGCCCGCGTGCCGTTCGCCACGCCGGAGGAAATCCAGGCGGCGGTCGCCAGCGGCAAGCGCGCTTTCCAAACCTGGCGCAAGACCCCGATCGGCGCGCGCGCGCGTATTTTCCTGAAGTATCAGCAACTCATCCGCGAGAACATGAAGCAACTCGCGGCTATTCTGACGGCAGAGCAAGGCAAGACGCTCGCCGATGCGGAAGGCGATATTTTCCGCGGGCTGGAAGTCGTCGAACATGCCGCCAACATCGGCGGCCTGCAAATGGGCGAACTAGCGAACAATGTCGCCAATGGCGTCGATACCTATACCCTGCTGCAGCCGCTGGGCGTATGCGCCGGCATTACACCTTTTAACTTCCCTGCGATGATTCCGCTATGGATGTTCCCGATGGCGATCGCATGCGGCAATACGTTCGTGCTGAAGCCTTCGGAACAGGATCCGTTGGTAACGATGCGGCTCGCTGAACTGGCGCTGGAAGCAGGCATTCCGCCCGGCGTGCTGAACGTGGTGCATGGCGGCGAAGACGTGGTCAATGCGATCTGCGACCACCCGGATATCAAGGCTGTGTCGTTCGTCGGTTCCACCCGTGTCGGCACGCATGTGTACCAGCGCGCCTCATTGGCCGGCAAGCGCGTGCAGTGCATGATGGGCGCGAAAAACCATGCGGTCATCCTGCCGGACGCCAATAAGGAACAAACCATCAATAGCCTGGTCGGTGCGACCTTCGGCGCCGCTGGACAGCGCTGCATGGCCGTATCCGTGGCAGTACTGGTCGGAGACGCCCGGCACTGGATAGCGGATCTGGTGTCAACCGCAAAGACGCTCAAGATCAATGCCGGAGTCGAGCCGGGTACCGACGTGGGGCCGGTGATCTCATGTGCTGCACGCGAACGTGTGCTCGGCCTGATCGAGCGCGGCGTGGCGGAAGGCGCAACGCTGGAGCTCGACGGCCGCCGCCCGCATGTGCCTGGCTATGAACAAGGGAACTTCGTCGGTCCGACGATCTTCTCCGGCGTCAAACCCGGCATGAGCATCTACGATCAGGAGATCTTCGGCCCGGTACTTTGCCTTGCCTCGGCGGCCACGCTTGACGAAGCGATCGACCTGATCAACGCCAATCCGAACGGCAACGGCACGGCGATCTTCACGCAGTCCGGCGCGGCCGCGCGCAAGTTCCAGGAAGAGATCGACGTCGGCCAGATCGGTATCAACGTGCCGATCCCGGTGCCGGTTCCGCTGTTCTCATTTACCGGTTCGCGTGCGTCGAAGCTGGGCGACCTTGGTCCGTACGGCAAGCAGGTCGTGACCTTCTATACCCAAACCAAGACCGTGACACAGCGCTGGTTCGATGACAACAGCTTGTCGGTCGGCGTCAATACCACCATTGCACTTAAGTGATGCGGGAGCTGCAATGGATTTCGATCTCACGCAAGAGCAACTGGCGTTTCGCCAAACGGCACGGGATTTCGCCACCGGCGAGTTGATCCCGCATGCCGCGCATTGGGATGCTCATGCACTGTTCCCGAAAAGCACACTCGCCAAGGCGGGCGAACTCGGCTTTTGCGGCATCTATTCACCGGAGGAAGCCGGTGGACTGGGCTTGTCGCGGCTGGACGCCACAATCGTGTTCGAAGAGCTGGCTGCGGCGGACCCGTCCACTACGGCTTATCTCACGATCCACAACATGGCGACCTGGATGCTATGCACCTGGGGAGCGCCTGCGGTGCGCGCGCATTGGGGCCCGCTGCTGACCGGCGGCAGGAAACTGGCCTCCTACTGCCTGACCGAATCCGGCGCAGGTTCGGATGCCGCCGCATTGAAGACGCGTGCCGAACGCAACGCGGACGGCTATGTCCTCAATGGCAGCAAGGCATTCATTTCGGGGGCCGGCGACACCGATCTACTGGTAGTCATGGCGCGCACCGGGGGCGCAGGTGCGGCCGGCATTTCCGCCTTCGCGGTCCCGGCCGATGCGCCGGGCATTACCTACGGCCGCAAGGAAGAAAAAATGGGTTGGAACAGCCAGCCGACGCGCGCGATCACCTTCGACAACGTCCGCATTCCGGCCGACCATCTGCTGGGCCAGGAAGGCGAAGGCTTCAAGATCGCGATGCGCGGCCTGGATGGCGGCCGTATCAACATCGCCACCTGCTCGGTGGGCGCGGCACAAGGCGCGCTCGACGCCGCGCAGCGGTATGTGACCGAACGTCGGCAGTTCGATCGTGTGCTGGCGGATTTCCAGGCGATCCAGTTCAAGCTTGCCGACATGCTGACGGAGCTGGTAGCCGCGCGCCAGATGGTGCGGCTGGCCGCGACCAAGCTCGACGCCAGGGCGCCGCACGCAACAGCGTATTGCGCGATGGCCAAGCGGCTGGCGACGGACATCGGCTTTACGGTCTGCAATGAAGCGCTGCAGATTCACGGCGGCTACGGCTACACCCGCGAGTATCCGCTGGAGCGCTTGATGCGCGACGCGCGTGTGCACCAGATCCTCGAAGGCACAAACGAAATCATGCGCAACATCGTCGCGCGCCATTTGCTGGACACCATTTCTACTGGAGAGATTCGATGAGTAATTACACCAACCTGCAGGTCGAGATCACCGGCCATACCGCAGTCGTCACCCTGTCCAATCCGTCTGCCAATACGTTTACGCGGGACGGCCTGATCGCACTGACGCAACTCGTGCACGACCTGAATGCGAACCGCGACATCGTCAGCCTGGTGGTGACCGGCCAGGGAGAGAAATTCTTCTCCGCAGGCGCCGACCTCAAACAGTTCGCCGAGGGAGACAAGGCGCTGGCTCGCGAGATGGCGCGACGCTTCGGCGAAGCATTCGAAGCGCTGTCGCGTTTTCGCGGTGTGACGATTGCCGCTATCAACGGCTATGCGATGGGAGGCGGCCTGGAATGCGCGCTTGCCTGCGACATCCGCATCGCCGAAGAGCAAGCGCAAATGGCACTGCCCGAAGCTGCAGTCGGCTTGCTGCCCTGCGCCGGCGGCACGCAGAATCTGTCATGGCTGGTCGGCGAGGGCTGGGCCAAACGTATGATCCTGCTGGGCGAGCGTATCAACGCGGCCACGGCATTGCAAATCGGCTTGGTTGAAGAAGTTGTGCCTGCCGGCAAAGCGAAGGAACGCGCGCTGGCCTTGGCGAAGCTGGCGGACAGGCAGAGTCCCATCAGCATCGCTGCCTGCAAACGCCTGATCCAGGGTGCGCGCCATCAGCCGCTTGCGCAAGCGCTGCCGCAGGAGCGCGAAGCGTTTGTCGACCTGTTCGACACCCATGACCAGCAGGAAGGCGTCAATGCCTTCCTGCAAAAGCGCGCGCCGCAATGGAGGAATGCATGACGGCCTCCGTCTTGTTCGAGGAACGGCTTGCCGCCAATGGCATGCGCATCGGAGTCGCCACGCTCAATGCGGAAAAAACGCTCAATGCATTGTCGCTGGACATGGTGCATTTGCTGACGAACAAGCTGCATGCCTGGGCCGACGAGATCGGCATTGCACTGGTGGTGTTGCAGGCGGCTGGCGAGAAAGCATTTTGCGCGGGCGGAGACCTGCACAATCTGTATCACGCAATGCGGGAGCACCATGTCTCTGATGCGTGCGGCGACGTGGCCGCCAATCGCTATGCCGCCGATTTCTTTGCGCATGAATACCGTCTCGATTACCTGATCCACACCTATCCCAAGCCGGTGCTGTGCTGGGGCCACGGCATCGTGATGGGCGGCGGAGTTGGCTTGATGGCCGGCGCCAGTCATCGCGTCGCCACCGAGCAGTCGCGGGTGGCGATGCCGGAGATTTCGATTGGCCTGTATCCGGACGTCGGCGGTTCCTGGCTGTTGTCGCGCATGCCCGGCAAGACGGGGCTATTCCTGGCACTCACGGGCGCGCAGGTTCGCGCAGCCGATGCCTTGTTTACCGGGCTGGCGGATTACGCTCTTTCACAATCCAGCAAAGTCCCGGTGCTTGAAACCTTGCTGGTGCAGCCGTGGACAGCGCAACGCCGCGACAACGATGCCTTGCTGTCGCAGGTGTTGCGGCGATTTGCCGATCCGGCACTCGCCGCACCGGGACCGCTGCAGAAGCATTTCACCGTCATCAATACCTTGTGTGGCGACACCGATATACAGCGCATCGTCTCCGCCATTACCTCGCTGGATATCGATGATGAATGGCTGCACAAGGCGGCGACGACGCTGGTAGCAGGTTCGCCTAGTTCGGCCGCCTTGGCGCACGCGCTGCTGCAACGGGCGCGAAACATACCGCTGGCCGATGTGTTCCGGATGGAGTATGTCGTATCCCTGCATTGCGCGGCGCGCCACGATTTTGGCGAAGGCATTCGCGCCTTGCTGATCGACAAAGACGGCAAACCGCAGTGGGAGCCAGCGTCACTGAAAGGCGTGACACCGGAAATGCTGGAGGCTTATTTCACCGAACCTGCATGGACTCGGCATCCATTAGCCGATCTTTAACCGCATCTATTCTTGAATTCAAAGGAAATCCATGAGTCATATCGCATTCATTGGCTTGGGCAACATGGGCGCACCGATGGCGCTCAATCTGATCAACGCCGGGTATCAAGTGACCGTATTCGACCTGTCCCGCGCCGCCGTCGGCAAACTGAGCGAAGCGGGCGCGATTGCGGCCGCCGATGCGCAAGTGGCGACCGCCGATGCAGACATCGTCATCTCGATGCTGCCCGCAAGCAGTCATGTCGAAGCGCTCTATCTTGGTGAGCAGGGCATCCTGCCGGGCATTCGTGACGGCGCTCTGCTGATCGATTGCAGCACGATCGCCCCGCAATCGTCGCGTAAGGTGGCGCAGGCCGCTTCGGCACGCGGCTTGGCGATGATCGATGCTCCGGTCTCCGGCGGCACCGCGGGAGCGGCGGCGGGTACGCTGACATTCATCGTCGGAGGGGACGCCGCTGCGCTCGACCGCAGCCGGCCGGTACTGGCCGCGATGGGCAAGAATATCTTTCATGCCGGCGGCAACGGCGCCGGCCAGACCGCCAAGATCTGCAACAACATGATGCTGGGCATCCTGATGGCCGGAACCGCCGAAGCGCTTGCGCTCGGCGTGGCCAACGACCTCGATCCCAAGGTGCTGTCCGACATCATGAGCAAGAGTTCCGGTCGCAATTGGGCGCTGGAACTCTACAACCCTTACCCGGGCGTGATGGAAAACGTGCCGGCGGCACGCGGTTACAGCGGGGGCTTCGGTGTCGACCTGATGCTCAAGGATCTCGGACTGGCGGCGGAAGCGGCGCTGTCCGCACGCGCGGCGATTCCACTCGGGGAGCTGGCGCGTAACCTGTATTCGCTGCATAGCCAGGCCGGCGCTGGCGCGCTGGATTTTTCCAGTATCCAGCAGTTGCTTGCTCCCGATAAGCCATAAGCAGCATGGCATTCCCTTCTGCTGAAGGGAATGCCATTCATTGATTAATGCCTACAGTACAGACCGGACGAGTCGCTTGCGGCATCGAACCTGAGTTCATCGGCTCTGTTCGGGAAGTCGAGGCATCCAGATGGATTGACGCGCGAGTTCGACGAATGCCCTCAGATACTCGATATCCAGATCCGTTTCGCGCGTGCCCAAGAATATCTGCTTGGCGATCCCGTGACGTCCCAGACGAACTGGAACGACAGCCATTTTTTCCGCATATTCGGCCACCAGCCAGCCGGGTAACGCCGCTACACCCCGGCCGGTTGCCACCATCTGCAACATGATGTCGGTCGTTTCAATCACCTTGCGCTTCCTGGGCATGCAGCCGGCGGGTAACAGGAATTGATTGTAAATATCCAGCCGCTCGATCTCGACCGGATACGTAATCAGGATTTCCCCGGCAAGCTGCTTCGGCGTGACATGAGCTTGCCTGGCGAAAGGATGCTGTCGCCCCACGACCAGCACCTGCTCATAGTCGAAGACCGGCTCGAAGCACAAACCGGGTTTGTGCAGCGGGTCCGGCGTGACAAGAACGTCGATTTCGTATCCGAACAAGGCGCCGATACCGCCAAATTGAAATTTCTGTTTGACGTCCACATCCACGTCCGGCCAGCTTGTCAGGTAAGGCGACACCACCTTGAGCAGCCACTGGTAACAGGGATGGCATTCCATGCCAATGCGCAAAGCGCCGCGCTGGCCTTCCGCATATTGCCGCATCAGTTGTTCCGCATGCTCCAGTTGCGGCAACAGCCGATTGGACAAGCCCAATAAATATTGGCCCGCTTGCGTCAGGCGCAGGTTGCGTCCTTCCCTTGTCCAGATAGCGGTCCCCAGTTGCTGCTCCACTTTCTTGATGGTGTGGCTGAGCGCCGATTGCGTCAGGCAGAGCACCTCGGCTGCAGCGGTGAGGGAACCCTGGCGGTCTACTTCGCGGATGACGGCCAGATGAATACGTTCGAGCATGATTCAATTCATGAAGAAAAATAATAGGTCAATGAAATAATGCCACTATTTTTCATGAATTGGAAACACTATGATGGGCGCCATTCATATCAGGAGTGACTCATCATGGTGACGACGCACAATCTCGGATTCCCCCGTATCGGCGCAAAACGCGAACTGAAATTCGCATTGGAAAATTATTGGAAAGGACTGTCGTCTCGCGACGAATTGACGGCACTGGGAGCGCAGTTACGCCAGCGTCACTGGGAAAATCAGGCGTCGTTGGACCTGGTTCCGGTCGGCGATTTCTCGTTCTACGACCAAGTGCTCGACATGAGCTTCATGCTTGGCAATATCCCGGAGCGGGTGCGCAATCTCCAAGGTAACGCGCTCGACAATTATTTCCGCGTCGCCCGCGGCCGCTCCGCGAAGGACTCCGCCTGCAGCTGCGTGCACGCTGGCGAAATGACCAAATGGTTCGACACGAACTATCACTACATCGTGCCGGAATTTGCCGTGGACACCGAATTCTCCCTCGATGCATCCCGCTTGCTGGATCAGATCGCTCAAGCGCATCAACTCGACGTGAAAGCCAAACCAGTTATCATCGGACCAGTCACCTATCTCTGGCTGGGCAAGGCCAAGGATGATTCCGACAAGCTCGCATTACTGCCGCGCCTGCTGCCGGCTTATGCAACGCTACTGAATCAGTTGGCCGAACAAGGTATCGAGTGGGTGCAGATCGACGAACCCGTGCTGGTCACGGAATTGAACGCCGAATGGCAGCGGGCGTTCGTCACCGCCTATGAGGCCTTCAAGGACGGAAAAGTCAAACTGCTGCTGGCCACTTATTTCGGTCAATTGCAGGACAACCTGACTTTGGCATGCAAGCTGCCGGTACAAGGTTTGCACATCGACGCCATCAATGCCCGCGCCGAAATCGAGCAAGTCATCCAGCAATTGTCGACCGATCGCGTGTTGTCCCTGGGCGTGATCAACGGCCGCAATATCTGGAAAACCGACTTGCATGCCACGCTTGAATGGCTGGAGCCGATTCACGGGGTGCTGCAAGACCGTTTGTGGATCGCGCCTTCCTGCTCCCTATTGCACGTGCCGGTCGATCTGGACAGCGAACAGAAAATGGATAGCGAAATCCGGTCCTGGTTAGCCTTTGCGTTGCAAAAGCTGGGCGAATTGCAGATTCTCGCGAAGGCCCTGAACAAGGGGCGCGTGCCTGCACAGGAAGCGCTGATAGCGAACAATGCGGCAATCGAAAAACGTCGCACTTCCACCCGTGTGCACAATCCGGAGGTCAAGGCAGCGCTCGCCAGGATTGATGCCGCACTGGGCAAGCGCGCCGGCGCCTACGAACAGCGCGCAGCGAAGCAGTCCGCCTTGCTGAACCTGCCGGCTTATCCCACGACGACCATCGGCTCCTTCCCGCAAACGACAGAAATCCGGCAGGCCAGAAACCAGTTCAAGCAAGGTGAACTGGACGAAGCCACCTATAGGATTGCGATACAGGCCGAAATCGCGCGCTGCGTACGCGAGCAGGAAGCGCTCGGCCTGGACGTGTTCGTACACGGCGAGGCGGAACGCAACGACATGGTAGAGTACTTCGGCGAACAGCTCGACGGTTACGCGTTCAGCCAATTCGGGTGGGTGCAGTCCTACGGTTCGCGCTGCGTGAAACCACCGATCCTGTTCGGCGACATCAGCCGTTCGAAGGCCATGACCGTGGCATGGACCAGGTATGCGCAGTCGCTGACCGACAAACCGATGAAGGGCATGCTGACGGGCCCGGTCACGATCCTGAATTGGTCTTTCGTGCGCGACGACCAGCCGAGGTCAGTCTCCTGCTATCAGTTGGCGCTGGCGATCCGGGAAGAAGTGCTGGATCTGGAAGATGCTGGCGTGCGTGTGATCCAGATCGACGAAGCGGCATTGCGCGAGGGGTTGCCGCTGCGCCGATCGCAGTGGAACGACTACCTGCAATGGGCGGTGGAATCCTTCCGTATCACGGCGAACGGCGTGCAGGACGAGACCCAGATCCATACACACATGTGCTACTCGGAGTTCAATGACATCATCGCGTCGATTGCCGACATGGATGCGGACGTGATCACGATTGAGACTTCCCGCTCCGATATGGAATTGCTGGACGCCTTCGATAACTTCAATTATCCGAACGAAATCGGGCCAGGCGTCTACGACATTCATTCGCCGAACATTCCGAGTCAGGAACACATGGTGCACCTGATGCGCAAGGCAGCGGAGCGGATTCCACCACAACGCCTGTGGGTTAACCCGGATTGCGGATTGAAAACGCGTGCGTGGGAAGAGGTTCTTCCAGCGTTAAAAAACATGGTCGAAGCAGCCCGCACGCTTCGTGAGAGCATGGATGTACATGTGCATTGACGCAATCGAACGACTAAGCACAATATGACGGTGGCAGTTGTGCAAGCGGTGCTTGCACAACTGAATTAGTCATTTTGAGGATGGGGAGTTGTTCAGCGCAAGTGCGCAACAGACACAAAGTCGATTTTCAGATTTTCGCTGCTGTTATATCAACGACTTAAATATATATCTTTGCGAAGAAACCGTAAGCAAGCTGCCTGCGATATTCCTTTTACGGGACATGACACACTCATGCCCCGAGACGAGGCTCCGAATTCATGGTGTGGATTCCCTGTCTCGAAGCAAGTGCACCTACGTTTGCAACGATTCGTTAGGACGGCACAAGCCGGCCCGCCGCTACCAGTAATTTTCGGTAACGAACTGGCCGGGAAGGGCGCGACGCACCGGCCGCATGCCGCGCTGATGAAGCAGACGCCGCATGTCTTCTATCATTTCGGGATTGCCGCACAACATGACGCGTGAAGCGCTTTCCGACAGGGGCAATCCGGCTGCCTTTTCCAGATCGCCGCTTTCAAGCAGGCTTGTGATACGTCCGCTCAGATAAGGCGTGGATTTTTCTCCGTTGACATCGCGCGTGACGGTACGAATGATCTGCAGCCGCGCGCTCGATGCCACTGGCGGGGCAAGCCGCAAGCTTTCGAGTTCGGCACTATAGGCAAATTCGTCGACATGACGAACGCAATGCACAAGAACCAGGTTGCGAAAACGCCCCCATACCCCTGGATCGCGCAACATTGAAATATATGGGCCGATCCCGGTCCCTGTAGATAGCATCCACAAGTCATCACCGTCAGTGAACCGGTCGGGGGTCATGAATCCGTAACATTGCTTCTCGACCAGAATCGGGTCACCAATCTTCAGGGCTTTCAGGCGCGTGGTAAACAATCCGTTCGTGACGAGGATGCCGTAAAACTCCAGCGTGTCGGATTGCTCGGGCGCGGAGGTCATGGAATACGCGCGCCATATGATGCCGCTTTCGTCCCGCAAGCCTAAGCGCGCATACTGTCCGGCGGCAAAGGCGTAGGTCGGCGATCGTGTGGCCGTAAACGTCAATAGTTTGTCGTTCCACCATTTGATACTGGTAATCGATTCGGTGGTCGCCTTGCCTGCAATGTACTCTTCGTTGAGCATGCGGTTATCTGCGCCGTCGGCCAGCGCAGCGAATTGGTTTACTATCTATTTTACGTGAATCCATCGGCAACCATAGGCAAACACAGGCAATGGCAAAAATCGTCCTACTCGAGAAAATCCATCCAAGCGCGGTGGACCATTTGCGCAGCGAAGGCTTTACCGAAATCGTTCAGCTTCCCACTGCATTGAAATCCAATGAACTGAGGACAACACTGGCGGATGTCGATGTGGTCGGCATTCGGTCGGCGACTCATGTATCCGCTGACACCTTGAAACATTTGCCCAATTTAAAGGCTATCGGATGCTTTTGCATCGGCACCAACCAGGTCGATCTGCCTGCGGCGGCAGCACAGGGCATACCGGTTTTCAACGCGCCTTTTTCCAATACGCGTTCAGTAGCCGAGCTCGTGATCGCACAGGCGATTCTGCTGCTGAGGCGTATCCCCGAAAAAAATGCACGCACCCATAGGGGCCATTGGGACAAGAGTGCTCAGGGTGCTTATGAAGTACGCAACAAGGTGCTGGGCATTATCGGTTACGGCAATATCGGGGCACAGGTAGGCATTCTTGCCGAAAGCGTCGGCATGCGCGTCACTTATTACGATGTGGAAAGCAAGCTGCCCCTGGGTAATGCACGTCCCGCTGCGACGCTGGAGGGTTTGCTTGAGCAAGCCGATATTGTGACATTGCATGTACCCGGCGGCAGTCTGACCGAAAACCTGATGACCACAGAGCGTATTGCTACGATGAAGCCGACGGCCGTACTGATCAATGCCTCGCGCGGCGGGGTGGTCGATATTGACGCATTGAACGCGGCTTTGCGCGAACGCCGTCTTGCCGGCGCCGCGCTGGACGTATTTCCGGCGGAACCAAAAAACGACAAGGAAGAATTCGTATCGCCGTTACGCGGACTGGATAACGTGATCCTGACGCCGCATATCGGCGGCAGCACGGAAGAAGCCCAGGAAAATATCGGACGTGAAGTTGCCGACAAACTCGCTCGCTTTCTCAAGGCGGGCACCACGCGCTGGGCTGTCAACTTTCCCGAAATTCCGCATCTGGAAAAGGAAGCGAAGAGCCGCATCCTGCATGTGCACCGCAACGAGCCTGGCGTCATTGCCAGGATGAATGCCGACTTTGCAGAAGCCGGTATGAATATCGTGGCTCAGCACTTGCAAACACGCGGTCCGATCGGCTACGTGATGACGGATGTGGATGCGCCCATTCCCGCAGCGCTATTGAACAAGCTGCGCGGCGAACCCGCGACCATCCGTTGCGAATTGCTCTGACCGTTTGTTAAGAAACTGCGAGCGGGTCATGACCGACCCGCTCTACACTCGCTTGCTCGTCACCACACGCGCCTCGCCGCGATCACCGATCGTATGCAAGGTAACAGGGCGCCGCCATATCCGTCCTATGTATTCCAGCACCCTTTCGGCACGGCTCAGGTCGATGCCGCGTCCATCGCTCTGGTGGTCATGCAGCAATTGCAGACTGCCATCGACATGCAGGTTGTTGGCAGCAATACGTGGTGCGCCGTAATTGAACTTGGGCGAGAGAATGGCTTCATGCACCGCATGGATATCGTTGTCCGAAATCCGGATATCTCCATCATTGCGGGCTTCATAGACAAACAGCTCCAGCTTTTCGGCGAGTTCCTTGGTCAGGTAGTTGCGGACGAAACCGAAATCATCCTCTTCCTTCATGATCCGGCGCGCATTGCTCAAGCCATGCTTTTCGATGATGTCTTCCCACATCGAAAAGCCGAGATGGTAAGGATTCACCGCCAGCGCCAGCTGCCGTTCCGCCGCGTAAGGACGCACCACGTCGGAATGGGCCTTGATCGCGGACAGATACAAGTCTTGCGGAAGGAAGTCGGCCTCGCGCAGCAGGCGGGCATGCCAGTACGATGCCCAGCCTTCATTCATGATCTGGCAGGCAAAGACCGGATAAAAGTAGAACGACTCTTCCCTGACTGCAAGAAAAATGTCGCGCTCCCATCCTTCAAGATCCGGCGCGTAATTCGCTATGAACCACAACAGATCATATTCGGGCTGCGGTGGAATGGTCGCCCGTCTGGTTGCGCCATGATGATCATGGTGCGGCTTTTCGCCGGGCAGGCTGCGGAACCGCTTCTGGAAGGGATCGGGTTCGGGCTCGGGCGCCGGTTTCAGATTCGATTCCGGATAAAGCGGGCGGTGCAACTCGCGGTTGACATCGATATGCGGTTCCAGCGCCAATGCGGCGTCGAGCACGGCTTCGACCCGCTCCTGTCCGTGTTCCTGGATCGCGGTCTCGATACGGTGCGCGCGCGCCGCCGCCTGCTCAAGAATATGCCCGCCAGCCATTTCCATGAATTTCGCAAACAGATGGTTGTTCTTGGAAAAATCCGCATGTCCGAGCACATGTGCGGTCACCAGCGTGTTTTCCGGCAGCGTGTTGCCATTCACCAGGTAGGCCCGGCAGGGATCGCCAGGAAACATGACTTCGAAAATCCGTGAATGGCCCATGCCCTGACGGATCAGCTGGTGAATGTAACGCACGCCGAACGACCAGTGATGCATGCGCACCGGAAGGCCATACACCGCAATTTCCATCATGAAGTTGTTCGGTACCAGTTCGAAATCGACCGGGTAATAATCCAGCCCCAGATCGCGCGCGAGCTTTTCGATCTGCGCAGAATACTTCTTCAGCGCTTCGATGGTTTCAGGAGAGTTCGTGGTTGTGCACATGTGTCCGCCTGTCCTTATTCCGATTCCTGCTGTACGAAGAATTTGCGAATTGCTTTCCACACATCTTCATGACGCGTCAGGACGCTGCTGCCTATCGGCGCGCCGGTGCGCTCGATTTCTCCGCACAACATTTTCATTTCCGTCTCGCTGGTACGTGGCGAACCAGGAACCGTTTCCACATAGCCGATGAAATTGAGTACCTTGCCGAGTTTGGTCAGGTACTCGGTTGCAGCGACCCTGTCCTCCGTAAAGTTTTCACCATCCGATGCGTAGAACAGATAGCCGTTGTACTGCGAAGGATCGTACTCCGTCTCGACCAGTTCATGCGCCATCTTGAATGCAGTGGACGCGCCGGTGCCGCCGGTGCCGCTGACATTGAAGAATTCGCTTTCCGAAAATTCCCATGCCTGCGTCGTATGGGCGATGAAGCGCGTTTCCACCTTGCCGTAACGGCGGCGTATGCCTTGCAGAACAAAGAAGAAAAAGCTTTTTGCCAGCTTGCGTTCTGCATCGGTCATGCTCGCCGAAACATCGAGTGCAAAAATCACCACGGCGTTGGTCGCGGGCTTGCGCCTGTGCACCAGTTGCTTAAAGCGCAGGTCGTCGTTGGTGAAGGGGACCGGGTTTTCCTGCGTCGCCCGGCGCTTGACCGCTTCCTTGACCGTGCGGCGTCGGTCAAGACGCGCACGTACACCATGCTTGTCCCAGCCTTCGCGCACATACTCGTCGTCGGTCACCGCGCTGTTGCGCTTCGGCTGCAGATCGGGCAATTGCAGTTCTTCCCAGAGCCAGTCGATGATGTCGTCAACCTTGAACTCCAGCATGAGCTTGACTTCACCCTCATTGTTGCCGCCCTGGCCGTCGTCGTCGCCCATGTCAGGCTGTGCCTGCCGCAGGATATCGCCCGGTTTGCCCTGGCCCTGTCCTGCGCTGGAATGCGTCTGGGACGACGATTCCGCAAGACGAAACCGTGCATGCTCCAGCAACTTCACCGGGATCTGCACGGTCTTGTCCTGCGAGCCGGTGATCACATCCGGTCCCGCAACAAGGTTGGGAAGATTCTGCTGAACCGCCTCACGCACTTTCTCGTTGTGGCGAAGCCAGTCACGTGAGCCCCTGGAAAAAAGATCGTACCAGGGAGTTTCGGCAGAGATCGTTATCAGATCAGTCATAGTTGAGCCTCAAGTGGCGCGGCGTGCATCATTCCTGTGCCATCAGCGTGGTCACATAGTTCAATGCCTCGCGCGCGCTATGGCTGTCGTAAGCATACTCATCGACAAGCCGTTTCTCCACCACTGATATCTTCTGACGTACTTCTTCATCCGGTCGCGTGGTGGAACTGACCAGACGCAAGACATCGCGGCGCTGCTCGAACAGGTATTGCTGTACCGCGTTGTGCAGTTGCGCATGACTGTCGAGCGTGAACTTCTCTCCGCGCTTGTAGGCGCCCATGGCCTTGCGGACCACCTCCTGACGGAATGACTGCTTGCCGGAATCCGAGATATGAATCTTTTCCTCGACCGCGCGCAGGAAACGCTCGTCCGGCTTGCGCTCCTCGTTGGTGATCGGGTCCTTGATGTGGCGGTTGTCCAGCATCGCTTCGACCTCGTCCAGATACTTGTCCAGCAGATCCTGAGCTTCCTGCTCGAACGACACGAACAAGGCCTTGTGCACGTCTTCCTTGACCCAGCGGTTGTAAAAGTCCTTGCGTGCCAGCACCAGGTAATCGATCCACTTGCGCTTGCGCTTCGGGTCGATGCGTGCGTCGTTCTCGATCGAATCCTTCAGTGCCAGCAACACATCCATCGTGGTCAGGCTCTTTGTATTGGACTGGATGATCGCGTTCGACAAGGCATTGATGACAAAGCGCGGCGAAATGCCGGCGAGTCCTTCATCGGGCATGCGCTGTTTCAGACGCTCTGTCTCGGCATGGGCATATCCCTCGACCTCTTCATTGGCGTAGAGACGTACTTTCTTGCTGAGTTCCAGTTCCTTGTCTTCGCCTTCATGCAAACGCGTGAAGATCGCGAACACTGCCGCAGCATGAAGTACATGCGGGTCCAGATGCGTTTCGCGGAAAGCGGGCGCGGCCGACGAAATCAGTTTCTTGTAAATTCGCGCCTCATCCTTGTAATTCAGCGTATAAGGCACCTGGATAATAACCATGCGGTCCAGAAGGGCTTCGTTCTCGCTCTCCTGCAAAAACTTACGGAATTCCGCAAGATTGGTATGCGCAAGAATGGTTTCATCCAGATAGATCAGCGGGAAGCGCGAGACCTTGACATTCTTTTCCTGGGTTAGCGTCAGCAACAGATAGAGGAACTCGCGTTTTACTTTCAGGATCTCGATCATTTCCAGCATGCCGCGGCTTGCCGCATAGACCGCACCGGACCATGACCATGCGCGCGGATCGCCTTCGTCGCCGTATTCCGCGACCTTGGACAAGTCCACCGAGCCGACCAGGTCGGCCAGGTCCGCAGTGGTCGGATCGTGCGGCGCATAGGTGCCGATACCGACGCGACCAGCTTCGGAGATGAAGACACGTTCGACCGGCACACGCAGGAAATCGCCGTGGTAATCGTTCTCGAGACGTGTGCGGCAATGCGGGCAGACTTCGCCGATGATCTCGACGCCATAGGTCTCACGAAAGCGCGGCCGCAACGAATGCGGAACCAGGTGCAAGGGCGATTCATGCACGGGGCAGCCCTGGATCGCGTACAGCGAGCCGGCCTCGGTACGGCTATATTCCTCGAGTCCGCGCTTGAGCAGAATCACGAGTGTCGATTTGCCGCCCGACGGCGGTCCGAGCAGGAGCAGCAACCGGCGTCCTACTTCGGATCCCGCGGCCGCGGCCTTGAAGTAATCGACAACCCGGCTGATCGCTTCATCCACACCGAACAATTCCTCGTCAAACAGCTTGCAGCGGAAATTACCGGTCTCGTCTTCGCCGCCCATCCACCGAATCATGTCCCACATGTATTGATGGGACGTACGTGCAGCACCCTGTGGGTCTGCGGCCATGATGCGTTCGAGGAAATCCGACAGCGTTCCGGACCAGTACACCGCGCGATGGTCCTTGGTGAAGGCCACCAGGCTTTTCAACAGGTCCTCTTGCTGCTCGGTACGATTGACATCACTGTGAGTGGTCATTGCATCTGCTCCCCGCAAGTTTGTCGCATGTTCAGGATGGACATACGAAATCGGTTTACGTTTCTGTCGCTCTCAACTTAAGTATAGGGCGCGCTGAAAACTTTAAATGATGAGGATCGTCAATGAATTCACATTGCCGCACGCCCAATACTGGCAAAGATGAATGCGCACAATGAGTGCATTAGCAAGATGCATGCAAGCACGATGTACATGTATATCGCCTCGAAAAATACCGCTAATCGTGCGCTTCCTTCTGAATGATTAACGCTTGAAGCCATATCAACGTCTACGTCGTCCGCGATATACCGGATTCAAGAAAATGGTTGAGGTAAAAATTACCTCCATGAAAATGCAGAGACTGCACAAGACGCCATGGAGTTTGCTTTGCATCAATTCGTACTGTGCATACACGCCACAGAAGAATTTTTTCCGATGCGGTATGCGCTGGCGCAGCAATTGCCATCCTGGCGTGTTTACATTGGTGTATATGCTTGTTAGCCGAAGGGTGAAAAAATGAAGCCGATTCTGCTTGCGCTGCCTGGCAATGACCAATATGGCTTGCAGTTGGCGCAGGCAATGGAATGCGAGGCAGGGGATCTGGAAAGCCGGCGATTCCCTGACGGCGAGTTTTATCTGCGCATATTGTCCGAGGTCAAAAATCGAGACGTGGCTCTGCTATGCACGATGAACAATCCGGACGAAAAGCTTGTGCAGATACATCTGGCCGCGGGTATCGCACGCGATCTTGGCGCGCACAGTGTTGGACTGATCGCACCATATCTTGCTTACATGCGACAGGATTCGTGCTTCAAGCCGGGTGAGGGAAAAACTTCCGGCCATATTGCACGGATGATTTCCGCTTGCTGTGACTGGCTGGTGACCGTCGATCCGCATCTTCATCGGCATCACAGCCTTGACGAGATTTACACCATCCCAACGAAAGTCGTTCAATCCGCACCCGCTGTCGCGGAATGGATAAGCAAGCATGTATCGCGACCCGTCATCGTCGGCCCCGATGCGGAAAGCGAGCAGTGGGCATCGAAGGTTGCTGCGGCAATAGGCTGTCCACAGGCGATTTTGCAAAAGACGCGCTACGGCGATCGTGAAGTCGAAGTATCCGTGCCCGATACCTCGGACTGGAGCGGATGCACTCCAGTCGTTGTCGACGACATTGCATCGAGCGGGCGAACCATGCTGGCAGCGGTCATGCACCTCAATCGTGCGGGCATGCTGCCCCCGGTGTGCATAGCCGTGCACCCGGTCTTTGCCGGCGATGCCTGCAAGGAGCTTGCCGAAGCCGGCGTTGGCCGTCTTGCAAGCTGCAACACGATCATGCATCACAGCAATGAGATCGATCTCACCCGTCCAATCGCGAACGCCAGCTTAGCGATGATAACGAATGTTTCCACACCCTTGGCACATTACTAATTCTTCTAAGCGGAGGGTTAAAGATCGCTACTGCATCGACGCCACGTCCTGCCCGCTACATGCTACATATTTCCATACTTGACAGCGTCTGGCATTCTCGATGCAATAGACTCAATAATGATTAACGGAAATCTTTGCCTTGGAACAGAGCTTGCATATGGTTCACTGGCAAAGAGCAGAGGGTACCGCCTTGCGCGGGGTTGGAAGGCTGTGCCAACTCATTCATATTTTTGTAAAGGACGATGCCCATTGTAGTTTTTGCATTCAGGCGATATTTAGCGAGAAGCTGATAACGCGCTCCGTCTTTGCAATGCATAACTGGAGAACCGGGAGTTCAGACATGACGATTACACTTGCACGCTCTCATCCGATCTATAGCATGAAGGAAGTCGAGTCCGCGCAGGAAAAGGCGCGCGCACTAAAATCGCCGGAACTCGAAGCCTTTTATGAAAACATGCTTGAGTTAGGGGCAGAACGCTTCGTCACGACGCCTTCTTCGACCAGTGCACTCGAGCCGCTGTATGACGATTGTCCGAACTTCGGCGAAGTACTCGACGACCTGAAACGCTATCTTGGCCTCGCCATTGCAGGCGGAGCCAGCTTCAATGTCATGCCGGTGCTGCTGCTTGGCGACCCCGGCGTAGGAAAGACGCATTTCGGCAAGAAACTTGCAACCGTCCTCGGCACCGAATTCGAGTTCATCAGCATGAATGCCTTGTCCGCCGGTTTTGTCATTACCGGCAGTTCGTCGACATGGAGGGGAGCGAAGTGCGGCAAGGTTGCGGAGCGCCTGGTGCGCGGCAAATTTGCAAACCCTGTGGTATTGCTGGATGAAGTGGAAAAAGCAACCGGTTCCACGCAATCCGATCCCATGGCAGCCCTGTACCAATTGCTTGAGCCGGAAACCTCACGCGCATTTCATGATGAATTCATCGATGTGGATCTCGATGCGAGCCAGGTATTCTGGGTATTGACCGCAAACAGCCTCGATGGCATTCCGGAGGCGCTGTTGTCGCGCATGGCGGTATACGAAGTGCCATCGCCCACACCTGATCAGGCCGCCGGCATCGCACGTCGCGTCTATGTCGGTCTGCTGCGTGAACTGCGGCTGCAACAGGTGGACGAAGCCTTGCCGGACAATGTGCTCGCCAAGCTTTCCGAAATCTCTCCGCGCGAAATGCGCAAGGCCTTACTGGATGGCCTGGGTTATGCGGTGGCGGCGGGACGTACGGCGCTGATTCCGGAAGATGTGCATGTCAAGACGGACATGGGCAAACGCAAGATCGGGTTCTGAGGTTCCTCTGACGCGTATAACGATTTAGGAGCGGCATGAATACATTGTTTGGCGGGATCGTGCTGGCACTTGGCGCGTTATTGAAGTTCGGGTGCGACCGGCAGGGCAATCCGATTCAGGAATTCGGACTCGACAAGCTTGCAAAGGGCGTGTCTTCCGAGGCCGATGTGCGCATGGTGATGGGCCAACCCGACACCGTATGGGAAGAAGAAGATGGCAGCCGCGCGCTCCAATATCCTAAAGGACCGGAGGGCGTGCGAACGTGGGAATTCATCATCGACAAGAGCGGTAAACTGAAGGATTATCGCCAGCTGCTTTCGCCGGAAACCTTTGCCCGCATCAAACCCGGCATGTCTCGCGACGAAGTACGCCGCGTGCTGGGGAAACCACGGACCGTCCAGCAGTACAAGTTGAAGAATGAAGAAGCCTGGGACTGGCGCTACCTCGAGGGAACGACGGAGCGCTTCTTCAATGTGCATTTCGACATGTCCACCGGCAAGGTCACGCAAACGTCCAGCATGGATGCACTCAATCATTGAGCGAGATTGTTGCTTTCCTCGATTTACCCATCTTTACGAAACCGAAATACTCCCGAGCAGTCCTATTATTAGCAGCCGCGCAATATGTTGCCGAAGCGGCTCATGCAAATATGCAAGCTCATGATAGATAAACGGTTTCTCCAAGGAGGTAATGATGAAGAAAGCATCACTAGCATTGCTGGTTTCCATGTTGTCGATTTCCGGAGCGGCGCTGGCGCAATCACCATCCACCGAAATTCGTGAAAGCACCGATCCGGCCAGGGTTGCCGAAGTCGAGCAACGCGCCGCCGATATTCAGGCGCGCCAGCAAGCGGCTTCATCGAGCCAGGATATGAGTTCAGGCTCCGGCGACACCGGCAAGAAGCATTCTCGCAGCGGACACGGCAAGAAACCTCACTCGAAAGACCATTCGCGGTCCGGCGGTCACACAGGCAGTTCGTCCGGTGCAGGCGCAGAGGTATCCGGCAGCAAGTAAAGCTTGTTTGTTGTAGCAGTTGGAAGCATTCGGTGGTGTAAAGCCTAGATCTTTACGCCACCATGCGCCTTAGTGTGTCTTAGTGCGTGGTTCCATCAACCTTCACCGCCCATTGCAATATTTCAGGCCATATCCTCCGGTGCGCGCTTTCACCGACAAGTGCGCCCACATGCGCCAGCGTGACGCCCGTATCGCCATCGTAGGTAAGCAGCCGTTTGGTAGCGCTTGATGTTGCCTTCACAAAACCTGTCATGGCGGCAGGAGGAATAATCCTGCTGCGAGGATCGTACACAGCCAGAACAGGCGCTACGATGCTGATCGGGCTGACCGCTCGACCGGCAATGACGAGTGAGCCTTGCATAAACGCATCGCCGCGATATAACTGATCAACGACATCTTGGAACAGGGCGGGGGACATCGATGCTTCATCCAGCATCCAGCGCTGGACCCGAAAATGACTGCGCATGCTGACAGGGGAATCTAGCGATGCCATCAGATCGGCATATGGCTCTGATCCAAAGGTCGATGGAGATGCCATCACGCTCGCCAGATTGAGCAGGGAACCGGGAACACGACCAAAGATGCTTGTCACCTGACTGGCTTTCGGCCCGAACGCGACCAGCGGACCGAAGGCACCCTGGTCCTTGGGGAAATGTAATGGCGCTTCGATCAACACCAGGCTCGCCACATATTCCGGGCGCAGCGCCGTATAGATCGCAGCCAGGATGCCTCCCAATGAATGACTGAACAGCGAAATCCTCGGAAACGAACCATTGGCGTGCTGCTTGCGAATAACGGCGACACACTGATCCAGCAACTCGAATGCGTACTGTTCAAGGCCGAAAGATGCTTCCTCCGCTCCCGGCTCGGTCCACTCGACCAGATATACCTGCAGTCCGGCATCGATCGCCCGTTGCACGACGCTGCATTCGGGCGCCAGATCCCAGATGTAGTGGCGCTTGATCGGAGCGGGTACGATCAGTGCAACATGCTCTGATGTACCGTTGCCACGATAGTGCCGCAAGCGAAATCCGGGGGCGGTGAGCACGATATCCGAAGCGGTTTCAACCGGGGCATAGCCCATCTGTTCCATCGCCACGCCACGCCGCTTGCGTGCATGGTCCATCGATTCGAACCACCACTGCAATCCCGACGACATTGTTTGCATGTATTTCCTCCGGTCAGCTCATTGTGCTTCGGCACATGCCGTATCGGATTGGTCATTCATCACTTAGGAACGTTCCTTGGCAGCTTGTTGAAAAACGACAGCCAGGCTGAAACGGCGCTAATCAAATGCAATGTTATAGAACAGGGATACCGCGCTACGTGCACCAGCTTCCGCTTCGACCGACAGCCTGGGTGTCAACGTATACCGCAGCTGCACCACGCTGCCCGCGTTTTCCAATCCTTGCTGATAGCTCAGGTATAGCCGCGAAGAAATCTGTTTTCCGAGCGTGACGATACGCTGCTGCAACGTATCGTCGCTCGTGCCGACGCTGAAGGTGTCCAGGCCGAAAGCGCTCGCAATACGCGACTGAAGTCCGGCCTGAGCGCCTTTCGACAGCAACGCGGCCGCAGCACTTTGCAAGGTGCCGGCATCGCCCGGGTTGGCCGTAGCCAATCCACGTCCGAGCACCAGCCACGACAATTTCTCCGCATCGGCCACACTGGGTTCGGAGACTAGCGATACGCGCGGGGCAAGAACGGTGCCGCGAACCGATACGCCGGCCTCGACTTCCTGTCCGCGTCGCATCGCAAGAATGTCGAGTGCCGGGTTATTGAGCGGACCGGTAAAGCGGATCAGTCCCTGTTCGATTTTCAGTTCACGTCCGTAGGCGCTGAACGTTCCCTTGTAGATGCTCAGCGTGCCCTGCGCCTGCAGCGTCCCGGCAGGATCGCTGAGAATGCGCAGCTTGCCGACCAGCGTGCCATCGATGCCCCGGCCCTTGAGCTTAATGCCATCCCCAAGCCCGATACTCAAGTCAACTGCCGCGCCGGTCTTTTGCCCGCTTTTCTTTTCTTGTCCCACGATGACGACATCGCTCGACAGCTCTGGCTTGTCCGCGCTGCCCAGATCGATGAAGCCGGAATCCACCGTGAATGCACCGGTTACGGAAGGACGTTTATCTGCTACCGCTATGCGGCTGTCGCCGCTGATGATGACACGGCGGTCGGCGCGGCTGAGGAGCGCGAATCTTTCCGCGCGCAAGGCGAGCAGGGCGCTGATATTGCCATCCTTCAGGTCGATGGGTCCGGTTACCGTGACGTTGCCTTCAGCGCCTTCAAAACGCAATGCATTGATCACCAGACGCTCGCCTTGAAATTCGCTTTTCAGCACACCCTGGCGCAGGTCGATGCCCAGATCGGCCATGGCGATGCGCAAGCCGTCTCCATTGATACTGCCTGCAAGCCTGGGCGTGCCTATGCTGCCTTCGATCGCGATCTCGCTTTGCAGGCGACCGGCGATGCTCGCGGTCGGCGCGATCAGCGGACCGGTCCAGGCGAGAGAAGGCACATCAATACGGATATTGCCGCTCACCGGCGCGTCCTGCTCGAATGACAGGCGCTGCGCACCGCTGCCGGCGCGTGTCGTTACCCTGGCGTCGATGTTGCCGAGCTGGCGCCCCTCGGCCTGAATCTGCAACGCAAGCCGTCCCTCGTCGGCGGACAGGCTCGCGTTCAGGCTGCGCAAGCCGAGTGTGACTGAGGTGCCGCCCAATACGGTAGCGTCTCCGCTATCGCGCCGCAAATTGGCCGAGCCGGAGAGGGTGTCCGCGACCTGCAGATTCCAGTCGCCGCTGAACTGCAGGTCGGTGCGAAGCGGAGGCGCCGGTTCCAGCAGACGCAGGATCTGGCTGAGCTGTATTTTCTCCAGCCGCCCGCGTGTACGCATGCCGCCGGCGTCACGAGCAAACTGTTCGACCGCGATGCGCCCCCTATCGGCATCGATAACCAATCCGTCCACCTGCGTTTGATCGGCTGACAGCATCAGCCTTGCCGGGCCGGCAAGGCGAGCATTGAATCGGCCGCTGCCATTCAATGCAGTAATGCTTCCTGTCCAGCGCGGATCGGATTCGGGCTGGCTCAGCGTGCCGCTGGCAGCGCCATACCAGTTCTGTCCGGGCTCTGCGATCGTAGCGTCGATCCGATGCTGCCCCGTCGTGCCGTTGGCCGTGAGGTTGAACCGATTGGCGCGATAGGCGCCGGATTCCATGCCTTCGCCTCGCACTAGCAGCTGAAGCGGTGCATCAGGCTTAGGCGCAAATCGCGCTTGCAAGGTCAGGTCTCTTACCCGATTGACGTTTTGCCGCACGCCGCTGGCGCGTATGTCGGCATTGATGGTCTCCAGGATGAAAGCGCGAGTGCGGTCGAGGCTCAATTCGACCTGGCCTTGCACGGAGTCCAGTTCCACCGCACCGGGCGCGCGGACTTTGCCTGCGCTCCATTCGGCCTGTACGCGCGGCCGCATGAAACTTCCCTTTACCGTGCCGCGGGCGCGTGCAACGCCGGCGAATGCCGGGCCAAGTTGCGCGAGTCGCTGCGCATCGAGCGAAAACGCGAGTTGCGAATCGCCCTCGGAGAGCTTGCCTTCGGCGCTCAGACGGTTGTCGCCGGATGCAAGCAGGAATTTCGGCACATCCAACACTTCGCCATGCAAGCTGACTTTCCCGTCACCGCGCAGCGCCTGGCCGGCAAGCCGGCTGTCGATGATGGAGAACGACAAGTCCGCTTCGAGTTCAGGCTGACGCCGCCCTTCGACAGCGAAGCGCGCATTGAGCAGCAGTTCCGGCACCTGCGCAAACTCGCCCAGATCCTGCAGCCGGAAACGATCTATCCGTCCCTCGGCGCGGAAGCCCTGGCTGTCCGCCATGCCAAGCATGCCTGAAAGGGTGGCACTGCCGGCACCGACGCGCAACTCGGCGCGGTCTAACGACAATGTATTGTCGGCGAGTACGCCATGCGCATCCAGTGTCAGTCTCTGCCGCTTCAGCGGTTCGTTCAGCTTGACGGTAAATTCCTGCCTGCCCGCATCCTGCTGCAGCGCGACGGTTCCTGCCAGCCGGGTAGAGCGGATGCGGCTGTCAAGCCTGCGCAGGTCCAGCGCTTCGGTACGCAAATTCAGACGCAGCTTGTCTGGCGCGTACGTACCGTCTCCAAGCACTTCACCGGCGCTTGCCTTCGGACTGCCAAGCAGCGCGGCAATATGCTGGAATCGGAACTCGCCCGCCTCCTGGGTGAATGCCAGCTGCAGACTGGACAGCGGTATCTTCTTGTCATTGACCAGGCCTGGCTCGCGGTTGACGATGCGAAGTTCGCCTGCACCGTTGTCGTCGGACGCAAGTCGGATATCGAGACTGGATTGCGGCAATTCCGGGGAGAGTGCGGACAGGTCAAGCGCTGACGCATTGAGCTGCGTCGCGCCGAGTGGCCGTTCCGAAAACGGCTGTAAATTCACGCGCCCACGGATCGGCGAACGATTGACCAGCAAGTCGATGTCAGCGGCAAGATCGGCCATCGAACCGGACAGCAACAGCTTTCCATCGGCACCTATCGTCCGGTCATCAAGGACAGCCTTGCTGTTTGCGTGGAAGCTGCCCTTGAGGGCGTAGGGCATTTCCGTAGCCAATTCCGCGTCACCGCTGATGCGTGCGGTGGCCGTGCCTTTCTCCAGTGTCGGCATCAGCGTCAACTCGCGCAGCCGGAACTGATATTGGCTTCCATCGAAGGACAGGGCAAACCCGCTGGGACCAAGTCGAAGTATCTCGGTTGAACTCGGAACGGTCGGGCCGCGACGGACAGTACCGCGATCGATCGCGACGGAGTCGAGCCGGACCTTTAACGGCAACGCAATCCGTGCAGGCATTTTCGCCGGTTCGTCCTTGCTCTCCCCGATCAGGGCGACATCGGCATGCGCAATATGCAGACGGGTAAGGTGGAAAGTCGATTTCAATAATGCACCCGGTTTCCAGTCCAGCGTCACTTCACGCAAGTTGATGTTTTGCCCAGGCTGGCTGATCGCAAGCTGCTCGATCCTAAGCGGCCCGACGAGACGGCCATGGATGCCCTGCGTCTGCAAGGCACCGTCGGCAAGCGAAGCGGCAATCCGGAAGGCCGCGCGCGCACCGCTTTCGCTGGCCAAAAGCCATGCAAGAGCAAGCGCCGGCAACAATGCCAGGATCAGCAGCGTGACCGTAATCCGGCGCAGGCGGCGCCCGCTTCTCTCTACCTTTTTCACGGGTTCCTCAGAAGCCATAGCCGATCGAAAAGTGCAGACGCGGCTCGCGCGTCGTGTGTCCATAGGCGAGATCGATGTTAACCGGTCCTAATGGACTGCGCCAGCGGGCGCCAACGCCAGTACCGTGCCTGAACCGAAAGTCACCCCAGGAGTCGGCAGCATTGCCCGCGTCATGGAAGAGGGCGGCTCCCCAGTCGGGAGTCAACCGGCGCACCACTTCGGCGCTCACAATCGCCGTCACCGTTCCGCCGACAATCGCGCCATTCTGTTCGACCCCGAGACTGTTATAGCCATATCCGCGCACGCTCTGATCGCCGCCGGTCCGGAACAGCAGGTCGGCCGGTACCGTCTGGCGCGTGCCGCCAAACACTTGTCCGGCTTGCGCCCGTACCACAGTGCGCCAGCGCGGCGCCGGTTGTGTGAGCCAGGTCACCCGCCCCAGCAGACGCCCCAGATTGGTTTCGTTGATCAGGCCGCTCGGCCCAGCTCCCAGTTCTACCGAGGCAACATAACCACGACGCGGCGTCAGAGGATGATCGAGGCGGCGCCTTGTGTAGACGAAGGTGGCGATCAGCGCCTGACGGTTGTTGACGAAGTCGCCTATGCGCTGGCGATCCGCCAGATAAGACACGCCCCAGGTCTTTTCATCCACCCGGTTCGGGCTGGAGATGCGTGCGCCCAGCCGCATCTTGTTGACGATTTCGCCGCTGGTGACCGTGCGTTCATAGTGAGCGCCGAAAGCGGGCTGCCATCCGTCCAGGCGCCCATCTCGCAATGCAGGCAAATACACATCGCCGCCAAGCAGGCGCGTTTCGCGGTCGATGCGCAGTTCCGACTCGAGCCGCCAGTCGCGCATCAGGAAATTGCGGTCGAGCCATTTCACCTGCGCCCGCGCCCCGGTATCGGTAGAAAATCCGACGCCGAGCGAAAGACGCTTGCGCGGATTCTCTGCAAGGTCGACGCGCACCGGGGTATTTTGTGCCTGCGCGGGGTCGACATCGACCGTTGCGAACGCCGAACGAAAATACCCGGTCTCTTCCAGCCGCGTCTGCAACTCGTTAAGTTTTTCCTGAGAATAGCGTTCGCCCGGTTTAATCGGGTTGAGTCGATCGATCATTTCGCGTGAATAGCGCGTCAGTCCCTGTACGTCGAGTTCGCCAAACGTGAATACCGGGCCGGAATCGACTTCCACCGTCAGCGCGGCGCTTCGCTTTTCTGGATCGATCCTGGCTTCGCTGAATGCTATCGCTGCCGCGGGGAAATCCCGGTTCAGCAAGTCCTTGAGCAAGTCGTTCTTGGCTTCCGTCCAGCTCTTTTGCGTAAATGTTTCGCCCGGGTCGAGCGACCATCGCCGTTTCAGGCGCTCCATGCGGCGGACATCGGCTTCGGCACCGTCGGCAATCGCTCCCTTGAAACGTATCTGTACATCGGCGATTCGTGTCGGCAAGCCAGGATCGACTTGCAGCCGCGCTACCGGCGGTGTCATGCGCCGGTCCAGTTCAACCTGTACTTCGGGAGAAAAATACCCCTCGGTTGCCAGCAGCGCGCGTACCTGTTCCGGCGATATGTTAACGAGGCGTTCGAGACCGTCATCCGACAATTCGGGATCGCTACGGTGACGCCTCAATTCCAGATGTTCTTCCAGCAGTTCTCTGAAACGGCCGGCGCCATTGATTTCCACCACGTAGCGGGCGGCTGTTTCGACAGCGTAGCTGTAGTCAGGACTGGCTAGCGCCACACCTAATGCACACAGCAGAGCGACTATAGTCCGCGTGGAACGTGCGCTGCGCGACAGCATTGAGAGTGTGCCGGCGTCACTCGTCGCAACGGCGTGACCGCATGGCCGCAGACCAAAAAAAGCAACCCGAAATGACATCAATAGTGAGATCGACGCATGGGTCGGCGATAGAGTGAAAGTAAAAGGGAAGGAATCATCGTCATTATTGAGCACGGGCAAAGCATATGCCTTAGGCAAAATCAAACTGACAGGCTGCGTTTCCCGGTACGTGCATGTGCATGTATACGCATCACACGGTTTCCAGGCACAAGCCATGAATGGAACAATGGGACGCATGGTTTGTCATGTCCGATACACGTCATCTCCCGCCAGCGTACGCAGCTGTCGGTTGATTTCTTTCACGGCGTTTTGCCGTGCTTTTGTGTAACAGCAACGCAGGCCCTGCCGGTGTCACTATAATGCACGGCGAGCACATGCGTATTATCCATCCGGCCGGCCCTATGACCTCGTCTTCACAATGCAATGAAAATTCCCGGCTTCCACATGATCAAATGCGTGTGTTGGTAATCGAGGACAATCAGGATCTTGCAAAGCTGTTTTGTGACCTGCTTGAAGTCATGGGATGTATCACAAGCGTTGCGTTCAATGCCCGCACTGCGCTCGAGATGGCACGAAACGGTATGCCCGACCTGATATTTTGCGATCTGCGCCTCCCGGGCGAAAAGAGCGGCTTCGATGTTGCCGCCGCGCTGAGAGCGGACGCCGGATTTGCCCATATCCCGCTCATCGCAGTCACGGGTTTCGACGATTCGATGGGCCACCAGCGCGCAAAGGATGCAGGATTCGACCGCGTCTTTGAAAAGCCGGTTAAATTCGCGCAGATCCAGGACGTGCTTAACACTTATCGCAAAGGATAGATAGCCATGCTGATCGGCATCGCATTTCTGTCTTTCATGCGATGGCGAGGCGGGACTTTCATCTGCCGACGTGCGGTCGGTCTCCTAGTGGGTCACTTGGCAATGGGATACGCATAAAAGCGATGGATTTTTGTGTCAGGCTAGGCCTCGCCGGCCGCACGACAAGCACAGCAATAGCGGGGCTATCGCGCGCATTGGTAACGATGCATGGCACAAAAAGACGCGCTTTTATGCGTATCCTGTTGCCAAGTGACCCACTAGTGCTGCGTCAGCCCTGCACCTCAACACGTGCAGGGCCCTCGGCCACCTCGCCAATGACCTTCGCCTGGGCAAAGCCTTCACGGTGAAATAGGGCAAGCACATCCTCAACCGACTCGGGAGCACACGAAACAAGCAAACCGCCCGAAGTCTGCGGATCGGTCAGCAACGCTTTCTGCGTAGGCGTAATCGCGTCCGCGAGCACCACGTCCTGACCGTAACCGGCCCAGTTGCGAGCTGATGCGCCTGTGACAAAACCCTGTTGCGCAAGTTGTTCGACGCCTGGCAACAAGGGAACGTCCGACATGCGCAGGCGTACACTCATCCCTGCGCCGCGGGCAATTTCCAGCGCATGGCCCAGCAGGCCGAACCCGGTGACATCGGTCAGCGCATGCACGCCGTTCAAATCCGATAAAGCCTTGCCCGGCTTGTTCAGCCTGGTCGTGTTCTCGATCATTGCGCGATAACCGGCCTCGTCCAGCGCCTCTTTCTTCAAGGCCGCCGACAGTACGCCGACACCAAGCGGTTTGCCCAGGACAAGCTTGTCGCCGGCCCTGGCGTCGGCATTGCGCTTGATCTTCGATGGATGCACCAGGCCCATGACCACCAGGCCATAGATGGGCTCGACCGAATCGATGGTGTGGCCGCCGGCTATGGGGATACCCGCTTCCGCACAGATCGATTCCCCACCTTGAATAATGCGCCCGATCACATCGACCGGTAGCTGGTTGATCGGCATGGCAACCAGGGCCAGTGCCATGATCGGCGTACCGCCCATCGCATACACATCGGAAATGGCATTGGTTGCCGCGATCCGGCCAAAGTCATACGGATCGTCGACGATAGGCATGAAAAAATCGGTGGTCGCTATTAGCGCCTGCTCGTCGTTCAGCTTGTACACCGCTGCATCGTCGGCGGTTTCTATGCCGACCATCAGCTCCTTGGGAACCGGAAACCCCGTTGACTTTTTCAGGATATCGGCCAGCACGCCGGGGGCAATCTTGCAGCCGCAGCCACCGCCATGCGAAAAGGAAGTCAGCCTGATAGGGGGATCGGTATGGGTGGTCATTGTGTCGTCGTAAGCGTTGGATTCCTGGAGGCCTGACAGGATTTTCGCAGCGTCAGGCAGAGCCGCGATTATCGCCCAAGCGCGCCCGCTCTGCTGAAGCCGGGCAGCCAAAGGCCTTACAATGCCGTCATGTACGATTTCAAATCATATGACCTGATCATTGACGCGCGCAGCCCGCGCGAATTCAACGAAGATCACATCCCCGGCGCCGTCAATCTGCCGGTCGTCGACAATGCCGAGTTCGCCGAAGTCGGTACGCTGCACCGCACCGATCCGCTTGCCGCCTACCAACTCGGTGCGCGCTATTCGCTGCGCAATATCGCGCGCCATATCGAAACCCATCTGTCCGGCGTCGAGCCCAAAAGCCGCATCCTGGTTTACTGTTTCCGTGGAGGCAAGCGCAGCAAGGTCTGGCAAGACGTGCTGGAAACGATCGGCTACCGCGTCGAGCGCGTGAAGGGCGGGTGGAAAGCATACCGGCGCTGGGTAAATGAACAACTGTTGGTTGTGCCCGCCAATTTCCGCTATATCGTCGTCTCCGGTCCGACCGGATGCGGCAAGACGCGACTGTTGTCGGCTTTGCAGGACACCGGGGCGCAAGTGCTCGATCTGGAGGGACTTGCGGCGCATCGAGGATCGATCATCGGGGCGGTACCGGGCAAGCTGCAACCGACGCAAAAGCTGTTCGATAGCCGTCTGCTGGAACGGCTGTCCGGTTTCGATCCGGCGCGTCCGGTCTGGCTGGAGTCGGAGAGCAAGAAAATCGGTCAGGTGCAGTTGCCCGAGGCCTTGCTGGCTGAAATGCGCAAGGGACAGACGCTTGCAGTCGATGCTCCCATGCCGCAAAGAGTGCAACTCTTGCGCGAGGATTACCATCATTTCGAACAGGATCCCGCCGCGTTGATCGAGCGACTGAAGAATCTGCGTCCTTTGATCGGCGGTGAAGAATTCGAACAGTGGGAAGCGCTGGCGGCCGCGCGCATGGTGCCGGAACTGTTCGAACGCCTGATGCGGAATCACTATGACCCGACTTACCGACGTTCGATTCTTCGCAACTATCCGGAAATCGATGCCTCTCCCAGCGTTTCCTTGCAGGACCTGTCCTCTTCCGGCCTGCTTCCGGTTGCACAGGAACTGCGCGAGCGCTTCGATCGATCGGAGTGAGGCCGGGCATTGAGAAGGCCAATCTACATTTTCAATATCGGGCAGCCATCCTACAACCCTTAATAGGAGCTGCCGGTCAAACATGAGTGGAAAAGGTCCGCTTCAGACTTAATTTTGCTTGAGCGTTTTTTCAGCGATAAAGAGTCTAAATCCGCTAAATTAGGTTTTGTTACAATTGTTTTCATGGAGAGTACAATATCGGTCCCTTAACAACAGGAACTGACGGGACAACCGTGTCGTTCTGTAAGAGTGGATATATTAATTATCCTTGGACTCATTCTCCTCAATGGTGTTTTTGCGATGTCCGAGCTGGCCCTCGTTTCATCGAAACGCATTCGGCTACAAAACCTTTCTGACAATGGCAGTCGGGGCGCAAGAGCAGCGCTACAACTGGCTGACCATCCAAGCCGCTTCCTTTCTACAGTACAAGTCGGTATTACCCTGATCGGCATCTTTAATGGTGCCTTTGGCGAAGCCTCACTCGTCGCGCGCCTGGCACCGCAAATCGCAAGTGTTGCGATGCTTGCCGACTACGCCAGAGAGATTGCCCTTGGCATCGTTGTCATCGGAATTACCTTTGCGTCCATCGTTCTCGGTGAACTGGTTCCGAAACGAATTGCAATGCAATACCCTGAAACAGTAGCGACCATGATTGCCGCTCCTATGCAGTGGCTGTCACGCATGGTGTCGCCCTTCGTCAAAATCCTGACAGTAACGACCGACGCCATCATGCGCTTGCTCGGATTGCATCAGCCGAAGGATATGTCGATGACGGAAGAAGAGATCGCCGGCATGATCCGCGAAGGTACGGATGCAGGCGTGTTTGAACGCACCGAGCATGACATCGTTACCCGTGCCTTGCGCCTGGATGACCAACGTCTTGGCGCGTTGATGACGCCACGCACGGATATCGAGTTCATCGACTTGAACGATACCCTCGAACAAACCTTGGCGAAGATTGCCGACAGCCCCTTCAGCCGATTACCTGTTTGTCGTGGCGACCGCTCCAATGTCGTCGGGATTGTCCATGCGGGCGACCTCTTTGAACAAGCAATTCGCGGAAAATCTATTTCCAGCGTTGATATTGAGAAGGCGGTAAAACCAGCGCTTTACGTACCGGAGTCGATCAGTGCGATGGACCTGCTGGAAACACTGAAGAAGAACCGCGCCGAGCTGGCCCTCGTTATTGACGAATACGGGGAAATCGAAGGCATGGTCACGTTAAGTGACGTGATGGGCGCGCTTGTAGGCGATGTATCGGTAGTCGATGATGAAGCGCATGAAGCCGATGCCGTGCAGCGTGAGGACGGATCTTGGCTCATCGATGGCGGCGTCTCGCTCGACCGCTTCCGTGACTTGTTTGACACCGACCTTCGGTTCCCCGAGGAAACTGCTGGCACGTATCACACGTTGGCTGGTTTCGTACTTACCCAACTGGGTCGTATCCCGAGTGTTTCGGAGCATTTTGAATGGGGCGGCTATCGGTTCGAGGTCATGGATATGGATCGGCACCGAATCGACCGATTGCTTGTCTTTAAGAAAGAAGCGCCCGATACACCGAGCGCGGAACAGTAGTTTCCATGTATGTATGGGAACGAACGGGGGCAAAGACAAGACAGTCTTGGCTCCGTTTCGGTTAGATGCGAACACCAAATGTCGAACAATCGATACCCCAGCGCTGGCTCATCACCGCGCATGTCGAGTCGATGGCGGTATTTGAGCTTGCATCGTAGCCAAGGTACACAGATCACCAAACAAAAAAGCCGACCCGTGAGTCGGCTTTTTAGCATCGGATGCACTGCGTCCTTAGTCGCGCTCACCGCCGGCGATGCCCAATAGCTGCAGCAGGCTGCTGAAGACGTTGTAGACACTCAGGTAAATCGCGAGCGTGGCCGTAATGTAATTGGTTTCGCCGCCGTTCACGACGCGCTGTACGTCATACAAAATGAATGCAGAGAAAACTGCAATCACCAGCACCAGGATTGTCAGGTGGAGTGCCGGTATTTGCAAAAAGATATTGGCAACAATCGCAAGCAGCAGTACCAGCGCGCCGGCGAACAGCCATTTGCCCATTCCGGAAAAGTCACGCTTGGAAACGGTGGCGACACTTGCCATCACGGCGAAAATGGCCGCGGTGCCGCCAAAGGCGCCCATGATGAGGCTCGCGCCATTCGAGTAACCCAGGATGTGGCCGATCAAGCGCGACAACATCAGGCCCATGAAAAACGTGAAGCCAAGCAGGATGGCGACTCCCAGCCCGGAATCCTTCGTCTTTTCAATGGCATAGAAGAATCCAAACGCAATCGCGAGAAATAGCATCAGGCCGATAAACGGGCTGCCGGGAAGGAAGGAAAAGCCGAATTGCACGCCGACCCATGCGCCGAGCACGGTGGGAATCATCGAGATGGCGAGCAGCCAGTATGTGTTCCGCAGCACACGATTGCGCGCCACAAGCACTTCACTCGACGGGGTGTATGTCTGCAGGTTCGGATTCATATCGCCTCCATAGGAACGATTATGTCGTTACAAAAGCATAACACGAATAGGATTCCAGTCTTGGGCTGACGTTCTGCCCTATTGCCGCCAAATGTGCAATTCGGTCGGCCCCCGCATGTTGCGCCCCATTATCATTACCAGTGTCATGCCCGCCATCATTGCGTTCAGCGCGGAGCAGCCGTGCATTTGCTCATTCTTCGCAGCCGCAGCGCATTCGCAACTACCGAGACTGAACAGTTCAATTCATGACAAATCGCACAAGCGTAGGGGTTCCTTCTGGTCTGGTATCGCAGACGTCCGGAGTTGCCATGTTACTCCGGAAGAGCAATAAGCACTGAGCCGCCGAATAGCTTCATCAGGAAAGTCGAATGTGTGTTTGGACCGGCTCCGATCCGCGATCGCAGCTACTAAGGAATGGCTGCGTTTCGCTGTCAAACGGACGTTGAGGATCCCTGATCGACCGGCGGCAATGGGTCGGACTTTCGCATTCAATAATCGGAATTGAACGGCCGCTTTCTCGTCTATAACAGCCACTGTTCACGATTACCCATCCCGATAATCCCAGCAATCTCTGCGCCGTCCAAATGAGACTCGGCACCACAGAGAAATTAACTTTTTGACAGGCCTGAGCTACGCTCAGGTGGCCGGATTGATGTATTCATAGACCAGTAATCGAAGAATTCAGTCTGCATAATGAAAAAACCCCGTCGCGCTGGACGGGGTTTTTGTTGTCTTCGATGCAATAGCTCCGATCAGGCCACTTTGCGCGGCGGCTCGGTCAGTTCGGCCAGCAGCGCAAACACTTCATCCTTCGACAAAACATATCGCTCCAGCAGGGTACCGGTGATTGCGCTAATCAATTCCTGGTAACCCTTCATTGCTTCCAGCGTGCGGGTGTACAACTCGTCGGCTTTGCCTTCCACCTGCTTCAGCGCTTCTTCCGGCGAACCTTCGCGCTTGAGCTGAGAGTAGTCGAGCTTGGAACGCGAATACATCGACAGGCGATTCACCATCATGTCCAGCATTGCCGTGACTTTCTGGATATCGTTCTGGCTGCCGGTGGAAATTCCGCGTGCGCCATAGAACAGTTCTTCGGCTGCGACGCCGCCATACAGCTGGATGACATCCTGCTCCAGTTCTTCCAGAGTGCGCAAGGATACGTCGTTGGCGGAAGACAATACGTAACCAAGCGCACCGATCTTCGATACCGACTCGGTACTGATCTTGAGCAGGTTGGATTTTGCCTTGACTTCATCCCAGCTCATGCCCTGGCGCACATAGGGGTCGATCTGCATGAAGAAATGTCCCAGTTCGTGCAGGGCGACGCGCTCGCGCTCCTTGTCCTTTTCGGCCGTGGTTGCACGGTCGGTCAAGCCGATCGACGCGCGCTCGAAAGCGCGGAACAGCACATCGGTCGTGATCAGGGTTTTTTCCTGGATCGCGATCATGCTGGCGCGGTCGACGACGGTTTCAAGCAGGGCAGGGCTGAGGTTTGCAGTGATTTCGGCTACGTAATCGAGGTTCAGGTTGCTCCAGTCTATGCATTCGACATCCTTGCGCGCCAGGAACACGTTCAGCAGTTCGCGGCGCTCGGATTTGTTCGGCAGACGGAAATTGATCTTCACCGAGAAGCGACGCAGCATTGCCTCATCCATTTCGGAAGTCGCATCGTCAAAGTTGGATGCCACGACCCAGATCACGCCCGCGCCTTCATCGCTCTTGATGCCGTCCAGCAAGCCGAGCAGGGTATTCGCGGTGTCGTCATCCCAGCGTTTGTCTCCGCGTCCACGCGGCATGAACAGGCTTTGCGCTTCATCCAGGAAAATAATGCAACGCCCTTGAGCGGCAGCTTTCTTGTAAATCGCGTTCAGCGCTTTCGAACCGCCTCCGACGAAACCGGACTCCAGGCCGGAACCCGAGGCCTGGATCAATGGAATATCCAGTTTCTTGGCCAGGTAGCCGGCCAGCTTGGTCTTGCCGGTGCCGGCGGGGCCGGTCAGCATGACGTTGAATGGCTTGTCGATATTGTGCGAGCGATACAGTTCGCGGTTGACAATCATTTCTTCAAGATGGGCGACTTCTTTCTTGATGTCTTCCATACCGACCAGGTCGTCCATGCTGCCCTTGAGGTTCTCGGGCTTGATCACGGATGCACCGTTTCCCATACCGGGAATGCCTTTGCGCAGGCCTACGAAAAGGAAAGCGAGCAGGGCGATCCCGATCGCATTGCGCGCGAGAAAGGCGCCCGCTTCGGCAAGTGCGCTGCGTTGCGCTTCGGCATCCTGGAGAACTGCCGGATTCGCATTGAGGAATTCATCCTTTGCAATCGCGTAGGGAATAGCATTCTTCAGCAAAACTTCCCGCTCCAGATTGGAATGGGAAGTATTTGGCACCTTGACGACAACAATTTCATCCGCGTCTTTGTACTTGAAGACGTAACGCGGAAAGTCGGACAGCGGCAAGGCAACGAGCAGATATTCAAGGCGATGCTTGTTGGTCGCCAGCTTTGTAATTTCGGAAATATCCTGCGATTGCACAACAGGGTTGGAGTGCGTGGTCAGCGGTTTGTATACCACTGCTGCAACGGTAATAAAGGCGAGCAAAACAGCGATCGTTGCAACAACGTAGCCATTCTTGAAGGACTCGTAGACTTTGGAAATGCTGGGCATGCGTGGTTCCTATGGACGGTCGGAATTGCGGGCAGTAGACAGTCAGGAGCACTGGATGCACGCAAGGTTTCTGGTAAGCAGTAATAGGACAAAGCAAGCGCATTTTGGTTGCTATGCACAAAAATAAAAGTTCAGTTTTTTTTCTATCGAGGCGATAGGGAAATGATGAAATCACGTTTGCCCGAGTTCCGCCGCGTACCGGATTAATCGTTGACCAAACGCAATCTTGCAGGATGCCCCGGTGCTTTAATGAAGTATCAGGTGCGGACAATAAACGGAGGCCAAGATGGTTTCAGCGATTATTCTGTTATTGGCGTTATTCACTGCAGGACTGGTCGTAGGTGTGTTTGCCATGGCCCTGATCGAGTTGAATCAGATTGACGAAATAGCTGGGCACGCTGACTATTCCTCTCAGGAAAACCTTCCCTAAGCAGCATTCTTTTCTTATCCCATTTCGAATTCCGCTATTAAAATTGCGGCAGGCTTTACGGAATTCACGTAAACAACAAAACAAGCTCAAATCATTGCCGCGCATGAAAACGAGACGCCTGACGGGGCAAGTTTGCTTGTAATCTGCTGTCACGAATTGCAGAAAAATCAATAATTACAACCCAACAAAAGAAAACCGCATGAGCGATCAAGCATCCGCCACGCCGCCAGCATTGGAAATTACTACCTCCCGGCAGATGCTGTCCTGGCTGGCCGAGCAAAGCCTGTCGATCGCCCTGACCACTTACCAGATCGGCAAACTGTTTTTCCTCGGCCTGAAGCCGGGAGGCGAGTTGTCGGTCTTCGAGCGCAACTTCAACCGCTGCATGGGGCTGTGTCCGACCGCCGACGGCAACGGCCTGTATATGAGCAGCCTGTACCAGATCTGGCGCTTCGAGAACCTGCTCGAATCCGGCCAGCAGCAGGACGGCTTCGACCGTCTGTACCTGCCGCAGGTCGGTTACACGACCGGCGACCTCGATGTCCACGACATGGCAGTAGATGCGGACGGCAAGCTGGTGTTCGTGAATACGCTATTCGGCTGCCTGGCGACCTTGAGCGACACGCACAGCTTCAAGCCGCTGTGGAAGCCACCGTTTCTGAGCAAGTTGGCAGCGGAGGACCGCTGCCATCTGAACGGGCTGGCGATGAAGGATGGGCACGCCGCGTATGTGACGGCCACCAGCCGGTCGGATGTGGCCGACGGCTGGCGCGACCATCGCGCCGACGGCGGCGTGGTGATTGATGTCGCCAGTAACGAGATCGCGCTGTCCGGGGTGTCGATGCCGCATTCGCCGCGCTGGCACAATGGCAAGCTGTGGCTGCTCGATTCCGGCACCGGTAATTTCGGTTACGCCGACCTTGATGCCGGACGCTTCGTGCCGGTGAGCTTCTGTCCCGGCTACATGCGCGGCCTGAGTTTTCACGGCGACTTCGCGCTGATCGGCCTGTCCAAACCGCGCCACAACAAGACTTTCAGCGGCCTGGGCCTGGACGCCAATCTCAAGGCGCACAATGCTGCGCCGCGCTGCGGGATTCAGGTGATCGACCTGCGTAGCGGAGACGCGGTGCACTGGTTGCGCATGGAAGGTGTGGTGGAAGAGTTGTACGACGTCGTCGCGCTGCCGAATGTCCGCCGACCGATGGCGCTCGGTTTCAAGACCGATGAAATCCGCCGGGTGATCAGCGTGGAGTCGCCGCTGTAATCTGCACGTGCCGGTTTGGGAATAGACCGTAAAATTTATAGCAGTTACCATCGAGAAACGTATTGCCACCGGTTCTCAATGAGGTTCTCATGCACGGCGCTAACCCAAATCTGCCTACGCTGAATAGCGATCAACTCGCCCTGGTTCAACTTTATTTGGCTACCTTCGGGCGTGCGCCGGAAAAAAGCGGTCTCGATTATTGGAGCGCGCGCCTGACCGGCGGCCAGTCGCTCACGGCCATCGTGAACACAGTGTTCAGCCTGGACGTCGTCAAAGCGGTCTATCCCGATGCACTGCCGACGACCGAGTTCCTGACCCAGGTGTATGCGAACGTTTTCGGCAAGACGCCGGATGCCGAAGGCCTGGCGTATTGGGGAGCGCAACTGGCCGCGGGCACCCCGCGTGGCAGTCTGATGCTGGCGATGGTCGAGGCCGGCCTGGGTTGCGCTGACGGCACGCCCGGCAAGGCCTTCCTGGCCAATCGCTATACAGTCGCCTGCCACGCGGTCGAACAGCAGCAAATGCAGCAGCGCGAGATCGACCCGGCGCTGTTGCAGAATATCCACGCCGGCGTGAATGCCGATCCCGACAGCGTGACCGTCGCCACTGACAGGATCGACCATCATAGCGGCGCTCATGTCAGCGGTGCGGTCGCCGATGGCTACATCCGCAACGCGGCCGTGTTTGCCGATACCAACGGCGACGGCCTCCGCAACGCCGGCGAAGCTCAGGGCATCAGTGACGGCAAAGGCCGGTTCGCACTGACCAATGCGCACGGCGCGCTGATCGCGGAAGGCGGCACCGATATCACGACAGGTCAATCCCGTACTTGGGCGTTGAAGGCGGTCGAAGGTGCGAGCGTGATCAATCCGCTCACCACGCTGCAGCAAGCGTTCGTGGCCGCCGGCCACACCGCCGCGCAAGCGCAGGGCTTACTCGCCAAGGCGTTCGGCTTCGATAGCGACAAGATCGACGTCAGCAGCTACGATCCGCTGGCGATCGCATTTGCAAGCGGCGGCACTGACAAGAATCTCGCGCTACGCATGCAAGCCTTGATCGCCAAGCTCGATGGCGTGGTGACAGTCACCAGCAAGGTGCTGGCCGGCGTGGTCGGCGCCGAGAATTTGTCCCTGCATGACGCGGCGAACGCAGTCCTGGCATCGCTGGTTCGCGCGATCCAGGCTGACGCGGATGGCATCGTCGCACTCAATGACCGCGCTTTCCTTGGCGGCATCGTGGCGGACAGTGCCGCCCATGCCACGCATCCGGCTCTGAATGCCGCAACTGGCAAGATCGAGGGCATCGCCGGCGGCCTTGCGCAGGTGCTGGCCGATATCGCCGGCAACATCGACAAGGCATCGAGCGCACCAGCGACGATCTACGACGGGCTTGCGCAACTCGGCAAGGTGCAGGCAGCGGTACAGGGACCGCTGGCCGCCACCTTGGGATGGGCAGCGGCCTACGGTGCGCTGGACGGCGTAGTGCCTGGTTTCACCGGCGCCAGCCTGGAAGCATCGATCCGCGGAATGGTGATTGCGGATCTCGATCCCAACAGCACGGCGGATCAGCCGGCCATCAACACGGCCAATGCCCAGGCCAATGCAGATGTCAATATCGAAGCGCCGGACACCAGCAATCCGACGCTGACTTCCAGCAACCCGGCAGATAATGCGACGGGCGTGGCACTCGGTAGCAACGTCGTGCTCAGCTTTAGCGAAACGGTGACGGCTGGCACGGGCAGCATCGTGCTCACCAATGCCGGTAATGCCGCCGACACGCGCACTATCGCAATCGGCGATGCAACGCAGGTGACGTTTTCCGGCAACACGGTAACGATCAATCCGAGCGCCGACCTGCTGCTCAATGGGAATTACCACGTGCAGATCGCAAGCGGGGTGATCCGGGATATGGCTGGCAATCCCTATGCCGGCATCGCCAACGCGACCACGCTCAACTTCGCCACCCCGGTCAGCGTCATCGCGCTGTTCTCGCTCAACGGCAGCACCGGCTTCCGGCTCAATGGCGCAGCAGCGGGCGACCGATCCGGCAATTCAGTCAGCCAAGCCGGCGACATCAATGGCGACGGCTTCGAGGACTTGCTGGTGGGCGCACACAAGGCCGACGCCAATGGCGTTGATTCGGGCGCCATCTATGTAGTATTCGGCAAGGCGTCGGGCTTTGCATCGAGCATCGACCTGTCCAGCCTGGACGGCAGCACCGGTTTTCGGCTCGCCGGCGCGACGACGGGCGATCAATCCGGTTTCTCCGTGAGCAGCGCGGGCGATGTCAATGGTGACGGCTTCGCCGACCTGGTGATGGGCGCTCGTTTTCCCGACGTTAATGGCGTTGATTCGGGTGCGAGCTACGTCTTGTTCGGCAAGGCGTCGGGCTTTGCATCGAGCATCGACTTGTCCAGCCTGGATGGTAGCAATGGCTTCCGGCTTGCCGGCGCAGCCGGGTACGATCAATCCGGTTTTTCCGTCAGCGGTGCAGGCGACGTCAACGGCGACGGCTTTGCCGATTTGCTGGTGGGCGCATTTGCCGCCGGCAGTTTTGCGGGTGCCGGCTATCTGGTATTCGGCAAGGCGTCCGGTTTTGCGTCGAACTTCAATCTGTCCGATCTCACCGGAAGCAACGGTTTCCGGGTTGCCGGCGCAGCGGCGGGCGACATAGCCGGCGTTTCCGTGAGCGGCGCGGGCGACGTCAATGGCGATGGTTTTGATGACCTGCTGGTGGGCGCATCAGGGGTCGCCGGCTCTACGGGTTCAAGTTACCTGGTGTTCGGCAAGTCATCCGGCTTTGCATCGAACATCAATGTGGCCAGCCTGGACGGCAGCACCGGCTTCCGGGTCGATGGCGTAGCGGCGGGCAATGAAGCCGGCCATTCCGTCAGCGCTGCCGGCGACGTCAATGGCGATGGCTTCGCCGATCTGTTGATCGGTGCACACCGGGTCAATGCCAACGGCACGGCATCGGGCGCCAGTTACGTCGTATTCGGCAAAGCGGCCTTTGACCCCAGCATCAATCTGGCCAGTCTGGACGGGAGCGACGGCTTCCGGCTCGACGGCGCGGCAGCGTACGATCTTTCCGGCGTGTCCGTCAGTGCCGCCGGCGACGTCAATGGTGACGGCTTTGAGGATCTGCTGGTTGGTGCATACGGCGCTCCCAACGGCGGCTACACGGGAGCCAGCTACGTGGTGTTCGGCAAGGCGTCAGGCTTCGCGTCGAGCGTGAGCCTGTCCAACCTGGATGGCAACAACGGGTTTCGGCTCGACGGCGCGGCGGCGGGCGATATTGCCGGCCACTCGGTCAGCGCGGCTGGCGACGTCAATGGCGACGGCTTTGCCGACTTGCTGGTGGGAGCGGAGAGCGCCGATCCCAACGGCAGCGATTCGGGCGCCAGCTACGTGATCTTCGGTGGCAATTTCAATGGCGCGGTGACCTTCCTCGGTACCGACGACAGCGACAGCCGGAGCGGTACCGCAGCGGCCGAACGCTTTGTGGCCGGCAACGGCGACGATACATTGACCGGCAACGGCGGCGCGGATGTATTCCTCGGCGGTGCAGGCAATGACACGATCGCGGTGGCCGATGTCGGCTTCGCCCGCATCGACGGCGGCAGCGGCAGCGATACGCTGGCGCTGGCCGGTGCCAGTCTGCACCTGGACCTGTCGGCGGTGCGCAACCGCATCGACGACATCGAGAAAATCGACCTGACCGGCAACGGCGACAACATACTGACGCTGAGCGTGCATGATGTGCTGAATCTGTCTGGCAGCAGCAACGTGCTGACGGTGGACGGCGATGCCGGTGACACGGTCAATATCGGCCTCGGCTGGACCGACAACGGCATGACCGGCAGCTATCACACTTATACCCAAGACGCAGCGACCTTGTTGATCGGTATAGCGATTGTTGACGTAACAATGATCTAATACCAAGCCTGTCACGTCTTTGGGACGTTTTCAATGACGTTCGAACAACCTTGTAAAGCCGGCACGACAACATGGTCGGACCTTGTCGGCCTACTATTATCGAAGCGGCAACTTTGCGCAGCCCGGTCGGGTTGTCGGTGGTAACATTGCCGCCCATGGGGAAAAGTTTCGTTTTATCGCCGGAAAGCAAAGTCACCGGCACGAGCCTTGAGGCTCGTCGTGCCGTCATGCGTCAGCTGGCCGACCAGGCACGCATTGTGGTTTGGGAAGCCCGTCCCGACGGGACCTGTGTCTATGTCAGTTCCGCAATTGCAGGCCGTCTGGCAAAGAGTCTCGATCTTTCCCATTGGTATGCCTGCATTCATCCTGATGACAGCAAACGCGTTGCCGAATGCGTGAACGATGCCTGCCGCGAGGGGATGGAATATCAGGTCGAGTATCGCATTCTCCGTTCAGACGGTACGGTGCGATGGATGTCGGAGACCGCGGCGCCCAAGCTCACCGCGCAGGGAAAGATCGATGTGTTTGTCGGCACTTTTGTCGATGTGTCCGATAGTCATGAAACCCGTGTCAGACTTGCGCACAGCGAGATGGAACACCGGTTGCTGACCGAAAACGCCTGCGACATGATTTCGCACAGCGATGCCAATGACGTCTATGTCTACGCTTCTCCCTCTCACAAGGACACGCTTGGCTACGATCCGCAGGAACTGATCGGCACGCCGCTTTATGCCTATATCCATCCGGATGATCTGGCAGGCGATACCGCACGACGACCGGGCAAGGCAGGCGGCAAGCGGCGCGGCTTGGTCAATATACGGTTCAGGCACAAGGATGGTTCCTGGGTATGGATTGCCGCAAGCACGCGCACGCTGCGCGACCCGCAAACCGGTGCCAAGCTCGGCATGGTGTCGGTGGCGCGTGAAATTACCGCGCAGATGGAAGCGGAGCGCGAACTCGCACGCCGCGAAGAACGATTCCGCAGCCTGACATCCTTATCTTCCGACTGGTATTGGGAGACCGATCCCCAGCTGCGCTTTACTTTTTTTTCGGAAGGCATCTACAACAAGCTGCGCGTCAGGCCGGAACAGCTGCTTGGTTCGCATTTTGAAGATCATGCACATGACTCTCATGCGCCGGGCTTGCTGGTTTGCCTGGAGAGCATCCGCGCTCGCCGACCATTCCATGATGTAATTTTTCCCGCCGCATCGGATACCGAACCGGAAATCGTTCGCTTCCTGCGTATCTCCGGTGAACCGTTCAGTGAAAACGGCCAGTTCTGCGGTTACCGTGGCGTGAGCCGCGATGTGACCAGGGAGGTAAGAACCGCGAAGGCGCTGGAGCGGCTTGCCACACGTGACATTCTTACCGAATTGCCTAATCGCGCCTTGCTGCAGACGCAGTTGCGGCAACGCCTGGAACAGCGCGAGTCGGACGTTTCCCATGCCGTCTTCTTTATCGATCTCGACGATTTCAAGGAAGTCAACGATTCGCTCGGTCATGCCGCCGGCGACCTGCTGTTGAAGGAAATTGCCGTGCGCCTGAACCAGTGCGTGCGGCCTGACGATACGGTTGCGCGGCTTGGCGGCGATGAATTTGTGGTAGTGGCGGAATGCCCGCGTGCTGATGCCTCCGCCGCGCGCCTGGCAGAGAAGCTTTGCAAGGCGCTGGATCAGCCGATGCTGATCGAAGGCCATGAAGTAAAAGCCAGCGCATCGATCGGTATCAGTATGCACCCGCAGGATGGCAATACCAGCGAATCGCTGCTGCAGAGCGCCGACACCGCCCTGTACCGCGCAAAAGCCCTGGGCGGCAACACCTTCTGTTTCTTCACCGCTGAAATGGGCGAGGCTTCACGCTCGCGGATGCTGATGCAGTCCGCATTGCGCCACGCGATCGCACGCAATGAATTGCAGGTGTATTACCAGCCGCGCGTGCACTTGAAGACCTTCGAAGTCACAGGTGTGGAAGCATTGCTGCGTTGGGCGTCTCCCGAACTCGGCCCGGTTTCCCCAAGCGAATTCATTCCGCTGGCTGAAGAAATCGGACTGATCGACGAAATCGGCGACTGGGTCTTGCGCCAGGCCACGATGCAAGCCCAGCAATGGAACGTTCTGTTCGATAAACCGCTGAAAATTTCTGTCAACTTGTCAGCCCGTCAGATCCGCACCAGAAAATTGCTCGCTTCTGTGGCGGCGGCCTTGCAGGATAGCGGTTTGCCGGCGCAGCAACTGGAGCTGGAACTGACAGAATCTGCATTGATGGAAGACGCCGATGTGGCCGCGGAACTGCTTGCGGCCCTGAAGGCGCTGGGATTGCGCCTGTCGGTTGACGACTTTGGCACCGGATATTCATCGCTTGCCTACCTGTGCCGGTTTCCGCTCGACAGTCTCAAGCTGGACCGGTCCTTTCTGTTGCAAGTGCAACCGGACGACATCGGCCGCTGGAAACTGGCGGAAGCCGTGATCAATCTCGCGCACACGCTGGGGCTTTCCGTCGTAGCCGAAGGCGTGGAAAGCGCCGAACACCTGGCTTTTCTGCGCACGACGTCCTGCGATGAAATACAGGGCACCTGCATCAGCGAACCGCTGCCCCGGCATTTGGCTGAAAAACTGCTTCAGGGAGTCTTTGCCAGTGGTTCACTTTCCGGCATCTCCGGAACGACGCGATAAATCCGGTCGCGCCATTCCGGATGCGCAAGTGCCGAACTCCATACCTTGAAATGCAGCTGCGATAGTGCCAGCGGGTCGTCCAGCAAGACACGATATTGCGCCGGCTGCAGCGTAGCCGGGCCTTCGCGCAACGCCGTATCGGCCAGTACGCTGCGCTCCGTTCGTGCGGAGGAGGGCAGGCGTGGATGAGCACGCGCCCCGCTGCAGACAACCGCATTCAACAGCGGATCAACGACGGCATCGACAAAATCGGGCGTACTGCTTGTCGCTTTGGCATAGTCATAGGTCGCCTTCAGCTCTGTCGGCGGCTCGGCTTCTTCAGGAATCAGAAACAGCTTCGCACGCCGGAAACTGCGACCCAATGAAACCCTGCTCGATAGCACCGACAGCGGAGCCGACAATGCGAGTGCCCCGGCAATCGGCAATAGCCACCAGAGAAATGAGGGATTGAGAAAATACACCACGACACCCCATGCCAGTCCGAACACCATGTGCAGACCGTGCTTGCGGAACGCTTCTCCCCAGGTGGTTTCGGAATCCTCGCGCGGCGGCGAGTTCCAGCGCATTTCCCAGCCGAGAAAGGCCGCGGTCACGAAAACCGTGTGGAATAGCATGCGTACCGGTGCCAGCAGCATGGAGAACAGCAGTTCGATCAGCATGCTGACCGTCAGCCGGAATTTACCGCCGAACAGTTCCGCACCGTGCGAGGCAATCAGGAGCACGCTCAGGATTTTGGGCAGGAAAAGAATCGTGGCCGTGGCGCTGAACAAGGCAAGCGCTTTTTCCGGGTGCCATTGCGGCCAGATCGGAAACAACTGCCTGGGCGCGACAAAATACTGCGGTTCGACCAGGGTGTGAATGGCCAGCATGCCTGTCGACAACGCGAGGAATAACAGCCACAACGGGGCTGAAAGATATGCCATCACGCCGGTCACAAAGACTGCGCGATGCACGCGATGCATGCCACGCGCGGTAAAGAGCCTGAAATTCATCAGGTTGCCGTGGCACCAGCGGCGATCCCGTTTCAACTCGTCGAGCAGATTGGGCGGCATTTCCTCATAGCTGCCTTCCAGGTCGTAGGCGATCCAGACCGCCCAGCCGGCACGGCGCATCAATGCTGCTTCGACGAAATCATGCGACAGGATTTCACCGGCCAGCGATCCGCGCCCCGGCAGCGGCGCCAGCGCGCAATGCCGGATGAAGGGCGCCATCCGGATGATGGCGTTATGCCCCCAGTAATGCGACTCTCCCAGTTGCCAGTAATGCAGGCCTGCGGTAAACAAGGGCCCGTACACCCGCGTCGAAAACTGCTGGATACGCGCATACAAGGTGTCGCGTCCGGCAGCACTGGGCGCCGTCTGGATAATGCCGGCACCGGGATTGCCTTCCATCATTTTCACCAGAGTGGTCAGGCAATCGCCGCTCATCACGCTGTCCGCATCCAGCACGATCATGTAGCGATAATTGCTGCCCCAGCGTCGGCAGAAATCATCGATGTTGCCGCTCTTGCGTTTGACGCGCCGACGGCGGCGACGGTAGAAAATGCGGCCGAAACCATCAACTGCCTGACAAAGCCCGCGCCATGCATCCAGTTCCGCGACGCAGGTATCGGGATCGTTGCTGTCGCTCAGGATAAAGAAGTCGAATCGCTCGATATCACCTGTCTTGAGCACCGATTCATAGGTCGCGCGCAAGCCCGCCATGACGCGGATGACGTCCTCGTTGCAGATGGGCATGACGATCGCGGTGCGGGCACCGGCCGCGATCGGGGCGTCGGCGACATCACGGCGCGAAATCATGAACGTGTCCCTGCCGCGCAGGATGACCAGAAAGCCGGCCATCGCAGTCCAGAAGCCGGCGGACACCCAGCAAAACAGCACGGCGAACAAGGTCAGCACAGCCATTTCAAGCCTGGTTCCTCCCTGGTAGGGCAACACCTGGCTCATGAACCAGGTCGCCGCCGCAGTCTGGCTTAGCATCAAAACCAGCAGTACCAGACGCCGGATATTGCCCTGATGCTGCCAGCGACCACGCGGATCGGGTGCATCCACCACATCGTGGTGTGCCGCTTCCGGCAAGGCTGCCGGCCAGGCTTTTCTTGCGGCGCCGTCGTGGCGGCGTTCCACCCAATGCCGACGCTGGCGCATCAAGGCGTTTGCCCAACGTTTCAAGGGATTGAGCGGGGTCCAGGGATGAGGAATCATCGACTGCCGGCTGGGCGGCGGGGCGATACCCGGCGTATTCTGTTGTTGCGTGTCCGCCGGCTCAGTAGTGAGCTTGGCATTGCTTACGCCCGATGCAAGCGCTGCGCGGACCGGGACGGAAGCGAATGCGGGATTGTCTGCTTGCCCAGGCGATCCGGCCAGGGCTTCGTGCAACGCCGTTAATGCTTCGGCTTCATCGGTCGCTGCCGCGGCATCAATAGCCGCGGCAGCGGTGCGGCGTGCATCCGGCTGAAGTTGCAGCCGATCAAGATAACGCTCGCAGAGGGGCGAGCTGCTGTAGACACGTTTTAGTCGGGCGGAAGAATGTAGCTCCACGTTTCAGATAAGGTTGTATTGTTATTGCGTAAGTATCCACGCAGTTCCACCGGCTTTTTTTCATCGGTGCGCTTGAACCGGATTGCCGTGCGCCAGCCTCCGGTCATTTCATTGCGATACGTATTTATTTCAAGCACTTTCGCGTTGCCGTCCACGGTAATGTTCGCTTCAGGCTTTGCGTTATCGTCCAGCTTCTTCAGCGCCGGCCCTTCAAAATCGACAAACAGGGCAATACTGTCGTCGGGCTTGCGCAGATAACCATGACCACGTCGTGTCTGCGTTACCCATGACAAGGGAGGGCGCTTGTCGGCATCCTTCTGCCAGTACATCCGATATTCCAGATCCAAGCCGACCCCTGGTTTGGGAGCGACGTCAGGTACCCAGAACGCAACAACGTTGTCGTTGGTTTCATCCGGCGTTGGTATCTGTACCAGTTCGATGCGTCCCGGCCCCCAGTTTCCCCGCGGTTCTATCCATGTACTGGGACGGCGTTGATAATGTGCTTCGAGGTCTTCATAGCTGGAAAATTCCCGGTCGCGTTGCATAAGTCCAAATCCCAGCGGATTGTTTAACGAAAACGAGGTAATTAGCAGCCGTTTCGGATTGGCGAGCGGGCGCCATATCCATTCACCGGTACCCGCCTGTATCGACAGACCATCGGAATCATGCACTTCGGGACGATAATCATCGACATTCGGACGATGGTTTTCACCAAAGAAAAACATGCTGGTCAGCGGAGCGATGCCCAATTTGGAAACGTTCTCGCGCAGGAACAGTTGCGACTTTACATCGATCTGTGTGTCGGGACCGGGCTTGACGACAAACCGGTAAGCACCGCTTACGCGACGCGAATCGAGCAGCGCATAAATGGTCAGTTCCTTGGAAGTCGTTTCAGGCCGCTCGACCCAGAATTCGACGAATTGCGGAAATTCTTCCCCTGATGTCAGCGCGGTGTCGATGGCAAGGCCACGTGCGGACAAGCCATATAGCTGGTTTTTTCCGACCGCACGGAAATAGCTTGCGCCGAGAAAGACGACGACTTCGTCCTTGTACCGATTGGTGTTGAGCGGATAGTGGATGCGGAAACCGGCAAAGCCAAGATTGGTCAGCTCTTTCGGATTGAGGTTGTTCGCGCCGTAGTTGAACAGCTTTGGATCGAAGCGGATTTCCTGGACATTCTTGCCGATGACTTCATGGATTTTTACCGCGCTTTCGAAGAACAAGCCCTGGTGGAAGAACGCGAGTTCGAAGGGAAGCTTCGCGCTGCGCCAATGCGATTTTTCCGGATTGAAGCGAATATCGCGGTACTGATCGTAGCTCAGGCTTTCCAGACTTTTGGGAATGTTTTTCGGCGGTTTTGCGTAAGGGTTGGCGGCGAGTGCCTGTGCCTTTGCGGCGACGTCGGGAAAACCGAAGGCGAGGGCGGCGCCGACCGGAAGAAAGGCCATCGCCAATGCCAGCATGATCAGACGGCATCGCGATATCGTATAAAGAAGCAAATTCAGATGCATTGGATCCGCTATGTACTGTAGTGGACCTCAATGTTGCCATCTTTGCACAGTGCGCTTTTGACACCGGGCAATGGACTGCCGTTTTCCTGGAGATAGATGTCAGGGCGAATTCAATTGCCTTGAAATGCGCCGTTGTCGTGATGGGAAGGAAGTACTGATTGAAACCGGACCCGGCCAGCGATTTGCTCGACTACATGAGATTGCCTGCACGACCCAGGAAGAAAAGGAAATAAACTTAATCCTTGAGCGGAACGCGGCGCGAGCGCCTGATTGCCGCCTTGCGTGCCTCGACGACTTCACGCAAGGCTGTAGCCAGCATTTCCTGACGCCGCTTCAATGACACCATGTGCGTTGTGACGCTATAGGCGCGCACCGTGCGTTCGAGATTGCGAAGCGCGCGCAGTTCTTCGCTGTGTTGTTCGTCAAGCATCATGGTCGATTACCTTCAACAAATCGGGATAAGGCTCTAGACTCAAATTCGTGCAAGTTGTTCCCTAGAGGAAAAACTTCCCGGAGGCGACACGTTTTTCTTACATGGCCGACTTCGCATATCCGGCTTGTGGCAGGTCACGTAAAGATTATTGCCATTCTGCGCATGCTTGAGATTTCGTCTATATTCTGTTGGCCGAAGTACATCTTGAAGTAGCGAAGTAAATAAAGCGGAGGAGACAATTTGATCATCCTGAACATCAATGGCCGCGACATGGAGGTCGATGCCGACCCCGCCACCCCGATTCTCTGGGCCTTGCGCGACAACCTCAACCTTACCGGCACCAAGTTCGGCTGCGGTGCCGCCTTGTGCGGCGCGTGCACGGTGCATCTCAATGGACAGGCCATACGCTCCTGCGTGACGCCGATCTCATCCGCCACAGGACAGAAGATCACCACGATCGAAGCGATGGAAGGAGACAAGATCGGCAAGGCTGTACAGGATGCCTGGGTCAAGCACGATGTGCCGCAATGCGGCTATTGCCAAAGCGGACAGGTCATGAGCGCTACCGCTCTGCTCAAGCTGAAGAAGAACCCGAGCGATGCCGACATCGATGCGGCAATGAGCGGCAACATCTGCCGCTGCGGCACCTATCAGCGTATTCGCGCGGCCATCAAGGACGCTTCCACATCCCTCGCTTAAGGACCGTGCCATGCGTATCGAATGGATAAATATCCGGCCGATCACTCCTTCCGTTAGTTGATACGCATCGCTTCAGCAAACTGCCATGAATACCTCTCCAAGAAAATCTTTCGACATCGCAGTCATCCCAGGTGACGGCATCGGCAAGGAGGTCATGCCGGAAGGGCTGCGCGTCATCGATGCCGTGGCGGAACGTTTTTCACTCGATCTTGCTTATCGCCACATCGACTGGGCCAGCTGCGATTATTACGACGAGACCGGCAGCATGATGCCACCGGACTGGCGCCCTCAGATCGGCGAATGCGACGCCTTGTATTTCGGCGCGGTGGGTTGGCCGGCGCGCGTGCCTGACCATGTTTCGTTGTGGGGCTCGCTGCTGAAGTTCAGGCGCGATTTTGACCAGTACATCAACCTGCGTCCGGTGCGGCTGTTCGAAGGTGTGCCTTGCCCACTCGCCAACCGCAAACCGGGCGACATTGACTTCTTCGTGGTCCGCGAAAATACCGAGGGCGAATACACCGCGCTCGGCGGCCGCATGTTCGAAGGGACGGAACGCGAGCTGGTGATCCAGGAATCGGTATTTACCCGCACCGGCACCGATCGCGTCCTGCGCTATGCCTTCGAACTGGCGCAGTCGCGCCCGCGCAAGCATCTGACGGTCGCCACCAAGTCGAATGGCATCGCCGTCAGCATGCCTTACTGGGACGAGCGCGCCGACCTGATGGCGCAACAGTATCCCGGGATCACGGTAGACCGGCAGCATATCGATATTCTTACCGCACGTTTCGTGCTTCAGCCCACGCGTTTCGACGTAGTCGTTGCTTCCAACCTGTTCGGAGACATCCTGTCCGATCTCGGTCCCGCATGCGCCGGCACCATAGGACTCGCGCCATCGGCCAATCTGAATCCCGACCGGCTGTTTCCTTCACTGTTCGAGCCGGTGCATGGTTCGGCGCCGGATATCTACGGCAAGGGCATCGCCAACCCGGTTGCGATGATCTGGTCTGGCGCGTTGATGCTGGATTTTCTCGGCAGGGATCCGACCTGCCCGGACGGCGAACGCTACCGTCGCGCACACGATGCCATTCTGTCGGCTATCGAAACTGTACTGGCGAAAGGACCGCGCACCCCGGACCTGGGCGGTGCGGCGCGTACCGAGGATCTGGGCAAGGCCATCGCGGAACTGGTGAAAACCATCGACGTCGCCTGAGCCGTAAGAGGCAGTCTAGGCGGCAGCTTTTCGGATGCCGGTGCATGAGCCGTTTTGCGTTCAGGTGAATAATTTTCAAGCATGGCGGTCGCGCCGCGCGCGCGTTGCTTGCATTACACTTGCTCATCTCAGTGAGGAGTAGCCGAATGCCCGTCATTACCACCATCGAAGATCTTCGCCGCCTTGCGCAACGACGCGTACCCCGCATGTTCTACGACTATGCCGATTCCGGTTCCTGGACCGAATCGACTTATCGCGCCAACAGCAGCGATTTCGAACGCATCAAGTTCCGTCAGCGCGTTGCCATGAACATGGAAAACCGGACGCTGCGCACCACCATGGCTGGTCAAGAAGTCGCGATGCCGGTCGCGCTCGCGCCCACCGGCCTGACCGGCATGCAACATGCGGATGGCGAGATCCTTGCGGCAAAGGCGGCAGAAAAGTTTGGCGTGCCCTTCACCTTGTCGACCATGAGCATCTGCTCGATCGAAGACATCGCCGCCAACACCAGCAAGCCGTTCTGGTTCCAGCTTTACGTCATGCGCGATCGCGAATTCATCAAGCGCCTGATCGCGCGCGCCAAGGCGGCCAAATGTTCGGCACTGGTGCTGACCTTGGACCTGCAGGTGCTGGGCCAGCGCCACAAGGATCTGATCAACGGACTGTCGGCGCCGCCCAGGCTGACGGTTCCCAACATCCTCAACATGATGACCAAGCCGCGCTGGTGCCTCGGCATGCTCGGTACGTCGCGCCGGACATTCGGCAACATCGTCGGGCATGCGAGCGACGTGTCGGACATGTCTTCGCTTTCGTCATGGACCGCCCAGCAATTCGATCCCCGGCTCTCATGGGATGACGTCAAATGGATCAAGGACCTGTGGGGCGGCAAACTGATCATCAAGGGCATACTCGACGAAGAAGATGCGCGACTGGCAGCTGCCAGCGGCGCCGATGCCCTGATCGTGTCGAATCATGGAGGACGCCAGCTGGACGGTGCGCCTTCCACGATCTGGGCGCTGCCGCGTATCGTCGAGGCCGTCGGGGACAAGATCGAAGTTCATATGGATGGCGGCATTCGCTCCGGGCAGGATGTCATCAAGGCGCTGGCGCTGGGCGCGAAGGGTGTCTATATCGGACGCGCATTTCTGTTCGGACTTGGCGCCATGGGCGAGGAGGGCGTTACGACTTGCCTGGAAATCATCCGCAAGGAACTGGATCTGACCATGGCTTTTTGCGGATTGACCGATGTCCGCAAAGTCGACAGGAACATTCTGCTTCCCGGCACCTTTTGATCTCTTGATGCCGCGTCCTCTTTCGGAACTATCCCTCTGCGCCTGATGACCAATAAGAGACCCTGAACGCCATGCAGATGGTATTCAGGGCACCTTACTTGCGCATTGTTCACAACGGATTGCATGCCCATGGCAGCGTAGGCGCCTCGGCATCGACCGAAAAAAAGGGGATGCCATGCACGCATTTATCATCAAGACCAAGGATGGTTACCTCTATCCATTCGCTGGAGATCTTTCGCTGACCGACGATGAAAACCAGGCGGGACGGTACGACAGCGTGGATGAAGCGCGTCAAACCGCAGAAAGTCGCGGCTACTACGACGGAGGCTTCGACATCGTCCGTATCGACCTCGAGTCCGGCAAGACAGCGCGGCATTGAAAATGTCAGTCTGCAATGAATGCGCGAGCCTGGCTGGCGCCAATACGGCCACATCACCACACGCAAACCTGCTGCTGCATTCGGAAGCAGCAATCAACTTCGGCGCCACGGCGACGGGACGCATCGAATACTACATATGCAATCGTTGCGGTACAGCATGGGAACGCGAACGTGCCAAAAGCGAACCACAAGCGGTGTGGCGTCATTCCACGCGAACGCTTCGCTGAAGCGTGTAATTTACGCATGAACATGAAAATGCTTCCAATGTGAAGCCTCGCACTTGCAAACCCTTGCAAATAATGCGTGACGACATCGGCATGCGTCGCCACAGCGGCGCATGCCGGTAGCAGGTAATACCGGTTTACTGCTTTGGGGCAGCTGTCGGCGGAGCCGGTTGCGCCGCAGGGGGCGCGACGCCTGTGGGCGGCATTTGGGGCGGTGCGGCTGCCGGCGCAGAAGGTGCGGCAGGAGCAGGGGATGGACCGGCTGCGGAAGTTCCAGCCGTACCGGCTCCGCTCGAACCCGCTGTCTGCGCCTGTTTTTTCGCTTGGGCTATGGCCAGGTCCTGACTAGCTTTTGCCTCGGTCTGACAAGCTTTCTTTGCATCTCCGACCTGATCGTCGCATTTTTCCTTGGCCACCTTGTATTGGGCTTCGGCTTTTGCCTGGTCCAGTTCCAGGCGATTCTTGGGCGTATCACGCCCGGTCACCTTGGCCTGCGCTTCGGCAACTTTCTTTTGCCCGTCCGCTTCTGCCTTGCAAATATCCTTGGCGTTGTCCTTCATGTTGCCGCATTTTTCCATCGCGGCCTTATGTTGCTGTTCCGCCTGGTCCTTTGGCGACGCCTGTCCTTGTGCCGCGGGATTGCCAGCCGGTTGCGCATGCACCGAGACCGCAAAGAGCAGCGCAAGGCTTCCCGCCATGGTTGTGAGCTGTATCTTCATGAGAGCACTCCTTTTTCGGAAAAAGGAGGTATAGCGTGCAAACGGCGTGCCATCCTGACGTTTGGCAGCCGAAGGCGATGTTTATTGCTCCGCCAGCCAGCGACTGAAGTCGTCGCCGACTTCGGCATGCTTGCGACCAAGCGCCACAGTTGCCTGCAGATAGCCAAGCTTGGAGCCGCAATCATAACGCCGTCCCTCGTAACGGCAAGCAACGACCGGTTCTTCGGCGATCAACGATGCGATGCCGTCGGTCAACTGAATTTCGCCGCCGCTACCGCGTTCGATGCGGCCAAGATGATGGAAGATGCGCGGTGACAGAATGTAGCGTCCAACGACCGCGAGCGTGGAGGGCGCGACGTCAGGCTGCGGTTTTTCAACGATATGCGAAACGCGCTCAATGCTTTTCGAAATCGGACTGCCGCTGACGATGCCATAGCTGCCGGTATCCGCGCGCGGCACATCCTGTACGCCCAGGACAGACGCATTCTGGGCAGCCGACACTTCCATCAACTGCTTGAGCACCGGCGTGTCGCTATCGATAAGGTCATCCGCCAGCACGACGGCAAAGGGTTCGTCCCCGACCACGTGCTGCGCGCACAGGACCGCATGCCCGAGGCCCAGCGCCCGGGACTGGCGAATGTAGGCGCAACGTACATTCGCCGGCAGGATGTCGCGCACCAGCGCCAGCAGCTTTTCGTCATTGCGCGTCGTGAGTTCGGCTTCGAGTTCGAACGAGGTATCGAAATGATCTTCAATGGCGCGCTTGCTGCGTCCGGTAACGAAGACGAGATCGGTAATGCCGGATTGAATTGCTTCTTCGACGGCAAATTGAATCAGCGGCTTGTCGACAATGGGAAGCATCTCTTTGGGATTGGCCTTGGTGGCGGGAAGAAACCTGGTGCCAAGCCCGGCGACCGGGAAGACGGCTTTACGGATGTTCTGCATGAGGATGGTCGTGTGTACGTGCGGAGGAAATCGATCGACGAGGGGGGCGCAAAACCCGGATTCGAAGGCAAATTTTACATCGCGAGTTCAAATACGAAGTGCAACAGTTGATTAATGAGGTCGGGTCGGAAGATGCGATAGCATCCGAGCCTCCAGGCATCCGAGCCTCCAGGCCGCCAAGTCAAAGTTGCCCAGAATGCGCTATACACACCTTACCCAAGACGAACGATACCAGATTCATATTCTCAATAAAGCAGGTCATGGAAGCTAATGTTGGGGCAGGTCAGTCCGATCGCACCATCGGACGCATTCAACGGCCGTTTCCAGGTTAAACACCTCTTCAGCTCGCCATCATCGGAGGCTTGGCTTCGACCGGGACATGCCGTTCAGCCCGCAAGCGCGCGTGAATTTCTCCGACTTGAGGGGGCTTGGTGCCATTGGGCTCCGGTGCGATCGACGCTCCTAATGGCCGTGTTTTCGGCGAGGCGCGGTCGATTTCTGCCGCCGCTGAATTGATGAAATTTCAATCTTTCCTGCTTCGTTGATTTGTTGCTTGCACCCCCACCCTCTAATTTTGAGGGGGCGGCGGCCAGCATGATTCGTTACCCTCAGTGCACGTCTCAGAGACCGGCCAGCGAGCAATTATGGTGGCAGCGCTATTGATCCATTTGCAATGCAGCTGGCATGCCGGTGCTGAGCAACTTGATAACCATGCACACGCGATTCCAGTTAGAGAGATGGCACGAATGGGGAGGCGACATGCGGAGTTGAGGAAATGCTTGAGGAAGGATGGCGCATCTGTGCGGCAGCGAATAAAAAATTTGTATAAAGATCAAGACTGAGGAGATTCAAGTATGACCAACCCTAAACAAGCCCGATACGGCGGCCTTCGGCGCACCGCGTTCGCCGCTGCGGCGGCTGCTCTGTGCGCGGGCTTCTGCGCCAGTGCCAGCGCGTTCGATATCGATACCGGCAATGAAGACATGCAGGTACGGTTCGACAACACCATTCGCTACAACCTGGGCTATCGCACTGAAAAGCAAGACCCCGCCTTGCTGGCGAACCCGAATTTTGATGACGGTAACCGCAATTTCAAGCAGCACAGCATTGTGAACAACCGCCTGGATTTGCTGAGCGAGTTCGACGTCATCTACAAGAAGAAATTCGGCGCCCGCGTCAGCGCTTCCTCCTGGTATGACCAAGCCTATTCGGGCAGCTTCGACAATACCAGTCTGGCCACCTCCAACCATCTGGTCAACGGCGCCCCCGCCTTCGGCTTGAGCCCGTATGCCGACCGCTATTACAACGGCCTGTCCGGCGAATGGCTCGACGCCTTCGTATTCGGCTCGGTGGATCTCGGCACCATGCCGCTGACCGTGCGTGCCGGCCGGCATACGGTGTTCTGGGGCGAAGGCTTGGTGAACCCGCTCCACGGTATCAATTACGGCCAGGCACCGTTGGACCTGGGCAAGGCCCAAGGCTCGCCGGGCGTCGAGGTCAAGGAATTGTTCCGTCCGCGGACACAGATTTCCGGTCAGTTGCAGGCCACGCCGGAACTGTCGTTCGCCGGCCAGTATTTCTTCAAGTATGACGAAGCGCGCCTGCCCGAAGGCGGCACCTATTACGGTGCCGCCGACCTGTTGCAGCGCGGCGGCGAATCCTTGATTCTGGGCCCGGGCATCCGCGCGCTGCACGGCGCCGACATCAAGCCCAAGGACCGCGGCGACTGGGGCCTGGCGACGCGCTGGAGCCCGGAATGGTTGGACGGCACGCTGGGCTTTTACGTGCGTAACTTCTCCGACATCCTGCCGCAGCAGATCGTGATGGCGGCCGCACCGCGTCAGTACTTCCTGAACTACGCCGACGATATCGACATGTTCGGCATTAGCCTGGCCAAGCAGATCGCCGGCATCAGCGTCGGCATGGACCTGAACTTCCGCCGGAACATGCCGCTGGCCAGCGATGGCGCCACCATCACGTCCTTGGCTGCGCTGCCGGCGCAAGGCGAGATCCTCGGCGCGCGCGGCAAGACCTTCCATATGCTGTTGAATGCGATCGGCACGGCCCCCGTCACGCCGCTGTGGAATAGCGCGTCGTGGAATGCCGAATTGACCTGGAACCGCCTGCTGTCGGTAAGCAGCGACCCGCTCAATCGCTACAAGGGCCGGGCCGGCAACACCGCGCTCGACGCGTCCACCAAGGACTTCTTCGGGATTTCGTTCGGCTTCACGCCGACCTGGTTCCAGGTGTTCCCGGGCGCCGACCTGTCGATGCCGATCAGCTATTCGCGCGGCTTGAACGGCAACTCGGCGGTGGCGTCCGGCGGTAACGAAGATGCCGGCAGCTGGGCGGTCGGCCTGGGCCTGGACCTGTACAGCAAGTACCGCCTCGACATGAAGTATGTCGACGCCTTCGGCCATTACACGGTCGGCGCGAACGGCGCGGTCGCGGTTCCCAAGGGCAGCGGGGCGCTCCTGAACGATCGCGGCGCTGTTTTCCTGACATTCAAGACCACATTCTAAAAAAGGAGGCAGACATCATGAAAAAATTAGCAGCAGCACTGATCGGCGCGGGCCTGTTGTCCGCGCACATGGGCGCAGTCCATGCGACCGCGACAGCGGACGAAGCGAAGAAGCTCGGCACCACGCTGACGCTCTTCGGTGCCGAAAAAGCCGGCAACAAGGACGGCACGATTCCGGAATACACCGGCGGCCTCACCACCGCGCCGGCCGGCTTCGACAAGGCCAAAGGCGTGCGTCCCGATCCGTTCGCCAGCGAAAATCCCTTGTTCTCGATCGACGCGAAGAACATGGACAAGTATGCGGACAAGCTGAGCGAAGGCGCCAAGGCCTTGATGAAGGCGCATGCGGACTATCGCATCGATGTCTACAAGACGCATCGTAGCGTCGCCTATCCCAAGTCCGTGCTCGACAATACCGTCAAGAACGCGACCCGGGCCAAAGTGTCCGACGATGGCCTCTCCATGCAGGGCGCGCGCGCCGGCATCCCGTTCCCGATTCCGAAGAACGGCAACGAGGTGATGTTGAATTTCATGGCGCGCTACCAAGGCTTGGCGTTTGTCCTGCCTAAGTTTTCCGCCTATAACGTCGACAGCAACGGCAAGTTGGTGTTGTCGACCCAAGGTTCTTACATTGTAGAAACCCCCTACTACGACGAAGCGAAGGGTAGCGAGACCCTGAGCCGGGTTCGCCCCAACTACACCGCGCCGGCGCGCCGTGCCGGCGAGTCGGCCATGGTGGTGGACCCGATCGACATTAGTGAGAAAGGGCGGCGCGCCTGGCAGTACCTGCCGGGTCAGCGGCGGGTGCGGGTCGCGCCGGACCTCGCCTACGATACACCCAATCCAGGTACGTCCGGCATGTCGACCTATGACGACGTGAATCTGTTCAACGGCAAGATGGACCGTTTCGACTTCAAGCTGGTCGGCAAGAAGGAAATGTATATCCCGTACAACGCCTATCGCTTCGTCTACAACGACAAGACGGAAGACGTGTTCGGCGCCAAGTTCATCAACCCGGCGACGGTGCGTTGGGAACTGCACCGCGTGTGGGTGGTCGAGGCGACGTTGAAGGAAGGCAAGCGCCATGTGTATTCGAAACGCACGTTCTACGTGGACGAGGATAGCTGGAGCATGTCCGCCGTCGATCAGTACGACGGCCGCGGGCAACTCTGGCGCCCTGGCTTTTCCTACCAGGCCCCAGCCTACGACGTGCCGTCGCAAAACAGCATCGCAACCGGCCATTACGACTTGATCTCCGGCACGTACTACGCCAACCTCTGGCCGGGCGCCGGCGGTATCAAATTCGCCGACGCCTTGCTGCCGGATTCCGCATGGACTGGTGACGCCCTCGCGGGTGCGGGCGTGCGCTAAAGCGGTGTAGTAAATGTGTGTGCGGTGCCGGAGGGACCCGCATCGCACACACCTATTAATTGATTGCTCCTGAGGGCAAGTGGCCAGGGTGACGTACTCACCTTGGCCACTGATGTTTCGCCTTGCGCCAGGCGCCCCTATGCAGGGCACCCCTCGGCAGCCCCCCGCAATTGAATCAATCATGTGATGGAGCGAGACGTGCAGTACAAAGCTTTGTTAATCCCCGTTGTTATGGGGGCCGCCATGATAGCGGCTTCGGCAACGGCGGAACCCGTGTTTCAATCGCCGCTGGTGCAGCCGGCGGTCAAAAGTGCGCTCGCGCTGCGCGCGCCGCTCAATGCGCTGGCGATGGCAGGCAAGCGCTTGGTCACCGCAGGCCAACGCGGCCATATTCTCTATTCCGAAGACGGCAAGAACTGGACGCAGGCCGAGGTGCCGGTCAGTTCCGACCTGACCGCATTGTCGTTTCCGAGTCCGCTGCAAGGCTGGGCAGTCGGCCACAAAGGCGTGGTCCTGCACACCATCGACGGCGGCGCCACCTGGGCCAAACAGCTTGACGGCAAACAGGCGGCCGATCTGCTGGCCAAGTACTACGGCAAATCGGCACATGCGAGTGATGCCGCGGCGGCAAAATTGAAGCAGGATGCCGAAGGGTTTGCCGCGCAAGGCGCAGACAAGCCCTTCCTCGACGTCTGGTTCGAAGACGACAAGAACGGTTTCGTGGTCGGTGCGTTCAACCTAATCCTGCGCACCGAGGATGGTGGCCAGAGCTGGACGCCGTGGATGGATCGCGTCGATAACCCGAAAGCGCTGCACCTGTATGCAATCCGCCCGGCCGGCGGCACGGTATTCATCGCCGGCGAACAAGGCCTGGTGCTCAAATACGACCGCGCGCAGCGGCGCTTCACCGGCGTTGAACTGCCGTATCGCGGCACGCTGTTCGGCGTCACCGGCACGCCCGCCATGGCGCTGGTGTACGGCTTGCGTGGCAACGCGTACCGCAGCACCGATGGCGGCGCCAACTGGACCAAGGTCGATACCGGGGTGAACGCCGGATTGACCGGCGGCCTGGTGCGCGCCGACGGGTCGGTGGTGCTGGCCAGCCAGGCCGGCCAGGTATTGGTCAGCACCGATGCGGGCGCCAGCTTCAACCGCGTCAAGGTCGCGACCGCCGCGCCGACGTTTTCGGTCGCGGAAGCCGGCAACGGTGCGGTCGCGCTGGCCGGCCTCGGCGGCGTGCGCGTCGAAGCTCTGAAGTGAAACGGTTGAAAGAAAGAATGCAATGGTAACGAACAACATCGACGACATGCCGGCGATCCGCGACTTGAAGGATTTCGACCGCAGCTCCGGCAGCCGCTTCGAACGGCTGATCTTCAACAATCGGCTGCTGGTGATCCTCGCCTGCGTGCTGGTGACGCTGGTGCTGGGCTTCCAGGCCACCAAAATCACGCTGAACGCCGCGTTCGAGAAGACGATTCCGCACAACCAGCCCTACATCAAGAACTTTCTGGCCAACCGGAATGAATTAAAAGGGCTCGGCAACGCGCTGCGCATCGTCGTCGAGAACAAGAATGGCGACATCTTCGACCCGGCCTATCTGCAGGCGCTGAAACAGATCAACGACGAACTGTTCCTGACGCCCGGCGTCGACCGTGCGAACGTGAAGTCGCTGTGGATGCCAGTGGTGCGCTGGAACGAGGTCACCGAAGAAGGCTTCTCCGGCGGCCCGGTGATGCCGGATAATTACACCGGCACCCCGCAGAACACCGAGCAGTTGCGGCAGAACATCGCGCGCGCCCAGCTTCTGGGTAGCCTGGTCGGCAACGACTTCAAGTCCAGCATGATCTTCGTGCCGCTGATGGACAAGGATGTGCGCACCGGCGCCGCGCTCGATTACCGTGAGCTGTCGGGCCGCCTGGAAGCCATCCGCGCGAAGTATGCGAACGCGCACGGCGCCGCACTCGAGATCCGCATCGTCGGCTTCGCCAAAGTGGTGGGCGACCTGCTCGATGGCCTGCAGCAGATGATCATCTATTTCGCGGTGGCGGCCATCATTGCCGCCATCATCATCTACTGGTGGACGCGCTGCACGCGCAGCACCGCGCTGGTGCTGATTTGCTCGCTGGTGGCGGTGCTGTGGCAACTGGGGCTGGTCGCGACGCTCGGCTATGAACTCGATCCGTATTCGATCCTGGTGCCGTTCCTGGTATTTGCGATCGGCGTGTCGCATGGCGCACAGAAGATGAACGGCATCATGCAAGACGTCGGTCGTGGTACGCATCGTCTGATCGCGGCGCGTTATACGTTCCGCCGCCTGTTCCTGGCCGGCCTGACCGCGCTGGCGGCCGATGCAGTCGGCTTCGCGGTACTGATGCTGATCGACATCCCGGTGATCCAGGACCTGGCGATTACCGCCAGTATCGGCGTCGCCTTGCTGGTGGTCACCAACCTCGTGCTGTTGCCGGTGATGCTGTCGTATACCGGCGTCAGCCAGAAAGCGGCGGCGCGTGCGCTGCGCGCCGAACAAGCGAAGCCAAGCGGCCTGTGGCTTCTGCTGGAACGCTGCGCCGAACGCCGCTGCGCGGTCGCGGTGATCGTGTTCTCGGCGGTCGTGGCGGTCGCGGGCTTCGTGGTCAGCACGCACCTGAAGATCGGCGATCTCGATGCGGGTGCGTCGGAGTTGCGGCCCCACTCGCGCTACAACCTCGACAACGCCTACATCACCAGCAAGTACGCGCTGTCCAGTGACCAGTTCGCGGTGATCGTAAAGACCAAGCCGGAAGGCTGCCTTAATTACCAGACTTTGGTGGAAACCGATCGGCTGGGTTGGACGCTGCAACAGATCCCGGGCGTGCAGACGACTATCTCGCTGCCGGATGCGGTGCGCAAGGTCACCGCCGGCACTTTCGAGGGCAGCAGCAAGTGGCTGACCATCTCGCCGAACCAGGATGTGCTGAACTATGCGGGGCTTAGCACCAGCACCAGCAATCCCGACTTGGTCAACAACGAATGCTCGGTGATACCGGTGGTCGCGTATCTGTCCGACCACAAGGCGGAAACGCTGGACCGCGTGGTGAAGGCGGCCGACCAGTTCGCGAAGGAACACAGCACGCCGGAGCGGCAATTCCTGCTCGCGGCCGGCAGCGCCGGCATCGAAGCGGCGACCAACATCGTGGTCAAGCAGGCCAACGTGATGATGCTGCTGTACGTGTATGCGGCGGTGATCCTGCTGTGCTTCATCACCTTCCGTAGCTGGCGTGCCGTGGTGGTCGCGGTCGTGCCGTTGGTCATCACCTCGATACTATGCGAAGCCTTGATGGTGGCGCTGGGCATGGGTGTGAAGGTCGCGACGCTACCGGTGATCGCCTTGGGTGTTGGCATCGGCGTCGATTACGCGCTGTATTTGCTGAGTATTCAATTGGCACAGCAACGCGCTGGCGCATCGCTTGCCGATGCGTACCGCCACGCGCTGCAGTTCACCGGCAAGGTGGTGGCGCTGGTGGGGATCACGTTGGCGGCCGGCGTAATCACCTGGGCCTGGTCGCCGATCAAGTTCCAAGCCGACATGGGCATCCTGCTGACCTTCATGTTCGTGTGGAATATGTTGGGCGCACTGGTGCTGATTCCGGCGCTGTCGCACTTCCTTCTGGGAAGCGTCGGCGGCGACAACGTGGAGAGTCAGCCGGTGCAAGCGGAGCTGGAGGCCCTGCGCGCTTGAGAACACGTACGACGCATCATTCAGTATTCCAACGCCCGCCGGCGCTGCCGGCGGCAGCGTGCTGTAACAAAAAGCAAAACGGGCAGCCAATAGGGAGGAGAACAGAATGAAACTGGCAAAACTGAAAATCGGACAACGACTGACTATCGGTTTCGGGATGGCGATCGCGGTGATGGTGGTCGTGATCCTGTATGGCGCGGCCAAGCTAATGAACATCAATCAGAGCGTCGAGGTCATGGTCAAGGACCGCTATCCGCAAACGGCATTGGCCAATAGCATCAAGTCCGACTTGTTCGATGTTGTGCAAACCATGCGCGACATTCTGTTCGCGACCGACCGGGACGAAATCAAAAATTACGTTACCGGGATCGAGCAGTCGATGGCGTTCGTCGAAAAGAGCACCGGCGAACTCAACCAGAAGCCGTCCGTGTCACCCGAGGAAGAGGATCTCAAGAAGGGCCTGAAGGACGGGGAGGACAAGTTCAAGGCGGAACTGGAGTGCTTCAAGCAACTGGTCAAGGCCGGGGACCGCGACCAGGCAAAGGACATTCTGTACACCACCGTGCAGACGGCACAGGTCGCCTATTTCCAGACCTTGAACCAGGTGATTGCGATACATGCCGATGCGATGGTCAACAGCAGCCGCGCCGCGATCGACGACGCCAAGCGCGCGGTCGTCGTGATGCTGGCGCTGGCCGGCGGTGCCTGCATGTTGGCGGTCATGATCGGCCTGTTCGTCACGCGCAGCATCACGCGGCCGCTGAGCCAGGCGGTCGAGCTCGCCAAGCGCGTGGCGGAGGGCGATCTGACGGCCACCATCGACGTCAAGAGCCAGGACGAAACCGGCATGCTGGTGCAGTCGCTCAAACACATGAATGATAGCCTGGGCCGCATCGTCGCCGAGGTGCGCACCGGCATCAATGCGATCAGCACCGCGTCCTCCGAAATTGCGACCGGCAACATGGACCTTGCGTCGCGCACCGAGCAGCAGGCCGGATCGGTGGAACGCACAGTCGCGTCGATGGACGGGCTGACCTCGACCGTCAAGCAGAATGCCGACAATGCACGCCAGGCGAACCAGCTGGCGGCAACGGCGTCGCAAGTGGCGATGAAGGGCGGCGCGGTGGTGGGGCAGGTGGTCGAGACGATGGAATCGATCAATGACTCGGCGAAGAAGATCGTCGACATCATCAGCGTGATCGACGGCATTGCGTTCCAGACCAACATCCTCGCGCTTAACGCGGCAGTGGAAGCGGCGCGCGCCGGAGAACAGGGACGTGGTTTTGCGGTGGTTGCTTCTGAAGTGCGCAGCCTGGCGCAACGCAGTGCCGGGGCGGCGAAGGAAATCAAGCAACTGATCGGCGACTCGGTCGATCGGGTCAATGCCGGCAGCAAGCTGGTCGGCCAGGCTGGCACGACGATGGACGAGGTGGTAGAAAGCGTCAAGCGCGTGACTGGCATCGTGGCGGAAATTTCGTCGGCCAGCGCCGAGCAAAGCACGGACATCGAGCAGATCAACCAGGCATTTACACAGATCGACGAAGCGACCAACCAGAATGCGGCGCTGGTCGAAGAAGCGGCGGCGGCGGCCGAGCGCATGCGCGAAGAAGCGGGCATGCTCGCGCGCGCGGTGAGCATCTTCCGGCTGGATGCGGCAAGTCATGAGCGCACGGTCGAGTTCAATGTAACGCCCGCAGCACCTGCGCTTGGCAAGTATGCCACCGCATTGCTGAACGCAGGGTGACACGGAAGTAGCCGGCGGGTGCGCAGAGTGCACCCTACAAAATCTCGGAGGAACGCATGGTGATCAACGGATTTTTGCGTTACATGGCGTTGCTGTTCCTGGGTGTCGCATTTCATCTGGAGACGCACGCCCAGGGAGTGACAGCGGACGAAGTACTGCTCGGAACCACGCGCCCGATGTCAGGTCCAATGGCATCCATTACAAACGAATTCTTCGTCGGCGCCGGCACCTACATGGAACATGTCAATGCGCAGGGCGGTGTCCATGACCGCAAGATTCGTCTTCTCTCTCTGGACGATGGTTACGATCCGGCACGCGCCGTCGCCAACGTCAAACGCCTGATTGAAAAGGACAAGGTATTTGCGCTGTTCGGCGTGACGGGCACACCGACCAATATGGCCATCATGCCGCTGCTGGCCGAAGGCGAGGTCCCCAGCATTGCTCCGATGAGCGCTTCGGAATCGCTACGCAAGCCTATAAAAACATGTTTTGAAAATCACTACCAAGGAGGGTGACCATGACTAACAATAAACAAGCCCGATTCAGTAGCTCACGGCGCACCGCGCTTGGCGCTGCAGTGGCAGCCGTGTGCGCGGGAGTGTGCGGTAGAGCGGCGGCATTCAACATCGATGTCGGCAATGACCATGTTAATGGGGAAAAGAAGATGACGAAGGACTTGCACTTCCTGGAGATCAACGAGATCTCGCGTCTCGTGGCGGCGCGCGAGATCTCGTCGGTGGAATTGACCGAGCATGTCCTGCGCCGCATCGAGCGCCTGGACCCGAGGCTCAAGTCTTACGCGCTCACGACGCCCGAGCTCGCGTTGGCACAGGCGAAAGAAGCCGACCGGATGATCGGGCGGGGCCAGATCCTCTCGCCGCTGCATGGCGTGCCGGTCGCGGTGAAGGATCTGTGCTTCACCAAAGGCGTGACGACGACTGCCGGCCTACGCGTGCATCGCGATTTCGCGCCGCAGTTCGACGCGACGGTGGTGCGCAAGCTGCGTGAGTCGGGGGCAGTCCTGCTCGGCAAACTGCAACTGACTGAAGGCGCGTACAGTGACTGTGATCCGGCGACTGCGCCGGTGAACCCATGGAATGCTGACTACTGGCCCGGCGGATCATCCAACGGGTCCGGCGTCGCAACCGCCGCGGGTCTGTGCTTCGGTTCCCTCGGTTCCGACACCGGCGGGTCGATCCGCTTCCCTTCCGCAGCCAATGGAACGACCGGCCTCAAGCCGACTTGGGGCCGCGTCTCGCGCCACGGTTGCTTCGAACTCGCCGCGTCGCTCGATCACTTCGGGCCGATATGCCGCAGCGCGAACGACGCGGCGATTATGCTTGCTGCGATTGCCGGCACCGATGCGGACGACCCGACCACCTTGCGCGCGCAGGTTCCCAACTACCAGGCGGGCGACGACCGGGATCTGCGTGGTTTTCGTGTCGGCTTCGACGAAGCGTATGCACTAGGCGCAGCAGACCCGGAAATTCGGCAAGCAGTCCAGGAGTCGCTTCGGGTGATGGCCTCGCTTGGCGCCACGATCGTGCCCATGGTCTTTCCAGACATGAAGACGACGATTGCCGACTGGGGGGCGACCTTGGCCGTCGAAGCTGCGGTAGCCCACGCAGCCACGTATCCCTCGCAGCGCGCCGGTTACGGGCCGGCCCTGGCCGGACTGATCGACGCGGGTAACGCAATGTCAGGGACGAACTATCAACAGGTCCTGCTGCGTCGCCGTGCGTTCACCGGCAGGGTGAACGCGGGACTGGAGCCGGTCGACGTGATGCTGATTCCGGCACAGCCGATCGCTACGCCGACGCTGGCCACGCACGCGAAGATGACCCGCGCCGAATTTGCGGCGATCGTTCGCTACACTGCGCCGTTCAACATGTCGGGCCACCCCACGTTGACGCTTCCGGTCGGTTTCACCGCCAAGGGCTTGCCGGTGGCAGTGCAATTCGTCGGCAAGCACCTCGGCGAGGCCGATATCTGCCGTGCCGGCCGCGCTTTCCAGCGGGCCACCGACTGGCACCGCCGACACCCGCAGGTGTGACCGGGGCGAGCGTCTGCTCCGATGCGTCGATCAGCATCGTGAGTAGCGCGGTGGGGTACGTCATGACGCGCCGGATGTTCTCAACCGTTTCCGGGGCGAAGGCTTGGTGAACACGCTTCATGGCATCAATTCCGGCCAGGCACCGTTGGACCTGGGCAAGGCCGAGGGCTGATCATTCGGGCACACGCAACGTAGGGTTAATTGCCTTCTCCGCAGACGGCGACATTCGGCGCTGAATCTGGCGCCGACACGCATTACCTTGCGCCCGCAGCTGCTGCGGAGTGCAAAGCCATCGACGCCGTGCATGACGCATGGGAAATTCCTCCCCTCCATTTCATTGTCGAAGCGTGAACGAAAGCCCCTCAAGAATTGGGGGCGCAGGGCAGGGCAGCGGCTGTCATGCTTAGCTACGTGATGCGGTTGTCCACACAGAAGAAGAAAGCTTTTCACTTCGCCTCTGTGGATCTTAATGGGGGGCACACCGACGGCTCCCGAAGCTGCCCGAAGCCCCATCGCCACGAATATGGGCATGCGGATGGTTTCGGTCCGATGCTTGGCGTATTCCCATGTATAGATAACTGCCACTACGACTCGAGCGCTCGCAATGCCTCGGAAAGCGTGGCCCAATTTATGAGGAAAAAATGAGCGATACCTCAGCAGTATTCCTGAGCGAACAAGAAGTCATGATCCGCGATTCGGCGCGGAAAGTGGCAACGGAAGTGGTGGCAGCGACGGCCGCCGAGCGCGACCGCACCAGTGCCTGGCCGACTGACGAGTTGAATGCCGTCGGTGAGCTCGGATTTCTCGGCATGCTCATTCCCGAGGAATACGGCGGCGCCGGCGCGAGCTTCGTGGACTACTGCCTCGCGATCGAAGAGTTTGCTGCTGCCGATGCCGGCTTTGCAACCCTCATTCACGTTCACAATTCCGCCGGCTTTGCGATTGTCAAAGATGGCACGGAAGAGCAAAAGCGCAAGTATCTGCCGGCGCTGGCGTCCGGTGAGAAGATCGGCGCCTTCCTGTTGACTGAACCGCACGCGGGTTCGGATACCGCTGCTTTCCGCACCACAGCCCGCCGCGACGGATCGCACTATGTTTTGAACGGCAGCAAGCAATTCATCTCCAACGGCAACCATGCAGGCGTCGGGATCGTGCTTGCGGTCACCGACAAGGCGGCCGGAAAGAACGGCACCAGCATGTTTATCGTCGATCCTAGCGAGCCCGGCTATAACGTGGCGCGCGTGGAGCACAAGCTCGGCCAACGCTCGGCCCACGTCGCGGCGATTCAGTTGGAAGACTGCCGCGTACCGGTGGAAAACCTGGTGGGCGAAGAGGGTACCGGCTACAAGAAAGTGATGGGCGGCCTGTCCGAGGGGCGTATTGCGATTGCCGCCGTGGCGGTCGGTACAGCGCGCGCGGCACTGCAAGCGGCGGTGCAATATGCGAAGGAGCGCGAAGCCTACGGCGCACCGATCATCAAGCTGCAAGGCGTCGCCTTCGACCTCGCCGACATGGCAACCAAGGTCGAAGTCGCGCACACGTTCATGATCCACGCGGCGCGGCTATGCGAAGCCGGCGTTCCTTGCGGCAAGGAAGCGTCGATGGCAAAACTCTTCGCCAGCGAGATGGCGGAAAAAGTTTGCTCGGATGCTTTGCAGGTCCACGGCGGTTATGGCTATGTAAATGATTTCCCGGTAGAGCGTTATTTCCGCGATGTGCGTGTGACCAAGATCTACGAGGGGACGAGCCACATCCAGAAATTGATCATTTCACGCAGCCTCTAAGCGGTAATCGCAGCGAACTGCTGTGGAACCATTTCGGTGCTGGAACTGAAACTCATTGCATGGAGCAGTTTCAGAATGCATTCAAGGGAGGTGAGGTCGGAGCGGGACGCCCGTGCCGGTCGCGCAACGGCTTGCATGCAGCCCGCATTCCTTGCTTCCTTAGGCGCCGTGCAGGAATAAGTTGTGCAATTTGGCGGACGTAGCCGGATGCGATGCAAGGCGTGCGGCGCGCCGCAGTGCGAGCACTGCAAGCGGCGCACAACGCAGCAGCGCGCCGGCTACGGCCAGCAAAATTGTGCAAGTTATTTCTGCGCGGTGCCTTACTCACAATCCTTGACCATGACCACCCTGCTCAACGACCGCGATCTGCAATTCCTGTTGTACGAATTCCTCGACACCGAAGCGTTGCTCGACCGGCCGCGCTATGCCGACCATTCGCGCGAAATCTTCGACGCCACGCTGGACACTGCGCGGGAAATCGCTGCGGACTTGTTCGCGCCACACAATGCCAAGGGCGATGCCAACGAGCCGCATTTCGACGGCGAGCGTGTGCACCTGGTGCCGGAAACCAAGGCGGCCTGGGACGCTTTCGCGCAAGCCGGATTTCTGTCCGCGCATTGGAACGAAAACGAAGGCGGGCTGCAGATGCCGGAAGTCGTGTTGCGGAGCGCCATCGCCTACTTCAAGTCGGCCAACGTCGCGACCGCGTCGTATTCCTTTCTCTCCATCGGCGCCGCCAACCTGCTGCGCAGTTTCGGAATGCAAGAACAGAAGACGCGCTATCTGGCGCAGATGGGCGACGGCCGCTTCTCCGGCACGATGGCGCTGACCGAACCGGGTCAGGGTTCGGCACTGGGTGACATCACCACGCGCGCAGAGCTGCAGGCCGACGGCACCTATCGCCTGTTCGGGCAGAAGATGTTCATTTCCGGTGGCGACCACAACCTCACTGACAACATCGTGCACATGGTGCTTGCGCGCATCAAGGGTGCACCAGCGGGGGTCAAAGGCATCTCGCTGTTCCTGGTGCCCAAATATCTCGTCAACGACAACGGCAGCCTTGGCGCGCGCAATGACGTGACGCTCGCTGGCTTGCTGCACAAGATGGGCTGGCGCAACACGACCTCGACCGTGCTTTCCTTCGGCGAAAAGGGCGGCGCCGTCGGCACCCTGGTCGGTGAGGCCGGCAAGGGTCTGGGACACATGTTCCAGATGATGAACGAAGCGCGCATCGGCATCGGTTTGTGCGCCGCGGCCATCGCCTATCGCGCCTACCTGTTGACGCTGGATTACGCACGCGAGCGTCCGCAGGGCCGGCGGCCCTCGTGCAAGGATCCGCTGTCGCCGCAAGTGAAGCTGATCGAGCACGTCGACGTGCGGCGCATGCTGCTGGCGCAAAAAGCCTACGCTGAAGGCGCGCTGGCGATGTGCCTCTACGCCTCGTCGCTGTTCGAAGACCAGCATACGCATGCCGATCCGCAAGTCCGTCGCGACGCCGGCCTGCTGCTCGACCTGTTGACGCCGGTGGTCAAGTCCTGGGCATCGAAATACGGCTGCGCCAGCAACGATCTGGCGATCCAGATTCTCGGCGGCTCCGGCTACATCCGCGAATATCAGCAAGAGCAGCTCTATCGCGATCAGCGCCTGAACCCGATTCACGAAGGGGCCGAAGCCATTCATGGCATCGACCTGCTCGGACGCAAGGTCATCATGCAATCCGGCGCCGCGTATCGGCTGTTCCGCACCGCTGTCGATGCGACGCTCGAAGAGGGGCGCACCTTCGCCGGCATAGAGCTGCTGTCCGCTGGCTTCACCACGCCGCTGGCACGGCTGGACAGCGTGACCGCGCAACTGGCGCAATTGCAGGCAGGCGATCCCGAGCGTGCGCTGGCCAACGCGATCGTCTATCTCGACGCCTTCGGGCGCATCTTCGCCGCCTGGATCTGGCTCAAGCAGGCGCTCGTCGCGCAGCGCGGCTTGGCAACCGCGAACGATGCCGATCGCGACTTCTACAGCGGCAAGATTCACGCCGCGCGCTACTACTGCAACTGGGAATTGCCGGCAACCTTGCCGCAGTTCGACCTGCTCGCCGGCGTCGAAGAAACGCCGCTGACGATGCAGGACGCCTGGTTTTGAACCAGAACAAAGGAAAACACATGCGTACCACTCAACAACTATTTGATCTCACCGGCAAGACCGCCTTGGTGACCGGCGGATCTCGTGGCCTCGGCCTGCAAATCGCGGAAGCGCTGGGCGAGCAGGGCGCGAAGATTGTGCTGTCCTCGCGCAAGCAGGCCGACCTCGATGAGGCCGTGGCGCACCTGAAAACGCGCGGCATCGAAGCCAGCGCAATTGCCGCCGATCTGTCGCAGGAAGCCGCCGTTGCGCCGTTGGTCGCCGCAACCATGCAGCGTCTCGGTCACATCGATATTTTGGTGAACAACGCTGGCGCGGCTTGGGGCGCACCGGCGGAGGAATACCCGATTGAGGCGTGGGACAAATTGATGAATCTGAATATCCGCAGCATTTTCCTGTTGTCGCAGGCAGTCGGCCGGGAGTCGATGATCCCGCGCAAATACGGGCGCATCGTCAACATCGCCTCGATTTCCGGCTTGTTCGGCAATACCCTGGATGGGATGCAAACCATTGCTTACAACACGTCGAAAGGCGCGCTTGTGAACTTTACCCGCACGCTCGCGGGTGAGTGGGGTAAGTACGGCATCACGGTCAATGCGCTGGCGCCGGGATTCTTTCCCTCCAAGATGACGCAGGGCACGATTGACAGTATCGGCGCCGCTACGATGGCCAAGAATGCGCCATTGCAGCGTATTGGCGACGATGAGGACTTGAAAGGTGCGGCGCTGCTGTTGGCGTCGGACGCGTCCAAACACATCACCGGCCAGATCCTGTCGGTCGATGGCGGGGCCTCGGCAGTGCATTGATTGATGGAGGCCGCAACCGTTTCTGTCTGCGCCCCCTTTTTGCACGAATTTGAATTATCTGCTCCACCGGAGTGAAGCGAGGATGCAGACGGACGACGATGGCATCGCGTGGTATCGCATGAACTCTGAATTTGAACACTGATTTTTACCATATCCAATAGAAGGAAATAGAGAACATGAAACAACGTGAAGTCGTCATCGTCAGCGGCGTGCGCACCGCGATCGGGACTTTCGGCGGCAGCCTGAAGGAATTTTCGCCGACCGAGCTGGGCGCGCGCGTGGTGCGCGAATCGCTCGCGCGCGCCGGCGTGTCTGGCGACGAAGTGGGACACACTGTGTTCGGTAACGTAATCCAGACCGAGGCGAAGGACTTGTACCTGGCACGCGTGGCAGCGATCAATGGCGGCGTATCGGAACACGCACCGGCCCTGACCGTCAACCGCCTGTGCGGCTCCGGCCTGCAGGCAGTAATTTCGGCGGCGCAAAGCATCCTGCTGGGTGACGCCGACATCGCCATCGGCGGCGGCGCCGAAGTGATGAGCCGCGCACCGCACCTGACGCCTGCGGCGCGCTGGGGTGTGCGCATGGGCGACAGCACGCTGGTCGATACGCTGCTGGCCGCCTTGCATGATCCGTTTCACCAGATCCACATGGGCGTGACCGCCGAAAACGTCGCCGCACGTTACGGCATTACGCGCGAACAGCAGGATACGGCGGCGGTGGAATCGCACCGCCGCGCGGCCCGTGCGATTGCCGCCGGCTACTTCAAGGAGCAGATCCTGCCGATCACCACGGAATCACGCAAAGGGACAGTGGTGTTCGATACGGACGAGCACGTGCGCGCCGACACGACGCCCGAGAAGCTGGCCACAATGCGCGCCGCCTTCCAGAAGGACGGTTCGGTCACCGCCGGCAATGCTTCGGGCATCAACGACGGCGCCGCCGCCTTGGTGCTGATGGATGCCAGTGTCGCCGAACGCCGTGGCGCCAAGCCGCTGGCGCGCCTGGTCAGTTATGGATTTGCCGGCGTCGATCCGCGTTACATGGGCATTGGTCCGGTGCCGGCCAGCCGCATGGCGCTCGAGCGTGCCGACCTGACCGTCAACGACCTCGACGTGATCGAATCGAACGAGGCATTCGCCGCGCAGGCCTGCGCGGTGCAGAAGGAACTCGGCTTCGACCCCGCGCGCGTCAACCCTAACGGCTCCGGCATTTCGCTCGGCCATCCGGTAGGCGCAACCGGCGCCATCGTCACCGTCAAGGCGCTGCATGAACTGCAGCGAACTGACGGACGCTATGCGCTGGTCACCATGTGCATCGGCGGTGGACAGGGCATCGCCGCGATCTTCGAACGAATCTAATTTACTCGGTCATGAACAAAGAACTCTTGGAGCAATACGGTCCGCGCGACGCGATGGAATACGACGTCGTCATCGTCGGCGGCGGCCCGGCCGGCTTGTCGGCAGCGATCCGCCTGAAGCAGCTGGCGACGGAACAAGGCAAGGAAGTATCGGTCTGCGTGCTGGAAAAAGGCAGCGAGATCGGCGCGCATATTCTGTCCGGCGCAGTGATGGACCCGATCGCAATCAGCGAGCTGTTCCCGAACTGGAAAGAACTCGGTGCACCGCTGGACGTGCCGGTCACCGAAGACCGCTTCCTGTTCCTGACCGAAACCAAAGCACTCAAGACCCCGAACTGGATGTTGCCGGGCTGCTTTCAGAACCACGGCAACTACGTGATTTCGCTGGGCAACGTGGTGCGCTGGCTCGGCCAGCAAGCCGAAGCGCTTGGCGTGGAAATCTTCCCCGGCTTTACCGCCGCCGAAGTGCTGTATCACGACGATGGCTCGGTCAAAGGCGTGGCCACCGGCAATATGGGCATTGGCAAGGATGGCAATTCGACCGATGCCTTTCAGCTCGGCATGGAACTGCATGCGAAATACACCTTCTTCGCCGAAGGCGCGCGCGGCCATCTGGGCAAGCAGTTGATGGCGCAGTTCAACTTGAATGAGGGCAAGGATCCGCAGACTTACGGCATCGGCATCAAGGAATTGTGGGAAATCGATCCCAAGCTGCATCAGCCAGGCCTGGTGATCCACACCGCCGGCTGGCCGCTCGATAGCAGCACCTATGGCGGTTCCTTCCTGTATCACCTGGACAATAACCAGGTCGCGGTTGGCTATGTGGTGGGCTTGGCGTACGAGAATCCCTACCTGTCGCCGTTCGAGGAATTCCAGCGCTACAAGACCCATCCGGAAATCCGCACATTCTTCGAAGGCGGAAAACGCCTGTCCTACGGCGCACGGGCGATCACCGCGGGCGGCTTGCAGTCGTTGCCTAAGCTGACCTTCCCCGGTGGTGCACTGATCGGCTGCGAGGCAGGATTCCTGAATGCGTCGCGTATCAAGGGCAGTCATGCGGCGATGAAGACCGGCATGCTGGCCGCCGAAGCGGCATTCGAGGCGTTGGGCAATAACCGCCAGCACGATGAACTGACGGCCTATCCGGAAGCATTCAAGCAATCGTGGCTACACGAAGAACTGCACAAGGCGCGTAACTTCAAGCCGTGGATGAGCAAGGGCTTGTACCTCGGCACGCTGATGGTCGGCATCGACCAGGTGCTGTTCAAAGGCAAGGCGCCGTGGACACTGCGCCACACGCATGCCGACCATGAATGCCTGAAGCCGGCATCGGAATGCCAGCCGATCCAATACCCGAAGCCGGACGGCAAGTTGACGTTCGACCGTCTGTCGTCGGTATTCATCTCGAACACCAACCACGCCGAAGAGCAGCCGTCGCATTTGACGCTGAAGAATGCGGACGTGCCGGTGAAGCTCAACCTCGCGCAATACGCAGGTCCGGAAGCACGTTTCTGCCCGGCCGGCGTGTACGAATTCGTGAAGATCGACAGTGGAGATGATCGCCTGCAGATCAATGCGCAGAACTGCGTGCACTGCAAGACCTGCGACATCAAGGACCCGACGCAGAACATCGTGTGGGTCACGCCGGAAGGTGGCGGCGGCCCGAACTATCCGAACATGTAGAGAGCTAGAGACCAATCATGGGCAAAGGTACAAACACGCGCGCAGCCATTCTCGAGCAGGCGATTCACATCGCCTGCCATGATGGATTGGAGCGAGTGACGATAGGCAGTCTCGCCGACCAGCTTGGAATGAGCAAAAGCGGAGTGCACGTCCACTTCGGATCGCACGCCAAATTGCAGCTCGAAGTCGTGAAAGCTTATGCCTGCAAATTCGAGGCAGCGGTAATGCTGCCGGCCCTCTCATCGCCAGCCGGGCTGCCGCGTTTGCATACCATACTTGCGCACTGGATCAGGCACCTTTCGTCCGCGGAGGGCCGTGATGCGCTGTGCATCAATTGTGCCGCTGAGCTTGAAGGCCCGGCGACAGAGGTCCGCGAAGAGCTGGTTTCGCTTGTGCGATCTAGCCGTGCGATGCTGGAGACGTGCGTGCGGCAGGCGGTTAAGTTAGGTCAACTGGCTGCCAACGCCGATGACTGCCAGCTCGCCCATGAATTGCACGGAATGATGCTTCTCCTGCACCATGACACACGTTTCATGCGACAGCGCGAGGCGGCGGTTCGGACAGACAAGGCCGTCCGGCGCTTGTTGGAGGGTTTCTGCAGCAGCGCAGTTAAGGACTCTTCACCACGCTCATGCGAGACGCAGGCCGTACTCGCGACCCTCATCGATTAATTGGAGAACCAGATGAGTAACCACTCTTCGGTGCCGGCTCCATCGGCACCAGTATTTGCCCACAGACGTACCATCGACTGCCAAAGCGCACGGCGCGAAGATGGATTGTGGGAGCTGCAAGCGACACTGCATGATTTCAAGGGAACCCCATTCCCTACGGCAACCGGCGGAAAGGTGATGCCCGGCGAGGCGCTTCACCATATGCAACTGACGCTGGTCTTCAACGATGCGCTGACAATCCAGACCGCGCAAACGCGACTGTTCAGCGGACCTGCTCCGGATTGTCATCACGTCGACACAAGCTACGATGCGCTTATCGGCATGACGCTTGGTCCAGGCTTCAGCCGCCAGGCGCAGGAACGCTTTGGCGGGATTCGGGGATGCACGCACATGAACGAGCTGCTACCCATCGCGACTACCGTGGCTATTCAGACCGTCCTTGCAAAGCGCATGGAAGGAGGTACTGCCGTATTGAAGGCGTATGCACCTGCCTTCGTGAATCAATGCTACACATGGCGCAGCGACGGACCAGCTATTCAGTCGATCAACAATGCGACGTATAAGGATGTTTGAAGGGGTGTCGGCGAGTAGGCCCGAGCAGTAGTAGCCCGGAGAAGCGCAGCGCGTCCGGGAGCAAGCCCCGAGCCTGCGTCGATCCGGATTCCACTTTTCTTCACCTGGACTACATCTTCATCATGTATGAAATAAGTTCTATTCAATCAGCCCCTGCCGGCGCGCCCAGGTCATCGCATCGTAACGGCTCGATACCCCCAGCTTCGCAAGAATGTTCCTGATATTCCAGTTCACCGTGTCGGCGGTGATGTTGAGTGTCAATCCAATTCGTTTGCTGGACATCGCTTGCGAAACCAGGCCAAGTATTTCCAGTTCGCGTGGCGTAAGAGTCGCCTGAGCCGAGGCATTGCCTTGGTTCGATTTACGTGCCCCCTGCGCCGACGGACTGATCCGGCCGAATCGGCCTAGCATGCTGTCGAGATATTGCGCCGTAGGTGCATCCAGTGTGGCAACCAGAGCGGCATTGTTCGCCAGCGTGGCGAGCAGCTCGCTGACGCGTTCTCCCTCGTCGAGAAAGGTTCGTACCAAGCCGAGCGTAGCCCCCGACTGCACAGCTTGAATCAGGCATGCGGCCGCTTCATCATGCCGCTTCAGATCGGCAAGAGCGATCGCCGCAAGCAGATTGGCCATGACGAGCATTCTGGCGCGCCCCAACTTCTCGGCAAACCGGTGAACCTCCTCCAAGGTATTGAGCGCCTCACCGGGATTGCAATTGGCGAGCGCAAGCCGCGAACGTGCCAACGCCGCGATGATCGGGATTTCGGCACGGTAGCCTGCCGCGTCCCGATGGGTCACTCCTAGCGCGTTCAGTTTCGTCACCAGTTCAGTGGCACGAACATGGTCCCCCTTGGCGAGAAGGATTTTGACTTGTTCGGCATGCATATAAGCGAGGGGACGATCCAATCCGAGACTATGGAAATGGGCGACTTGTGTTTGAAGGAATTCGACGGCGACATCGGGCGTCTCCTGCAACATGTCCAGGCGCGCATGGCAGAGTGAGGCGCGCGCCATGACGTCCGGCATCGAAGACCGAAGCACGCCGGTGCGGTTGGCGAGCACCTCGCGTGCATCGTCGATCCGGTCAAGCTCGTAATAGGCATCGGACAGCGTCGTTGCACAAAGGTTTGCTGGGACGGAACCACGCCCACACGCCGTCTCCGCACGGGCAAGAATGGTCGCGCCGACGCGTGCCGCCTCCTTCACGTTGCCTTCGATCAGGAAAATGCCAGCGCGCGAGGACTCGACAATGAGCGCCACGTCGGTGTCGCGGTCTTCGGGGGGCACCGGATTGTCGTCAAGAAGCCGGCGTGAGTCGCTTAAGCGACCGGCCGCAAGATAGGCTGCCGCAAGCGCTGACAAATAGACGTAGCGCAAAAATCGATTGTCGAGTGACACGTTATAGTAGGTCGGCTCAAGCAGGTCGATGGCCCGCTTGCTATCGTCACGCTGCAATGCGATCGTCGCATCCGCCAGCGCGAGCTTGGATGAGATTGCGGGATTCTTTGCGGCATCGCTGCGCCGGACCTTCTCAAGCCACTGTTCCGCTTCTCCCGGATGGGCAGTCAATGCGTAAGTCAGGCAGCCAAGAAAGAACAGCTTGGGATGCGCAAACAAGGTTTCCTGGGGCAAGCGATCGAGCAGATGCAGCATGGGGCTGATGTAAGACAAGCTCCAGTTGGCCGGCGCCGCGTGTTCGATGGCCTTGACCGCAAAATCGAGATCGCCGCCCAGATTGGCATGACGCACGGACTCCACCAGAAAATCGTGTTCGGCGAACCACTGGCTGGCACGGCGGTGCAAGGCTTCGACGGTACCCTGTCCTCGATGTGCCAGGCGGCTCGCGAGGAATTCGCCGAACAGCGGGTGGAAGCGGTACCACGGCGAGCGGTCATCCGACTCGATTCGGTAAATCAGCAGGCTTTCGTCTTCGGCGCGCTTGAGCAATTCGGCCGCACGATCGTTTTCTGTGATGAAGGCGGCGAGTTCTGCGTTGAAGCGCCGGCACACCGAGACCGATTCCATGAACGCGGTCAGCTCCGACGGCAGATGGGCAACGACGTCTTCGGCGAGATATGCCTGCAGGTCGGTCGATCGCCACAGAAACGAATGCAGCTTTTCCCGCGTTTGCGGACGGTTTCTCAACATGATGGCAATCAGTTGCAGGCTGGCTGGCCAGCCAATCGTCATATCATGGATCAAGCGGAGCTCATCCGCGGTCAATTTCACTGCACTGAGATTCTGCTCAAAGAAAACGCGCGTTTCGTCCAAGTCGAAAGGCAGCTCCGTGAACCCGATCTCTGCGACTTGGTCCACCAGGCGCAAGCGCCTGAGGCTCAGCGGTGGCGAGACGCGCGATGCTATGAGGAAGTGCAGGTTCGCGGGACAATGATCGAGCAATTTCTGCATCAGCCTGTGCGCCCACGGGTCCTCGACGTAGTGATAGTCGTCGATGATCAGGTAGAGTTCCTTGGCGATTTTCTCGGCTTCGCTGGCCACGACCGCCACCACGGCATCCAACGATTTTCCGCTGCTGCTTTCCTGCAGCATGTCCTCTTCAATCTGGATCCCCATCCGCTGGAATGCTGCGAGCAAATACGAACAAAAGCCCCGCAATTGCTTATCTTCGTGGCTTAACGACAGCCACGCCACTTCGGCACCGGACTTCATGAGTTCCTGACGCCATTGGACGAGAAGAATGGTTTTTCCGAAGCCGGCACTGGCGCTTACCAGCGCGACTGTGCAGTGCTGTGTATTGCGCAGGTGGTGAAGTAATTGCTTACGAGGAATGTAGCGGGTGCCGATACGCGGCGGCGCAAACTTCGTTGCCACAAGTAGTTTATCGAAATTCATTTAAAGCATTCCTGCATAAATTTTTTTGCAAGCCCTTTAGCGAGACGTGGTAGCGGGGCGGCGAATAAAGCGATGGAATCTAGTATCAAGCGCCCTCCCAATACTTGCGCTACAGATACGGGTTGATCGTTTCATACCGTTGAGGGTGTCGCTGCTTCCGAAAGGTGTTCCGAGCGATTCTTTTTTATCGTAGCACGACGTCCGCTGCATGCGTCTCTTCATGTCATGAAAGCACTTGTCGCGTGTGGCGTCCCTTCAAAAACAGAGGGGGACTCACCAGCCGACACCGCGTATCTTCGCTGATATCCAAACAGCACCCATTTGATTGAGGAGATTAGGGATGAGCGTTTCGTTTGCACTGAAGGGGCCGGTCGGCTGGATTACGTTGGAGCGTCCGAAGGCGATGAACGCCTTGAATTTCGAAATCGTAAAAGGCATCACGGCCCAGCTCGAAGCGTGGAAAAACGATCCGGCAGTGCGTGCGGTGGTCGTGACCGGTACCGGTCCGGCATTTTGCGCCGGCGCCGACCTCAAGCAGGTTTCTGCGCCGGTTGGGCCCGGCGAGATGGATTTCCTGGACACGATCGTTGTGTTTTTTGACACGCTGCGTTCCTTCCCCAAGCCGGTCATCGCGGCCGTTAATGGTCTTGCATTGGCTGGCGGCCTGGAAACCGTGCTGTGCTGCGACATCGTGATCGCCGCGCAAAGCGCCAAGTTTGGCGATGCGCACTCGAACTTCGGCGTGTTCCCGGGTGGTGGCGGCGCCGCGATCCTGCCGCGCAAGGTGCCGGCCAATGTCGCCAAGTACCTGTTGTTCACCGGCGATTCGCTGCCGGCCGAAGACATGAAGACCTACGGTCTGGTCAGTGAAGTCGTCGCGGATGGCGAACTGATCGCCCGCGTGCAGGCCATCGGCGAAAAGCTCGCCAAGAAGAGCCCGATCGTGTTGAGCCGCATGAAGAAAGTGGCGAACGAAGCAGCCGACAAGTCGGCAGCCGACGCGCTGCGTCACGAAGTGCTGGAGCTGCGTAATCACCAGCGTTCGTACGACATCCAGGAAGGCCTGCGTGCGTTTGTTGAAAAGCGTGCTCCGGAGTTCAAGGGCTATTGATTGTTAGAACCCTTCTCCCGCGGGCGGGAGAAGGGAGATGCGCTAATCAACTATTGAGGAAACCATGGAAAACATTTACATCGTTGGCGTCGGCATGACCCCGTTCGGTCGCCATGCAGACAAGACCGTCAAGCAACTGACCGCGTGGGCCGCCGAAGACGCGTTGAAGGATGCCGGCTGCGACCGCAAGTGGGTGCAAGCCGCTTTCTTCGGCAACTGCACGCAAGGCCATTTCGACGGCCAGCATATGATTCGCGGCCAGGTCGCGCTGCTGCCGGCGGGCTTTGACAGCATCCCCATCTTCAACGTCGAAGGCGCCTGCGCCTCGGCCAGCCAGGCCTTCCATCTGGCGACCACGCAACTGCGTGCCGGCTTAGCCGACGTGGCGATCGCGGTGGGTGTCGAGAAGATGTTCTACCCCGACAAGTCCAAGATGTTCTCCGCCTTTGAATCGGCCTGGGACATAGAGACCCTGGAGCAAAACAAGCAATACCTGGCCAACATGGGCAAGGACATCGTGCCGCCGCCCGGTTCGCAGTCGGACAAACCGTATAGCCCGTTCATGGATGTGTATGCGGCGCTGGCGCGCGGCTTCATGTCGCGCTTCGGCATCACCCAGCGCCAGATCGCTGCGGTGGCATCGAAGAACCACGGCCACTCGGTGCACAACGAGCGTTCGCAATACCGCGTGCCGATGAGCATCGAAGAGGTGCTGGCGGCGCCGCCGATCACCTATCCGCTGACCATGACGATGTGCTCGCCGATCTCCGATGGCGCGGCCGCCGCAATCGTCTGCACCGAGTCGGCGCTGAAGAAATACGGCTTCGACAAGAGCCGCGCGATCAAGGTGATGGCGAGCATCGTGCGCTCGGCGGCGGCGCGCGCCGCCGACGACCACGAGAACGCCTGCATGAAACTGAGCGCCAAGGCGGCTTTCGAGCAGGCCGGCATCAGCCCCAAGGACATCAACGTCGCCGAACTGCACGATGCCACCGCGATCGGCGAGCTGATGGCTTATGAAGCGATCGGCCTGGGCGAGGTCGGCACGGCCGGCATCGCCGCTGAGCGCGGCGAGACCACGCTGGGCGGCCGGCTGCCGATCAATCCGTCGGGCGGCCTGGAATCGAAGGGCCATCCGATCGGTGCGACCGGTCTGGGTCAGATCTTCGAACTGGTCGAGCAGCTGCGCGGCAATTGCGGCAAGCGCCAAGTCGAAGGCGCCCGCTTTGCGCTCCAGGGCAACGGCGGCGGTTTGTGGCGTGTCGAAGAAGCGACCGAACACATCGGCATTTTCGGCCGCGCTTGATCGACCGTGCCTCACCCACAACATTTATAGAAAAGAACACTCATGATCGTTCAACAACCCTCTGAAGACCAGAAGCTCGCAGTCGAAAGCTTCCGCAAGTTCCTGGAGGCGGAAGTCCGTCCCTTCGCCAAGCAATTTCGCGATCAGCATATTCCCAAAGAGAAGATGCGTGAAATCACGCAGCGCATCGCCGAGTTCGGCCTGCCAGGTGCCAATGTTTCCGAAGAGTTCGGCGGCATGGGCCTGTCGATCGTTACCGAAGCGATGCTGTTCGAGGAACTGTGCGCGGTGTCGCTCGACATCGGCCTGTGCGTGATGATCAACAAGGGCATGGCGGTCACGCTGGCCGAACTGCCGCCGTCGCAAGCGCACCTGCGCGACAAATATCTGGCCGACATCATGGCCGGCAAGACCTTTGGCGGCTTCTGCATCAGCGAACCGGATGTCGGTTCCAATGTGGCGGACATCAAGGCCACCGCCAAGCGCGACGGCGACCACTTCATCATCAACGGTGAAAAGACCTGGATTTCGAATGGCGACTACTCGGATTTCCTGATTGTCACGGCACGCACCGGCGGCCCCGGCGAGTTGTCGCACATCCTGGTCGATCGCAAGGACGGCTACGAGTCGCGCAACATCGACAAGATCGCGCTGAACGGCCAGTCCACCGCACAGGTTTTCTTCTCGGACGTACGTGTGCCTGTCGCCAACATCGTGTGGGAAGAGGGCAAGGCGCTGAAGAACACGATGAAGCTGTTCGAAAAGGCGCGCGCCAACGTCGGCATGCTGTCCGTTGGCCTGATGCGCGCATCGCTGGAGGCATCGATTGCCTATGCGAAGGAACGCAAGCAGTTCGGCAAGCCGATCGCTGCGCACCAGCTGGTCGCGGCCAAGCTCGCCGAGATGGCGACCATGACAGATGCGGCGCGCCTGATGTGCTTCCGCGCCTTCTCCATGATGGACGCCGGCATTCGTTGCGACGTGCAATCGTCGATGGCGAAATGGTTTGCAACCGAGATGGCAGTCAAGGTCTGCCGCGACGGCGTGCAGATCCATGGCGGCAATGGTCTGACCAAGGAGTTCGACGTTGAGCGTCTGGCGCGTGAGGCAATCGTCATCCCGATTCCGGACGGCACGACCGAGATTCAAAAGTTGATGATTGCGCGTGCATTGACGGGCATCGGCGCCTTTATCTAAGACCACTCAGTCGCGGAGCCGGCCATGGGATCTCGTACGCGCGTGCAACGAGATCTTTGCTGGGGCTTCGCGATGATTGGGGAAATGTGCTTTACCAGCCTTCCAGAGGATTGGCTTAGCCCGCGGCCCATTGGGGCGCGGGCTTTTTTCAGGGCGTCTAACAATATGAAGCGAAGCGGTTCTGAATAGGCGTAGCACCCTCAGAATCATTTTGTTAGACGCTCTTAGTTTGACATTTTTGATGCTCGAAATCAGAGGGAGATCCCGGGTTGATGTTACAAGCCGCGGGTATTCGCGAAACGTCAACCACGTGCGTGAATTTCCTCCGACAAGGAAGCTTTCCTGTTCAGCTTGAAGGATGTTGTTGGCATTCTCGCCAGTGAAGCATTCGAATTACAAAAGGAGAAAGACATGACGCAGAAAGTCGTCGTTGCCGGTGTCGGCATGATTCCATTCAAGAAGCCTGGCCAGAGCGAAACCTACCCGGTCATGGGCGCGCAGGCCGTGCGCGCGGCATTGGCCGATGCCGGTGTCGGCTATGAGTCGATTCAGCAAGCCTTTGCGAGCTATATCTACGGCGATTCGATCTGCGGCCAGCGAGTGCTGTACGACGTCGGCATGACCGGTATTCCTATCGTCAACGTCAACAACAATTGCTCCAGCGGCTCCACTGCCATCTATCTGGCACGCCAGGCGATTGCCAGCGGCGAAGTGGACATCGTGTTGGCAGTGGGCTTCGAACAAATGAATCCGGGCGCGCTGGGTTCAAATTTTGCTGACAAACCGAACCCGACTGAGTTGTTCATGCAGCAGTGCGACATCTTGCTGGGCAAGCAGGACATTCCGCCGGCGCTGCGTCTCTTCGGCGGTGCCGGCCTGGAGCACATGAAGCGCTTCGGCACACCGCTGGAAACCTTTGCCAAGATCCGTGCGAAAGCCAGCCGTCATGCGGCCAACAATCCGATGTCGGTGTTCCGCAAGGTTGTGACGACCGAAGAAGTGATGGCCGACCAGATGGTGTGGCCGGGTGTGATGACCCGACTGATGGCGTGCCCCCCGACCTGCGGCGCAGCCGCAGTCGTCTTGTGCAGCGAAGCGTACGCCAAAAAGCATGGCCTCGATTCGCGCGTCTGGATCGCGGGGCAAGCACTGACCACCGACGGTTCTGAAACCTTCAACGCTGGCGACATGCGCAACATGGCCGGTTTTTCCATGTCGCGTGCGGCGGCCAACAAGGTCTACGAGATCGCCGGCATCGGCGCCAAAGACGTCGATGTGGTTGAACTGCATGATTGCTTCGCGCACAACGAGCTGCTCACCTATGAAGCGCTCGGCCTGTGCCCGGAAGGCGGCGCACAGAAGTTCGTTGACGATGGCGACAACACCTACGGCGGAAAATATGTGGTCAACCCGTCCGGCGGCCTGCTGTCGAAGGGGCATCCGATCGGTGCCACCGGTCTGGCGCAATGTACGGAACTCGTGCAGCAATTGCGCGGTAATGTCGATCAGCGCCAGGTCGAAGGAGCGCGCATCGCGCTGCAGCACAATGTCGGTATCGGCGGTGCTGCCGTGGTCACCATGTATCGCATTTAACAAAAGGGTAAGCGTAATGGATTTTCATCCCGATCCCAGCCTCGCGTCGTTCCGCCAGGAGGTCCGGCAGTTCTTGCAAACGCAGGTGCCGGCGGATCTGAAAGGGCAGCCGCGCAGCACACGTTCGACACGCGAACAGGTGATGCGTTGGCAAAAGGTTCTCAATGCGCACGGCTGGGGCGCGCCATACTGGGCCAAGAAGGATGGCGGTACCGGTTGGTCCGTTCCGCAGATTCTCGTGTTCGATGACGAATGCGCTGCCGCCGGCACGCCGACGCAGGATCCGTTCGTGCAAAAGCTGCTGGGCCCGGTGCTGAATGAATTTGCCACGCCGGAGCAGAAGGCCGAGCACATGCCGGCAGTCTTCAACGGCGAGCGCCTGTGGTGCCAGGGTTTTTCGGAGCCGGGATCCGGTTCCGACCTGGCTTCGCTGCGCACGCGCGCCGAGCTCGACGGCGACCATTATGTGGTCAACGGCCAAAAGATCTGGACCAGCTATGCGCATGAATCCGACTGGATCTTCCTCCTGGTACGCACCAATCCCGAGGTGAAGAAGCAGGCCGGCATCAGCTTCCTTCTGGTCGACATGAAGACGCCCGGCATCACCGTGCGTCCGATCCGCAGCATCGATGACAGCCATCACCTGAACGAAACCTTCTTCGACAACGTGCGCGTGCCGGCGAAGAACCTGGTCGGTGCCGAAGGCGCAGGCTGGAGCATCACCAAGTTCCTGCTCAACAACGAGCATGCGACCACCGCCGACCTGCCGGTGCAGAAGCGCTATATGCAGCAGTTGCGACAACTGGCGACGACGCAGCGTGTCGGCGGTGAATTGCTGATTGACCAGCCGGAGTTCGCGCTGAAGCTGGCGCGCCTGGACGCCGAGGTGCAAGCGATCGGCATGATGGTGCAACGCGTGGCCGCGATGGAGCAGGAGCACAATCCGGCCTCGCACACCCTGGGCTCGATGCTGAAGATCCGCGGCACTGAATTGCAGCAGAAGATCAGCGAATGCCTGGTCGAAGCGCTGGGTGACTACGGCGCGGTTGCCTATCCGGACCCGCATGAGGATCTCGACCCGGCACAGCCTTTGCTGCCCTTGCAGGAAGTGGCACGCGGCATGGCCAACAACATGTTCTTCCATCGCGCGTCGACCATCTATGGCGGCACCAGCGAAGTGCAGCGCAGCATCATCGCCAAGATGCTGTTCCAACTTTAAACCGCAGGAAAAGTATGGATTTCAATCTGAATTCGGAACAACAGCTGTTGCAGGACAGCGTGCGGCGCTATGTCGACAAGGCCTACAGCTTTGAGGCACGCACCGCGCTGGTCAATGCGAAGCAGGGCGGCAGCACCGGCAACTGGGCCATCTTCGCCGAAAACGGCTGGTTGATGGCGGCGTTGCCGGAAGAATACGGTGGCCTCGGCGGCTCATTGATCGACACCGCGCTCATCGCGCAGGAGCTCGGTCGCGGCCTGGTGATCGAGCCCTATCTCGGCTGCGCGGTGCTCGCTGCGCAGACCTTGGCGGCGGGTGGCACCGCCGCGCAGAAAGAACGTCTGCTGCCTCTGCTGGCAGACGGTTCGCAGCGCATCGCGCTCGCCTACAGCGAGCCGGCATCGCGCGGCATGCCGGAAACGGTTTCGTTGCGTGCAGAGCGCGACGCCAACGGCTATGTGCTGCAGGGGCGCAAGTCCTTGGTGCTGGGTGCGGTCGGCGCGCAGCAATTCATCGTTTCCGCGCAAGTGTCGGGAGCGAAAGACATTACGCTGCTGCTGGTCGATGCCAATAGCGCGGGCCTGAAGCGGCAGGCAATGCCTCTGCATGACGGCACCTGGGTGGAAGAACTGACATTCGACGGCGTGCAGGTTGGTGCCGACAATGTGCTCAATGGCGGTCTGGCCGCGCTGCGTGCCAGCCTCGCGCACGGCATCGTGACGCAGTGCGCGGAGCTGGTCGGTGCGATGGAAAAGACCATCGAACTCACCGCCGAATACCTGAAGACACGCCAGCAGTTCGGCGTTGCGATCGGCAATTTCCAGGCGCTGCAGCATCGCATCGCCGACATGGCGGCCGAGATGGAAGTGGCACGCTCGATGTTGCACGCGGCGCTGGCGTCGGTGGAAAACGACGACGACGCGACGCGTCAAAAGACGCTGTCAGCGGCCAAGGCACTGGTCTGCCGCGCGGCAAAATTCGTCTGCGGCCAAGGCATCCAGCTGCATGGCGGCATCGGCATGACCGAGGAATACCAGGTCGGCCACTACTACAAGCGTGCGATTGTCGCCGACCTGCTGCTGGGCGGTAGTGATCGGCACGAAGCGGCGTGCGCCGCAGCGCTGCAAAGCGAATTGCGTGCAAGGTGACGGCTTGTTACCTAATACTCCTGCGTCACAAGAATTGTTCCCTCCCCTTCAAGGGGAGGGTTAGGGTGGGGATGGGTTACGAAGGTCGCAAACCCATCCCCCTCCCAACCTCCCCCCTTGAAGGGGGAGGAGCCCATTTGCGACGCAGTAGTACTAACGACGATTTGATTCACAACACATTTTTGGTGAGACACGTATGAAGAGTTATGAAACCCTGGCCGATTTGCAGCCCTTGGTAGGCGAATCCCTCGGCGCCAGCGACTGGATCGTGATCGACCAGGCACGTATCAACATCTTTGCCGACGCCACCGGCGATCATCAGTGGATCCACGTCGATCCCGAACGCGCAGCGAAAGGCCCGTTCGGCGCGCCGATCGCGCATGGCTTCCTGACGCTGAGCCTGTTGCCGGTCTTCATGGGAACCGCATTCGAGATCCGCGGCTCCACCATGGGCGTGAACTATGGCCTGAACAAGGTGCGCTTCATGCGGCCGGTGCCGGTCAACAGCCGCCTACGTGCGCATTTCAAGCTGCTGTCGTGGGAAGCGATCGAGAACAACGGCGCGCAAATGATCTACGAAATGTCGGTCGAACTCGAAGGCACCGCCAAGCCGGTGTGCGTGGCAGAGTCGATCGTACGACGCTTTCCCTAGAGCGGTTTGACAGTCGATGTACGGAAGCCAAGGTCGGATCGAGGAGCGGACGCGTACAGGTGGTACGCCGAGCACCGCAGGTCCGAGATTGGCCCCGTACACTGATTGGCAAATCACTCTGATCCCTTTTAAATTTTTTGGAGGACATACCATGACTATTCGTTTTGACGGCCGTGTGGCCATTGTGACTGGTGCAGGCAACGGCCTGGGCCGCGTACATGCACTGGGTCTTGCCGCGCGCGGCGCCAAGGTGGTGATCAACGATTTCGGCGGTGCTCGCGACGGCAAGGGCGGCTCTTCTGAAGCGGCGCTGGCAGTAGTCGAGGAAATCCGCAAGGCCGGCGGCACGGCGATCGCCAACGGCGCCAACGTCACCGACTTCGAGCAGGTCAAGGCCATGGTCGAACAGACCAAGGCCGAATTCGGCCGCGTCGACGTACTGATCAACAACGCCGGCATCCTGCGTGACAAGACCTTCTCCAAGATGGAAATGGCCGACTTCCAGGCCGTGGTTGACGTGCACCTGATGGGTTCGGTGTACTGCACCAAGGCGGTGTGGGAATTGATGCGCGAGCAGAACTACGGCCGCATCCTGATGACGACCTCGTCGTCCGGCCTGTTCGGCAACTTCGGCCAGTCCAACTACGGCGCCGCCAAGATGGCGCTGGTCGGTCTGATGAACATGCTGACGATCGAAGGCGCGAAGAACAACATCCGTGTGAACACGATCGCTCCGATCGCGGCAACGCGCATGACGACCGACGTTCTGCCGGAAGCGATGCTCGCCCGCATCCAGCCGGAACAAGTAACGCCCGGCGCGCTCTTTTTGGTCAGCGAAGACGCGCCGACCAAGACCATCCTGTCGGCCGGCGGTGGCGTGTTCTCCGCAGCCCGTATCGTGGACACCGCACCGGTGTATTTCTCCGACAAGGAATTGTCGCCGGAAGCCCTGGCGGCACGCTTCTCGCAGGTCTCCGACTGGAATACCGCACGTCCGTTCGCAGACTCCAACCAGCAGGTTCAGGGTCTGATCGAAGCAGCCGTCAAGGGCATGCAGGGCTAAGGCACTGTCCGGTTCGAGCGTATTGAACGTTCAGCGATAGTCCGCTGTCGTGAAGGTCGGAAAATTCAATAGGCGAGAATCGGGCGGGATACGGTCATGGAATCCCGTCACCACCACGTGGCCGGGATTCCAAGCCACATATCCTGCACAGGAAGCAGGATGGGTATCAAATTGAAAAGCGGGGCGATGCGGACGACACCAGGGTCAAAGGACAGATGTTCCATCATTGGCGCCGCTCGATATCAGCGTAATAGGCAACACGATGGTGTCGATTCAGCCGCGTTTATGGATTTTCCCATCGGTGTCAACTGGAAAGCGCTTTCTACGAGCAGTTCGACATCGCATTGAACGACTTGCGCCAAAACCTCGGCTGCGAACATTCTTCGCTGGAGCGTGCGCTTCTTCTGGATTTTGCATAGTCCTGGAGCGCTTTTGCGCTCAATCTGCCGCACATTTTCGAATCAAAACGTCGAATCAAAGTGTCGAATAACAGCGATGTATCGGCGTGCATCTCCCCCCATTAAAAGGTGGGGAATTGCGAACCACATGTCGATATTGTTCATGTCGTTAATGTGACCTTCATCATGGGGATAGGAATGAGTCGAAATGGAAACGGCCCGCTGGCGGGATTACGCGTTCTGGAAATTGCCGGCCTAGGCCCGGCGCCCTTCTGCGGAATGTTGTTCGCAGACATGGGAGCAGATGTCGTACTGGTCGACCGCAAACAGGCCGGTCCCGAAGATATGGATCTGGGCAAACACGCGATCCAGAATCGCGGCAAGCGCTCAATCGCGGTCGATCTCAAAACGCAAGAGGGGGTCGAGACCGTGCTGAAGCTGGTGGAAAGCTGCGACGTGCTGCTGGAAGGCATGCGCCCCGGCGTGATGGAACGCCTGGGTTTGGGCCCCGACGTGTGTCTGGCGCGCAATCCTCGCCTGGTATTTGGCCGCATGACCGGCTGGGGCCAGCAGGGACCGTTGGCGCATGCCGCCGGTCATGACATCAACTACATCGGCTTGTCGGGCGCGTTGTGGTATTCCGGTCAGCCGGGCGAAGCGCCGATGGCGCCGCCCAGCCTGGTGGGCGATGTCGGCGGCGGCGCCATGTATCTGGCGGTCGGCGTGCTGGCCGGCGTGATGAGCGCGCGTGCGACGGGCAAGGGACAAGTAGTCGATGCGGCCATCGTGGACGGCAGCGCTCATATGATGAATCTGTTGCTAGGCTTGAAGTCGTCCGGCCAGCTGCCGAATGAACGCGGGCACGGCATCCTCGACGGCCCGCATTGGTATCGCAGCTATCGTTGCGCCGACGGACACTTCATTACGGTCGGTTCGCTCGAGCCGCGCTTCTACCGCATTCTGCTGGACAAGCTCGGCCTTGCGAATGATACAGATTATGCGAAGCAAAACGAGGCGGACGCCTGGCCGCGACAGCACGAGCGTTTCGCCGCATTGTTTGCTACCCGTACGCGTGACGAATGGTGCGCGTTGTTGGAAGGAACCGATGCCTGCTTCGCGCCGGTATTGAACCCGGACGAAGCGGCGGCGCATCCGCACATGGCCGCGCGCGGTGTGTACAGCCGTATCGACGGAGTGTTGCAGGCCAATCCGGCACCGCGCTTTTCCGGTACGCCGTTAGCGCAGCCTGGTTGCATCCCGCGTCGCGGTCAGGATACGGAAGCGGTGCTCAACGACTGGGGTAAGGGCCAGGGCCGTTAATCCCGCTATGGAGAGCCGCATGCACTATCAATCGATCTTCCGACCAGGATTGTTCGAAGGCAAGGTGATTATTGTGACTGGCGGCGGCAGCGGCATCGGCCGCTGCGTTGCACATGAGTTGGGTTGGCTTGGCGCATGCGTCGTTATCGTCGGGCGCAATTCCGAAAAGCTGGAGCGGGTGAAGACGGAAATCACAGCCGAAGGTGGCTTCGTATCTGCGCAGGTGTGCGACATCCGCAATGACGCGGCAGTGCTTGCGGTCGTCGACGCGGTGCTGGCCGACCATGGCCGCATCGATGGGCTGGTCAATAACGCCGGCGGTCAATTCTTTTCGCCGCTCAAGGACATTTCGACCAAGGGCTTTGAAGCAGTGGTGCGCAATAACCTTGTGGGCGGGTTCATTTTCATGCGCGAGGTGTACGCGCGCTGGATGGAACAGCATGGCGGCGCTATCGTGAACATGAGCGCCGACATGTGGAACGGTTTGCCCGGTTGCGCCCATTCTGGTTCGGCTCGCGCGGGCATGAATTCGCTGACCGAAAGCGCAGCATGCGAGTGGGCCGCTTCCGGCGTACGCGTGAACAGCGTGGCGCCGGGTTTGATCGCTTCGAGTGGTTTCGATAACTATACTGGTGAAGCCGTTTCCAAGATTCTTGGTTATACCGCGACGATCCCGGCACAGCGCTACGGCACGGTAGCCGAAGTGTCGGCGGCGATTGTATTTCTGCTATCGCCGGCATCGGCGTTCATCACCGGCACCTGCATCCGCGTGGATGGCGGCGGCCCGAACGCGCGCAGTTCCTGGAAACTGCAGCCACACAATAAGAGCGTGCCGTTTGACGGCTTTCACCTGGACTCGACGCCGGACTTGCTGAAGAATGACCACTGAAGAACACTGAATTTCAATAGGGGATACTTCGACGGCGTTGGCGTGGCGGAGAGCACCGATCTGGTCGCGTAGACCGGCATAAGCAACGCACGATCGAAGAATAACGACAGGAGATATAGATGAACGAAAAAAATACGAATACTTTGATGCACCGCTTTTTGCACTGGGAGCGTACCCAGCCCGACGCGGTTCTCTTCACGCAACCCACTCCCGATGGCCGGGTGGTGGACTACACGTGGAAGGATGTCGGCGACCAGGCTCGCCGCATGGCGACGTACCTGCGGTCACTCCAGCTTCCCCCAAACAGCAACATCGCAATACTCGGGAAAAACAACGCGCACTGGATCATGGCCGACGTCGCGATCTGGATGGCCGGCCATATCTCGGTACCCTTGTATCCGACCATGAATGCCGATACGGCGCAATACGTGTTTGAGCACTCCAACACGCGCTTGCTGTTTGTCGGCAAGCTCGATGGCAAGACGGACGGCTGGAACGAGATCAGCAAGGTCTTGCCGGCACATATGCATGTGGTCACCCTGCCGATGGCCCCGGCAACGGACGCACAGCAATGGGATGCACTCATCGATAAGGTTCAGCCGCTGCAGGAAGTGCATCTTCCTAGGCCCGAAGACCTCGCCACGATCATCTACACCTCGGGAACGACAGGCAAACCAAAAGGTGTCATGCACAGCTTCGGCAACACGTATACCTATGCGATGGGCGCGGGTGACTTTTGCGGAACTACCCCGAACGATCGCGTGTTGTCCTACTTGCCGCTGGCACATGGCGCCGAGCGCTCCTTCGTGGAATCGAATGCGCTTTGCCATGGCTTGCACGTCTACTTCAATGACAGTCTGGAAACGTTTGCGCAGGACTTGCAACGCGCACGGCCGACGCTGTTTATCTCGATGCCGCGTCTGTGGACCAAGTTCTACCTCGGCATCTGCGCCAAGCTTCCGGCGGAGCAGCAGAAATTGCTGTTCGCACCGCCTGAAGTCTCTAACCCGCTCAAGAAGCACATCCTCACGTTGCTGGGGTTGGAATCGGTCCGAATGGCCTTCACCGGCTCGGCCCCGCTGCCCGTGGAAATTTTCGACTGGTACCGTAACCTGGGCCTGGAACTGTTGGACGTCTACGGAATGACGGAGAATTTCGCGTATTCGCATTACAGCCGGCCAGGCCAAGTTCGGCTCGGCTATTCCGGTCAGGCGCTGCCCGGAGTGCAATCGCGCATCGCGGAGAATGGCGAGATCGAGGTCAAGTGTCCCACGCACATGATGGGCTATTACAAGCAGCCGGAACTGACGGCGGAAAGCATGACAGCGGATGGCTTCTTCAAGACCGGCGACCGGGGTGAGGTGGATGAACTGGGCCGCTTGAAGATCACTGGGCGGATCAAGGAATTGTTCAAGACCAGCAAGGGCAAGTATGTGTCGCCAGCGCCGATCGAGAACAAGCTCACCCACCAGAAGGTCGAAGCGGTATGCGTGACCGGACCGGGTCACCCGCAACCTTTTGCGCTGATGATGCTGGCGCCCGATGCGCGGAAGGCCTTGCAAGACGCCCAAGCCAGCGAAATACTGCAGGCGGAATTACAGACACTCTTGGATAGCGTGAATACCGCTTTGGAAGACCACGAAAAGCTGAATTATCTGGTGATCGTGAAGGATATCTGGACCACGGACAACGGCTTCCTGACGCCGACCATGAAGATCAAGCGCAACATCATCGAAGATCGCTATTTGTCCAAAGCGCAGAACTGGTCCGCGCTTGGCAAGACCATCATCCTCGAGACGGACTGACAGGCTGCTAGAGCCAGTCTCGCCCTTCACTACATCGACTTCTTCGGCGATTTGGTGACGAATCGCCGACGCTATAACCGCGATATTGCGCGCCTCCGGGAACACGGTGTCGCTTTTGTCACATTCAATACAAGTTGGACACATGAATAAATTAGTAAAGGCAATGATTGCTGCCGGCTTGGTGGCTGCACAAACAGGCGCTCTCCACGCTGCGGTAACAGCGGACGAAGCGAAGAAACTGGGCACCACGCTGACCCAGGTCGGCGCAGAAAAGGCCGGCAACAAGGACGGCAGCATCCCCGAATACACGGGCGGCCTGACCACCGCTCCAGCCGGCTTCGACAAGTCGAAAGGCGTGCGGCCCGATCCGTTCGCCAGCGAAAAGCCACTGTTCTCGGTCGACGCGAAGAACATGGACAAGTACGCCAACAAGCTGACCGAAGGCACCAAGGCCTTGATGAAGGCCCATTCCGGCTATCGCATCGATGTCTACAAGACGCACCGCACCGCGGCACTGCCGAAGTCCGTGCTCGAAAACACGGTAAAGAATGCTACCCGTGCCAAGATGTCCGACGATGGCGCCAGCATGATTGGTGCGCGCGCCGGTATTCCGTTTCCGATACCGAAGAACGGCACTGAGGTAATGATGAACTCTCTGGGACGCTACCAGGGTGTGTCGTATGTCGTTCCCAAATATACCGCCTACAACGTCGACAGTGCCGGCAAACTGGTGATGGCATCTCAAGGCGCCTGGACTCAGGACAGCCCTTATTACGACGAGTCGAAGAGCGAGGCGCCGACGACCCTCAGTCGCGCCCGCGCCAGCTACACCGGACCGGCGCGCCGTGCCGGCGAGGCGATCATGACGACGGAACCGCTTGACTATAGCGACAAAGGACGGCGTGCTTACCAGTATCTGCCGGGACAGCGCCGGGTGCGGCTTGCACCGGACCTCGCCTACGATACGCCTAATCCAAGTACAGCAGGCATGTCGACGTTTGACGATGTCAACCTGTTCAACGGCAAAGCGGACCGTTTCGACTTCAAGCTGGTAGGCAAGAAGGAAATCTATGTCCCGTACAACGCCTATCGCTTTACGTATCACGACAAGCCCGAAGAAGTGTTCCAGGCCAAGTTCATTAACCCGGCTATGGTGCGCTGGGAGCTGCACCGCGTGTGGGTGGTGGAGGCGGCGGTGAAGGAAGGCAAGCGCCACATCTATTCGAAGCGCACCTTCTACGTGGACGAAGACAGCTGGATCACGCTTGCCAGCGATCAGTACGATGGCCGCGGCCAACTCTGGCGCCCGGGCTTTAACTACATGACCCAGAACTACGACGTGCTGGCACAAACCAGCGTAGTCGTGGGTCATTACGATCTTATCGCGGGCAGCTACTACATCAACCTCTGGCCGAGTACCGGCGGTGTGAAGATCTCGGACACCATGACGCCGGAGTCCTCCTGGGCGCCTGACGCTCTGGCAGGACAGGGCGTGCGCTAGTAAAACCGGCTGCGGGAAAGGAGACTCCGTATCCCGCAGCCAACGCCGTGCTACGTCAATATCTGAATAACTGCATCAACCGACCGAGCGAGGGTATGCATGGATTTTGAATTGATCGAAGTGGAAGCGACGGATGGCCTGGCGGACGCTCGATGCAACGAATAAATTAAGAACAGGAGACAAAGTCATGATCAAGCGTAGATATCAATTTGCAATGGCAGCGTTGGCACTGACGGCGTCCGCGTCGCTCCATGCCCAGGCGCCCACGGACAATGCCGTGCTTGTCACCGCCGACAACTTCAACCGTGCCGAGTCAGACAGATTCTTTGCACTTGCCGTCGCGCGCGACCGCTTCGGCAAATTCGGGCACAACCGCGAGCTGTTGCCAATCGACAGTCAGTTCGTCGTTCGTCCCAATCGCGACACCCTGTATTCGGCGGCGGTGTTCGATCTCGATGCGGGACCGGTAACGGTCACTCTGCCCGATGCGGGCAAGCGCTATATGTCGATGATCGCGATCAATAATGAGCAGTACACGCCCGGCGTGGTCTACAAAGCGGGTAGCCATACCTACACCAAGGAAAAGATCGGCACGCGCTACGTGTTGCTGGGCCTGCGCATACTGGTCGATCCGACAGATTCGAAGGACGTTAAGGAAGCGCACGCGCTGCAGGATGCAATCAAGGTCAAGCAGGAGGGCGGTCCCGGGCGCTTCGAGGCGCCAAAATGGGATCAGGCAAGCCAGAAGAAGGTGCGTAATGCACTGTTGACGCTTGCCGCGACGGTCCCCGATTCAAGGGGTATGTTCGGGACAAAGGAGCAGGCCGACCCGGTGCGGCATTTGATCGGATCCGCCTCGGCCTGGGGCGGCAATCCCGAGAAGGACGCCTTTTATCTCAACGTCAATCCGAGCAAGAACGACGGCGCCACGGTCCACAAGCTAAAGGTCAAAGACGTACCCGTCGATTCCTTCTGGTCGATCAGCGTCTACAACGCCGAAGGCTATTTCCAAAAGAATCAATACGGCGCGTACACCCTCAACAACCTCACAGCGAAGAAAGACGCCGACGGTTCGGTCACGGTCCAGTTCGGCGGTTGCGACGGCAAGATTGCCAACTGTCTGCCGATCGTGCCGGACTGGAACTACATGGTGCGCCTCTATCTTCCGCGCGCCGAAATCCTGAACGGCAAATGGACTTTTCCCGAGGCACAGCCAGTGCGTTGATTGAATAAGAAAGCACTCTGATCATGGAATTCAGACGGTTCACAACAAGCAAGGCGTTTCGCTTTGCCCTCTTGGCATCGCTGGTCAGTATCACGTTGGGCATGGGCACGACAGCCAGCGCAATGAAGCCTGTTGACAACGGCGCTGCGTCCGCCGAATCCAGGCGCGCCGAAATCACACTTGCCGAAGCCCGTTCCATCGCGAAGGAAGCCTACATCTACGGGTACTCGCCGGTCGATAGTTACCGCATCCTATATTCCTATTTTGTCGATCGCAACGACCCTGAATATAAGGGCGGCTGGAACACGATTCACAACAATGCGCGCGTATTTACGCCGGACGACAAGGCGATGCAAACGCCGAATGTGGATACGCCGTACTCGAACCTCGGCCTGGATTTGAGGGCCGAGCCGATGGTGTTGACTGTGCCGGCCGTTGAAAAGACTCGCTATTACTCGGTCGAGGTCAATGACCTCTTTACCTTCATCTCCGGTTATTTCGGCACGCGCACCACCGGCAACGGCGCAGGCAACTACCTGGTCGCTGGACCGGGCTGGAAAGGCAAGGTACCAAAAGGCATCAAGGCCGTGATCCGGTCCGAGACAGAGTTGGCATACATCTTTTACCGGACCCAGCTGTTCAAGGCGGACGACATCGAGAATGTGAAGAAAATCCAGGCCGGATACAAAGTCCAGCCGCTCTCCGCATTCCTGGGCAAGCTCGCGCCTGCCGCGGCACCAGCAATCGACTTCATCAAGCCGCTTGGCAAAGAGCAGCAGCGCAGCTCGCTTGAATTCTTCAACGTCCTTAATTTCGTCCTTCAGTTCGGTCCGACACATCCATCCGAGCAAGCCCTCATGGAACGCTTTGCCAAGCTCGGTATCGGCGCGGACAAGACATTCGATGTGCAAGCGCTTTCTCCCGAGATGCGCAAGGCGATCGAAGATGGCATTGCCGATGCATGGCTTGAGTTTGCCGCGCTGGAGAAACGAGTTATCACCGGCGAGGTGACCAGTGGCGATGTCCTTGGGTCACGTGCCTATCTGAAAAACAATTACCTCTACCGCATGCGCGGAACCTTGGCTGGCATCTGGGGCCTGTCGAAAGAGGAAGCCATCTATCCAGCCTACTACGCCGATTCCACCGGCCAGAGGCTCAACGGGGTAGGTAATCGGTACACATTGCGCTTTGCGCCGGGGCAACTCCCGCCCGTCAATGCATTCTGGTCGCTCACCATGTATGAGCTGCCGTCGCGACTGCTCGTCGCCAATTCGCTCAACCGCTATTTGATCAATTCCCCGATGCTGCCGGACTTGAAACGCGACGCCGATGGCGGAATCACGCTTTATGTACAGCAGGAATCGCCCGGCGAGGACAAGGAGTCGAATTGGTTGCCGGCACCGAACGGCCCGTTCGTCGCGGCGCTACGCCTGTATGTGCCCAAGCCCGAGGCATTGAGCGGTGAGTGGAAGCAACCGCCGATGCAGCGTATCAATTAGCCGCAATGGATCCATGGCATCAATCCCCCGGTGAAATGGACCTTGCCGGAATCCTGGCATAAGGCCTTGCGTAGAAATAACTTACACAATGTATCCCTGCATCGACCCCTAACGCAGCGTTCATCCAGCGGCTTGAAATGTGCCGGGCAGGAGAATATTGCTGTCGACCCTCTTTACGTCGGTGACGCCGCAAAACGCCATGGTCAGATCAAGTTCCTTGCGAATGAGATCAAGGCATTTGACAACGCCTTGCTCGCCCATCGCACCCAAACCATAGAGGAAGGCGCGCCCTAGATAGACTCCCTTGGCGCCGAGCGCTAGCGCCTTGATGACGTCTTGCCCGGATCGGATGCCACCGTCCATGTGGACTTCAATTCTGTCGCCGACCGCATCGACAACGGCGGGCAGCGCCGCAATCGAGGAAGGCGCGCCGTCAAGCTGTCTGCCGCCGTGGTTGGAAACGATGAGCGCATCCGCACCGCAGGCAACGGCGAGCCGCGCATCTTCCGCATCGAGAATACCTTTGATGATCAGCTTGCCGTCCCACTGCTTCCTGATCCATTCGACGTCGTCCCACGAGAGGCACGGATCGAACTGCCGTGCGACCCACCCGGACAGCGACGCCATGTCCGTCGCGTCTTTCGCATGACCGATCAGGTTGCCGAAACCGCGGCGCCGCGTGCCCAGCATGCCAAGGCACCAGCGCGGCTTGAACATCATGTCGATAATGTTGGGTAGCGTCAGTTTCGGCGGCGTCGACAGGCCATTTTTCAAATCCTTGTGGCGCTGGCCGACCATTTGCAGATCGAGTGTCAACACCAGCGCCGGGCATTTCGCCGCCTTTGCGCGCTCGATCAGTCGTTTGATGAAATCGCGATCGCGCATCACATAGAGCTGGAACCAGAACGGCGCGCAGGTGTGCGCGGCGATGTCTTCGATCGAGCAGATGCTCATGGTCGACAGCGTGAAGGGCACGCCGAACTTTTCGGCTGCTCTGGCCGCCAGGATCTCGCCGTCGGCGTGCTGCATTCCGGTCATGCCGGTCGGTGCAAGCGCGACCGGCATGGCGACCTCCTGGCCGGCCATCGTCGTTTTGAGCGTGCGGTTTTCCATGTTGACCGCGACGCGCTGACGAAATTTGATGCGTTCGAAATCGCTGCTGTTGGCGCGATAGGTCGATTCCGTCCAGGAGCCGGAATCTGTGTAGTCGTAGAACATGCGCGGCACGCGTTTCTGTGCGAGCAGGCGCAGGTCTTCGATGTTGGTGATGATGGGCATGTGGAGTTTTCTCTGGCAGACTGCGTGTTGGTGTGCGGGCGATGCGGATTGATTGGGTGTCCAGGAGACGCGGGTTGATTTCGGGGTACTGGGCAAGGCGTGAGGAATGCCGTGTGGCGAGTCGCACAAGCGACGTACAACGCAGCCATGCGCCGCAAGCGGCCCGTAGCGCCTGTACACCAGTACGCAATCTGCTCTCGTATTCTTTATGCCTTGCGCGGCACCTCGTACACCAGGGTGGGCTTCATTGTGTCGATCTCCGCGGTCGATTGCGGCGGTCGCCATGTGAAAAGACTGAATATCAGCTTGTCGGGCGTCACGTCGATGATGGTGAAGCCGTTCTTCTCCATCGGCTCGAGCGTCTGTTCCATGTTCACCAGCTGCGATGGCCTGGATTCGATGCGGCGGACCGACGAGGGGAAGGCCAGATCACCAGTCCCCATCGTGCCGGTCATCACAACATGCAGCGGCTGCGACAGCGACAGATCGCCGGAACGCATCATCCGTCCGACGGCAGTGGCATGGAAGTCACCCTGGATGATGACGGGTGCGCGTTTGGATTGCGATGCAAGCGCCTGCATCAGTCTTTGATGCTGATCGAACCAGCCCTGCTGCCATCCTGCCTTTACTTTATTCAATGAGAGCCGGCCCGTCGCGTCGTCGAGCCGATCGGGATACCAGTCGCCCAGCTTGCCGGAGGAATACGCGAAAGGCAGCGATGGCGCGTGCAGGAAATGGGCCGTATCTTCCGCGCGAGTCCGGGCAATCAGCCAGTCCTCCACCCAGCGCGGAAGAACCTTGGCGTGCTTGCCTTTGTAGTCGACATAGCGCCGGCAGTCGTAGAGCACGGTTTCCAGGAGTTTTCCGTAGCGCAGCGTGCCAAAGCAGATGTTTGTGCCCGCAGGTGCACCGGCCTTGTCAGCGCCGGGCAGCCAACCGGGGCGATTCGGGTCCGGCAGGAATTCGGGGTAGTAAAGCCGTTGTGTCTGCTCGGCGCCGAGCGTGCCGTAGGACTCCGGCGGCAAGGTGGCGAGAAGGTCATCGAATTCGTCGTTTTCAAACGTGTCATGGTCGTCGGTCAGGAAGAACGACGGCGTCGAGCGCAACGTAGTGCCATAGAGGCCGCTGATCTGGTAATCGCAGACGCTCGTGAAGATGGATGCGTTCCTGGGGTGGAGCATTGGCAGGCTGATGTCCAGCGGACCACCGAATTTGGGCCAGACCATTTCCTGATACTGCTTGAGCCGGGGTTTGGAGAGGGCGGTCTCGATGTCGTAATAGACATGATCTCCATTCGCGATCATGACGTCGGGCTGGAACGACATGCCGCGCGCGAGCAGTTGCCGCCGCGCCTCCATGTCCAGGAAGATCGATTTGCCGTTGATCCTCGGGCCGTCATAACCGCCGGCGCAGGTGTAAGCCAGGATACGCAGGCGCTCCGGCGCGGCGTCGGGCGCCGGAAAGGTCGTCAGGGGCCAAGCATCGCAGAGCGGAATGCCGTGCCGGTCCGTGACGCGCAATTCATATTGCGTTGCCGGCTGAAGCGATGGCACATCGAAGCGCCAGAATCGTCCCGCCGGATCTGTTTGTTCGCCCTTGTGCGGCTTGCCGTTGACCAGCAGGCGCGGTACGGCGGTCAACGGCGTCTTGAAGGATGCCTTGATCAGGAAGCGATTGTGGCTGGCGGTGGGAATAATATGAACGAGCGCGCCTTGGTTCCATGTCTTTCCGGATTGTGCAGCGGCGGCGTGCGGCCAGCCGAACATTCCGAGGGCGGCAGCGCCGACGCCCAATTCAAGGAATTCCCTCCTGCTGAGATCGGCCACCCGTGCGGCGTTCGCAGATTCGTTCTGTTCCATCATGTCGGGCTGAAGGGGGAGCATCGCTTCTCCTTTATGGTTCTTCAGGCTTTTGTGTAGGTAAGGCCAAGACTTTGGTAGTCCGTATGGAGCGAAACGAAATGCGGGGCACCCATCGAAGGAACGCTGCTTGTCCGCAGATACAGTCGTCACTCCATGGATGTTGCAACACGCATTCCGCTTCGCTCCATACGGGCTACATATTTCGAAGACCCACGGAAAAGTCTGAAGAGCCGAAAAAAATGGCTGGCGGCTGGCGATAGAGTCGCGTCACCAGCCGCCAGCCTAACTGAGGAAATCCAACTTGCTAACGGATACCCGATCCCGCCAAACTTTCCGGGGTCCAGAAGGAATCTGCCATCGGTTTCCCGCCAATCTTGATTCCATTGCTTCCCGGCCATTGGTTCACGTAGTACGAGCCGGCGATGACGTCGTAATGACCGGAAGTGAAATGGGTGGGAGTCGGCACATCGTAGGATTGCGTCATGTACGAGAAGCCGGGGCGCCAGAGTTGCCCCCGTCCGTCATACTGATCGCTGGCAAGAATGAACCAAGTATCTTCGTCAATGTAATACGTGCGTTTCGAATAGATGTGACGCTTGCCTTCCTTCACGCTTGCTTCGACCACCCATACGCGGTGTAACTCCCAGCGGACCGTATCCGGATTGATGAACTTGGCCTGGAATACATCCTCCGGCTTGCCGTTGTAGAGGAAACGGTACGCGTTATACGGGACGTACATTTCCTTTTTGCCGACCAGTTTCCAGTCGAAGCGGTCCAGCTTGCCGTTGAAGAGATTCACGTCATCATAGGTCGACATGCCGGACGTACTGGCATTGGGCGTGTCGTAGTTGAGGTCCGGCGCTAGCCGCACGCGGCGTTGCCCCGGCAGGTACTGGTAAGCGCGCCGCGACTCGTTGGCGTTGTCAATCGGTTCGGCCGTCATGGCGGCTTCGCCGGCGCGGCGCACTGGCGCGGTGTAGCTGGTGCGAACACGATTCATCAGGGTGGGCTCGGGCCGCGATTCGTCGTAGTAGACGCTTTCCTGCATGTAGATGCCCTGTGCGGACAGCATGACATTGCCGCCGCTGCCCACGTTGTAGGCGCTGAACTTCGGTATTACGGTCGTGCCGCCGTTATAGCGCCCGATGTAGTTCAGCATGACCTCGTTGCCGTTCTTGGGAATCGGAAACGGGATGCCGGCGCGCGCACCGATCATCGAGAGCCCGTCATCGGACAGCTTAGCCCGGGTAGCGTTCTTTACCGTGTTCTCGAGCACGGACTTGGGATACCCTGCGGTGCGGTGCGTCGGATAGACATCGATGCGATAGTCGGCATGGAGCTTCATCAATGCCTTCGTGCCTTCGGTCATCTTGTCCGCGTACTTATCCATGTTCTTCGCATTGATCGAGAACAACGGCTTTTCATTCGCGAACGGATCAGGACGCAGGTTCTTCGACTTGTCGAAGCCGGCGGGGGCCGTCGTCAGTCCGCCCGTATATTCCGGGATCGTGCCGTCCTTGTTGCCGGCCTTTTCGGCCCCGATCATGGTCAGCGTTGTGCCCAGCTTTTTGGCCTCTTCCGCTGTTGCCGTCGCATAGGTTGCGCCAATTTGCGTCGATAGCAAACCCGCGCCGATCAATGCTGTTACGCGTTTTTTCATGATATGTCTCCGATTAGAATGCGGTTTTGAATGTGAGATAGACGGCACCGCGATCCTTGAGGTTTGCCGTGCTGCCGTTGGAAACCTGATTCGCGCCCGTTGTCGGGTTTAGCGTGGATTTGCCAAAATAGTCGATGTACTTCAGGTCGAAGCGGTATTTGCTGTATAGATCCAGCCCCAGGCCGACGGAATACTGGCCGGCGCCCTTATTGCCGCCGGAGGTCACCGCCGAGTTGCCTAAGAGGCCTCTCGAATAGCTGATCGGCATCGAGAGGTCTGCGCCGGAGAAGATCTGGAACCAGGTTGGCGTGAAGTTGATGGCAAAACCGACGGAGTCCTTGCTGACCTTATCGATGCCAACGTAGTTGTTGCGGCCCTTAAAGAATTGCGCGCCTTGACTCACCGACAGCCAGCGGCTATAGGTCATTTCGGCCGCCACCGAAGCATTATCGTAGAGCACCGATGAGCCGAGCGAGCTGACTGCATTGACAACCGCGTGCACGGTGTTGCCGCGCGCGCCAACCGAGTTCCCCTGCGCCGGCAGCGCTGCGAGCGACGGGATGGCGATGGCATTATCGCTGACCAGCGGCATGTTGCGGCGGTAGTTCAGGTCGGCGCCGAAGCTGATACCGAAGATCTGCTTGGACAGGCTGACGCCGTACAGGTCGATGTCCGACGCATAGTTGAAGAAATAGCGCTGCGCACTCGATACCAGCAGAATCTGCGGCAGCTTGTCGGAGAAGTTACGGTAATAGAAACCCATGGTCCCGTCCAGCCACTGCGGATTCCAGCGCGCCGCCAAGCCCCAATCGCCGCGCTCCTTCGGCGTGATGGCGTCGCCACGGCGGATGCGTGTGGCTCCTTGAATCAAGGATTCACCGCCGCGGAAATAGTGATCGCCAAAGCCCAGATATGTGCCAGCTTCCGGAAGCCGGCCGGCTTCCCAGTCGAAGTAATACTGGCCGGCGATCGACAGTTCCGGAGTTGCCTGGATCTGGCCCGAAATCTGCGTCAGCGGGCGGAACAGTTCCTTGGCCTCAATGCCCGGATTGCCGAAGCTTTTGGCCTGGTCCAGCGGGGCCTGGGCGTAAGACACGCCATGGATGGCTCCCCCGCCCAACAACGCTTCGCCCCATGCCACCGTATGGCGGCCGGCACGAACCGTGACTGGCATGCTACCCAGTTCAAATCCGCCAAATACGAATGCATCGAGCCATTCGCCGGATGGCCCGTGGTAAAAGCGATTTGCATAGGGGGAGAGGCCGAAAGCGGGCGCGCCGTTGACGAGGTGGTTGGAGGTCGCAAGACTGGTATTGTCGAAACCCCCAGAGTAAGCGGCGTCGTACCAGCCTGCAGCACTGACACGCGCGCCGAACTGTCTCTGGTACACGACATCCAATTCGGACAGCACATCGATACGGTTGGTGACTATGCTCTTGTTGCCGAAATTGCGGTCACCGTCATCGCTATTGACGTTGCGCAGGATCGCCTGGCTCTGCGTATCGATCCGCTTGCCAAGGTTGTAGCGGATGGTGTTATCGAAGCGTACCGTCAGATCTTCGTTGCCGGTATTGATATCGAATGCTGCCGCGCTCGTGCAAAGTCCTGCGCAAAGAGCCGTCGCCGCACCCGCGATCGCTGTGCGCCGAATGCCGGCTGATAGGGCAACTATTTTGTCACTCATTTAAATCTCCTCCTGTGTGGCTTCTTGAATATTTTTTGGCCCGCCGCATGCTTGCGTCTGAGCGTGTCGTAACGTTTTCTCGAATCAGTGAATCGCGCCCCTCCAACATGTCTGCATTTTTCAAATTGGCTTTGTGTCGGCCTCTGCCGTCCAGCCATGCGCTCAATGCGCGGGTTGCGGCTCGGGGCGCGTCCAACTGCCGTTCAGAATCTCCGCACGCGGACGATATAGGCGCATCGTGTAGTTCCAGCCGGGCGTAATGGGAAGGCAGTTGGCAATCTTGCTGTCGCAGCCGCCGAACTGGACGGCGACTGAGCCGTCCTTGGATTTTTTCGCAGTGATGTTGTTCAGCGAGTAGGCGCCATAGGTGTTCGGCTGTAAATAGCCGTCAGCGTTGTAAACGGTGATCGACCAAAAGCCATCGACGGGTACGTCCTTTATGTTCACTTTGTAGATGGTCACGCCATCGTTCTTGCTCGGAGTGAAATAGAGCATGCTGGCATCCTTCTCGGGATTGCCGCCCCAGGATCTGGCCGTTCCAATCAAGTGCTGCACAGGGTTGACCTGGTCTTTGGTGCCGAACATGCCCCTGGAATCGGAAACGGTCGTGCCAAGCACCAACAGCGCATCGCGTATCTTCTTCTGGCTTAGCCGGTCCCAGTCGGGAACGTCGAAGCGGCCGGTGTTTGTCTGCTGGACCTTGATCGCATCCTGCAAGGCGTGGACTGGTTTGAAATCGTTGGGATCGGTTGGGTCGACCAGGGTACGAACGCCCATCAACACATAGCGCGTGCCGACCTTCTCTTTGGTAAAGGTGTATGTCCCCGGGGCGTAAACCACAACGGGCACATAGTGGTCCTCGTCGATCACGATCATCGAGATGAAGCGTTTGCCCGGGTCTGGCAGGGTGATAGTCACTGGCCCCGCATCGAGGTCGAACACCGCCGACGAATACAAGGTATCGCGGTTGGGACGCACGACGCCTTGCTTGTCGACCGGGACAAGCTCGCGGCGGTGTTGAAACTTCCCGAAACCGCCTCGCTCCACCACGCCGCCAAAGAACATGTCGGACTCGGCGCGCTTGAAATTATCGACGGTCACAGGTACGGTCGTGCTTGCTGATGACTGGGCATGGAGCAATGCCGGTGCCGTCAGTGCGATTGCTGCTGTAATCTGCAATCTACGTTTGAACATGGCTATTTTTCCCTCTGTGGTTGTGAATTACTTTTATCGCCAGATGTTTCTGTCTTTCATGCGCCGTCCATTCGTGTCTCCCATGGACGATGGATCCAGCATAGGGCAAGTGCTCCACAACCCTTTAGCCGAAATTACCAACTCGTGTTGGCCGGTGGCCAATACGCATCTGCGTTGGATATTGGCGTGGCATTTTTTATTTTGTAGGCGTGTGATTCGGCCTAATCCCGATGGGGTCTCCGCTTTCTCCTGACGGAATGCAGAAGATGATTTGGGCGACGAAACGAGCACAGGACAACTCTTACGTCACCCAGTATCCGGATCGGCACGCCATGCGGAATAGCAGACATTGCACATTGCGCATGGTGTAGACTCTTGATACTGGCTTATCATGATTTGGTGGCCGCTGATTGCAGGAATGCTGGCAGCTTGGCGAACCCGGTGGCCGTCTCAACGGAGGATTCGGGCGAAGAACCCTAACTAGGATGTAGAGATGAAGAGCTATTATTCTGCCCAGCGGTTTTCCGACGCATATGAGCATGCGCGAAACGTTGCTAATTTCGATCAGCGCTACTTCCAGACCGAGAATGGGCCGTTCGAAGGCACGGTGCGACAGGTCGACTTGGGGGGACTCCACATATTTACCGAAAGGACCAATCGCCAACTCGTCCACCGTGGACAGGTCATGCCGGGGTCGATCGTGTTGGCATGGACAAGCTCTGCGTCCGTTGCGCCGGGATCCTGGCGCGAAGAAACCCGCGTACCGTTGGTCGGCCTTTCGCGCGGTGGCAGCGAGTGGATATTGCATCGGCCCAGCGACACGGAATTGGATGGCATCACGATGTCGGCAGTGGAATTCGATCGACTCATTGATGCGCTAGGAGTTACCACGACACGAAACGAAAACCGGCACATTCAGTTCATGCGGGGCGGCACGGCTTTCTCCGTACTGCGCTCGGGAATTCGCGAGATGAGCTGGCATGCGGAACGCTTCTCCTGCGCTGACGCGCGCGCAACGATCCGCAAGCAGCTTGTGGATGCTATTTTCTGTGCCCTCGGTGAAGCAGAAGCAAGGCATCGCACGGATGTGACGCACCTGACGTACAACGACATGGTGAAACGCTGCCACGATCTGATTCTTGGCAATCCCGAGTTCCCTCTCACCGTGCTTGATCTATGTACGGAACTGCGTGTCTGCCGCAGCACGCTGCAGACAAGTTTTCTGAAAGTCACTGGACAGTCGCCTTTGTCCTATTTGCGCCGCATGCGCCTTTGCGGCGTACGCCGTCTGTTGCGCTCGACTTCTACGGTCCAAATGACGATCGGAGACGCTGCGTCTCGGTGGGGATTCGTTCATTTGGGAAGGTTTGCGACCGACTATCGCGAGCTCTTTGGTGAATTGCCGTCGCGAACCTTGCGTCCCGGCGCCGAGAACTGATGGCCATCGCCGGCGGCGTCGGCGAGCATGGGCGAACGCCGACGCGCTCGCCCATCCTGTTAATGAAGACGTGTAGTCAAACCATTGCCGGTTCCGCGCAATGACTGCCTATTGTCATTTCAACTCAATCGTCACCTTCTCGATCTTGCCGGTAAATGTGAACGGCGGCTTGTACACAAAGTCCACGGGCGAACCGGTATCCATGCCGATGTCCATTCCCTCGGTTTGCGAAAACAAGCTTGGCGTCGTCTTCGTCAATTCGCCTTCGGCAACCTTCTTACCGTTCACCATCATCGCTACCGCTGTAGCCTTGCCGCGTTCCATGGCCTGACCTTTGTATACCAAATCAACCTTGAGCTGCACCTTGCCCTTCGGCAGAGTCTCCTTGGCGGTGAACGTGAAGTACTCGAGCGAGAGATGGTTGTAGACAAACGTTGGCTTGCCATCGCGAACGTACAGGCCGTAACCGCCGGAACTGCCGCCGTGCGTCACGATCATGCCCTCGGCGCCGCCTTCGGGCACATCGATATCGGCGCTTAACGTCCATGACCTGTTGAGGATGCGCGGCGCGGCTTCGTTCGGCAACGCGACTTGTCCGGGATAATAGGTGAAGGTCTTGCGGTTCCCCGCGAGGCTGGGCCGGCCCATGAGTTCGGCGTTGAATTTTGCCGCACCGCGCCAATCGAGCGGCAGCACGTTGTACTTCGCCGCCTCCGCCCACCACAGATCCTGCAGCTCGCGCAGTTTCTGCGGGTTGGCGCTCGCCAGATCATCGGCTTGCGAGAAGTCCTTGTCGATATGGTAGAGCTCCCACTTCTGTTTGTTGAGATCAAATTTCGAACGATCGTATTGCCACGGCACGAATGCCAGCGCAGAAGCCATCCAGCCGTCATGGTAGATGCCGCGATTGACGCCCATCGTGAAGTATTGGGTCGCGTGCCGGCCTTTCGCCAGCGCGTCGTCGAAGGTGTAGAAAAAACTGGTGCCTTCGATCGGCTTCTGCTGCATGCCATTGAGTTGCGTCGGCGGCGTGATGCCGGTCAGTTCGTACAGGGTAGGGGCAATGTCGATCACGTGGGTGAACTGGCTGCGCAGGCCGCCCTTGTCCTTGATCCGCGCCGGCCATGAAACGATCATCGGGTTGCGCACACCGCCGAAGTGGCTGGCAATCTGCTTGGTCCACTGGAACGGCGTGTTCATGGCGTTTGCCCAGCCGGCCGGGAAATGGTTGAAGTGCTTTGGCCCGCCAAGTTCGTCGATCAGCTTCAGGTTGTCCTGCCATTTCTCAGCTGCCCCGTTAAAGAATCGGAACTGATTGGTCGAACCCTCCAGGCCACCTTCTGCGCTCGCGCCGTTGTCGCCGACGAGGTAGATGAAGATGGTGTTGTCTGCGCCCGGCATTTGCTTGATTGCATCGACGATGCGGCCCATGTGGTAATCGGTGTGAGCGCCAAAGGCGGCAAACACTTCCATCATGCGAGCATACAGCCGCTTCTGTTCCGGCTGCAACGAGTCCCATGCCGGCAACGATTCCGGTCGTGGCGTGAGCTTTGCTTCGGCCGGGATGACCCCCAGCTTTTTCTGCCGCTCGAAGGTCATTTCGCGGTACTTGTCCCAGCCCATGTCGAACTGGCCTTTGAACCTGGCGATCCAGTCCTGCGGCGCGTGATGCGGTGCATGCGTTGCGCCGGGCGCGACATAAAGAAGGAATGGCCGGTCGGGCGAAATGCTCTTCACCTTGCGCGTCCAGGCGATCGCGTGGTCGGCAAGATCGGCGGTCACATGGTAGTCCGGATCGGTCGCGGCCGGGACGAGGTTGCGGTTCTCATACAGGATCGGATGCCATTGGTCCGTGTCGCCGCCATGGAATCCATAGAAATAGTCGAACCCCAGGCCGTTGGGCCAGCGATCGAAGGGGCCCGCTGCGCTTGTTTCCCATGGCGGGGTGTTGTGATTCTTGCCAACCCAGCCAGTCATATATCCATTCTGGCGCAACACTTCCGCAACGGTTCCGGTACTGCGCGGCAGCACTGCGGTGTAGCCTTCGTAGCCGCTGGCTCCTTCCGCGATGGTGCCAGTCCCGGCCGAGTGATGATTGCGGCCGGTGAGGAGGGCAGCCCGCGTCGGGCTGCACAGAGCGGTCGTGTGGAAGCGGTTGTAACGCAGGCCTTCGGCAGCGAGCTTGTCCAACGTGGGCGACGGCACTCCGCCGCCGAAGGTGTTGAACTGACCGAAGCCGACGTCATCCAGCAGGATTAGAACGATGTTTGGTGCGCCCTTGGGAGCCTGAACAGGTTGCGGAAATTGTGGCGGGTCGGAGTCGAGATACGTCCGTCCGACATTTCCCGGGAAGCGGAAGTCGGGCCTCGGCAGAACGCTCGGGGTGCCAGCAGCCGCCGATGTTGCAATCGCGGATTTTTCCTGCGCGAAAGACGGGCTTGCGAGACCTCCCAGCATAATTGCGGCCGAAAGCGTTGCATACCGCAAGATCGTTTGTACTTGCATCATGTCCCCTGTGATTTATTGTTTTGCAATTCGCATTTCGCTTGGCTCCGTAGCGCCCGGGCAGGCTAGGTATATCTAAGCCTTGAACATGTCTACAGCCTGCTGTCGACCACGCGCCCTGGATTGAGAACGCCTTTCGGATCTAGGCTTTGCTTAAGCAAGAGCATCAGCGCCAATTCGGCCGGCGTGCGCGACAGACCCAGCCACGCCTTCTTTTCGATGCCGATGCCATGCTCGGCAGACACCGCGCCGTTCAGAGCTTGCAACGGTGTGTAGACCAATCCGTCGAGTTCGGCACGATCTGCGGTATTCATATCCGGCACGTGCACGGCGACATGCACATTGCCATCGCCAAGGTGGCCGAAGGCCCTTAGCTGGGCGTCCGGCCAGCGCGCCTGAATCGAAGTGCGCACGGTCTCTACATAGGTGGCGGTATCCGCCAGGCGCAAAGAGATGTCATACGCGGCAAGCGGGCCGAAACGGCCTAGCTGGCGCACATCATCGCGCAGCGCCCAGAGCGCCTGGCATTCGCGTTCGCTTTGTGCGATGGTCGCATCCGCCACCAGGCCGTGTTCCATCGCATCGCTCAATATCTGGGCGAAGCGGTCGGCTTGGTCAGTCGAGCTACCGCTGGCTTCGACCAGTACATAGAAGGCATGGTCCTGTGGCAAGGGCGGGCGCGCTTGGGCAGGCGGCGTCGTGACCACCTGGTAGAAGTCTTGCCACATCACTTCGAAGGCCGAGAGTGTGCCGGCCATTGCATGGTCCAAGCGGCGCAGCAGCTTGCCTACAGCGTCGAAATCGGACAGCGCCAGCAGGGCTGTGCAGCGGCCGGCCGGGGCTTCGCACAGGCGCAGCACGACACGGGTCACCACACCGAGCGTTCCTTCGGAGCCGATGAAGAGATGCTTGAGGTCGTAACCGGAGTTGTTCTTGAGGAGCTGATTCATCGAACTGAGCACGGTGCCATCGGCCAGTACGACTTCGAGGCCATGCACGTTGTTGCGCATCATGCCGTAACGGATCACGCTGTTACCGCCGGCATTGGTGGCCACCATGCCGCCCAAGGTGGCGCTGCCGCGCGCGCCAAGGTCCACCGGAAAGAGCAATCCAGCCGCTTCAGCGGCGGCCTGGGCTTGCTCGAGAATGACGCCGGCTTCGGCCACCAGCACGCGCTGTGTGATATCCACCGGTTCCAAGCGGTTCATGCGTTCGAGCGAGAGGATGACTTCATGCGCTTGCGCATCGGCGCCATGCACCAGGCCGGTCAAACCGCCTTGCGGTACCACGGCCACACCTGCAGCATGGCATGCGGCAAGCACGGCGCTCACTTCGGCGGTGCTGGCCGGGCGCACCAGCGCGTACGCGTGCAGTTGCTGCGGCTTTTGGCGCGCACGCAACTCATCACCCGCCAGAAGGCCGGCCGGGCCGACGATGCCGCGCAGGGTGTCAAGGAGGGTGTTGTCGATCGCTGCACCCATCAGATCACCAGTTCAATGACGAAGGGGCCCGGGCGTCGGTTGGCCAGCGCGAACAGGTCATTGAAGCGCTCCATGTTATCCGCACGCGCGGCTTCCACGCCCATGCCGTTGGCGATTTTCACCCAGTCCAGGTCTGGATTGCCGATATCCAGCATGTCTAGCGCGGTCTTGCCGGGGTTGGCGCCTACGCTGGACAGTTCGTGCATCAAGATGGCGTACTTGCGGTTGGCCAGCACCACCACGGTGACATCGAGTTTTTCGCGCGCCATGGTCCACAGCGCCTGCGGCGTGTACATGCCTGAGCCGTCGGCCTGCAACGCAACTACGCGCCGGCCCGGCGCGCCCACCGCTGCACCGAGCGCCAGCGGCAGGCCGTCGCCGATGGCGCCGCCCGTAATTTGCAGCCAGTCATGTGGAGCGGCATGCTCGGTCCCGGGATAAAAGGCGTGACCGAAACTCACGCTCTCGTCGACCACGACGGCCTGGTCCGGCAACAATGCACTGAGAGTCCGCGCCACCGACTGCGACGTGATGGTGCCCGTGGCCACGTCCTGGTTGCGCGGCTCCGTATCGGGCACATCGACGCGCGGCGCGTTCAGTTCTGCGGCCAGGCGTGACAGCGCTTCTGCCAAATCCTCCTCGGGCCGGGCCAGCACATGGATCACCGCATCTTCCGGATACGGGCGCGCCGATTTGCCCGGATAGGCGAAGAACGTCGCCGGTGCCGGCGTGCCGACAAGAATGATGTTGCGAATGCCGGCAAGCTTGGCACGTGCGGCGTCACCAAAATACGGCAAACGCTCAACGGCATAGCGTCCGCGGCCGCGTGCCGTTCGCGCATTGGCAGTGGTCGAGAGCAAACGGGCATTGGTGGCCGCGGCAATGCGATGTGCGTCGGCCAGCGACGCCTGCTCCAGTGCGCTGCCCGTCAGCAACAACAGTGTGGGTTGACCGGAACGCAGCACGCGTGCAGCTTGCTGCACGGCATCGGGCGAGACCTTAGGCACAGGGATGGGCGCCAGCGGCGCAGCCACCTGTCCACCCGCGTCCCAGCACACATCGGACGGCAGGATTAGGCTGGCCACGCCACCGGGCGCAGCGCATGCGGCCTGCACTGCGGCAGCGGCAGCCGCCCCGACGGCGGCGGCGTGGGTGGCAGTGCGGGTCCATACCGAAACCGGGCGCGCCCAGCCTTCGGTGTCGGCCGTCAGAGGTGCGTCGAACGGGCGATGGTAGGTCGCCTGGTCGCCAATGATATTGACTATCGGCGTTTGCGCACGGCGCGCGTTATGCAAGTTCGCCAAGCCATTGGCTAGGCCGGGCCCGCAATGCAGCAGCGTGGCAGCAGGCTTGCCGGCCATGCGTGCATAACCATCGGCTGCGCCCGTCACCACGCCCTCGAACATCCCGAGCACGCAACGCATGCCGGGAATGCGGTCGAGCGCGGCGACAAAGTGCATCTCGCTGGTGCCGGGATTGGCAAAGCAGGTATCTACGCCGCAGGCCAGCAGCGTCTTCACCAGGCTTTCGGCGCCGTTGATTTGGGCCGAAGACTCCGTCGGCTCATGCTGCGGCAAACGGGATTGGTCCTGGGCAGACATTTTTGCAAGAGACATGGTCAAAAACTCACTAATTGAAATGATGGAGAACCCGGGCAGTTCAAACCGATGCAACAGACGGAACACCATTGAATCAAAGTCGCCGGCCTAGAGTCGAATCATTATAGAAAGATGTAATGGGAACACCGTTCCGGATTCTGACTCCGGTCGCAACCTGCCAAGTTATTGAATAAAAAGGGATGAGCGGATGTGCGCCTGGCGTGTCATTCCGTTACTCCGCATTCGAGACGCAATCGCCGCAACGGATGCTGACAGGCATCCCGGATTCCGCTTTGCTTCTCCCGGGTTTCTCAAACTGCATTAGTGCGCCTTACGCTCACGCAGATGTCGTGCTGGAATCGCAATCAATAACACCAAGGCGCCTACCACCAGCGTAATACCCATCACATCGAAGGCCATGTACAAACTGCCGGTCGCCGTTTTGATCGCGCCGACCGCAATCTGACTGACTACGCCTGCCGCCACGCCGATGCTGCTGATCATCGCGAAGCCGGCGGCGGCAGTGGCGGGCGTCAGCAAGGCCGGCGGAATCGTCCAGAACAGCGAGACTGCGGACAGCGATGCCGCTGCGCCGAGGCTCATGAGGAATACCGACAGCGGCAGATTTCCTTGCGCGAAGCCAAGCAGGAAGAAGCTGCTGGCGCCCACCAGCATGGTCAGCGCGACGTGCCAACGGCGCTCATGCCATTTGTCCGAGCTACGGCCAAGCAAATACATGCCGCACACGGCCACAATGTAAGGCACGCTGGAAAGCATGCCGATGGTTTTCAGGTCTTCCACGCCAAACCCGCGGATCAGCGTCGGCATCCAGTAGGACACGGTGTTCGAGCCGCTGTAGATACAGAAGTACACCAGCCCGGCGATGTAAATCCGCGGCTCGCGCAATACGTCGATGAAGCGGGCATGCGCCGTGCTCTTGCCCGACTCCGCCGCCAGCGCGGTGGCAATGACATGCTTTTCCTCGGCGTTCAGCCACGAAGCCTCTGCCGGCCTGTCGGTGAGCCAGTACAAGGCGATGATGCCCAGCAGAATAGCCGGAATGCCTTCGAACACGAACAGCACCTGCCAGTCCTTCAGCCCAAGCCAGCCACCAAAGTTAGACATGATCCAACCCGCAAGCGGACCGCTGATGATCCCGGCGGACACACCGGAAATCAGGAACGCGGCAGTGATGCGGCCCCGCAGTGCGGATGGGAACCAGTAGGTCAAATACAGGATCACGCCCGCGAGGAAGCCCGATTCCGCCAAGCCGAGCAAAAAGCGCGCGACGATGAACTGGTTCGCGGTAGTGACGAAGGCCGTCCCCACCGTGACCGCGCCCCATAGCATCATGATGCGCGCCAGCGTGGCGCGGGCGCCGACGCGCTGCAGGTACAGGTTACTGGGAACTTCGAACAGGATGTAGCCGAAGTAGAAGGCGCCGGCGCCAAAACCGTAGGCGGCATCGCTCAAGGCGATGTCCTCGACCATGCGCAGCTTGGCGAAGGAAATGTTCACACGATCGATCGCGTTGACCAGGAGCGCGAGGATCAGAAATGGCATCAGCCGCCAGATGACCTTGGTGTACACGTTCTTTGCCTCCGCCGTAGCGGCTTTCGACGTTGTCGGTGAATACTGCTCGATTTGATTCATGTCGCTCCTCTTGAATTGGGGAAATTATCTTTGTTATGGTTGTCCGACTTGGTCCTCCGGAAGAGACCGAGTTTCTATATGGAGCAAATCAAGGATAGGTAATTGGTCGAGCCGGCGCCCCCTCTTTTTTAAAGGGGGAGGCCGCAAGCGGAAACAGCAACGCATTGAGTCCATGCAAGCGCTTGGGCACCGCGCGAAACATCAATCGATGGCCACCTCGCGCATTGACGCCATATCGATCACGAAGCGGTACTTCACTTCGTTGGCCGGCATGCGCTTGAACGCCGTGTTGATGTCGCCAATGTCGATCATCTCGCAGTTGGGCAACACATTATGTTCCGCGCAGAAGTCGAGCAAGTCTTGCGTGTCCTGGATGCCGCCGATCAGCGAACCCGCCAGGCATCGTGCGAATAATTGACCAATGCTGCCGGATCATTCAGCAGCAGGCGGGTTTTGTCCTCGATGGATTTTTCCACTAATGGCATTGTCAGAATCACTAATCGGATTAATAAAAAACGGCGAGGCGTATTAGGTGCCGCCTCGTGTACGGATAGGCTTGCCGTCGAAGCAGAAGCGGTGTTTGCCGAACTAGTATAGGGGTGTGAAGCGCTATCGATGCAGCACCTGTCCGAGCGCGCAGGCGTGGCGGTCAGCTCCATCTACGAATACTTTCCGACGATGGAGGCGCTGATCGCGGCGATTTTCGACGATTTCCTGCACGAGGCCAGAAGCGAACTGGCAAAAAAATTAATGCGCTACCACCATCAATCAGCCTGTACGACTGCATCAGTCTGATGCTGCGAGCAGGCGTCGAAACCATGCAAAGATGGTCGCTGATCGAACCGGCATTCTTTACCAAGTCGGCCCAGTACGACGAATTGGTGCGGCTCGAACTCGTCAAAACTGAAAGCACCTTGACCTCCGAGGTGACGGAGGCCCTGATCGCGCGGTATTCCGACCAGATTCGCATGCGTGACCTGGATAAGGCTCGCTTTCTCGCTCATCAGACCATCGTGGCATTACTGCGGGCGATGGCGCTCGTGAAGCCTGAATATCTGAAGCAGGAGGACACACCGCTCCTGCTCGGCCGAATGTTGTATGCGCTGTTGACCACCGAAGCCTAGTACTACTACGTCACGAACGTGCTTCCCCCTTGCAGGGGGAAGGTTGGGATGGGGGTAGAGAGGTCGAATCGGCGCAATCGTTAGCGCAACCACTCTACCCCCACCCTAGCCCTCCCCCTGAAAGGGGGAGGGAACTGGACAGTGATGTTTTGTGACGCAGTAGTACTAGTGTCCTGCCTCCTAAATTCGTTAAATAAATGACAACGATAATTGTGCCGATACTGCGTCAAAAATCTTTTCCCCTTGTCTCTGCCCGATTTCGGCAGGTGTATCTTCAATAATCCTGCCGGACAAAGCACTTCCGTCGTCACTGCTCCCATCAGAGTAAATCCTTGCGCCTGCACCGGGTTCACCCCCTAATTAAATGACGGGGAAATTCCCGAAGCCCCTAGCTACTATCCATTTCAGTTGTGCACACGTATGCACAAGCAACGATAACCATTGCGTGGCGAGGTGCCAAGCAATGCACACGATTGCACGCTGCAGTGCGATTACTGCTTTGCATCGCACCTCTCAAGGAAACCAAATCGAAATGATCGATTTTGCCATCGACCTGCTGCGTGCCGGACATCGACCGGACGGCATACATGCGGCGCTGCAGGAAGTGCCGGGACAGATCATTGTGCGCGGCTCCGCTTAACAACTTATTCACACCACCCAACATCGACATCAAAGGAAATCACATGGCTACTTTTCTGAAAACGTCCAAGCCGCAAGAAGTGAAGGCGGAAATCAACGCGCAAGTGCGTGACACGGTCTCGTCGATTCTGGCCGAGATTGCCAGTCGCGGTGACAGCGCCGTGCGCGAATATTCGTCCAGGTTCGACAAGTGGACGCCTGCCAGTTTTCGCCTGACCAAGGAAGAGATCGACGCTTGCGTCGCATCGCTGTCGGAAGAGACGCTTAACGATATCCGCTTCGCACAGGAGCAGATCCGCCGCTTCGCACAGATTCAGAAAGACTCGATGCACGACGTTGAAGTCGAGACGTTGCCCGGCATCGTGCTCGGCCACAAGAACCTGCCGGTGAACAGCGTCGGCTGCTACATCCCGGGTGGAAAATATCCGCTGGTGGCATCCGCCCACATGAGCGTGCTCACCGCCAAGGTGGCCGGCGTCAAGCGCGTGATCGCTGCCGCGCCGCCCTTTGGCGGCAAGCCTTCGGCGGCAATCGTCGCCGCGATGCACCTGGCCGGCGCCGACGAGATTTATTGCATGGGCGGTGTGCAAGCCATCGCCGCAATGGCGCTGGGCACCGAACAGATTGCACCGGTCGACATGATCGTCGGGCCGGGCAACGCCTACGTGGCGGAAGCCAAGCGCCAGTTGTTCGGGCGTGTCGGCATCGACTTGCTGGCCGGTCCCACCGAGACGCTGATCATTGCCGACGATACCTGTGATGCCGAACTGGCAGTGGCCGATCTACTGGGCCAGGCCGAACATGGTCCGAATTCCCCTGCAATTCTGCTGACCAATTGCGAGGCATTAGCGCGCGCCGTGCCTGCCGAGATCGAGCGCCAATTGGCGATTCTGCCGACGGCGCCGATCGCCCGCGTGGCATGGGAAGAGTACGGCGAAATCATCCTGTGCGATTCGTACGAAGAGATGGTGCACGAAGCGGACCGCATCGCTTCCGAGCACGTGCAAGTGATGACGCGCGATCCCGATTACTTCCTGACGAACATGACCAACTACGGCGCGCTCTTCCTCGGTCACCGCACCAACGTCTCATACGGGGACAAGGTCATCGGCACCAACCACACGCTGCCCACCACCAAGGCCGCGCGCTACACCGGCGGCCTGTGGGTCGGCAAGTTCATCAAGACCTGCACCTACCAGCGCGTGCTGACTGACGAGGCCTCCGCCATGATCGGCGAGTATTGCTCGCGTCTGTGCGCACTGGAAGGCTTTGCCGGCCACAAGGAACAGGCTGACATCCGCGTGCGCCGCTACGGCAAGAAGGCAGCCTAAGGTCGCGGAATAAAAGCCCGCGCGGCACGGCGGTTGCGATGGCTATCGCCGTGCCCGCCTTGGCGAGGCGATCTCAAGAGAAAGGACGATGTCATGAAACAATTCCAAAATAAAGTCGCCGTGATCACGGGTGCCGCCTCCGGCTTCGGCAAGGCGTTCGCCGACATTGGCGCGTCTCTCGGCATGAAGTTGGTGCTGGCCGACATCCAGCAAGACGCGCTCGACGCGACCGTCGCCGAACTCAAGGCCAAGGGCGCAGCGGTGATTGGTCTGCGCACCGATGTTTCCAAGTCCGAACAGATCCAGGCACTTGCCGATGCCGCGATGGCGGCATACGGTCAGGTCAACCTGTTATTCAACAACGCCGGGGTAGGGGCCGGAGGACTGGTCTGGGAGAACAGCGAGGCGGATTGGGAGTGGGTGCTGGGCGTGAACCTGCGCAGCGTGATCCACGGCGTGCGCATCTTCACTCCGCTGATGCTGGCCGCTGCGGCCAAGGATCCGGCCTATGAAGGGCATATCGTGAATACCGCCTCGATGGCGGGACTGCTCAACGCGCCGGCGATGGGCGTGTACAACGTTTCCAAGAACGCGGTAGTCGCGCTCAGCGAAACGCTTTACCACGACCTGAGTTTGATGACAGAACAAGTGTATTGCTCGGTGCTGTGTCCTTACTTCGTGGCAACCGGATTCAACGATTCACGCCGCAACCGTCCCGCCGACCTGGCCAACGCCGCGCCGCCGACGCGCTCGCAACTGGTGGCGCAAGCGAATTCCGACAAGGCCGTCACGTCGGCAAAAGTCAGCGCCGAGCAGATCGCGCAGATGACTTTCGACGCGATTCGCACACGGGGTTTCTATATCTACTCGCATCCGCAGGCTATGGCGCCGGTGCAGCAGCGCTTCGAAGCCATCATCGAACAGCGCAACCCCGGCGACCCCTATGCAGGCAAGCCGGAGGTGCGTGCCAAGCTGATCAGCACCTTGCGCGGCTGAATCATTTTCAACAACACAGACACTCGCAAATGAAAAAATCCGAAGCTGCGTTACGCGACGCATATCCCCATTTCCTGCCGATCATGACGCGCTGGATGGACAACGACGTCTATGGCCATGTCAATAACGTGGTCTACTATAGCTACTTCGACACCGTTGTGAACGAGTATCTGCTCCGCAAGGGCGTACTCGACTTTGAGCATAGCCCGACGGTCGGGCTTGTTGTCGAGACGCAGTGCAACTACTTTTCGTCGATTGCGTTTCCGGACCGTATCGATGCCGGGCTGCGTGTCGCAAAGCTCGGCTCGTCGAGTGTGCGCTATGAGATCGGGCTCTTTCGCGAAGGCGAGTCGGAGCCGGCGGCGCAAGGGCACTTTATCCATGTCTACGTGGACCGCGAAACGCGCCGCCCTGTGCCTTTGACTGATGCGATGCGCGCGGCGCTATCGGCACTGGCAGTCAACGCAGATCGCTAGTAGTAACAACTACAGGAGAGAGGCCATGATCGAACGTATGAAGCGCATGCTGACCCTGCTTGGAACAGCCTTCGTGTTTCTAGCCCCGCTGTCGGCAAGCGCCCAGCAGAACAAGCAACCGAACATCCTCGTCATCTGGGGCGATGACATCGGCTGGCAAAACGTGAGCGCCTATGGCATGGGCGTCATGGGATATACAACGCCCAACATCGACAGCATCGGCATGGAAGGCATCCGCTTCACCGACCATTACGGCCAGCCGTCGTGCACGGCTGGTCGCGCAGCGTTCATCACTGGTCAGTATCCGATCCGCTCCGGCATGACCACGGTCGGCGCGCCCGGCGACAAGCTCGGCATGCAGGCCGCCTCGCCAAGCCTGGCCGAAGTGTTGAAGAAGGCCGGCTACCGCACTGGCCACTTCGGCAAGAATCACCTCGGCGATAACAACGAGCACCTCCCGACTGTGCATGGGTTCGATGAATTTTTCGGTAACCTCTATCACTTGAATACCGAAGAGCAGCACGAATACAGCGACTACCAAACGTACGCCAACAGCTATCCAGGAGGCCCGCAGGCCTTTGCGAAAAAGTTCGCCACCCGTGGTGTTCTGCATACGTTCGCGAACGACCGCGACGATCCAACGGTGGATGAGCGCTTCGGACGCGTCGGCAAGCAAACGATCAAGGACACCGGCCCGCTCACCATGAAGCGGATGGAAGATTTCGACGGCGCTGAAGTGATCCCCAAGGCGATCGACTTCATGCAGCGGTCGAAGAAGGACGACAAGCCATTCTTCGTCTGGCTCAATACGAGCCGCATGCACCTTTACACTCACCTCAACGACAAATGGCGCGGCGCTGCGGCGAAGTACACGCACGAGGATGACAAGCATGGCGGCGGGATGCTCCAGCATGATCACGATATCGGCCAGGTGCTTGATTACCTCAAGAAGAACGGCCTCGATAAGAACACGATCATCTGGTACTCCACCGACAACGGCCCTGAGCATTCGTCATGGCCGCATGGATCGACCACGCCGTTCCGTGGCGAGAAGATGACGACCTACGAAGGCGGCGTGCGGCTGATCTCAATGTTGCGTTGGCCGGGCGTGACCAAGCCGGGCCAGATCAAGAATGGCATCCAGGCACATCAGGACATGTTCACCAGTTTCGCGGCCGTGGCTGGCGTGCCGGACGTCGTCGATCAGATGAAGAAGGAGAAAAAGCAATACATCGACGGCATCAATAATGTCGACTATTGGACGGGAAAGTCGCCGGAAAGCGCCCGCAACAGTTTCCTGTATTACGTCGAAAGCAAGCTGACGGCGGTTCGCATGGGCCCGTGGAAGATGCACTTTTCGACCAAGGAGGACTACTATGCCGACTTGAATCCCCGCTTCATTGCGCTCATGTTCAACCTGCGCAGCGATCCATTCGAGAGTTACGACAGCAAGGACTCGTACGGTCATTTGCTGCAGAAGAACTCCTGGATTTCCTATCCGATGAGCGAGCTTCTCAGCAATCATTTGAAGACCTTGGCCGAGTATCCGCCGGTGCAAGCCGCCAAGTCGTTCGACCGGTCGAACATGGTCCAGGAATTTTTGCAGCGGCAGAAGCGGTAGTGAAGATGCACGCCGCCGCGCGGAGAGATATATGAAACAGAATAGATGCAAGCAAAAGCCGGTGTCCGCGGCAGCGGCCGTGGGGCAGATTCAAAGTCGCCCCCCTTGGTGGCGGCGACGCGCTGTGCTGGCCGGTCTACTTTTCTGCGCTGCCGGAGTTTCAGGTCTAGCCGTTTCAACCTGGCACGCCGGCGCTGGTATGCCCAATCCACCGAGCATCGTGCTTGGCGATGGCGTGTATGGACCGAGAGGGATGGTTCTCGTACCCGCGGGCGAGTTCCTGATGGGCAGCGACCACAAGCTGGCCCAGCTCAATGAGCGGCCCGCCCACAAGGTACGTGTAAACGGCTTCTGGATGGATCAGCACCATGTCACCAATGCCGAGTTCCGCAAGTTTGTCGACGCCACCGGCTATGTCACCACGGCGGAGAAACGGCCCGATTGGGAAACCTTGAAGGTCCAGTTGCCGCCCGGTACGCCGAAACTGCCGGAGAGCGCACTGGCAGCCGGCGCCATGGTGTTCGTCGGCACTGCCGGCCCGGTGTCCTTGCAGGATTACTCCCAATGGTGGCGCTACATTCCGGGAGCCGACTGGCGTCATCCAAACGGCCCGGGCAGTTCCATCGAAGGCAAGGACGAGCATCCGGTGGTGCAGGTTTCCTATGAGGACGTGCAAGCCTATGCAAAGTGGATCGGCAAGCGCCTGCCTACCGAAGCAGAATGGGAATTCGCCGCGCGCGGCGGATTGGAGCAGGCCACCTACGCCTGGGGCGACCAGTTCACGCCTGGCGGCAAACAGATGGCCAATGTCTGGCAAGGCCAACAGGCGCAGGCCTTTCCGGTAGTGAGCGCCAAGGCGGGCGGAGCGCTGGGCACTAGCCCGGTCGGTAGCTTTCCGGCCAATGGTTACGGCCTCTTCGACATGACTGGCAACGCCTGGCAATGGGTCGCCGACTGGTATCGCGCCGATCAGTTCGAGCGTGAAGCACTCGCAAGCCGGGTGATCGACAACCCCGCAGGCCCCGCAGACTCTTGGGATCCGAGCGAGCCCGGTGTTCCGGAGGCCGCGCCGCGCCGCGTTACACGAGGAGGGTCGTTCCTTTGCAACGAAGACTACTGCATGAGCTATCGGCCAAGTGCGCGGCGTGGAACGGACCCGTACAACAGCATGTCCCACTTGGGCTTCCGGCTGGCGATGGATGACAAGCACGGCAGCGCCACAGGATCGGAGCGGTAAGCGTAGAAGAAGTGCGTATGTCGACCACTCGTGAGCAGTCCGTCGCGAAAATATTGATCACGCAAAGGGATTGGTTTTGATCAATCAATTCGACACCATGCTAAAAGAGAGAGGACCGTGATCGGAGGATTAATGCCGGCGTTCGCGCGCGAATGGGGAAGAAAAGCGTAGGCTGCAGCTGCCACGAAGCCGGCAGTACCCCTACCACCAAGAACAGTTGCTTCTTGGCGCGAACAGGTTTGATATATAGGGAATCGCGCTTGCGTGGAGGACGATAAAATCGCACAACGAGGCAAGTTGGAAATGCGCGGCGTGCTGCTGCGTTGGAAAACGAGTCTGTTGTTCCGAAGTAATCAGCATGATTTCGGAAGGCACTGCAGATGCGAAAACGAACAACGTATTGGCGTGAGAAGTGTATCTCGCCCGACAAGCCCGGGGATCGCACATGGATGCGTGTGCTGTTAATTTGCGGGTTGCTGATCCAGACACCCGGCCATTGTGCGGAGCCGCAGGAGCGGGGCTATGCGATCACAATACGGGGATTCGGCACCTTGGGCGCGGCCCACTCGTCTCTACGTGATGCTGATTATGTTGCAAGTCCTGTTCAACCCAGCGGTACAGGGTTTTCCAGAGACTGGGCGCCCGGGGTGGACAGCAAGCTCGGACTTCAAGTCAACGCCGACATCAGCGAACGTCTCGAAGCGGTCTTCCAAGTCGTCAGCCGGCACCAAGTCGATGCGGGTTATTCACCTCGGGTAGAGTGGGCCAACCTCTCCTACCAAATCACCCCGGATCTGCGCGTTCGCGGCGGACGTATCGTACTTCCGGCTTTTATGGTGTCCGAGTCCCGTCTCGTCGGGCTTGCCAACTTCTGGTTGCGGCCGCCAATCGAAAGCTACAGCCTTATTCCGTTTACCAACTCGGATGGTGTTGATGTCTTTATCAGGTCACGAGTGGGCGACGCAACCAATGCACTTCAGCTCCTTTACGGCAACGTGAAAATCAAAGGCGTTTCCGCCACCGCAACGGGCACGCAGCAGATCAGAAGCGAGGCCCGTGGCATGACCGGAATTGCAAATACGATTGACTGGAACGGCTGGACGTTGCGCGGAGCCGCATTGGCTTCTCGCCTTCCAGCGTCCGACGGCAGGCTAAGATTTTTTAACTTGGGTGTTTCCTATGATCCGGGCAACTGGTTCGTCCAGGCTGAATGGAGCAAGCTCATGATCCCTAACCTTTCGCGGATAACGAAGGCTGCCTATGTCTCGGTCGGAATGCGGGCAGGGATGTTGACTCCGTACATTATTTATTCGACTGCTAGACCGGGCGATCCGGAACCCTCAGCGATCGCCAATGACCAGCGTGCTATTTCGGCCGGTGTGCGGTGGGACTTTGCAAAGAATGCGGCGCTGAAGCTGCAGCTTGACGATGTGCAGGTACGAGAAAGGGCAGGAGGCAACGGGTATTTCATCAATATTCAACCCGGATTCTCGCCCGGAAGCGCGTCTAAAGTCGTCAGCATTGTCCTGGATTTTGCGTTTTAGCGGGGAACGGGATGAAAGCGGCTAACATGTTTGTAGGGGGATGGATCATTGCTGCGGGATTAATGCCTGCCGCATGCTCCGGTGCGGCCGAAATTGCCGTCATCGTCTCCAGCAAGAGCCCCGTTAGCAGCATCACGCCCAATCAGGTGGCAGATATCTTCCTTGCGCGGATTGCCACATTTCCGACCGGCGCGCGTGCAGTGCCGATTGACCAGCCCGAAGGGTCGCCAGTGCGTGACGAGTTCTACGAGAAGACCGCGCGCAAAAGCGTCACGCAGCTCAGGGCATATTGGTTAAATCTAATATTTACCGGCAAGGGGGAACCGCCTGTCGTAGCCGCTGACGGCGAGGCCGTCAAGCGCGCGGTAGTGAACAATCCAAATGCAGTCGGCTATATCCGCACGGACCTCCTCGACGACTCTGTGAAAATGCTATTGCTTTTGCCTTAGGGCGATGCGAGGGCCAGCATTGTCACCCGAGTTCGCTCAAACCCGTTAAATTAGGTTCTTCGCGGATTAACGTGGAGCAAGCAAAAACAAGGAGGGCAGTGAAACGTCGATAAACTGGTTATGCGACCAATTAGTAAATGACGAAACACTGGCCTCATGACCGATCACTGGTTTAGTCAGCCATAGCATGGTTGTATTTAAACGTGGGTCTTCTTGGAACGCCTCTGATGATCCATCCAAGCCATTCAGGCTTGTGGAGATCATTGAGAACGTCTTCAATTGACTGGTTGTTTTCTCTGGCCAGTTGTTCCAACTTTTTCTTTTCTTCTGCCAGCCCAATTCGCATTCCACCTACCATTGTTGTATGGCGTAGGGCACGACGCAGAACGCGCACAATATTTTACATAACGCGAATTAGGTATCTTTTATATGTGGCAGCCATTTTAAAATGTCTAAATCTAGCCATATTCAAATGTCCATATGAATAGGTTCATGCTGAAGGCTCCGTAATGATTGAGGAGTCGGATCATGGCTGTTTTGGACCGACAGTCGCTTGCGAGAAGCTGCGGGAATGCCATGGCATCGTGTTGGCCAAGGAAACGATCCGCAAACTAATGTTTGACGCGGGTTTGTGGCTACCGCGTAAATTAAGGTCGCCGGCTATTTATCAACCACGTAACCGCCGGCATTGCCTCGGCGAACTGATCCAGATCGATGGTAGTGAGCATGCCTGGTTCTCCTAGCCCAGACCTCCCACCAGCCAGGACACCGTATCGGCGCCAGCGTGGCGATCCTTCGAAATTTCCAGGTACTCAGGCGCGTCCATGAACCGGCGCGCTGACGTCTCGTCCGAGAACGACATGAGCACCACCTTCTCCCGATCCGACTGGCCCTCCAGGAGGATCGGTTGTTCATCCGCCGCGAGCAGACGCCCGTCGAACTTGCGGAACACATCCATAAAGCGCGCCTGGTAGCGCTCATAGGCGGCGCGGTTGGTGAACTTCAACTGCGCCAGGATGTAGGTGGTCATATTGGGGTCGTCTCAGAACGGAAAAATCATATTACAAGGGCTTCCCTAAGAGCCAAGCAAAATCGGCATTGGAAGTAATTAGCATACAAATGCCATCGGTAGCCTTGCATATTAATTACTTCCACTCGTAAGAGACGAATTTACCCAAATATGGGAAACAAACATTACCCGACGTCCCACGGACGTTGCCGCGAGGCGCGCCGGCGCGTTCAAACATCATCCCGGCAGCTGATAGTCCTTGAATTTCTGCCGCAATCCGAGCTTGTAGATCTTGCCGGTGGCCGTCATCGGCAAGGCATCGACGAACACGACGTCATCCGGCGTCCACCATTTGGCAATCTTGCCGTCGAGGTAGGCCAGCACGGCGGCCTTGTCGACCTCGGCGCCCGGCTTTTTCACGCAGACCAGCAGCGGCCGTTCCTGCCACTTCGGATGCGGAAGCGCGATCACCGCCGCCATCGCTACGCCGGGGCATCCGACCGCGGTATTCTCGAGATCAATCGACGAAATCCATTCGCCGCCGGACTTGATGACGTCCTTCGAGCGGTCGACCAGACAGATGTACCCGTCCTCATCGATGGTGGAAATATCTCCGGTGTCGAAGAAACCTTCCGCATCGAGCAAATCATTGCTTTCGCTTTTGAAGTAGCGATCGACGATCCACGGTCCGCTGACCATCAAGCGGCCGCTAGCCTTGCCGTCGTGCGGCAGCCGGCGGCCTTCCTCGTCGACGATCTTGAGCTGTACGCCATACACGGCGCGGCCCTGCTTCATTTGGACGTCGTAGCGCTGCGCCGCCGGCAGAGCGGCGTGCTTGGGCAGCAGGCGGCAGACCACGCCGAGCGGGCTCATTTCGGTCATGCCCCACGCATGCAGCAGAAAGGTGCCAAAGTCGCGGTCAAAGCGTTCGATCATCACGCGCGGCGCGGCCGAACCGCCAACCACTGCATCCTTCAGGCACAGGTCTTCACGCGGCTTCAAACCGTTGGCATCGACATGCTGGAACAGCATCTGCCAGACCGTCGGCACGCCGGCAGCCAGCGTGACGCGCTCATCGCGCAGCAAGTCGTAGATGCTCTTGCCGTCCAGGTGCGGGCCGGGCAGCACCAGCTTGGCGCCGGTCATCGCCGCCGCATACGGCAGGCCCCATGCGTTGACGTGAAACAGTGGCACCACCAGCAGGATCGTCGAGTCGGCCGACACCCCGAGGGAGTCGGGCAGGCTGACGACGCAGTTATGCACAATCGTCGAGCGGTGCGAATACAGCACGCCTTTCGGATTGCCGGTCGTGCCCGAGGTGTAGCACAGCGTCGATGCAGAACGCTCATCGAATTGCGGCCAGGTGAATGAAGGATCGGCCGGTGTATCAGCGAACAGGGTTTCGTAGCCGCTGAAATCACGAATGTCCGGCGCAGCCTTGACTACCGAATCCTGATTTGCGAGCGCGTAGAAACGCTTGACCGTCGGGAAGCGAGATTGCAGCTTTTCGACCAGCGGCGCGAATGGCAGGTCGAAGAACAGCATTTCGTCTTCCGCATGGTTGACAATGTATTCAAGATGTTCTGGCGACAGGCGCGGATTGATCGTGTGCAGGACAGCACCGATTCCCATCACGGCGAAATACAGTTCGAGATGGCGATAGGTATTCGTCGCCAGCGTCGCCACCATGCTGCCCTGCTTGATGCCCTGCTTTTGCAAGGCGATCGCAAGGCGGCGCGAACGCTCGCCGAGTTCGCGCCAGTTGCAGCGGTGGATCGGTCCTTCGATCGTCTTGGTGACGATTTCGACATTCGGATGGAAACGTTCCGCGTGCTCGAGCAGCGATGAAATCAGCAGCGGTTTGTCCTGCATTTGGCCTAGCATGTTGTCTCCTGTCTTAGTAAAAAATGTACGGTCTTGGTGAGATTCGCATCAGGCTCTATCGGCTTGATTTCGTGTTCTCTTCCAATACTTGCTGCGTATGCTCGCCGACTTTCGGGACCGGCCGTGTTGCAGCCGCCGGCGAGCTTGAAAAGCGCGGGGCCGGATTGGCCTGCAGCAGGCCGCCCTCCTCGCTGTAGATTTTCCGTTGTGCGATATGCGGATGGCGCGCCGCTTCCGACGGCGCGAGCACCGGCGCGAAGCAGGCGTCGCTGCCTTCGAGCAGCGCGCACCATTCTTCGCGCGATTTGGTCGCGAACAATTCGGCCAGTTGCTGCTTCTGCTGCGGCCATTGCGCTGTCTTGTTCTGACTAGCAAAACGCGGATCGTTTTGCAGGCCGAGTTTTTCCAGCAGCAGCCGGTAGAACTTCGGCTCCAGCGCACCGACCGTAATGTCGCGCCCGTCGGCGCAGCGGTAGGTGGTATACCAGTGCGGGCCGTCGAGCAGCGACGTGCCGCGCTGCTCGCTGCCCAGGCCGCCACCGATCAGATCCAGCATCAGGTTCATCAGGTGCGCCGAGCCATCGACGATCGCGGCATCGACCACCTGCCCTTGCCCGCTGCTGCGCGCGTTCAGGATGCCGGCCAGGATGCCGACCGCGAGATACAGTGCGCCGCCACCCAGGTCGCCCACCAATGTCGGCGGCGCCACCGGCGGCTGCCCCGCTTCGCTGGCATACCAGAGCGCGCCCGACAGCGCGATGTAGTTGGTGTCATGGCCGGCTGCCTGCGCCAGCGGGCCGTCCTGGCCCCAGCCGGTCATGCGTCCGTACACGAGGCGCGGGTTGCGCGACAGGCACACGTCGGGACCGAGACCAAGGCGCTCCATCACGCCGGGGCGCATGCCTTCGATCAGCGCGTCGGCGCTCTCGATCAGGCGCAGCACGGTTTCGATTGACTCAGGCGATTTCAGGTCGAGCGCGACCGAGCGCTTGCCGCGTCGCGTGATCGCCGCCGGCAAGTCGCCGCCGCCCGGTCGCTCGATGACGATGACGTCGGCGCCGAGGTCGGCCAGCAGCATGCCGCAGAACGGGCCGGGGCCGATGCCGGCGAGTTCGATGATTTTTATGCCTTTGAGTACGGTCATGGGAATACTTTCATTTCTTGAGGATTCCTTCCCCTTGAGAGGGAAGGAATTCCTTTTATTTATAAAACGCCTCGCCCTCCTCCGCCATCGCCTTCAGCAGGGCCGGGGCCGCGAAACGCGCGCCGTACTGCTTAGCCAGGCGCTCGCACTGTCCGACGAACTGCTTGACGCCGACCGTATGCACCCATGAAAGCGGCCCGCCGCGAAAGGCCGGGAAGCCCCAGGCGAGAATCGCGCCGACGTCGGCGTCGCGCGCCGTCGTCAGCACGCCTTCCTCCATGCAGCGCACGGTCTCAACCGCCTGCACCGCGACCAGGCGCTCGATCAGCTGCCGCACGTCAGGTTGCGTTGCAACGAGCGGAAAGAGTTCGCACAGGCCATGCCACAGCTGCTTCTTACCGCCCTGTGGATAGTCGTAGTATCCCTTGCCCGCTTTCTTGCCAATGCGACCCAGCTCCACCATCTGCGCCGCCACTTCATGGCCGGGGCGCGGCTGGTAAGCGGTACCGAGGTCGGCGCGGGTCTGCTTGTCGATTTTGTAGATCAGCTCGCTCGACACTTCGTCGGTCAGCGCGAGGGGCCCGACCGGCATGCCAGCCATCAGGCCCGCGTTCTCGATTAGGGCCGGCGCGATGCCTTCCTTCAGCATCGCCAGACCTTCCAGCACGTAGGTCGAAAACACGCGGCTGGTGTAGAAGCCGCGCGAATCGTTGACCACGATAGGCGTCATGCCCAGCGTCTTTACCAGGTCGAGCGAACGCGCCAGCGTTTCCTTGCTGGTTTGCTTGCCGACGATGACTTCGACCAGCGGCATCTTGTCCACCGGCGAGAAGAAATGCAGGCCGATGAAATTGGCCGGCCGCGCGCTCGCTTCGGCCAGACCCGTGATCGGCAGCGTCGATGTGTTGGACGCGAAGATCGCGTCGGCGGCCAGCACCGCTTCGCTCTTCTTGGTGACGTCAGCCTTGATCGCACGATCTTCAAACACCGCTTCGATCACGATCTCGGCGCCGTGCAGCAGCGCATAGTCGGTGGTCGGTGTAATGCGGTCGAGCAGTGCCTTCGCCTTGTCCTGCGCGAGCTGGCCGCGTTCGACCTGTTTGGTCACGAGCGCCTGCGAATATGCCTTGCCCTTGTCGGCCGCTTCCTGCGCCATGTCGATCAGCACCACCTGCAGGCCGGCCTTGGCAGCGACGTAGGCGACGCCTGCGCCCATCATGCCGGCGCCGAGCACGCCGATCTTGCTATAGCGCTGCACCGGCACGCCGGCTGGACGCGATGCCAGCTTGTTGGCTTCGCCCATGCTGAAGAACAGCGTGCGGATCATGTTCTTCGCTTCCGGCGTCATCACCGTTTCCACGAAGTAGCGTGCCTCGGTTTGCAAACCGGTGTCGATGTCGGTGATCAGACCTTCATACACGCAGGACAGGATGTTGGCCGGGGCAGGATAATTGCCAAAGGTCTTGGCGCGCAGCATCGCGTTGCTGGCCATGAAGACCTGCTGCACCGTCGGGGATGCCACTGCTCCGCCCGGAATCTTGTAACCCTTGATATCCCATGGCTGCTGCTTTTTCTCCTGTTGCGCCAACAGCCATTCGCGCGCCACCTGTACTTCGGTACCAGGCGCAACCACGGCGTCGAGGATGCCGAGCTTCAATGCATCGGCGGCTTTCAGGCGCTTGCCTTCGAGTAGCAACGGCAGCGCTTTCTGGATGCCGATCAGGCGCGGCAGGCGTTGCGTGCCGCCGCCGCCCGGCAGCAGGCCGAGCGTGACTTCGGGCAGGCCGATGCGCGCTTTCGGATTGTCGGCGGCGACGCGGTAATGGCCGGCCAGCGCAATTTCGAGTCCGCCGCCCAGCGTCATGCCGGGCAGCGCCATCGCGACCGGTTTGCCGCAGGTTTCGAGTTTGCGCAGCGCGCGGTGCAGGCGCATCACGCGCTCGAACAGTTCGTCGGCTTCATTGGCCGACAACAGCCATTCGAGATCGCCGCCGGCGATAAAATCAGGCTTGGCGGAAGTCATCAGGATGCCCTTGACCGCATCATCGGATGCAGCGCGATCGATCGCGGCAAACAACGCTTCGCAGCTTTCGCCATTGAGGACATTCTGGCTGCGGCCCGGCATGTCCCAGGTCAGTGTCGCGATCCCTTGCGCGTCGAGTGTGAAAGCAATCATGTCGGTCCCCTTAAATACGTTCGATGATGGTGGCAGTGCCCATGCCGGCACCGACGCACAGAGTGGCGAGGCCGGTGGCGACATTGCGCCTTTCCATCTCGTCGAGCAGGATGCCGAGGATCATCGCGCCGGTTGCACCGAGCGGATGGCCCATCGCAATCGAGCCGCCGTTGACATTGATCTTGTCGTGCGGGATGGCCAGCACTTCCATGAAGCGCAGCACGACCGAAGCGAACGCTTCGTTCAACTCCCACAGGTCGATGTCGGACACCGACATGCCGGCGCGCTTCAAGGCTTTTTCAGCGGCGTAGCTGGGGCCGGTCAGCATGATCGACGGTTCCGAGCCGATCGATGCGAATGAACGTATGCGCGCACGCGGCTTGATGCCGGTACGTTCGCCGGCCGCGCGGTTGCCGATCAAGACAGCGGCGGCGCCGTCGACGATGCCGGAGCTGTTACCGGCATGGTGGACATGCTGCATCTGTTCGATCCGCGGATAACGCTGCTTGATCACCGCATCGAAGCCGAACTGCTCGCCCATGTCGGCGAACGAAGGCTTCAACTGGCCGAGCGATTCGAGCGTGGTTTGCGGACGCATCAGTTCATCGCGGTCGAGGATAGTCAGGCCGTTGCGGTCCAGCACCGGCACCACCGTCTTCGAGAAATAGCCGGCGTCCCATGCACGCTTCGCGCGCTGCTGGCTTTCGACCGCATACGCATCGGCGTCGCGGCGGCTGTAGCCCCAGATGGTCGCAATCGCATCAGCCGACACGCCTTGCGGCACAAAATAGCGCTTGAACGCGCTCTGCGGATCGACCGGCCAGGCGCCGCCACTGGAACCCATCGGCACGCGCGACATCGCTTCGACGCCACCGCCGACCACCAGGTCGGACTGGCCCGACATCACTTGTGCGGCTGCCATGTTGCAGGCTTCCAGGCCGGAAGCGCAGAAACGGTTGATCTGCACGCCAGCCACGCTTTCCGCATAGTCGGCAGCCAGCGCCGCGACGCGACCGATGCACGCGCCCTGTTCGCCGACCGGCTCGACGCAACCGAGCACGACATCGTCGATCAGTCCGGTATCGAGATCGTTGCGCGTGCCGAGCGCACGCAACGCGGTTTCGGCCAGACGCAGCGGCGTCACGCCGTGCAGCGAACCGTCTTTCTTGCCCTTGCCGCGCGGCGTGCGGACGGCGTCATAGATATAGGCTTCCATTCGTTTTTCCTCTCGTGTTCTCTTACAGATTACGGCTGATCAGTTCTTTCATGATCTCGTTGGTGCCGCCATAGATGCGCTGCACCCGCGCATCGGCCCACGCGCGTGTGATCGGGTATTCCCACATGTAGCCGTACCCTCCGTGCAACTGCACGCAGCGATCGAGCGCGCGGAATTGCATCTCGGTGGTCCAGTACTTGGCCATCGACGCGGTCGCCGCATCCAGCTTGTTTTCCAGCAGCAGTTGCAGGCAGCGATCGACGAACACGCGGCCCAGTTCCAGTTCGGTCCTGATCTCGGCCAGCGCGTGCGCCACCGTTTGAAACTCGCTGACCGGGCGCTTGAACGCCTTGCGGTCGCGCGTGTAGGCGACCGTCCAGTCCAGGCCGGCCTCGACAGCGGCGATCGCGGTGACCGAAATCTGCAGCCGCTCCCACGGCAGTTCCGACATCAGGTATTTGAAGCCCTGCCCTTCTTCACCGAGCAGGTTGGCTGTCGGCACGCGCACGTTGTCGAAGAACAGCTCGGCCGTGTCCTGCGCTTTCATGCCGGCTTTCTTCAAGCGCTTGCCCTTGGAGAAGCCCGGCATCGAGGTATCGACCACGAACAGGCTGATGCCTTTCGAACCGGCTTCGGGATCGGTCTTGGCGACCACGATCACGAGGTCGGCGTGCCAACCGTTGGTAATGAAGGTCTTGGAGCCGTTCAGGATGTAGTGGTCACCGTTGCGTACCGCAGTCGCCTTGACGCCCTGCAGGTCGGAGCCGGCGCCCGGTTCGGTCATCGCTATCGCACCGATCATCTCACCCGTCGCCATCTTCGGCAGGTAGGTCGATTTCAGGTATTCGCTGCCGTAATGCAGGATGTAGGGCGCGACGATTTCCGAGTGCAGGCCGAAGCCGAGACCGGAGCAGCCAATGCGCGCCTGCTCCTCCATCAACACTACGCTGTACAACTTGTCGCCGCCTGCGCCGCCGTACTGATCGGGCATGCTGGCGCACAGAAAACCGGCCGCGCCGGCCTTGTGCCATACCTCGCGGTCGACATAGCCCTGCTCTTCCCATCGCTCGTTGTGCGGCGCGACTTCGGTTTCCATGAAGCGGCGCGCGGCTTCGCGCAGCATCTCGTGTTCTTCGGTAAATAGAGTGCGGGGGATCATGCAACTTTCTCCTGTCGTGTCATCGAAAGAGGGAGGCGCGATGTTGTCGAACATGCCAAACATTTCCCTCACCTTGGCAAACTATTGCGAATGAGAGACATCATCCCCAAGCATTCATTTATTGCCAAATCCGCCTGCATCGTGCCTCGCCTCAAACATCGTCCTGCGGATGTTTCTTCGCCTTCAAATCATTGAAGCAGCAGGTATTTTGTCCCTTTACCTCTAAAAACGTGATAGCGTAAGTTGCCATTGTTATTGCATAAACTGCCATGCCCACTAAATCAAGTGCGATTACGGTTCCTATGCGCGCCGCCCTCGGTCTGATCGGTCCGGCAACGGCGCGGGGAATAGCGCCCGACGAACTCTTGAGTCGGGCCTCGATCGACCGAGGCCTGCTTGACGTCCCAAGAGCCCGTCTCAGCCTCAAGCAGTTTTCCAGGCTCTTCGCCGCGATCGTTAACGCGCTGGAGGATGAAGCACTCGGCCTTCATAGCGAACCGACGCGGCCAGGTTCGGTGGAGATGCTCTGTCGTACCGGCGTTACCACGTCGACCTTTGCCGACTGCGCGCAGGTCATCGCCAGGGGATGCAATGCCGTGCTTCGCGGCTTCAAAGTGGACTGCATCGCCGAGGATGGGGAGCTTCAAATCACACTCCGGGAACGCGGGGGAGATCCTGAAAAAGGCCTGTTGGCGTACGAAGTTCCCTTGCTGACGATCTACGCCATCATGTCCTGGCTCGTCGGACGGCGGCTGCCCCTGGTTTGCGCCGACTTTCCCTGCCCGCCTCCCCGCCATCGGTTTGAATTGCGATCCTTGCTGGCGGGAACAATACGATTCAATCAGCCACACGCCGCCTTGCGATTCACGGAGCAGGCCAACAGCCTCCATATCGTCCGCAACGCCGAAGAAATCCCCAGGTTCATCCGGCGAGCGCCTGCCAGCTTCATCGACACCTTGCTGGTGAGAGACTCTCTTGCATCTGAAGTCAGGCGCGTGCTTCAGCAGGCCCTGCCCTCGCTCTTGTCGTTGCCGCAGGTCGCCGAACGCCTCGCGGTGTCACCGCGAACCTTGCATCGCAAGCTGGAAGCCGGGGGAGCAAGCTTTCAGCGGATCAAGGATGATCTGCGTCGCGACATGGCGCTTCATTTGCTGACCCGTGGGACAACCCCGCTCAAGCAGATAGCGACGCATCTCGGCTTTTCAGACCCATCAACGTTTCAGCGGGCTTTTGCGCAATGGACCGGTCTTTCACCGGGTGAATATCGCAGGCGCACTCAACCGCGAACGGCAGAAAAAGGACATGAGGGTGGCGTCTGCTGAAAGTCGCGAGATGCAAGCCGCTCTAACGTTCATTGGTTCATTGCGCGGTGCGCCACTCCAAAAGATGAAAGACACTACGAGGTTGCAGTCCCACCAATCAGGTGCGAAAACAGCCCAAGCTGCGCAACGCTGCACGATTTTCCGTGCATGCAAACGCATTCATATGTCCCTCAAATTGTCATCCATGAATTCTCTGTAAAATCACCGTTCCATTCATACAACCCGCCAACTGTTCGGAGGACCTGCCCCTAATGCCACATAACGTCAGCCTGATTACCACGATTGCAGCCGCGCTCGGCTTTGGCCTGATATTCGGGTTGATTGCCGTACGCATGAAACTTCCGGCGCTGGTCGGTTATCTGGCAGCCGGCGTTGTGATCGGCCCGGCGACGCCCGGATTCGTAGCGGACGTCGACTTAGCCAGCCAATTGGCGGAGATTGGCGTCATGCTGTTGATGTTTGGCGTCGGTCTGCATTTTTCGGTGGATGACTTGCTGCGAGTCCGGCGCATTGCCGTGCCCGGCGCCATACTCCAAATTGTTGTGGCAACCGCCATGGGCGTGGGCCTGGCTCAGCTTTGGGGCTGGAGCGTCGGCGCCGGGCTGGTATTCGGGCTTGCCTTATCTGTCGCGAGCACCGTGGTGCTGTTGCGCGCATTGGAAGACCGCGGCATTCTTGATTCGATCAATGGACAGATCGCCGTGGGATGGTTGGTGGTCGAGGACCTGGTTACCGTACTGGTTCTGGTGCTATTGCCCGCGCTGTCTGGCTGGCTGGGCGGCACCGGCGGACAAAGCGGCGATGCGCTCTGGAAAACCCTCGCGTTCACGTTCGGTCAGGTGGCCGCCTTTGTGATTTTCATGCTGGTGGTCGGACGCAAGCTTTTCCCCTGGCTGCTCTGGCGCGTGGCAAGGACCGGCTCCCGCGAACTCTTCACGCTTTGCGTGATTGCGGCAGCGGTCGGTATTGCATACGGCTCGTCCAAGGTGTTTGGCGTCTCGTTTGCGCTCGGGGCATTTTTTGCCGGCATGGTTCTGCGCGAGTCTGAGTTGAGCCACCGGGCCGCCGAAGAATCGCTTCCGCTGCGAGATGCGTTCTCCGTACTGTTCTTCGTGTCAGTCGGCATGCTGTTCGACCCGCGCGTGCTGGTGGAGAGTCCATTGCAGATACTGGCAGTCGTTGCCGTGATCATTTTCGGAAAATCGCTGGCGGCATTCGTGCTGGTGCTGTTGCTGCGATATCCGCTGAACACGGCGCTAACCGTATCGGCCAGCCTTGCACAGATCGGTGAATTCTCATTCATCTTGGCTGGTCTGGGCATGTCTCTGGAATTACTACCGGTCGACGGCCAAAACTTCATTCTCGCGGGTGCGATCATCTCGATTGCATTGAATCCACTGGTTTTCAAGGCTGTGGAGCCTTTGCAAGCCTGGATACGCTCGAAATCGGACCTGGCGCGCCGGCTGGAACGGCCTGACGATCCGCTCGCCGAGTTGCCGATGACCACTGACCAAAGCAAGCTGAGCGGACAAGTCGTGCTCGTGGGATACGGCCGTGTGGGTCGCCAGATTGCCCAGGAGTTAACGCACCGCGGCGTCCATTTTGTCGTCGCCGAACAAAATCGGTCGCTGGTCGAAGAACTTCGTGCACAAGGGGCCGCCGCCGTGGCCGGCGACGCTGCGGAGCCGGCGGTTTTGATCCAAGCGCACATCGCTAGAGCGTCCATGCTGGTGGTAGCCACACCCGACACCTTCGGCGTGCGCGCGATGATTGAAACCGCCAAAGCGCTCAATCCTTCCATTCACACCGTGGTCCGGACCCATAGCGAAAGCGAAGCGGTCCTGCTGCAGCAGGAAAAAGCGAACAAGGTATTTCGCGGTGAATACGAGCTTGCGATGAACATGTCGCATTACATCCTGAGCAGCCTGGAGAAAGAAGAACAGGCGCATTCATCGCATCAATAGTCAATGCTCGCTGGGCGTCTTCACCTGATCGCCCAGCACATCCTGGACATACAGCATCGTAACGAGCACGGCAAGCGCTGCGGTCAGCGGCGTTGCCAACGCGACGCCTGCCAAGCCGAATAGCGCTCCCATCAATACCTGCATGACTATCGTCAGTGCCGGCGGTAGCGAGACGGTTTGCCGCTCGATCAAAGGCGTCAACAAATAGCCTTCGGCGATTTGTACCGCGAGAAAGAAAAGCGCGACATAAAGCGCCAGCGTGGGGCTTTCCGAAAATGCGATCAGCACTGCCGGACCGCCGGCAAGAATGGGACCGAGATAAGGAATGAAGTCGAGCAAACCGGCAATGATTCCCAGCACCAGCGCCAGCGGAACGCCAAGCAGGCTAAGTCCCAGTGCCGTGACGATGCCGACAACCACCATGGTCACGAATTTTCCGACCAGCCACTGACCAAGCGTACGGCCGAGTTCGGCAATGACTTCGCGTGCACGCTGCCGCTTTCTACGCGGCATGAGAGTGACGATCCCGTCGATATAGATATGCGGCTGCGCCGCGAAATACGTTCCCACAAAAGCAATGATGGCGAAGTTGCCGACCGCGCCCAGCACACCGGTGAAAAGTACGCCTACCTGCGAAAGTATCTTTGTTGCCCGAGACATCAACTCTTGCGTCGACGGCAAGGCCGCCACCAGGTCTCGCAGTAATTCGCGCTGCTCGGCCGCCGCGCGCAGTCTATCAATTGCATGTGGAATGGTAGATGTCAGATCACCTACCTGCTGCGTGATCTGCGGTGCCATGAGCCATCCAGCCAGGCCAAGCAGGCCGAAAAGCAGAAAAACCACCAATCCCAGCGCCAGTCCATGCGACAAATGCAGCCCCTGCCTTACCCGCTCACTGAGGTCGTACAGAAGAACGGCAAAGAGAACACAGGCAAATACCAGCAGGAGAACATGCGCGGTCAGCCATATAAAGCCCGCGGCAATTACGAACAGCAGACCTACGCCATAGAACAGTACCGCATGATGCAGGAAGTTGCGTTCTTCCCTTGTGCCCGTGCCATGCTTCGCTCTTGTCGCCGGCAGCGTGCTCCGGTTGGCTTCATCATGATTGTCGTGATTGTCGTCCATGGCTTAATGCATTAATGCTGCCGGACAAGGAGCGGAGGCTCCATTGATCTGAACGACAAGCGCTAAAAAATGTAGTTTTTTCATTTTTATTGCAAAGTGGAGGATTGATTACCGGAAATGAACGTCGTATTCCTTCGTATTCCCTCATGCTGATCAACATTCATTGCGAAATAGTGCATTATTCCAATGACACGCATCCATGTTTCGCAAAATACATGCCGGGATGAAAAGCCTTCGTTGAAGGTTCTGTACGAGACTTTTTATCGAGACACCTTCGTCACAAAAGCAAAAGGCCGGTATTTCCAGATGAAATACCGGCCTTTTCCAAGAGCCCTGCCAATGCACTCATGCCAATCCTGACGCAGAACTTAAAATGGAATCGCATCATCCACAAAGTCATATCGAGTCGGATGAGTATCGCTTGCCGCGGCATTTTCCCGCGCCTCGGGAGTGTCAGTTCCGGATGACGTGGGCTCATGCTCGCTGGCATGTGGTCGCGCCCCCAGCATGCGCATGTCGTCGGCTACGATTTCAACCGCCATACGTTCAACGTCATCCGTTCCAATTCATTTGCGCGTCTGCAGACGGCCCTCTCTGCTCCATGCATGCGCGAGACTGTCGATGATGATGGTCGACACACCGATATCTTCCAGCGCATGAATCGCCTCGATGTAGCGTGCGGGTGTATAGGGTGGCGCCAGCGACAATACGTCATATCCTTCGGGCAGCAAGTCTGCGTACAGGTCACCTCTGCCGTGCTCGGTGTCGATCATGCCGATGCGTCCGCCGAGGCCTCCTGCGATCTGCAGCGCCGCATAGGTTTTGCCGCTGCCTGCAGGTCCGGACATGCCAAGACGGAGTTTTGCGCGACGCTTGGTAGCACGGTGAATTTCAAAGGTAGCCGTGATATGTCGTGTCCTTTCTCGTTTCTCATCTTCAAACTGCTCTTGACGGCCGATCTGCTCATACCACTGCAAGCCGCCATCATCCATATCAACTTGGCAATCCATTCAGGTATCCCCCATCGTTAATTCCCGTGTCCGGCGACGCTTCTTGTCGCCTTTTCCGAGGCGGTTCCATCAAATGCTGCGCCTCCTTGCCATGCCTTTTCAATACAGGTTCTTGATCTTTCCTGATTCAAGCAGGATGGATTCGTCTAGGTGCTTGCTGCGATCATCGGGATCGCCCAGCAGTTGATCCGCATGCGTGGCGCCTTTTGCTCAACAACATTCGTTAGCGTTTTAAAAGTTGGCAGTTCAGTCTGTACAGTTCAACTCGCCTTTCGCGCGACACGGCCCGGTATTGAATCGCAGCCATGTCGTTCAAGGCAGGACGACACTCGTCCATGTGCTCGGCAAATAAAGCGGCGTGATGAATGCTTCTGGCACGAAGTCCTCAATAGGCAAACGAACGACTCAAGGTACCGAATGATTACAGGGATTGGAAAAGGACCGGTTAAGCACGCCGGTCGACAAAAATGAAGACTTGCTTATCGAAGCGATCCGCGTGCCTTACCAAGCATTACTGACTTAGGTGCATAACAAAACACAATTATGTTTAGCCACAGTCATTCAGTTTAATTCATGCATTCATGCGACCATGCAGCCCGCTTTTCCAAGATACCATTTGCTGTATATATGTACAGTATATATTACTCAGTCCTGAGCTCCTGCACAACAAAAATATGGCAGTTTTAATCGAAATCTTCAGATGAAGGCCATCGTGCAACATATTGAAAACAAACATATTTGTCCGCAAGAAAAGCGGCAGTTAGCGGTCCGGTGCCATGCCGTTTCATATGGGCGAGCAGTGGCAGATTTCAGGTAACTCATGCTCGTTTTTCCAGCAAATCTTGGTGACTTACCAAATGAAAATTTTCCATTAATTCATGGTCGCTTTAATACGGCAATGTTTTAAGCAGACGCATTAATGGCAAGTGATCAGAGCCAGCTTGATGGTGTCCCAATGGATCGGATTGGCAAAAAAAAACCCTCTGGTGTTAGCAGAGGGCTCAATACAACCTTTGGGTATTACATTAGGCTTTACGGCAATATGCCGGAACACTTTATACCAATCGAAGCACGAGAAGACATTACATTATTTCCGAGCTGTCACACGCGGCTTTCGCCGCTCGGAAGGCCGAAGTAATACACGCATTGTCACGTCGACCGGCACCATTTTTTTCTTCAGGAATTCGGTAGCGCGTTGCGTACCTGCTGTTTCTTGCATCATGATTCCCAACTCCACGTTCGTTGCCGTTTCAAGGTCGGGACGTGAGGTGGCCGCCTCGGGCAGCGTTGCCTTTTGAGGAGGAATCCAGTATTCGCTTCGGTCACGTCGGTATTGGCTCATGCCTGTCTCCATGATGAAGAATAATCATTGCACGGAACCCATCAGCACCCTGCCCTTGGGCCATCGACTATTGAGATGAATCAACATGCCGCGTGCATGGGACGTGCAGGTAAAGGGCCATACAGTGTAGGTACGCTCTGTGATGGCACGCTCTGTGACATGCGGCAATCCATAGCGCATTCAGTTCAGTCGTGGCGTTTTCGTCGACTTTCGATATCAATCTTGCAGGCAGTAGCGTATTCCCGGTCGCATCTCTTCGTAGATCTTGTAGTCGGTTTCGTGCATGCCCAGGTTCTTGTAAGTCCGTTGCGCATTCAGATTGTCTTTTTCGACATACAGGCGAAAACCACACACTCCTGGCTCCCGTGCTGCAAAATCGCGGATATATTGGTACAAACGCGAATAGACGCCTTTGCGCCGTGACTCCGGACGCACATAAACGCTTTGTATCCACCAAAAGATTCCGTTGCGCCAGTCGCTCCACTCGGTGGTGATCATGAGCGATGCGACGACTTGCCCCGACTCTTCCGCAACCAGGTAAAAGCCTAGCGCAGGATTGTTGATCAAGGCGACCACGCCGGTGCCTATCACGTCGGCGAGCAATTTCTTGCCCTCGGTTTCAAAGGCCATGGCGCGATTGAATTCGGCGATGATATCGGCATCGCGCAGGTCGCCGCGGCGGATATGGAAGGATTCGTTGATCATGCATTGCCCTGTCCTGAATCGAAGAACGATCGAGTGTATCAAAGCAGACAAAGAAAAACCGAAGGCCGCATGGCGGACCTTCGGTTTGCAAGATGCAGGCGGTATGCAGATGATTTGTTAATTCACAAGCTTCCAGTTTCCGTTATCGATGGTCAGCATGACGCGCGCATTGTCTTCCAGTCCGAAATGGTCTTTCTGCGTATAGCGCACCACGCCTTGGGTGATGGGAATGCCCTTGGTCGATTCCAGCGCTTCTTTCAGTGCAGCGCGAAATTCCGGCGTGCCGGGTTTCGCCTTCTTCAGCGCCTGCGGCACGATGGCCTGCAAAAGCAGGTGTGCATCATAGCCGTGCGCGGCGAACTGATTGCGCGTGCCTGCGCCAAACTGCTTCTCGTAACGATCGACGAAGTCGGTTGCCAGTTTCTTCGATGGATGATTTTCCGGCAACGCTTCGGGCATGACGGCGAGTCCGGCGACGACGAAAGAACCTTCCACATCCTTGCCGCCAATACGGATCAGGTCGCGCGACGCGGCGCCGTGGGTCTGGTAAATCTTGCCCTTATATCCACGCTCGACGATGGCTTTGTGCGGCATTGCGGAACCGCTTCCCGATGCGCCCAGCAGGATGGCGTCCGGCTTGGCTGACACAATCTTCAAGGCTTGCGCGGTGACGCTGGTATCGGCCCGGGCGAAGCGTTCGGTGGCGACGGATTTCAGCCCCGCCTTGTTAGCGAGTTCGGTAAACGATCGCAACCAGGTTTCGCCATAAGCATCGGAATAACCAAGATAGGCATAGGTTTGCACACCCTGCTTTTTCATGTGCTCGATGACCGCGCTCGCCATCAGTGGCGTCGATTGCGCAACACGGAATGTCCATCCGCCCCTTCCTTCGGGAAGATCGACCGGTGAGGTGGAAATCTGCACGGTACTGCCTTCGGCGGCTACGTCTGCCAGTGCCACCGACGCCGGTGTGGCGGTGGAACCGACGATGACATCCACCTTGTCTTCAGTGATGAAGCGACGGCCGTTCTTTGCCGATTGCGTGGTGTCGGAGGCGTCGTCCAGCATGATCAGCTTGACCTTTTCTCCGCCTATCGTATCGGGCCATAAAGAGATACCGTTCCTGGTGGGGATGCCTAGCCCCGACGCCGGGCCGGTCAATGGCAGGCTTACCCCGATCGTGATGTCGGCGTGCGCATGCGCTGCGGCCAGCGCCGTCACGACGGCCGCAAGCAGAGGTTTGAACGATGCTTTCATGAAGTCTCCTTTGTTGGTCAAATGGGTGGACGCTGTAATTGCTTTTTTATGATGCCGGTGCCAGCGGCTTTTTCGAAAAACCGAGATAGGTTTCGATCACACGCGGATCGTTCGCCAACTCGGTCGCCGGACCTTCCATGGAAATATTTCCGGTTTCGAGCACGTAGCCGTAATCGGAAACTTGCAGTGCGGCGCGCGCATTCTGTTCGATCAAGAGGGTCGCCACGCCGGTGATGCGCAGCCGGCTGATGATATGGAAGATTTCCTTGACGATCAGTGGCGCAAGACCGAGGCTGGGTTCATCGAGCATCAGGAGACTCGGCCGCGCCATCAGGGCTCGTCCTACCGCCAGCATCTGCCGCTCGCCGCCGGATAGCGTGCCGGCATCCTGCTTCGCCCTTTCCTTCAAACGCGGAAACAGCTCGTACACGGTTTCAAGCTGGTCCATGTAATGCTTTTCACCCGCCTTCTTGCGCGGATAGGCGCCAAGATGCAGATTGTCCTGGACGCTCATCGTGGCAAACAACTCTCTCGTTTCGGGGACCAGGCTCATGCCTTGCACGACCCTGGACTCGACCGCCACGTCGGACAGCTCCAGATTCAAAAAGCGAATACTGCCCTGCGTCGCGCCGATGGGCGGCAGGTTTCCCATGATGGCATTGAGCGTCGTCGACTTGCCGGCTCCGTTGGGACCGATTACCGATACGATCTGGCCAGGAGCAACTTTCAGGTTGATGCCATGAACCGCCTCGACCTTGCCGTAACGAACATGCAAATCGCTGACTTCCAGAATTGGCTGCATCGTATTTCCCTGTCGATTGCGTGACGCCTGAGAAAAAAGCCGCAGCCATGACCGGGCGAATTGCAAGCCCGGCCGCTACAGCGGTAGCGTCGACAATATTGTTATGTTGAATAACAGTTCTTCACTATAAATAGGTCGCACGGCTTATGCAAGCGTCTTCGCCGCGCTCCTCAGATCCGGCCTGCATTCAGCGATCCTCTTCCCTCAGGCCTATCTTGCGCAGCAAGGACTTCAGCTGCTGCTTCTCGCTTGCGCTGAGTGCGCTGGAAATGCGGCTGTCATGGTTTTCGACGGCCTTCTTGTAACGCTTGAGCTGTTTCTGGCCTTCCTTTGTAAGGTGCAGGTTGTACGAACGCCTGTCTCCGGAAGCCTGGCGTTCGACCAGTCCGCTGGCCTCGAAGCGATCGATAATGGAGACGACGCCGGAGCGCGCAATACCCATCACCTCCGCCAACCTGGTTTGCGAGATGCCGGGATTGTTGCCGATGATGACGAGCGATGAAAAACGCTGCGGCGTAATATCTTCGGCAGCCAGCGATGCGGCAAAATCCTCATAAATCGAGAGTTGCGCGCGGCGTACCGCGTATCCCACCAGGTCGTCCAGGATGTCGTAGTTGATCCCTTCTATCCTGGCGTTGAAATGCACCTGGTTCTCCATGGATTCCGTTTTCCGACTGTTCGACAAATCATTCCCCTTCCGTAATGTCCGGCAATTCAGTCATGCTGCATGCCGCGTCCTTCGTCAGTGCAGCCTTGCGTTTGCAGCAATTGTAACGGCTGCTGCCGAAGTGCTGTCTGTTTGTGGGGAGACGCACGCTATCCGGCTGCCATGGATTGCATCAATGCATCGGGCCAAAGTAACGCCTTCATTCTTGTGTTCTGTAAAATAACTGTTATATAGTATAACAATTCACACTGAAGATATTGACCATTCGATCTTCGCCGTTTCCAACAGTATCGGCAGGATTACGTCGCGGTTTTATCCTTCCTGAAATACATCCCCATTTACTCCAAGGAGACAATCATGAAAGTAGCAATTGCCGGAGCCGGCATCGGCGGTCTGACGCTGGGCCTCATGCTTCATGAACGCGGAATCGAGGTGGAGATATTCGAAGCAGTCAACGAAATCAAGCCTTTGGGCGTAGGCATCAACCTGTTGCCGCACGCCAGCCAGCAGCTGTTGCAACTTGGCCTTGAGAAATGTCTCGCCGAAAAAGGTATCGAAACCTCGATGCTGGCCTACTTCAACAAGTTCGGTCAGGAGATCTGGCGTGAACCGCGCGGGCGTGCCGCCGGGTACCCTTTTCCCCAGTTCTCCATTCCTCGCGGCGAATTGCAGATGGCCCTGCTGGATATGGCGGTTCAACGCATAGGTGCTTCACGCATTCATGCGGGGCATGCCTTCAGTTCTTTTGAGCAAGCCACGGACAAAGTGGTGTCGCGCTTCCTGCGCCGCAAGGACAATTCTGTTGTGGAAGTCGAGAGCGATGTGCTCGTGGGAGCAGACGGCATTCATTCCTCGGTGCGTCGCTTTCTCTATCCGACCGGTGACGAAGCGCGCTTTTCCGGACGCATGCTGTGGCGTGCGGTTACCGAAAGCGAGCCGTATATGGATGGACGCAGCATGTTCATGGCCGGCCACCAGGACCAGAAGTTTGTCTGTTATCCGATCTCTGAACCCATGCGCAAAAACGGCCGTTCCCTGATCAACTGGATTGCCGAATTGCGCGTTCCCAATGGCGAATTGCCCAAAACCGACTGGAACCGAAAGGTCGATAAATCGGTGTTCGAGCAACCTTTTCAAAGCTGGAAATGGGACTGGATCGATGTACCGGCAGTGATCAACGGCGCCAGCGAAATTTATGAATTCCCGCTGGTGGACCGTGATCCACTGCCGCGCTGGACCTTCGGGCGTGTCACTCTGCTGGGCGATGCCGCGCATCCCATGTATCCGATTGGCTCCAATGGCAGCGCCCAAGCTATACTCGATGCGCGCTATCTTTCCGACTGCCTGTCGGCAGATCCGAATACGCCATATGCACTGCGCGAATATGAAGCCGAACGGCTGCCGCGTACCGCTGGAATCGTGTTACGCAATCGCATGAACGGTCCGGAGCAAGTCATGCAATTGGCGGAGGAGCGCGCGCCAAACGGATTCCGCCATGTCAACGACGTGATTTCTCAGGACACGCTGGAAGCGATGTCATTGCGTTACAAACGTCTCGCCGGGTTCGACAAGGATTCGCTCAAGGCGTGATCACACGTATTTGCAAAACATGCGATCCGTCATATTCTGTGCCTATGGAAAAATGAATGGAGGTGCGAACGGCATGCATTGCTTCGTATCGACTATTGCAAAGGATGAAAGATGACGATCTGGAAAACAAATTTCGATCTCCAGAGCTTGAGTAAAAGCCATATCGGGACGGCAATTGAGCATCTCGGCATTGAATTTACCGACTTTGGCGAAAACTGGCTTGAAGCAAGGATGCCGGTGGACAAGCGCACCATACAGCCGTTCGGTATTCTGCACGGCGGCGCTTCGGTATTGCTGGCGGAAACGCTGGGCAGCGCTGCAAGCAACCTGTCGATAGACAGCGAGACGCATTACGCCGTGGGTCTGGATATCAACGCCAACCATGTGCGGGCGGTACGTGAAGGATACGTCACTGCCAAAGCCCAACCTATTCATCTGGGGCGTTCGACCCAGGTCTGGCAAATCATGATTTACGATGGGGCGCAGCGGCTGAGCTGTGTCGCGCGACTGACCATGTCGATACTGGAGCGCAAATAAGAGCAAGACGTGTCGCCGCCTCGCCTGCTCCCCGCCTGAACTTCCGCAATTTGCATCAATCTATCTGGACAACCCCCGTCGACGCCCAATTGCCTGGCGGGAATTGATTGGTGTACAAAATCGGCTCGATACAATTTGCCGATAGATATCAGGAGGCGATATGAGCGTTACGCCATCGTCGGGCACACCCGGCAAGCCAGAAAATCACTTGAAGCCCGGCGACGAAGCACTTGCCGGCACTCCCGGCACGGGAGAAGACCTTTGTCCGGATTGCAGCGGCAGCGGGAAATTGCGCGATGGTACGGAATGCCCGACCTGTGAAGGCAGCGGTCGCATTACGCAAGGGATAGGCGGCGGCTGACGCCGCTGCCGATGCGTCGCTCAGCGGGTAGTCATACGTCACTGGCGCGATATACCAGCGCGACCGCCTCGGCGGCAATGCCTTCTTCACGCCCCAGGTAGCCCAATTTTTCATTGGTCTTGGCCTTGATGTTGACCTGTGCGGCACTGATGCCGAGCGCTTCCGCAACATTGGCCGCCATGCGAGCAATATGCGGCGCCATCTTCGGTGCCTGCGCGATGATGGTCGCATCGATATTGCCGACTGCGTAACCAGTCTCTGCCACGCGTTTGCCTGCTTCACGCAGCAGTACCTGCGAATCCGCGCCGGCAAACCTCGCATCCGTATCCGGAAAGTGCTTGCCGATATCGCCCAGTCCTGCAGCCCCCAGCAGCGCATCGGTAATTGCATGCAGCAAGACATCGGCATCCGAATGCCCGAGCAGTCCGGTTGCATGGGGTATGGTCACACCGCCGATGATCAGTGTGCGTCCCGGCACCAGCGCGTGGCAATCGTAGCCTTGTCCGATACGGAATGGAGGAACGGTCATGGATTTCCTTTCAAATGCAGTTCGGCCAACGCCACATCATGCGGCAGCGTAACCTTGAAATTGCGCGGACTGCCCTCCACCAGTTTCGGCCGGTAGCCGAGCGCCTCGATCGCGCTCGCCTCGTCGGTAACGTTGGCGGCAGTTTCAAGCGCCGTGCGCAGCAACGCATAGCGGAACATCTGAGGCGTTTGCGCTGCCCACAGAAAGTCGCGCGGCACGGTGACCTCGGCGCGTGCCTGCGCATCGCTACGCTTGATGGTATCGACCACCGGCAAGGCGAGCAGGCCGCCGATCTCGTCGTTTTCCAATGCGGTGACAAGCCGGTCGATCAGTTCGGCGCCAAGCCCGGGACGGGCCGCGTCGTGCACCAGCACCCAATCGTTGTCGGCGATGCGATCACGGATCGCTTGCAGGCCGTTCAGCACCGACGCATGCCGCGTCGCGCCGCCATTGCGCAGCACGGTGACTTTTCCTGCGAGCGTATTTCCTTCGCTTGTCACTTCATCGATATAGCCATCCTCGGCGCTGACGACGACATAGGTATGCGCGATGGCCGGATGTGCGGCAAACGTGTCGAGAACATGCCGCAGCATGGGCTTGCCCGCCAAAGGCATGTACTGCTTGGGAAAATCGGCTCCCATGCGCGCGCCGACGCCGGCGGCGGGAATCAGGGCATAGTAACGAGATGACATCATTTGAGCAGGTATCCGGCCGGCCATGCGCAATGTGATAGCAGAGTCACAGCGCGGCCACGGCCGGAGCGAGGGCCTTGGTTTATAATCTCGGCATATTTTCTCACAGTCGAAGTCCGTCGCCTTGCCTGGCAAGCCGACGGCTTCGGCCATTCTGACATTCCAGATGTCGTCCGCAGATGACGTTCGATCTTAAAAAATCCCTTCCCAAACCCGGTCACCGCTTCGCCCTGCCGGCCGTTCACGGCTCTGCAGACGCATTTGCGCTGGCGCAGGCCGCCGTCGAACTGAAGTCGCGGCAGCGGTTGCTGGCCATTGTGGTCGCCAATGCAACCGATGCCCAGCGCCTGCTCGTTGAAATTCCCTGGTTCGGCGGCAAGGATGCCGACTTGCGCTGCCATTTGCTGCCCGATTGGGAAACCCTGCCATACGATGCGTTCTCTCCGCACCAGGACCTGGTCTCGGAACGGCTCGCCACGCTGCATGAAGTCAGCAGCGGCCAGTGCGATGTACTGATCGTTCCAGCGACGACTGCGCTGCTGCGCATGGCGCCGCCATCCTTTCTTGCGGCCTACACCTTCTTCTTCAAAAAGGGCGAAACGCTGGACGAAGCCCGGCTGAAGACGCAACTTACGCTGGCCGGCTATACCCATGTCACCCAGGTCATGTCGCCTGGCGAGTATTCCGTACGTGGCGGCCTGATTGACCTGTTCCCGATGGGTTCGGCCTTGCCCTACCGGCTGGACTTGTTCGGCGACACCATAGAAACCATTCGCACCTTCGATGCCGATACCCAGCGTTCGCTGTATCCGGTGCATGAGGTGCGTCTGCTGCCGGGCCGCGAATTTCCGATGGACGAAGCTGCCCGCACCGCATTTCGCAGCCGCTGGCGCGAAGAATTCGAAGGCGATCCGTCAAAGTCCTCGATTTACAAGGATATCGGGAACGGCATTGCTTCCGCCGGCATCGAGTACTACCTGCCGCTGTTCTTCGACGAGACGGCAACCCTGTTCCAATATCTGCCGCAAGACGCGACATTCGCGCTGGTCGGCGATATCGAGGCATCGATCAAGCGGTTCTGGAACGATACGCAATCGCGCTATAAATTTCTGAAAGCCGACCGCGAGAGGCCGCTCTTGCCGCCGGAGAGGCTGTTCCTGACCGATCAGGACTTCTTTACGCTTGCCAAGCCCTATGGCCGTTGGGTGATCCAGCACGACGATGTGGCATCCGAACTGTCGGCTCCGATCCCGAATATCGCGGTCAACCGCCGAGTCGATGACCCCCTGGTCAATTTGCGCTCCTACCTGCTGCAGACCGGCAAGCGGGTAATGATTTGCGCCGACTCCAACGGCCGGCGCGAAACGCTTCAGCAATACTTCGACGAATACGATCTGCCGCTCGCGCCATGCGAGGGCTTTAACGATTTTGCAGCGTCGTCGGCCAAGCTCGTGCTGTCGGTCGCTCCGCTGCAGGCGGGTTTCGAGCTCGGTCCCGAACTCGGCGACCTGGCTTTCATTACCGAGACCGAGCTGTATGCCGGCTCGGGCCGACGCGCAGGACGCAGGAAGCAGGAAGCGGTCACCCAGGTCGAATATATGGTGCGCGACCTGTCCGAGCTCAAGATCGGCGATCCGGTCGTGCATGTCAATCACGGCATCGGCCGCTACATGGGACTGATCGGCATGGACCTGGGTGAAGGCGAAGCCGAGTTCCTGCATCTGGAATATGCGAAGGAAACCAAGCTCTACGTTCCGGTATCGCAGCTGCATGTGATTTCGCGTTACTCCGGCGCCTCGCCCGACGAGGCGCCGCTACACAGCCTGGGTTCAGGCCAGTGGGAAAAGGCCAAGAAAAAGGCGGCCCAGCAGGTACGCGATACCGCCGCCGAACTGCTGAATCTGTATGCCCGCCGCGCGGCCCGCCAAGGTCACGCATTCGAGTACTCGGCCCGCGACTACGAAGCGTTTGCGGAGAGCTTTGGTTTCGAAGAAACGCCGGACCAGAGTGCCGCCATCACTGCAGTGATCAAGGACATGGCCGGCGGCAAACCGATGGATCGCCTGATTTGTGGCGACGTCGGCTTCGGCAAGACGGAAGTGGCATTACGCGCGGCTTTCGTCGCGGTCATGGGCGGCAAGCAAGTCGCCATCCTGGCACCGACCACCTTGCTCGCCGAGCAACATGCGCAGACCTTCGCCGACCGCTTTGCTGACTGGCCGGTCAAGATCGCGGAGCTATCGCGCTTCCGCACCGGCAAGGAAGTCACTCAGGCAATCAAGGGCATGTCCGAAGGCACGGTCGACATCGTGATCGGTACGCACAAGCTCTTGTCCAACGACGTGAAATTTTCACGCCTGGGCCTGGTCATCATCGATGAAGAACATCGCTTTGGCGTCCGTCAGAAAGAAGCGTTGAAAGCCCTGCGCGCCGAAGTCGATGTGTTGACGCTGACCGCGACGCCGATTCCACGCACGCTGGGCATGGCGCTGGAAGGCTTGCGGGATTTTTCGGTGATCGCTACCGCGCCGCAAAAGCGTCTTGCGATCAAAACCTTTGTGCGCTCGGAAGACGATTCGGTGGTGCGCGAAGCCTGCCTGCGCGAACTCAAGCGCGGCGGCCAGGTTTACTTCCTGCACAACGAGGTCGAGACCATCCTCAACCGCAAGGCCATGCTCGAAGGCTTGCTGCCGGAAGCCCGGGTGGCCGTCGCGCACGGTCAGATGCACGAGCGCGACCTGGAAAAAGTGATGCGCGACTTCGTGTCCCAGCGTTTCAACATCCTGCTGTGCACGACGATCATCGAAACCGGTATCGACGTCCCGACCGCCAACACCATCATCATGCACAGGTCCGACAAGTTCGGTCTGGCTCAGTTGCACCAGTTGCGCGGCCGTGTCGGCCGTTCCCACCACCAGGCCTATGCCTATCTGCTGGTCCATGACGTGCAGGGTTTGACCAAGCAGGCACAGCGCCGGCTGGACGCGATCCAGCAGATGGAAGAGCTCGGCAGCGGATTCTATCTGGCGATGCATGACCTGGAAATCCGCGGCGCCGGCGAAGTGCTGGGCGAAAGCCAGTCCGGCGAAATGCAGGAGATCGGCTTCCAGTTATATTCGGACATGCTCAACGAGGCGGTGCGCTCGCTCAAGAACGGCAAGGAGCCGGATCTGGCCGCGCCTTTGTCCACCACCACCGAAATCAACCTGCACGTCCCTGCCCTGCTGCCGCAGGATTATTGCGGCGACGTGCATGAACGCCTGTCGCTGTATAAACGGTTGGCCAATTGTCAGACGCAGAACACGATCGACGACTTGCAGGAAGAATTGATCGACCGCTTCGGCAAGATGCCGGAACCGGCGAAGGCATTGATAGAAACCCACAGACTACGGATTTCTGCCGTCCCGGCCGGCATCATCAAGATCGACGCGCATGCCGAATCCGCCGTGCTGCAGTTCTGTCCCAATCCGCCCATCGAAGCGATGCGCATTATCGAACTGGTGCAAAAGAACCGCCAGGTCAAGCTGAACGGACAAGACAAATTGCGCATCACCGCGAACATGCCCGACCTGGCCGCCCGGGTCGCGCAGGTGAAGGCAACGATCCGTACGCTAGTAGGCTGAATTGTTAACTTTTGAATTTTTCCAATGAATCTTATTCTTCAGGGCTTGCCCGGTACTCCTATTGCCCTCGCCGTCGAACATGTTGCAAAACTCGTCGAGAGCAAACGCTGGATCCAACTCGATGGCAATGCCTATCGCTGCGAAGACGTGCAGTATTCGGATGCCTTGAAAGCACAGGTCGATGCGGAATGCCTGGCAGCGGGTATCGATTACGCCTTTACCGCACCGGGACGCAAGCTGAGCGACTTCAAACTGGTGGCGATGGACATGGATTCGACCGTCATCACGATCGAGTGCATAGACGAAATCGCCGACATGCAGGGACTGAAGCCCCAGGTTGCCGAAATCACCGAGGCAGCGATGCGCGGCGAGATCGAATTCCGTGAAAGCCTGACGCGCCGCGTCGCCTTGCTCAAGGGTCTGGATGCAGGTGCCTTGCAAAAGGTGTATGACGAACGCCTGAAACTGTCTCCGGGCGCGGAGCGCATGCTGGAAACAGTGAAGGCAGCTGGCCTGAAAACCTTGCTGGTGTCCGGTGGATTCACTTTCTTTACCGATCGCATGAAGACGCGGCTCGGGCTCGACTACACTCATTCCAATGTTCTGGAAATTGCTGATGGCAAACTAACCGGACGCGTAGTCGGAGGAATCGTGGATGCTGACGAGAAAAAAGCGACTGTTGAACGCGTTTGTGCCGAGCTGGGCTGCACCCCGAAACAGGCGATTGTCATGGGTGACGGCGCCAATGATTTGAAGATGATGGGAATTTCCGGCCTGTCCGTGGCCTTCCGCGCCAAGCCTGTTGTCCGTGCGCAAGCCGATGTTGCCTTGAATTTTGTTGGTTTGGACGGAATCTTATCCCTGTTCGAATGATCTTTTTATAAATGATTGTTCATTGAATAAGGAAGATTCATGACCCAGGAACTCGTATTCGACAGCAAGCTACACGCCACCAAGAATTTGGCGTGGTGGCTATACATTCTTCACGGCCTCAGTTTCGTGTTTTCTCTGGGCGCCTTTTCGTGGATTCCGCTCATCATCAATTACGTCAAGAAAGAAGACGCTGCCGGTACGTTTGTCGAAAGCCATCATCGCTGGCAGATTCGCTCATTCTGGTGGTATCTGTTCTGGATGGTGCTCGGCGGCATCCTGTTCCTGACAATCGTCGGCATACCGATCGCGTGGTTGGTCTGGACCGGCGCGTGGGTGTGGAAAGCCTATCGATTGATCAAGGGGCTGCTCGACCTGAACGATAACAAGGCAATGCAGATATAGGCTAGAAAAACTTGCAGGAATGCGTTGAATCGAGCACAGGCCGCATCATCGATGCGGCCTGAATGGCGATCGATATCAGGACCGGCTTAGCGATTCAAACGCCTGCTCGATATCGGCGATCAGGTCCACCGGGTCTTCCAGGCCGATATTGAAACGCACGAGTTGCCCGCTGCCCTGCCAGTTGCGGCGCATGCCCTGGATGCGATAGGGTACGCACAGGCTGGCCGCACCGCCCCAGCTGAATCCGATCTTGAAAAGCTTCAGGCTATCGACGAAACGATCGGTCTGCTCTTCGCTATAGCGTTCATCGAACACCACCGAGAACAAACCGCCGGCACCGGTAAAGTCGCGCTTCCAGATTGCATGTCCGGGACAATCCTCGAACGCCGGATGCAGTACGCGGCCGATCTCCGGACGTGCCTTCAACCAGGAAGCCACCTTGCGCGCCGCCGCGTCGTGTGCATCGAAGCGCAGCTTCATGGTCGGCAATCCGCGCAGCACCAGGTAGGTATCGTCACCGCTGACGCCGAATCCGACACGCATATGGGCCATTTCAATGCGATGCATCAGTTCGCGGTCGCGCGTGATCACAGCGCCCATCAGCACATCCGAACCGCCTGACTGATATTTGGTGAGTGCCTGCATCACGATGTCGACACCGTGATCGAAGGCCTTGAATGCAATGCCTGCGGACCAGGTATTGTCGAGCGCGACATGGATGTCTTGTCCGGTCGCTTTTCTTTCATGCACCGCCGTGCAGATAGCAGGAATATCCGGCACCTCCATCGAGACCGATCCCGGCGCTTCGGTCCAGACCAGTCGAGTGTTCGACTGGATCAGGTCGGCAATGCCAGAGCCGATCAGAGGATCGTAGAAGCGCACGCTGATCCCGAAATCCTGCGACAGCCAGCGTCCCAGCTCGCGGTTGGGGTTATATACATTGTCCGGCAACAGCACATCGTCACCCGACTTGAGCAAGCCAAGATCGACCATCGCAATTGCTGCGAGGCCGCTGGGTGCGAGCAGGCAGTGTGTGCCGCCCTCGATTTCTGCCAGGCGTGCTTCCAGTGTGAAGGTGGTCGGCGTTCCATGCAAGCCATAGGTATAGGCGTTCTTGTCCTGCCAGTTGCGCGAACGCATTGCCGCGACATTCTTGAACAGGACCGTGGATGCATGATGAATCGCAGTCGGGAAAGCGCCGAATCCGGCCGGAGGCACATACTCCGAATGGATAAGAGTGGTCTGTATCGATTTCCGGTCTGTCACGCTTAGCCTTCCCTTATCTGCTTACTGTTTTCCGTTTACGGATTTGCCGCCGGCCGGCGGTTTTTGTGTCGTCTTTTCATCCGCCTTGACGATGCGCAGGCTGAACGGTTTTTTGATCTTCCCGTCAGCCGATTGCCATTCACCGGCCAGCATATCGCCCTGCAGCTTGCCTTCCCACTGTCCTGACACGTCGGTGCCGTTTTCGGATTCCTCCATGAACAGGTCCTCGCCTTCGATTTCGCCTGCAAGCAAGACCTTCAGCGAGCGGCCGAAGTAAAAGTATTCGCCTTCGATCCCCTCTTCCATCTGCTCCTTGTTGCGCAGCGTCGCCTGGATGTCGGCGTCGCCGAGCTTGCCGCGCAAGGCGACCGGTTTCGCAAAGAGCGCCTTGCTGGCAAAGGTTGGCGCAGAAGCGACCTGCTCATTTGCCGCTTGAGAGAGGGGGCCGAGAAGCGCGCCGGAACACGCAATACAGATGGCAGCGATCAGCCTGCCACGCAATGCACGCATCATCAAGCCTCCGCCCACAAGTCGTGCTCGTCGGCCGCCGTGATACGGACATCGACAAATTCGCCGACCTTGAGTTTACGATGCGGCTCGTAAGGCGGCTTGACGTAAACCACGCCATCGATTTCCGGTGCGTCCGCCGCAGTGCGGCCGACGCCTCCGCTCGGACCGACCTCATCCAGCAGCACACGCATGGTCTTCCCTACCTTGGCTTGCAGACGTTTCTTGGAAATGTCTTCCTGCAGTTCCATGACGCGGGCACGACGTTCTTCACGCACTTCTTCGGGAACGGGATTGTCGAGCAGGTTGGCGGTCGCGCCCTCGACCGGCGAATAAGCGAAGCAACCGAGCCGGTCGATTTCGGCTTCCTTCAGGAAGTCGAGCAGGTACTGGAATTCGGCTTCCGTTTCGCCCGGAAATCCGGCAATGAACGTCGAGCGTATCGTCAGGTCAGGACACATGCGGCGCCATGCCTGGATGCGCTCGATATTCTTTTCACCATTGGCGGGACGCTTCATCCTCTTGAGCACGTCGGGATGGGCATGCTGCAGCGGCACGTCCAGATACGGCAATACATGGCCTCCGTTCATCATCGGAATGACGTCGTCGACATGCGGGTATGGATAAACATAATGCAGGCGAACCCAAGCGCCGTATTGCGCAGCCAGTTCTCCCAGCGCGCCGACCAGTTGGGTCATATGCGTACGCACCGGCTTGCCGTTCCAGAAACCCGTGCGGAACTTGACGTCCACGCCGTAGGCACTGGTGTCCTGTGAAATGACCAGCAGTTCCTTGACGCCGGCTTTAAACAGGTTTTCCGCCTCCAGCATTACATCGGCGATCGGCCGCGACACGAGGTCGCCGCGCATCGATGGAATGATGCAGAAACTGCATCGATGGTTGCAGCCCTCGGAAATCTTCAGATAGGCAAAATGCTTGGGAGTGAGCCTCACGCCCTGCGCGGGAACCAGGTCAAGGAATGGATCGTGCGGCTTGGGCAGGTGCTTGTGAACCGCGGCCATGACTTCGCCGACCGCGTGGGGGCCGGTGACTTCGAGGACCTTGGGATGAACACTCTGAATGATGTCATTGCCGGCTGCGTCTTTTTTTGCACCCAGGCAACCAGTCACGATGACCTTGCCGTTTTCGTTCAACGCTTCGCCGATCGCATCGAGCGATTCCTGCACGGCGGCATCGATGAAGCCGCAAGTATTGACGATGACAAGATCAGCGCCGTCGTATGACTTGGCGGTGTCATAACCTTCGGCGCGCAATTGGGTAAGGATCTGTTCGGAGTCGACGAGGGCCTTGGGACAGCCTAGACTGACAAATCCAATCTTCGGCGAAAAATTCTCGTAAGTATTTGTTTGCAAATGCTTTTTCACTTAGTAATCCGTTCTTTTGAGCACAAGATCGCCCAAGAATACAAAACTGTGATTTTAACCCACCCAGCGTCATAGCCTTTGACGCTGGGACTAGATGGGATTTATTCCAGCCTTTTCCTCTAAGAAATATTAGCTGTTTCGTATGTTGTCACTGTGTCTTGGATTTCAGTGTCCGCGTAAACCTGTCCTGATAACACCGAAAAACGAAATACTGGCTGTAAAAACAGTGAGCTAGCATGAAATTAACAGGCTTACATTGGCGGTTTATCAGACAGGTGTCCAGATTTATCAGACAATATGAGCCGCATAAATAATTTAGTTCGGCATCAACCTGAATTGCCTACTATGAATGCTTCCACACGCACTCCAACTGTTGACGCGAATGCTAGGACCGCTCTAGTTACAGCCATTGGCATCATTCTTGGTTTCGCTTTGGCTTTCTTTTACACGTGGAGCCTGAAGGATCCGCCGGCGAATGCCTCACAGGTACAGTCACGCGAGACCAACTCGCCTTCCTCTAAGGCGACAGATCTCCACCCTACGAAGGCAGTCGATCCTGATCAGCCATGGGAACCGGAAGATATCCCAGCTCTTATCGCCTTGTGCTCCGGCATCATCGTTCTTATGTTCTCCCTTTTTCGGTCCCTCTGGCCGCTTGTCCAATCCGAGCTTTACTACAGGAATACAGTGTTGGTGTTTATGCTGGGAATCGTCATCACATTTGGCAGTTCCATTTATGCCGTATTCGTATGAATGTCGAATCAGGCATGATGCCGAACCCATCATTCCAGCGGACGCGCAAAAACAGCGGCGCTTCGCTTGCTTTTTTGCGCGCCGCTAAATTCAAGCGTTAGAGGTCACTCATGGATGCTCTGGAACGCCGCCTAAAGACCATCGAGATTGGCATCGCCGTCGTCGGCCTCCTGGGTTTGGCGTTCGGTGGCTATCAGACCTACCTGACTTACCGACAGCATGCCGAACTACAAGCTCTACGAGCCCTGAACGACGCACAGCTCAAGATCTGCCAAGATTTCGTCGCTACTGCGGCGCATCTGTTCTCCGTTGAAGACCGCAAGTCACTGCGCGCTGAGTATTACAAGTTCTCCGAGATCAAACACGGCCAGGCGCTGGCGCTTCTTGACGCGAACGTTCTCGACAAAGGCGTTGCCGTTCACTCGAAGCTAATTGACGCCTTGGAAGTTCCTGACGGAGAGACCTTTCGGACTCAGGTGCGCTGCACACTTGGCAATGCACCATTTGAACTCGCGCTTGCTTGTCGGAAGATGATTGGCCGGGCATTTCAGAAGGAGTCTGGTGCCGCAGTCGAGCCCATTGATCCAACTTATGTTATGAATTGGAAAGGCACTTGCAAGATAGAACGAAAGTGACCTCTAATCCTTCCATCGAGCGGACGTGCCATAGCAGGCTTTGCCTGCCGCGTCACGCCGCTCATGTCCAACGTTAGCGGCCACCATATCTACAACCAACATGAACGATCAAAAATTATCAGACATTGTCAATCAATCGGGTTTTCCTCTTCAAATTGGAGTCGAACACCACGTTCGGGAAACCGGCGCAAGCCATGGATGGAAAGTGCTTTACACGGAGCACTCATGGAAGAACGCTGCAAATAACACCGATGGATTCATCGACATCGTTTTAGAGGATGAGCACGGAACATCCCTGATGATTGTGGAATGCAAGCGCGTCTTAGAGTCCTCGTGGATATTCCTGAACGCAGACATAAGTGTAAAAAATCGGAGGCATGCTAAGGCATGGGTTACCTGTTACATATCCGGTAATACTGGTTACTTTGGTTGGACAGATTTAGCCCTTGAGCCTAGCTGTCCTGAGTCGCAATACTGCGTAACATTTGGGCAGGATGCAAAGTCAAAGCCTATGCTTGAACGGGTCGGCGCCGAGCTGGTTTTCGCAATCGAAGGCCTAGCGGATGAAGAAAACCCCTTTCACGCTCGCCGCCAAGACTCTATCCGAATATATTTCAGCGTTATTGTTACAACTGCTCATCTTAAGCTTTGTACCTTTGATCCAAAGGAAATTTCCCTAGATGACGGAAAGGTCTCCGCGTCGTCGTTCCAAGACGTCCCATATGTCCGGTTCAGAAAACAACTTTCAACCCAATCATTGAAGCCCAACTTTACAGAAGGATTAGGCCACCTAGTTCGTACCAAAGAGCATACGGTGTTCGTTGTGAACGCCGAGTATTTTTCCGATTTTCTTAAGTCGTTCGAGATAGATGACAGGGTGTTTCGCCGACTTGCCAGCCGCTAACCCTATAGCCGAAGAGACGCTGTGCCATAAAGCCGCGCACCGCCCCGACTTCCACACGTTAGCCAAGCGGCTGCAACTACGCATGCGGCCGCTAACAAAAAGCCTAGGGCAGCATTACGCCTCCTAGGCTTTTTGTGTCTATTTCCGACTTCTGATCCGGCTTATTTCAAGAATCCTACGGGCAGCCGAGCGATACGAAGCCGACTTTCGGAGAAACGGGAGGATTGGACATGACTAAACCGGGTACGAAAGCTTAATCCGCTATTGTACCCCGTCACGCCCCGTTTCCCGGCACCCCCGTAAAGCGAAGGCTTTTCATTCAGGCATCAAGATATTATCAAGGAAGCCTGCGCGCCTACTCTCATTTTTTTGTCTTGTCCGTCGGCGGGAACGGGAAAGAACCGAACATGCTCTTGGTCTGATTCTGCATCTGATCCTGCATCTGCATGAACAGGTTCTTGCTCTGTTCGATGTAGTTGCTCATCATGCCCTGCATCATCGGACCCTGGACGTTCATGAACTGCGTCCACATCTCCTGGGTGAAGGGCTTGCCCTCATAGTATCCCTTGGAGCTTTCCGCGAGCTTGTTCTGGATATCGATAAATGCCTGAATATTCTTTTCCAGATAAGAGCCCATCATCCCCTGCATGGCATGACCATAGTAGCGGATGATTTGCGACAGAGCACCGCTGGAAAACATCGGCGTTCCGTTCGCTTCCTCTTCAAGAATGATCTGCAGAAGAATGCTGCGGGTGAGGTCTTCCTCGGACTTGGCATCGACAACCGTAAATTCTTCATTGTCGAGGACTAATTGCTTTACATCAGCGAGCGTGATGTATGAACTGGTTTGTGTGTCGTACAGACGGCGGTTCGGATACTTCTTGATCAAGCGCTCGGAAAGCTTTTTTGCACTATTCATCGAAAATTCCAGTTATTGCGTCGCAACGCGGCCATGCCCTCTTCTACGAAAAGCGAACAACCGTTCGCTCAGGCTGTTTTTATTATAGTGCGAAAAAACAAAGATTTACGCAACTATTGCAATGCAGTTATAAATTTATTGCAATGCATTTCAGGAAAATCGTTCTTCTCTTGCAAGTCGACTTATTTAACCAATCGGTGTATGCCTTTATGGTCTTGGAATTTACTGATCAAATATCCGGATAGCTGGCTTGAGGCAACGTTATGTCGCCTCAAGACCTGCCGATCAATGATCCGCTTTCACTTTCACGTAACGTCCTGGAGCCGCTTCGATCGGAGTGTACTTTGCGTTTCCGAACTTTTTCGGCGCAGCGATCTGTTTGCCTGCATACTCAGCAAGAAAGGCTGTCCATTCAGGCCACCAGCTTCCCGGTTGAACTTTCGCGCCCGCCATCCATTCTTCGGCCGACCCGGTCACCGCATCGTTTGACCAGTAATTGCGCTTCTTCTTCGCGGGCGGATTGATGACGCCGGCAATATGTCCCGATGCGCCAAGGATGAAACGGTTGCGGCCGCGATCTTTCGGATTGAGCAACTTCGTCGATTCATAGCTAGATGTCCACGGCACGATGTGGTCTTCCTTTGAACCATAAATGAAGACAGGCGCATCGATCGCGGCCAGGTCGATAGGCTCATTGGCCACCTTGGTTTTGCCGGGCACCCTGAGGTTATTTTCGAGATACAGGTTACGCAGATACCAGCAGAACATCGGTCCGGGCAGGTTGGTACTGTCCGCATTCCAGTAAAGCAGGTCGAAGGGAGGCGGTTCTTCGCCTTTAAGGTAATTCGACTTCACGTAATTCCATACCAGATCGTTCGGCCGCAGGCTGGAAAATGTCGAGGCAAAGTCGCGGCCCGGCATCAGGCCGCCCCGCCCTATCGCCTGCTCGCGCATTGATACCTGAGCCTCATCGATAAATACCTCGATCACGCCGGGATCCGAAAAATCGAGAAATGTCGTCAGCAGCGTCACGCTGGCGACCGGTTCGTCTCCACGCGCGAAAAGCAAGGCCAGCGCAGTCGACAGCAGCGTGCCGCCGACACAAAAACCGAGCGCGTTGATCTGGTCTTGCCCAGAAATTTCCTGCACCACATTGATGGACTTGACCACGCCGTCCAGAATGTAGTCGTCCCATGTCGCCTGGCCCAGCGATCTGTCCGGATTGCACCAGGATACGAGAAATACCGTATGCCCCTGTTCGACCGCATGGCGCACCAGCGAATTTTCAGGCTGAAGGTCGAGGATGTAATATTTGTTGATGCAGGGCGGAACCAGCAGCAGCGGCTTCTCGTAGACCGATTTGGTCAGGGGCTTGTATTGAATCAGCTGGAACAATGCGTTTTCGAACACCACCGCACCTTCGCTGGTCGCCACATTGCGTCCCACCTCGAATGCCGACTCGTCGCTTTGCGAGATGCGGCCTTTCTGTATGTCCTCAAGCATGTGGGCGATGCCTTTGGCCAGGCTGTCTCCCTTGGTATCAATGATTTTCTTTTGCGCTTCCGGATTCGTGACCAGGAAATTCGCCGGAGACATGGCATCCACCATCTGCTGCACGGCAAAGCGAATTTTCTGCTTGGCCCGCGGCGCTGCTTCAACCGAATTGGCAAGCGCCATCAGGAAGCGGGCATTGAGCAGATAGGCAGCCGCGTTGAATGCGAACAGCGGATTGGACTGCCATTCCGGTGACGCGAAGCGTCGGTCCCCGATCGCCGGAGCTTTGGCGCTCATGACTTCCTGCCACAACTCGGACATCTGTCGCATGTAGTCGGCCTGCAGTTTGGCGAGCGCCGAGGGATCGATCGACGCGCCGAACTCCTTCACTGCCGCGGTCAGGGGTGTGGTATCGATCGGTGGCTTCTGCGTCCAGGCCTGCCATGCGCCGGAATCGGTGAATTGGGACAACCATCCCTGGGGATCGATTTGAGGGGGGAAGATGTTATTCATGTCTGCATCTCTTTTTTCGCGTAAGGTTACGGTTTGATTGAATGCCTTGAATTGCTATGTATATCGTCGCCATCGCCTGGATTTATGTTGTCCTGATGATGTCCATTACCGAACACTCGGTCGTCGCCGGCGTCATGACGTTTCTGCTGTATGGCGTTTTGCCCCTGGCAATCATTTTATACTTGATGGATGCCCCAAGACGCAAGCGCAAGCGCTTGGAAGCCGAAAATGCACTACGGAGCGAAGCGGAGAATCCCGATGCGCATCCGGCACCCCGTTCAGAAAATGAAGGCAGCCCGCATTAATTTACTGCGGGCATCATCGCGCATCTGTGCGCCGGCTACTTGCGCCAGATCAATGAAGCCATTCGGCCGGTGACGCCGTCGCGGCGATAGGAATAAAAATGCCGGCGGTCGGTAACCGTGCAGAGGTCGCCGCCATAGATTTGCGTAACGCCTGCCTGGGCAAGCTTTAGCCGTGCAAGCGCATAGATATTGGCGAAATATTTGCCGCTGCTTCCAGGGATGGCATTGAATGCCCTTGCCGCTTCGGAGTCGGTGCCGGTAAAGACGTCGAATACTTCAGGCCCCACTTCGAAGGCGGTCGGACCGATCGCCGGTCCCAGCCACGCCATCACCGAAGCCGCTCCCGCGTCGCGCATGCGCGCGACGGTATTTTCCAGTACTCCGTTGGCCAGCCCGCGCCAGCCCGCATGCGCCGCGCCGACGACACTGCCGTCTCCATCGCAAAACAGTACCGGCAGACAGTCGGCAGTCTGGATCACGCATACCTGCCCTGGTGTGCTGGCAATGCTGGCATCCGCTTCCGGTACCTTGCCATGCAAGGATTCCACGTCCACCACATGCGTGCCATGGACTTGCGTCAGCCATGCCGGCTCGCCCGGCAGGAAGGCGCGCAGCGAGCCGCGATTATGCGCCACCGCTGCAGGATCGTCACCAACGTGGGTCCCGAGATTGAGACCGCCCCCGCCATGGCCATCGTCATAGGGTGCGCGACTCGATCCGCCTATGCGCGTCGTGGACAGACACCCGACATTGGCAGGCGCCTCCCATTGAGGAATAATCAGATCGATGGCGGGCATGGCTCTTTCTTATCCTATGACGCCGGCATCAATGGCCGTCCTCGCCAGCAGGGCCGCAAAATCTTCTGGCAAGGCAGATTGCCATTCGGCTTCCTTGCCAGATACGGGATGAATCAATCCGAGCCGGTACGCATGCAATGCCTGCCGCGGAAAGACCGGGGCCAGATGCGGTTTGCCGTACAAGGGATCGCCGACCAGGGTAAAACCGATCGACTGCATATGCACGCGGATCTGGTGTGTGCGCCCGGTTTCGAGTTGGCAACGAACCAGGCTGACCGGACGTCCATCCAGAGTACCGGTAGCAATGCGCTGGTAATGCGTTACCGCCGGCTTGGCGCTGGCGTTGTCGGAAACCGCCATTTTGATGCGATCGCGCGGATGTCGGCCGATTGCCGCGTCTATTTTTCCACTGATCTGCGGCAATCCCCATACCAGGGCAAGATACTCCCGCTTGACGGAGCGCGCCTGCAGCTGCCTGACCAGGTCCGTCTGTGCCTGCAGCGTCTTGGCGATGACCATCAGGCCGCTGGTTTCCTTGTCCAGACGGTGCACGATGCCCGCACGAGGCACGCCTGCAATCGCAGGAAAATGATGCAGCAAGCCGTTGAGCAAGGTGCCGGACCAGTTGCCTGCGGCCGGATGCACCACCAGCCCGGCCGGCTTGTCGATCACCATCAGCGCCGCATCCTCATGCAGGATCGCCAAATCCATGGCTTCCGGCTTGAAAGCGTTGTCTTCCGGCGCTGCCTGTGGCCGGACCACGATCATTTCATCGCCCAGCGCAAGGGTCTTTCCCTTCGCAGGCTGTCCATCCACGGTGATATGGCCGTCGTCGAGCCATTGCTGCAGCCGGCTACGGGAGTACTCGGGAATCAGCTGCGAAAGCACCTTGTCCAGGCGCACGCCGCAAAACTCCGGCGTCAGCTGCAATTCAATGGATGCGGCCTCGGGCGTTGCGCCCTCTTCATCATCGCCGTCGTATAGTTCGGTGTCGGTCAAGTTTTTGGTCAAAATCGGGGTTTCTGTCGGTATCGCTGCAAGGAGTCGGCATCGGCTATAATCTTGGCCTTGTCCAGCTGTGCTCCTGCAAACCTTATGTATAAAAGATCGCTGAAAATCGCCGCCATCGCACTTGCCCTGTCCCTCTCGGGATGCGGTCTGCTTCCGGAAAAGGTGGACGAAACGAAGAATTGGTCGGCGTCGAGATTATACTCGGAGGCTCGGGAAGAGCTCACAAGCGGCAATTACGAAAAGGCGATCCAGCATTTCGAAAAACTGGAAGCGCGCTATCCTTTCGGTACTTACGCGCAACAGGCTCAGATGGAAGTCGCCTATGCTCACTATCGTCAGGGCGAACAGCCCGAGGCGCTGGCAGCGGTCGAGCGCTTCATCAAGCTGCATCCGAACCATCCCAACGTGGATTACATGTACTATCTGCGCGGGCTGATCAACTTCAACGACCGGGTCGGTTTCCTCGACTTCCTTTCCAAGCAAGACCCCAGCGAGCGCGACCCCAAGGCTGCGCGCGACGCGTTCGATGCATTCAAGCTGCTGGCGGAGCGCTTTCCGGATAGTGTCTATACCAAGGACGCGACTTCCCGCATGAAGTACCTGGTCAATGCAATGGCCCAGTACGAGGTCCATGTCGCCAGTTACTATTACCGTCGCGGCGCCTACGTCGCCGCCGCCAACCGTGCGCAGATAGCCGTTAGCGAATACCGCGAGGCACCGGCCATCGAGGAAGCGCTGTATATCATGGTCAAATCGTATGATGCGATGGGCATGCCGGATCTGCGTGACGACACCGAACGCGTGTTGCGCAAGAACTTCCCCGATAGCGTGTACTTCAAGGGCGGTCCGATCACCAGCAAACCGTGGTGGCAAATCTGGTAAGCAGTGCACGCTTTGCCGCCCCATAAAAAACCTTGCTTCAGCGAGGTTTTTTATTAGATACCCTGCTTCGTCTATTCAGCGAGTCGGCGCCGAAACATCCAGAGACGGTCGGTCGAGGCATCCGGATCATGCTCGTATCCATCCAGGTTGAATGCCTTGAGCTTTTCCGGCTGCTTGATTCCTTTTTGCGCCGCATACCGCGCCATCAATCCGCGCGCACGCTTGGCATAAAACGAAATTACCTTGTACCTGCCGCCCTTCCAGTCTTCGAATACCGGTGTGATCACTTCCGCGTTCAGCAACTTTGGCTTCACGACCTTGAAGTATTCATCCGATGCCAGATTGACCAGCGCATTGGCGCGGTGAGCAGACAGTTCGGCATTGAGCGTTTCGGTGACCAGATTGCCCCAGAACGCATACAAATTCCGCCCGCGCGCATTCGGCAGCGCCGTGCCCATTTCAAGGCGATATGGCTGCATCAGGTCCAGCGGCCGCAGCACGCCGTAAAGTCCTGAAAGGATGCGCACATGGGATTGCACGTACTCCAGCTGCTTTTCGGTCAGCGAGGGAGCATCCAGCCCCTCATACACATCGCCGTTAAAGGCTAGCACGGCTTGTTTAGCGTTTTTCCTGGTGAACTTGCGCGACCAGGATGCATAGCGGGTAACATTCAACACCGCCAGCGGATCCGAAATGGTCATGAGCTCCGACACCTGTGCGGGCGACAAGGGCCTCAATGTATCGATCAATTCAGCCGAATGATCGATAAACGCCGGCAGCGTGTGTTTTTCAGTCGTCGGCGGAGTCTCGTAATCGAGGGTTTTAGCGGGCGAAATAGCAATCAGCATTGAGCAATGTACACTCTTGAGAGTGTCGCAAGGAAAGAATTTCGGCAATGATACAGAATCGCATCGTCATCGACACAAACGTCTGCCTGGACCTGTTTGTATTTCACGACTCGCGCTGGGCGCAGCTATTGGCGGCGCTGAACGCAGGCGATATAGAGGCGGTAACACGGAGTGACTGCCGTACCGAATGGCTGAAGGTTCTTGAATACCGACATCTGCCGTTGAATGACGAATTGCGACCAGAGGTCATTGCCGCATTTGACCGCTTGATCACCTGCCTTCCGGCTGACTTTAGCTCGGTACGCGCCGAAATCTTGCTTCCGGTCTGCACCGATCCCGATGACCAGAAATTTCTCGAACTGGCACGCGACGCTGGTGCTGCAACCTTGATCACCAAGGACAAAGCGCTTCTCAAGCTGGCAAGAAGAACGGCCAGGGCCGGCATGTTTCAGATCATGCAGCCCGAAAAATGGACAGCCTCGTGGGAAACGATGCAAGCAACGCCAGCCGAGCCTGTATAGAATGGCGTTTTGCCCTGCGCGCACTTTTCAGACTCTCAGATATGACCATGCCGACGCCCGCTTCCCTCGCGCCTGATACCCGACTTATCTCATTGCAATCCCGCCTTCCGAGTGTCGGCACAACGATCTTTACAGTGATGTCTGCGCTGGCAACTGAAAAGGGCGCGGTCAATCTGGGGCAGGGTTTTCCCGATTTCGACTGCGACCCTTCGCTGGTTGATGCCGTCACCGCAGCAATGAAGAATGGGCTGAATCAATACCCGCCGATGGCCGGCATCCCTGCCCTGCGAGAAGCGATTGCTGCAAAAATTGCAAGCATCTATGACCACCGCTATGACGCCGGTACTGAAATTACGATCACCGCCGGCGCGACCCAGGCATTGCTGACAGCCATTCTTTGCACAGTCCACCCCGGCGACGAAGTCCTGATCATTGAACCGGTGTACGACAGCTACGTGCCGGCCATCGAACTGGCCGGCGGCAAGCCGGTATTCGTACAAATGGAAGTCGGCCCGAACGGTTATTCCATCCCTTGGGATAAGGTCAATGCGGCAGTGACGCCGCGCACCCGGCTGTTGATGATCAATTCCCCGCACAACCCAACCGGCTCGGTGCTGCGCGAATCAGACATGCGAGCTCTTTCCGACATCGTGCACAACACCAATATCGCGATCGTCTCTGACGAAGTCTACGAACACATGGTGTACGACGGCGCGCGGCATGAATCGGTATGCCGCTATCCCGATCTGGCTGCACGTTCCTTTGTCGTGTCGAGCTTCGGTAAAACCTATCACGTGACCGGATGGAAAATCGGCTATGTCGCCGCGCCGGCGCATCTATCGGCCGAATTCCGCAAAGTGCATCAGTTCAACGTCTTTACCGTCAATACGCCTGTTCAGCACGGCATCGCACGCTATATGGCCGATCCGGCCCCCTATCTTGACCTGCCCGCCTTTTACCAGCGCAAGCGCGACCTGTTCCGCGACGGCCTGAAAACGAGCCGTTTCACCCTGCTTCCTTCGGATGGCACTTATTTCCAGTGCGTCGACTATTCCGCGATTTCGGATATGCCGGAAGTCGATTTCGCGAAATGGCTGACCAGCGAAATCGGGGTGGCCGCCATCCCGGTGTCAGCCTTCTACAACAGACCCAAGGATTCCTGCATCGTGCGCTTCTGCTTCGCGAAGAAGGATGAAACCCTTCGGATTGCGCTTGAAAAGCTTGCAAGGGTCTGAAAAGTCTCCTAAGCTCCAATCATATAAAGTTGCCGTGTATCAATAGCCATCTTTGATGTGCGTAGTGCCGCGCTCTCCCGCAGCACAAGTGGCTTTTCGCCACCATTTGCTGCGAGCGGCCTGTGGCGTCAGCCTTATCGAAGCAAAGCATCCGGAACAATCGATCGTATGCAAGACCAGCCGTAACCACTCGCGACACCACCACATGGCAGGGGGCAGCAGATGGAACAGCGTCGACTCAGCATGTCCGATATTGCAATTGGCGAGCCACTGCCCTGGGATGTTTTCGGAGAGGGAAACAAGCTGCTGCTTCGGCGCGGACACATCGTTCAGAGCAGCTCGCAGATCGAATCCCTGCTGACGCGCGGGCTCTTTATCGATGCGGGGCACTTTGACCGGCACAATAAGGCGATCAAGGAAGCGCACGCGCTGCGGCAGGATACGCCGTCCGCACTGCGCTTCATCAACCTCGCAAACAAGCGGCTGGAACGCTTGCTCTACAACCTCAACAACGAAGCGGATGCGCCGGCAAAGATTCTCGAAGTCGGCAAGGCTCTGGCCTTCGCGGTCGACATCAATCCCGACATTGTGTTGGCCAGTGTTTTACTCAACCAGCAGGCGTCCAGCTATGCGGTCCGCCACTGCATCGATACGGCTCTCGTAGCCTTGCTGATCGCGCGCGCGATGAACAAATCAGCTGATGAAGCACAGCTCATTACTGCTGCATCACTGACGATGAACATCGGGATGTTGCGCCAGCACGATCAGATGCAAATGAAGCAGGAACCGCTATCCGAGAAGGAAAGTGCATTGATCAAGGCGCATGCGCAGGGTAGCGTCGAAGTTCTCAAAGAGACCGGCGTGTCCGATGCGGACTGGCTCTCGTATGTGCAGCTTCACCATGAAAAAGACGATGGCAGCGGTTATCCAGGCGGGAAGTCCACGGCTGACATACCGCAAAATGCAAGGATTGTGGCGTTTGCGGATCGCTATTGCGCCTGCATTGTCGGCAGGGCTTATCGAAAAACCCTGTCGCCCAACGTCGCATTAAGAGACGTGCTTCTCGCCGGCGGCAAGACCAGCGATCCCCAGCTGGCAGCCCACTTCATCAAGGAAATCGGCACCTATCCGCCAGGCGCCTTCGTGCGCCTGCAAAGTGGAGAAATCGGGGTGGTCACGCGCCGTACGAAGGCCGCTGCTGCGCCGGTCGTGCATGCTTTCATCGGCCCGCGCGGCGCGCCGCTGTCGTTTCCGATTCAGCGCGACACCAGCAAGGAATTGTATGCCGTCCGTGAACTGCTGGCACCGGAACAGGCAATGCTGCGTTTCAGCATGCAGCAGCTATGGGGTAACGAGGCAGCGCTTTAGGAGGCTGGCAGAACCGTTTGAATTTTTCTAAAGCGTTCCTCGTTGCCTTATGCGATAAGCCGCCCTGCTTTGGCTTGCTTACTTCACCATCGACTTCATCATTTCTTGGTTGAGCTTTCGATCGGCGTTGACACGCTGTGCGGACGGACGCTCGCTCAGCATCTTGACGTATTCGCGCGTCGGCAATTCGGCAAGCAAGTCTTCTCCATAGATCACTTTTGACGCCATGCTGACGAGCGGCAGGTGAACCATGCCGGCGCAATCCGCCATCGTGAATTCCGCTCCGGCGATGTAGGGAAAAAACTTGACCAGCGTTCCGAACGCCTTGGCATTGCGAGCCAGCAGTTTACGCGTGCGTTCCTTGACTTCATCCGACACCTTGCCGCCAAAGAAAGCTTCCGCATAGAGTTCGCGCGCAACCAGTTCCAGATGCAACTCCATGAAGGTGATGATTTCGCGTACCTGAGCCGCGGCAAACGGGTCGGCAGGTATCAAAGGCTTTTCCGGATAGGCGGACTCCAGATAGTCCAGCATGACCTGAGATTCACGCAACCGGCCGTGCTCGGTTTCAAAGAAAGGGATCTTGCCCAAGGGCGAGCGCGCCATAAGTTCTGGCGCACGATTGGTCCAGACCAGTTCTTCTTCAAAGTCGATGCCCTTTTCAAGCAAGGCCATCTTTACCTTGTTGTAGTAATTGCTGGCGGCGAATCCACATATTTTTAACACACTGTCTCCTTGTTTCTGAATGGTATGGGTCGAAACAGCTTACCGCAGTTTTTGCGATATTGCCGCTGGATCGACGTTCGCGACATATTTCGGCAATAATAGAAAACAAATTTCACTCTTCATTCCCTGCCCGGCCTGGCCCTGCGGGCATCATTCCGATAAACAAGCCTTCTGCCATGTCCGCCGAACTCCAAGCATCCCGCCAAGACGCCACCCTTATCCTGACCATTTCCAATCCGGGTGCGCGCAATGCACTGCACCCCGACATGTATGCGGCAGCCATAGAAACCCTGTCTACCGCCGAACGCGACGACTCCATCCGTGCCGTCGTACTGACGGGCGCTGATGGCTTTTTCTGTTCCGGCGGCAATCTGAACCGGCTGCTTGAAAACCGAAGCAAGGATAAGTCGGTCCAGGCAGAGTCGATCGATAACCTACATGGATGGATAGAAGCAATCCGCGATTGTCCCAAACCGGTTATTGCCGCCGTCGACAACACCGCTGCCGGCGCCGGCTTTTCATTGGCCCTTGCCTGCGACATGATCGTCGCAGGGGCATCGGCAAAGTTTCTCATGGCCTATGTCAAGGTCGGCCTGACGCCGGATGGGGGCGGCAGCTGGTTCCTTTCACATGCCTTGCCGCGCCAGCTTGCAGCCGAAGTCCTCATCGAAGGCAAACCGATCACGGCGGAACGGCTGCATCAAGTCGGCGTGGTCAATCGTCTCGTTCCGGACGGCACCGCACTGGACGCCGCACTCGCCTGGGCCGATGAACTCGCCCAACTGTCGCCGAACTCTGTCGAGCGCATCAAGTCTCTGACACATGAGGCGCAGCGCAATACGCTGGCTCAGCATTTCGAATCCGAAAAACGGCACTTTGTCGAAAGCCTGCACCATCGCGATGCGCTTGAAGGCATCAGTGCATTTCTCGAAAAACGGACACCCCGCTACAAATGACTTCACAACACAGACGGCGCATCTACCTGATGCGTCACGGCAGCGTTACTTACTTCGACGAACAGGGCAAACCTTTTCTACCGGAACAGGTGCCTCTCAATGAGCTTGGACGCGAACAAGCCGCCGCCGCTGGCCGCGTATTTGCCCAGGAAAAACTGCATTTCGACCGCGTGATCGTATCCGGCCTGCCGCGCACCGTCGAAACGGCAACCCGGGTGCTTGCCGAAACCGGACAGCAGATCGAATTGGAACGCTGGCCCGAACTCGTAGAGCTGCGCGGAGGCAAGCTGTCGGCAATACCGGATGAAAGTTTGAAAGAGGCATTCGTCGGCGCATTCGATGGCGTCGTGCCCGAAGACCGAAAATTTCTTGAAGGTGAATCGATCGGCCAGTTGATGGACAGGGTGCATCCCTGCATCGACCGCCTGCGCGAAGACAAGTCCTGGGACACGGTCCTGCTGGTCCTGCATGGCGGCGTCAACCGCGCCATCCTGTCCTATGCATTGACCAACCAGAGAATATTCCTGGGCAATCTTGCGCAGACCGCCGGCTGCATCAATGCGATCGACGTCGGCGCTGTGCATGCGGACTGGGTGGTGCGGGTGATGAACTACTCGCCGATCTCGACGCTGCAGGGCGAGTCGCGCCATACGACGATGGAAGTCTTGCTCGATCAATACCTAAAATCGCGCAACCGCCAGTCATAAGCGAAGAATGTTTTACGCATCTCCGGCAAATGAAAATAGAATAGTACGGTCGTACGATTTTAGCGGTAGAATGTGTCGATAACAATTTTCCCGCGGCTTGCAAAGGAGACGAGATGTTTGAAGAGTACATGGGTACGAGGCCAGTGTCGGACCGTCAGAAATTCGACGTTGGCGCCATGCAGGAATACATGCGCCGGCACGTCGAAGGTTTTTCCGGCGACCTGAGCGTCGAGCAGTTCAATGGCGGACAGTCGAACCCGACGTTCAAGCTGACGGCCGACGGCAAGCGTTATGTCTTGCGCACCAAGCCAGGCCCTGCGGCCAAACTGCTCGCTTCTGCCCACGCGATCGACCGCGAATTCCGTGTAATGAATGCGCTCAACAAGGCTGGCTTCCCGGCAGCAAAACAGTATGCGCTGTGCACCGATGAGTCCATCATCGGCCGTGCTTTCTACATCATGGATTTCGTTGACGGACGCGTGTTGTGGGACCAGTCGCTGCCCGGCATGAGCAACAGCGAACGCGCTGCCATTTACGACGAAATGAATCGTGTGATCTCTCAGCTGCACACCGTCGATTATGCGGCCATCGGCCTCGCCGATTACGGCAAGCCCGGCAATTATTTCGTCCGTCAGATCGACCGCTGGACCAAGCAATACAAGGCGTCCGAAACGGAAAAGATCGACGCGATGGATAAGTTGATCGAATGGCTGCCCAACAATATCCCACCTGGCGACGATACCAGCATCGTGCATGGAGACTATCGCCTCGACAACATGATTTTCCATCCGACCGAGCCGCGCGTCCTGGCTGTGCTGGACTGGGAACTGTCGACGCTTGGTCATCCGCTGGCCGACTTTTCCTACCACTGCATGAGCTGGCATATTCCGCAGGGACAGTTCCGCGGCATCGGCGGGCTCGATCACAAATCGCTCGGCATTCCAAGCGAGGAAGAATACATCGCGAAGTATTGCGAGCGTACCGGCAAGACCATACGCAAGGAAGATTTCAACTTCTACCTGGCGTACAACATGTTCCGCATGGCAGGCATCCTGCAAGGCATCATGAAACGCTATGTGGATGGCACGGCATCGAGCGAGCAAGCACTGAAGTCCGGCAAATCCGCGCGGCCCATGGCTGAGATGGGCTGGGACTATGCTTCCGGCAAAAATGATTAAGCGAAAACCTAGGACGTAAACACAGGGACCAACCCGAGGAGACATGATGGAATTCGAGTATTCAGATCGTTGCAAGCAGTTGCAGGAAAAGCTGTTGAAGTTCATGGATGAGCACATCTATCCGAACGAAAAAGCCTTCGATGAAGAGGTGGACCGCAATGGCCGTGAAAAAGGCAATCGCTGGATTCCGACACAGCTGATTGAAGACTTGAAGCCGAAGGCACGCGCCGCCGGATTGTGGAACCTCTTCCTGCCCAAGTCGACCCGCGCACCTGAAGGCCTGTCGAATCTCGATTACGCTCCACTGTGCGAAATCATGGGACGCGTCTCTTGGGCACCCGAAGTCTTCAACTGCGCCGCGCCGGACACCGGCAACATGGAAACCATCGAGCGTTACGGCACCGAGGAACACAAGCGCGAATGGCTGGAGCCGCTGCTGCGCGGCGAGATCCGTTCGGCATTTGCGATGACGGAGCCGGCAGTGGCCTCTTCCGACGCAACCAATATCGCGACGCGCATCCAGCGCGACGGCGACGAGTATGTCATCAATGGCCATAAGTGGTGGATTTCCGGCGCAGGCGATCCGCGCTGCAAGGTCTTCATCCTGATGGGCAAAACCGATCCGGATGCACCGCGCCATTCGCAGCAATCGATGATCCTGGTGCCGCGCGACGCCAAGGGTGTTACCATCAAGCGTCCGCTGCCGGTATTCGGTTATGACGATGCGCCGCACGGCCATTGCGAAATCCTGTTTGAAAACGTGCGCGTACCTGCTTCCAACATTCTGCTCGGCGAAGGCCGCGGTTTCGAAATCGCGCAGGGTCGCCTTGGGCCTGGCCGCATCCACCATTGCATGCGCGCCATCGGCGTGGCGGAACGGGCGCTTGAGTACATGTGCAAGCGCCTGAACGATCGCGTGGCGTTTGGCCGCAAGGTGTCGGAGCAAAGCATATGGCATGAGCGCATCGCCGAGTCGCGCATCATGATCGACACCGCCCGCCTGCTGACCCTGAAGGCTGCCTACATGATGGATACCGTGGGCAACAAGCATGCAAAGGCCGAGATCGCGATGATCAAGGTGCTCGCCCCTAACGTGACGCAACAGGTGCTCGACTGGGCAATCCAGGCGCATGGCGCCGGTGGCGTTTGCGACGACTTCCCGCTCGCCGGCCAGTGGGCAGGCAACCGGACCCTACGTATTGCGGACGGCCCGGACGAGGTCCATCGCAATTCGATCGCGAAGCTGGAACTGGCGAAGCACATGGCGATTCCTTCGCGCGATACCGAGCTTCCGATTACCCGCTCCTGATTCTGCAGTAGCCGCTCTGCAAGGACTGTCGAATCGCTGCATAATCCGTGCAGCATTTGACAGTCCAACAACATCGCAGGAGCGAAGATGATCGACGTTTATTCCACGGCCACCCCAAACGGCCACAAAGTCCACATCATGCTGGAAGAGTGTGGCCTCCCCTACCAGGTCCACCATATCAACATCGGCGAAGGCGACCAGTTCAAGCCTGAGTTTCTCGCGATCTCTCCCAACAATAAAATTCCTGCGATCATGGATTCCGACGGTCCGGACGGCAAGCCGATTTCTTTGTTTGAATCGGGCGCTATCCTGGTCTACTTGGCCAGCAAGGTCGGCAAATTCCTTGGCAATACCGACCGCGAAAAATTCACGACTCTGCAATGGCTGATGTTCCAGATGGGCGGTGTCGGTCCCATGCTCGGTCAGGCGCATCACTTCCGCATCTATGCGCCGGAAAAAATCGACTACGCAATCAACCGCTATACCAATGAGGCCAGACGCCTGTATGGCGTAATCGACAAACAGGTATCGAAGACCGGTTACCTCGCCAGCGATGAATACACGATTGCCGATATTGCGACTTTCCCTTGGCTGCGCTCATGGAAAAACCAGGGCATCGAATGGGAAGATTTTCCGAATACGAAACGCTGGTTCGATGAAATCAGTGAACGCCCGGCAGTGAAACGCGGTGTCGAGGTGTTGGCCAGTTTGCGCAAACCACTGGTGGATGACAAGTCGAAAGAAATATTGTTTGGGTCAACCCAATATCAGAAGCGCTAGGAAGATGCTTGTTCACTGCCCGCCCTCGGTTCTGAAAGTGTACAAGGGAGCAATATAAAAATGCTTCTGGAGGGGCTTCCAAAGTTTGTTGAATGGGTGCTATAATTTTGTTTTTCGCGGCTGTAGCTCAGCTGGATAGAGTACTTGGCTACGAACCAAGGGGTCGTGGGTTCGATTCCTGCCAGCCGCACCAGTATAACGAGGGGTTAGATCGCAAGATCTAACCCCTTTCTGGTTTACAGGCATGCTTGAGCGGTTGAAGATTCAATACGGCCAAGTAACTGCAACTGTAATTGCATCACATCGCTTGTTTCCAAGCTTCCCTTCTGGTCAGGCGCGTCGCTCTATCTTCTGATCACAGTCACCACAAATCAAATCAAGAGACAAGATTTCTCTGCGCTTTTTCGGCCTCCCTTTCCTGGCAGCGATTAAATTTCAAAAGCTTGTGATAAAGTCGCTCCCAGTATTGCAAATCAGAATGCCCTCAATGTGCCGCCACGCTTTCAGGATATCGACCATAAACGCTCCCGTTCACAATGTTGCGGCTCAGTCAGATAAATGCATTGTTCCCGGCTTTCAAGATTTGGCGGAATCTCTTCCTTACTACTCATCCATGCTTTATCGGCTTGGTCGCCTTTCGCGCGCTAGTTGCACCCACGCTCGATGAACCGCGATACCGTAAGCAAATGAGCAATTTTTCTATTCCGTCAGCGCATACGTTCCTGTCACGTTTCCGGATGCCGCGCACGCTGCTAGCCCTTGTACTTATTTTCCTGTTCGCTTCAGGCATTGCGAACTCTCATGCCGCCTCCGCATCAGTTCAGGTTTTTGGTGCTACAGGCGCGGCATTGCCTGATGTCGCAGTATATGCAGAGCCGCTATCAGGACCGGCGCTGCCAAAGTCCCAAAAGACTGTCGATATTGAACAAAAAGGACGTAAATTTCTGCCGCCCATGACTGTGATTCAGGTTGGTACAAATATTTCATTCCCCAACAACGATACGGTTCGCCATCATGTCTATTCGCTTTCGCCCGCCAAGGTATTCGACTTGAAGCTGTATGCCGGCGAGCCGGAAAACCCGGTCAACTTCGACAAGCCTGGGACGGTCGTCATCGGCTGCAACATTCATGACCAGATGGTCGCCTATATCCACGTCGTTCCCACACCCTACTTTGCCAGGACTGACACATCCGGCAAGGCAAGACTTGACGGTCTTGCTCCCGGCAAGTACCGGCTGAAGACATGGCATGCCAACCTGCCTCCAGCTGCGCCAATACCGGAGCAGCAAATCACGCTGACTGCGAGCGACGCGGTCACAAACTTCACCGTCAACATGAACGCCAGATAGGAAAGTCTCATGCGCTTGCGCAGTCTTGAAAGCCGCATCGTCATCCTGTTTCTTGTGCTCATACTCGCGGTGCAGCTCGCCGGTTTTTTTGCAATCCAGACCGGCATTCGCGAAAACGCGCAATTGGCGATACGCGACGAACTTCAGATCGGCGAACGCGTGTTCGGGCGTCTGCTCGATCAATATGCTCAAAAGCTGATCCAGGGTGCGCGGCTGCTCGCATCCGATTACGGTTTCAAGCAAGCGATCGGCAGCAACGACAGGGAGACGGCTGAATCCGCGCTCGCCAATCACGGCGACCGCATCGAAGCGTCGCATGCACTCCTGATCGGACTGGACCGCAGCATCAAGGCATCCACTGCCGCAACGCCAGGTGTGGACCTGGAGAAGTCTATTCTGCACTTGGTCGACCAGGCGGAGCAGACTGGCAGCGCGGCAGGAACCGGCATCGTCGACAATCGCCCTTACCAGATTGTCGTAGTCCCGGTAAAGGCGCCCATCACCATCGGCTGGGTTGCGATGGCGTTTGCGATTGAAGAACGAATAGCCGCTGACATGCGCGAGCTGTCCTCCCTGCAGGTATCCATCCTGAGCAGCCGGACCGACGGTACCTGGGTGCTTGACGTGTCGACCTTGTCCCCCACCGAGGCTTCTATTCTTGCCCCTCAGTTACGCGGCATGCCGGCCAATACCAAGTTTCTGCCGCAACTAACTCTGGGCGACAGCGACTTCAGCACACGTATCGTGCAACTCGCACAGAATTCCGGACAACAAGTCATCGTCGTCCTCCAGCGCTCCGTCAGTGAAGCGGTGGCGCCGTATCGGCGGCTGCAAATCAACCTGCTCATCCTTACGGCCATTGGCATTGCAGTGGCGGTAGTCGGCAGCGTGTTCGTGGCCAAACGCATTACCGGCCCGCTGCGAAAGCTGGGTGAGACCGCAAAACGTCTTGGCGCGGGTGACTATCGCGGACAAATTGAAATGCGCCGCGATGACGAGATCGGCGAGCTGTCGCAAGCCTTTGCGCGGATGCGTGACGGCATATCGAACCGCGAACTTGAAATTCGCCGCCTGGCGTATTGGGATACGCTCACGGACCTGCCGAACCGCGCGCAGTTTGCCAACCTGCTTAATGAAGCAATTACTGATGCGCGCAAGCGGCATGGATCCTGCCATGTGCTCATGATGGACCTCGATCGTTTCAAGCACGTCAACGATGTGATGGGCCACAGCTTTGGCGATGCGCTGCTGCGTCGTGTCGCCGAGCGTCTCCAGGCACAACTGACCAGCCCGGTGCACCGGCTCGCGCGCCTCGGCGGCGACGAATTCGCCCTGCTCCTGCCCGGCACGGACGTCCATGAAGCACGCGAACTTGCCTGCCGCATCCTGACGTCGCTCGAAATGCCTATATCGCTGGAAGACCAGAATGTCGACCTTGGCGCAGGAATCGGCATCGCCGGATTCCCCAGCCACGGCACCGATGCCGAATCCTTGCTGAGCCGGGCGGAAGTCGCCATGTATGCGGCAAAAAACGGCGGCAACGAAGCGGTTGTTTACGATCCAGCCATCGACAAGTCCAGCCAGGAAAGTCTGTCGCTCCTCAGCGAATTGCGCCGTGCCGCCGAGGAAAACCAGTTCCGCCTGTATGTACAGCCCAAGGTCATGCTAGGCACCGGCGAAGTTGTCGGCATCGAAGCCCTGGTGCGCTGGGTGCATCCCGAACGCGGCATGGTCTTCCCTGACAACTTCATTCCGTTCGCAGAAAAAACCGGATTCATCCGTACGCTCACCCGATGGGTGATCGAGCAATCCGCAGCCTTGTGCAGCCAGCTTGAGGCGAGCGACATCAAGCTGCGCGTATCGGTTAATCTTTCCACGCGCGACCTGCTGGACCAAGAGTTGCCGGCAAAATTTGCCGCGGTGCTCGCGCGACATGCCCTGGCCCCGTCATCGTTCTGCCTCGAAATTACGGAAAGCGCAATCATGGACGATCCGGTCCGTGCGCAACAGACACTCGAAGGCTTGCACGCCATGGGTGTCGACCTCTCGATCGACGACTTCGGAACTGGATATTCTTCTCTGGCTTACCTCAAGCGCCTGCCCGTTCACGAATTGAAGATCGATAAATCCTTTGTGCTGAAAATGGAAAACGATCCGGACGATGCAAAAATCGTTCGTTCCACCATCGATCTTGGTCATAACATGGGGCTAAAAGTAGTTGCGGAAGGTATAGAGACCTTGGGAGCATGGGAATTGCTCGCCGCCATGGGTTGCGATCAGGGGCAAGGTTACTTCATCGGCAAACCCATGCCAGCAGAGCAATTTGCGGACTGGCTGCAACGATGGAAGTCGCCGTTCAATGGCGTGAATACCGCTACCGGTTTGCGCGTTGCCAGCTGATCGCAACCTGCAAGCATTGTGACCGGCACAAAATGCGCATAGGCACGAGTTCAAAATACACATGGAAAAACCTTCGACATGATGCAAGCGGAATGGCTTCCCATCCTCATGCAGGGCTCGTTCAGCGAAATCTACATCGTAGACTGCGCCAGCCTGCGTTTTATTCAGGTCAATCAGACCGCGCGCCGAAACCTGCGTTACACCTGTAGCGAACTGCAAGCGCTGTCCATGACCGACCTCGCACCCGACATGTCGGTCGACACGCTTGAACAAGTTCTGCACCCTTTGCGTTCTGGCGAGAGCCAGCGCGCGGAATTCGAAACCACGCATGTGCGCAAGGACGGCTCGACCTATCCTATCGAGTTTCGCGTCTTTTTTTGTGCCGCCGATTCCGGTGCGTCGTATATCGCAATCGGCAACGATCTGAGCGCGCGGCAGGCGTCGGCAACGGCCTTAAGCATTTCCGAAGCGCGCTTCCGCGCCATCGTGTCCAATACGCCCGGGCTCGTGTATCAATTCCTGCAGCGGCCGGACGGCAGCATAAGCTTTCCCTACCTGAGTGAAGGCTGCCATGCCCTGCTGGGGATTACCGTGGAACGGCTGCGCACCGAGTCGTCATTGTTTCTTGATCTCATACTGCCGGAAGACCAGGCATCCTATCTTGAATCGATGCAGGCTTCGTCGACCAGCATGAAGGCATGGAACTGGGAAGGCCGGATCTGGATCGAAAAATGGCACGACATCAAATGGATCAATCTGCGCTCCACACCACGTGCCCTGCCCGGCCAAGGCATACAGTGGGAAGGCATCATGACCAACATCACCGAAAGCAAGCTGGAACAGGCGGAAATCGAGCGTTCGCGCGCGCAGCTTGCCGAATTGTCGGCACATGTGGAAACGGCCAAGGAAAACGAACGCACACGTATCGCCCGCGAAATTCATGATGATCTGGGTGGCAACCTCACCGCGATCAAGATGGCGCTTGCCCTGTTGACGAAACGCCTGCCGAACGACGCCATGCTTGCTGAAAAAACCGACTATGTCGATGCGCTGGTCGACCGCACCATCGAAGCCATCCACCGCATCTCGGTCGATCTGCGGCCGGGCATGCTGGATTTCGGTATCGTTGCCGCAATCGATTGGCAATCGAAGGAATTTGAAAAACAACTCGGCATTCCCTGCAAGTTCTCAAGCAGCAAAAAAGAGATACCGCTGCATCCTGATCAGGCCACCGCGCTGTTCCGGATTTTTCAGGAAGCCCTGACCAATATCGGCAAGCATGCCGACGCAAGCATGGTGACAGTACGCCTGACACGCACCAATCGCAGCGTACGGCTGGAAGTCACCGATAATGGACGCGGCATTGATGCAGCCGACCGCATGAAGCCGAAGTCCTTCGGCATACGCGGCATGATCGAACGCGCCAATGCCCTAGGCGGCCAGTTGTCGGTATCGAACGCGGCCAGCGGCGGCACCGAACTGACATTGCGTATCCCGCTCACCCAATAACACACAACACCATGAGCGCACACCAGCCCATCAGAATCATCATTGCCGACGACCACGCGATTGTGCGCGAGGGCTTGAAACAGATCCTTGCCGACAGCGACGACATGATCGTGTCCGGCGACGCCGAGAGCGGTACGGACGCGATCAAGCTCGCACGGCGCGGCGATGCCGACGTACTCCTGCTGGATATTTCCATGCCCGACCGCAGCGGCATCGAAGTGCTCAAGCAGATCAAAAAAGAAGCACCGAAGCTCGCCGTCCTGATGCTGTCCATGCATCGCGAAGACCAGTATGCAATTCGTTCACTCAAGGCGGGCGCATCCGGCTATCTGAACAAGCAAAGCGCGCCGGCGGAACTCGTCGACGCCATTCGGCTGGTGGCTTCCGGTCGCAAGTACATCAGCCCGGCGCTGGCGCAGGAGCTCGCCAATCAGGTCGGCGACGAAAACCGGGACATCCCCCCGCACGAAACGCTTTCCGATCGCGAGTACCAGACGCTGGTGATGATCGCATCGGGAAAAACGGTCAGTGACATTGCCGGTGAACTCTCGCTCTCGGTCAAGACGATCAGCATGTATCGCTCACGCCTGTTGCAAAAAATGAAACTGCGCCATAACGCCGAACTGACGCATTACGCGATCAAAAACCATCTGGTCGAATGAAACGACATGGCAGCCGGCCCTTTGCTGTCAAAAACACAAAACAAGCAACTTTTTGATTCTCTATTGCATCACTAAAATGCTGTGGCAAGCGATACTATCGTTCGATGCCGGACTTTATCTGAATCGGCCGCGAAAGTACGTATGCAAGACAGTGAAAAAAAGCCGGAGCTGCAAAGCCCCACCGATATTGCCCGTGAAGCGTTTCGACGACTGGCCGTGCGCCGCATTGCGCCGACGCCGGATGCGTATCGCGACATCTACGAAGAAATTGCCGGTGCAAAGACCATAGCGGGTCCCGAAAAGATTCTTGCCGAATTTGCCACGAGCCTGTCCGGCGCTTCCACGGAACTGGCCCGGCTGGCGAATAATTTCAAGCGTGCGCACGACAAGCGCGATTGGGATGGCTACAGCGCACAGCTTTCGCAACTTATTGAACGGCATCTGAATCCAAAGACCACAACCGCAAAACCGGATACAGCGACTGTTCCACCGGCGGCGGCGGCCTCGGCGTTGAAATCCGCCGGCATACCTCTGGTGGATACTCCCGCAGCCGCTCCCCTCAGATCCCGCGATATCGCGCTGGTCGATATGGTCGCACCGCCCGTGCGGAAATCCGCAGGCGTCGCGCTGGTCGATATGCCTTCGGCCACTCCCATGCCGAAGGCCGCTGCGCCGACACCAGCCGCATTGCCGGCAGCTCCGGTGGCAACCGAGAGCCGGCAATTGCGCCTGTTGCGCGAACTGCTGGTGCGCACCTTGACCCTTGCCCTTGGCTCCCTGCTGCGCAATGCGCCGGAACTCGCCGAAGAATCCGAAATGCTTGCTTCTTCCGCGCGCAACGCCACCACGGAACCGGCATTGAACGATATCAGCGCCCGTCTCAAGCAGCTTTGTTTTCGCATCGAACTGAAAGCCGACGATCTGGCCGAGGAACACGAGCTGCTGCTGCGCCTGTTCCAGCTTCTGCTGGAAAACATCGGCGAGCTGCTGGAAGATGATTCCTGGCTCAGCGGTCAGCTTGCCAACGTTCAGGATTTGCTGTCCGGGCCACTAAGCCGCAGCGCCCTGCTCGATGCCACGCGCAGCCTGAAGGAAGTGATCTATAAGCAAGGCGTGCTCAAGCACAGCCTGAAAGAGGCGAAGGTCACCGTCAAGAACATGATGATCACCTTTATCGATCGTCTCGGCGAAGTCGCGACCAGCACCGGCGACTTTCACAAGAAGATGGGTAACTATTCGCAAAAGATCAGCCAGGCCAAGGACATCATCGAACTGAACCACATCCTGGAAGACGTCATGCGCGACACGCGCCTGGCCCAGACGGAAGTGCTGCGCTCGCAGGAAGACATCATCGCCGCCAAGCAAGAGGTGCAGGAAGCGGAAGCACGGATCGAGCAACTGGAGTCCCAGCTTGAGCAGATGAGCGAGCTGGTACGCGAAGACCAGCTGACCGGCAGCCTGAACCGCCGAGGCCTTGACGACGCCTATGAGCGCGAGGTTGCCCGTTCGACGCGGCGCAAGACGCCGCTCTGCGTCGCGCTGCTCGACCTCGACGATTTCAAACGCCTCAACGATACCTATGGACACACGGCCGGCGATGGCGCGCTGATTCACCTGGTGCGCGTCATCAAGGAAACCCTGCGCACAATGGATGTCATTGCCCGTTTCGGCGGCGAAGAATTTTTGATCGTCCTGCCCGACACGCCGCTTGAAGAAGCGGTACAAACCGTGACTCGGCTGCAGCGGGAACTGACCAAGCGGATTTTCATGCATGACAATCAAAAGCTGTTGATCACTTTCAGCGCCGGCGTGGCCTTGCGCAATGACGATGAAGAACAGACCGACCTGATCAAGCGCGCCGATGAAGCACTGTATGAAGCCAAACGCGCAGGGAAAAACCGGGTTGTGGCGGCGAGGTAGCGCTAGCGAACGCAAAAATATTGGTATAACACCAAGACTCTTGCGTAGTCTCTCTATCGATGTACGCCGTTCGTTTCTTGTCTAATGCACTATTTAACCGCTGCATACACCCCATCTCCCGCAAAACCGCGCGGAAAACCCTCATATTCCCGTTTTCCATTTCGGCTCCAGCAACGATAATGGACGGCGAAATTACTTCTTGCAGGAAAAGAATGCAACAGCCATCTCCGCACACGCTCGATCCGTCCGATTGGGATGAATTGCGCGCCCAGGGACATCGTATGCTTGACGATATCTTCGACTACATGCAGCAGTTTCGCGAACGCCCCGTATGGCAGGCAGCACCAGCCGAAGTCCGCGATCGCTTCAAGGAAGGTCTGCCCTATGCGCCTTCCTCGCTCGACACAGTGCATCAAGGTTTTCTGCAGGACGTTCTGCCCTATGCGATAGGCAATGCGCATCCGGGTTTCATGGGATGGGTACAGGGAGGCGGCACGCCGGTCGGCATGCTCGCGGAAATGCTCGCTGCAGGCATCAACGCCAATGTCGGCGGGCGGGAGCAGATTCCGGTCGAAGTCGAACGCCAGATCCTGCGCTGGGTGCGTGAGCTGTTTAGTTTTCCAGAGACCGCGAGCGGCATCTTCGTCACCGGCACATCGATGGCCAACCTGATCGGCGTACTGGTGGCCAGAACCGCTGCGCTCGGCACCGGCGTGCGCAAGAGCGGCCTTGCGGCAAGCGGCACGCGGCTCGTCGCCTACGCCTCCAAGGCCGCGCATGGCTGCGTCGCGCAGGCAATGGACTTGTCCGGCCTGGGACTCGATGCCCTGCGTCCGATTCCCTTCGACCGGCGCGGTGAAATGGACTTGACTGCCCTGCAGCACGCCATCGACGAAGACAGGCGCAAGGGTTTCACGCCATTTCTTATCGTCGGCACCGCAGGTGCGGTCGACACCGGCGCGGTCGACGATTTGTCGTCCATCGCAGACATAGCTGAGCGAGAAAAGCTCTGGTTCCATGTCGACGGTGCTTATGGCGCGCTCGCCATCATGGCGCCCGATATCGCGCCGCGACTCGACGGCATAGAACGCGCGGATTCGATTGCATTCGACTTCCATAAATGGGCACAGGTACAGTACGACGCTGGCTTCATCCTGGTACGCGACGGTGCGATGCACTATGACACTTTCGCATCCCCTGCCGCTTATCTTCAGCGCGAAACACGCGGTATGGCAGCGAACTCGCCATGGCCATGTGACTTCGGCCCCGACCTGTCGCGCGGATTCCGTGCACTCAAGACCTGGTTCGCCATCAAGACCTACGGCATTGACCGTCTGGGACAGGTCATCTCCGGCACATGCGCACTGGCGAAATATCTCGGCCAGCGCATTGCGTCCGAACCGGAACTTGAATTGCTCGCTCCGGTTTCATTGAGCATCGTCTGCTTCCGCTATCGCTGCGACAGCACTGACGACGCAGACAGGATCAACAACGACATTGTCATTGCCCTGCAGGAATCGGGCATTGCGGCGCCCTCAACCACCATTATCGACGGCAAGCTTGCAATCCGCGTCGCGCTCTTCAATCATCGTACCAACGTCGGCGATGTCGATGCCTTGCTCAAGGCGACACTGCAGTTCGGTCGGATGGAAACCGTTCGTACAGAAAGCGCAGCATTGTGATGCAATCCATTCAAGCTCCAGACACCGCAATGCCGGAGACCCGTGCGCCGCTGATCGGCCTTGCGCCATTGATGCGCCAGGCATTCTCGGGGGTCGATCTCAAGCCGCTGGGATCCCAGCTGATCGAGCGCTCTACCCGATTCCCCGATGACGCCCACACGCTGATGGACTTGTCGACGGTGCTGCAATTGACCGGCAACCGCGATATTGCGCTGGCGATGCAGGTGCAAGCGCTGGCATTGCAACAGATCTACCGCATTCCCGCAGCCACGCCCGAACCGGCAATCCGCCTGCTGGCCGTCATGGCGCCCGGCGATCTGATGGCCAATACACCACTGGAATTTCTGCTTGAACAGTCGGATGTCACACTCGACATGCTGTACCTGACGCCCAACATGGATGCTTTGCCGGAATTGCCTGAGCATGACGTCATGTTTGTCGCTGTCGGTGAATCGGACGACAACCGGAACCTGCTTGAACAACTGGCTGCGGTAACGCCGCACTGGCCGCGGCCGGTGCTCAATGCCCCCGACCGTATTGCAAATCTGTCGCGTGACCGTGCATGCGCCCTGCTCGGCGATGCGCCCGGCATCGCCATGCCGAGGTCGGTTCGCATTCCGCGCGGTCTGCTGGAACAGATTGGCGCGGACGCTATTCCCATCGGCGGCATCCTCGATGACGGACAGTTTCCCATCATCGCGCGCCCGGTAGGATCGCACGCCGGCCATGGCCTGGACAAGCTTGAGCATCCGGAAGACATCAAGGCTTATCTGGCCGCGAACGACAGCAATGAATTCTATGTCGCGCGCTTCGTCGATTATCGCAGCGAGGATGGACTGTTCCGCAAATACCGCATCATCCTCATTGAAGGAAAACCCTACGTCAGCCATATGGCGATTTCTTCGCACTGGATGATTCATTACCTCAATGCCGGCATGACCGACAGCGCAGACAAGCGCGCCGAAGAAGAAGCTTTCATGGCCGGATTTGAAAGCGGATTCGCGGTGCGTCACGCGCAAGCCTTCGCGGAGATCCGCACGCGACTGGGACTGGACTACGTAGGCATCGATTGCGGCGAAACCAACGACCGGCGCCTGCTGATCTTCGAAGCCGATAGCGACATGATTGTCCATGCGATGGACCCGGTCGACATGTTCCCCTACAAGCAGCCGCAGATGCGCAAGCTGTTTGCGGCTTTTCGGCAAATGCTTGGCAATGTGGCAGCACGGACGGTCTGATATTGAACGTCGAACGAACATGCATGCGACTGGTAGAGCTCCAATATGAAGCTCGCTGATCCGGCATCGCCTTGCACGTTTGCCGATGCATCGCTGCCCCCGGTTTCGCAGTTGCTGGCAAGCGGTGGTGACGCCCGGATCGCCATCGGCCCCGGTGGAGCAAACAGATACGGATGCAGGCCCGCACCCGACAGCCGATTGCTGGCATTCGGATCCTCGACTGCGTCCACGATTTCGGAAGCCGGTTTTATTGCGGCAAGCGCTTTGCGCAAAAAATTGCAGGCTGATCACGCGCTCGCGCCGGCAACCGTATATGCACGGGAGCTTGAACGCATACGCAGCGAACTGGGCGGTTTATGCGGGTTCGGCACAGGCCTTGAACCGGACATGATCTTCGCCGCTTCCGGAACAGACTTGCATCTCATTGCGGCCAGCCTTGCTCTTCGTGATCGGACGCAACCCCTCGATGTCATTATTGCCGGCGTCGAGGAAACCGGACGCGGCGTGCCGATGGCGGTCACAGGGCATCATTTTTCATCCTCCTCCGCGCTGGGACAACAAGTCGTCGAAGGTACATCCTGCCTCGACGCCCCCATCCAGCTGCATACGGTGCCGGTACGCAATGCTGACGGCACACCTCGCAATGCAGCGGAGATCGATTGCGAGATCGAGAATCTGGCTCGTCAGGCTATCACCCTTTACCACCGTGTCCTTCTTGTCGTCGTCGACGTCTCGAAGACCGGCCTGGTTGCTCCCAGCCCTTCATGCGCGATTGCCTTACGCAACGCATTTCCGGAATCGATAGATCTGATGGTCGATGCCTGCCAGTTCCGGATCAGTTCTGCAACACTGCAAAACTATCTCGGAAACGGTTTCATGGTCGCACTGACGGCTTCAAAGTTCTTGACCGGCCCCACATTTGCCGGGGTGCTCATGGTCCCCGATGGCGTGGCGTCAGGCATACGACGTCAACTGCCGTCGGAGGGAATATCGAATTACTCATCGCGTGCCGACTGGCCAGTCGACTGGTACGGTGCGGATCGTTTGAACAGTACCGCCAACTACGGCCAGCTGCTCAGATGGGAAGCCGGCCTTGCCGAATTGCGCCGCTTCGCCGCGGTACCGGAAGCCCGCGTTACCGCCATTCTTGAATCGTTTTCCAACGCGGTTATCGCCCGGCTTCAAGGCGACCCTCGCTTCGAGCCGCTTGCAGTACCAGCACTCGATCGAGGGCATGTTGCATCGTCCGGATGGGATTGCAAACAAACGATCTTTCCATTTCTTCTATACGCCGCAGAAAAATGTGGCCGCCGCCCGCTCTCATGCGAGGAAGTAGCTCTGGTTTATCAGCGTATCGGTCAGGCGCGAGACAAAGCTTTCGCAAACGGCAACGAGCGTCCAGGGTGTGAAATCGGCCAGCCGGTCGCTGTTGGCATGCGTGACGGCACCGAAGTCAGCGTCCTGCGCATCTGTATGAGCGCAAGACTGGTTGCAGATGCCGGCTTGGCAGGCAACGAGGAGGCCGTAATCAACAATGCAATGCGCGTACTGGATGAAGTCGCTGCATTGATCTCTTGCCAGCTTGGTCACGCCAGTTCTTGATATCAAAAACCTAATTCTCCATATAGCAGAACGCCTTAACGGCACCATTTCCAAATACTTTAGGCATGCGGAGAATTTTTATTTTTTCCGCTCATCGTCCACCTGAAGACCACGCCTGATCTCCCAAGCGCCCTACTTGGGAAGAACCGCTCAATCAGCGCTCGGAACCGCCCAAAAACTTAGCTCCGGCGCGGGATGGCAAGGAAAATAATTTCTTTCGACGCTAAAGAAAACCCATGCTTGTCCGATGAAGCAAGTGCCCGGCGCAAAGTCGGCAAGACCGGAAAAATAAAAGTTAAATTTGTCGCTAAAGTTTTTCCAGTCTTGATCGATAACGGTAACAACAGCGGTTGAATGCCTCGGCTGAAAGAGGCAAAGCAAGCTGGAACGAGCCAGCCGGGAATTATCCGATCCATACAGGAGAATTAATATGTCATCCATGATCAACACCAACATTGCGTCCCTGAATGCACAGCGGAACTTGTCCTCTTCGTCCAGCTCGCTGACGACCGCTCTGCAGCGTCTGTCTTCCGGTCTGCGCATCAATAGCGCGAAGGATGACGCGGCTGGCCTGGCAATTTCCCAGCGTATGTCTTCGCAGATCGGCGGCCTGAGCCAGGCAGCACGTAATGCGAACGACGCGATTTCCCTGGCTCAGACAGCTGAAGGTGCGTTGTCCGGCATGTCCGACAACTTGCAACGTCTGCGTACACTGGCTGTTCAGTCGGCTAACGCGACAAACTCCGACTCCGACCGCGCAACAATCCAGACAGAAGTTGCTTCGCTGGTCGCTGAAATCGGCCGTGTCGCACAGACCACGGAATTTAACGGAATCAAGCTGCTTGACGGTTCGTTCACATCCCAAGCGTTCCAGGTCGGCGCGAATGCCAACCAGACAATCTCCATTTCGATGGACAATGCTTCCACCAGCAAACTCGGAAGCACTCAGGCTTCGTCCCTGACCGCATCGAACAACGGCACAGCGCTGGCAAGTGCAGATCTGACGATCAATGGCGTGGCAATTGGCGCTTCGGTGGCGGCTTCGGACAATGCTTCGACCGCAGGCGCCTCTTCAAGTGCGATTTCCAAAGCCGCAGCAATTAATGCAGCATCGGCACAAACCGGCGTAACAGCAAAGGCCGACGTCAATACGGTGGCCGGCGCATCCATGACCGGTACGGCGGGAACCGGCACCATCACGATTAATGGAAAAACAAGCGGTACGATCACGCTGGGAACAGATACCGCCGCAAATCGTACAGCTGTGATTTCTGCAATCAACGCAATGTCTGGACAGACCGGCGTCGTTGCAACGGACACGGGCGCTGACGGCAGCGGCATCTCCCTCGCAGCTGCCGACGGCCGCAACGTGGCGGTATCCTTCAGCTCCGCTTCCGGTACCTTTACATCGGCCACTACCGGCGTGACCTCCGGCACTGGCTACGGCACATACACACTGTCCTCCACCAAAGCAATCACCGTCTCCGGCGCCGCATCGAAACTCGCCAATGCCGGCGTGACCGCAGGCACATACGCGACACAGACTGCTTATGCGTCGACAACCGCAAATACAACTACTGCGGCTTTCGCTTCCGGCGATATCAAACTGAATGGCGTCATTATCGGCGCCTCGCTTGCAGCTTCGGATAAGTCGTCCACGACAGACCAGGCCAAGAGCGCGATCTCGAAGGCGGCGGCGATTAACGCCGTGAGCAGCCAGACAGGCGTGACCGCGACTGCAAATGCAACAACGGTGAGCGGTGCCGCGATGACGGGCGCTGCAGGCACAGGTACATTTACCATCAACGGCGTCACTACCGATTTGGTTACCGTTACGACGGATGCACAGGCCAGCCGCACCGCAGTAATCAATGCAATCAATGCAAAGAGCGGTCAGACAGGTGTTGTGGCGGTTGATGGCGGCGCGGACAGCTCCGGCGTCACACTGATTGCCCAAGATGGCCGTAACGTCGCGTTGACTGCAAGCCAGTCCTCCGGCTCGTTTGCTTCGGCCACTACCGGCGTCACGCTGACAGCGACAACCTACGGCACCTTCACATTGAACTCCGCCAAGTCGTTCAAGGTTGAAGCAGGATCGACGGCTTCGATGTCCAGCCTCGGTATGCTGAATGCCGGTACCTACGGCGCAGGCAAGAGCGGCCAGGCATTGTCTACCATCGACGTGTCCACGGCTTCCGGCGCGAACGATGCGATTACGGCGATCGATAATGCGATTTCGACAATCAACACCAGCCGCGCGAATCTCGGTGCGATCCAGAATCGCTTCACATCGACGATCTCCACGCTGCAGTCGACATCGGAAAACCTGACAGCCGCGAAATCGCGTATCACCGATGCCGACTTCGCCGCTGAAACTGCAAATATGACCCGCGGTCAGATTCTGCAGCAGGCTGGTACTGCGATGCTGGCCCAGGCCAACGGCCTCCCGAACGGCGTGCTGGCTCTGCTCCGCTAATCAGGAAGCGGCAGCTAATGCAGCAACAAGCCCGGCCGGAAGTTTCGGCCGGGTTTTTTTATAGTTGGAACAATGACGTCCTGGTTGATCTTAAGGAAGGCAGTCGAAACAATGCGCTGATCGCATAAAAGCCTTATTCCCGGATTACAGACCAGCCGTTTAAAGATATAGTTCTAGCTGGAAAAGTATTGAAGCATCTAAGGAGGAAAGCATGGCTATGTCGTCAGCTGGTGTCGGCGCAAATCTCGATGTAGCGGGACTTGTCTCCAAACTAATGGCCGTCGAAAGCCAACCGCTAACCACCCTGCAAAAGAAAGAAGCCAGCTATCAGGCAAAACTGACCGCTTATGGAAGCCTCAAGGGCGCCCTGTCTTCGTTCCAGTCCTCCATCTCGGGCTTGAGTGACGTGTCGAAGTTTCAGTCACTCACCGCGTCGGCATCGGATTCCAGCATTCTGTCCGCCTCCTCTACCAGCGCGGCAAGCCCCGGCAATTACACCGTTTCGGTCAGCGCGCTTGCTCAGTCGCAAACCATATCGAGCGCGGGCCAGGCTAGCACCACCGCTGCCATTGGCGGCGCAGGCACGACGACACTGACCTTTCAGTTTGGAACCATCAGCGGCGGTTCGCTTGCAAGCGGCACCTATACCGGCGCGTCGTTTGCACAGGATGCAACACAGGCAACCGGGTCCGTCGTGATCAACAACTCGAATAATTCGCTGCAAGGCATCCGCGATGCGATCAATTCGGCGGGTGTCGGCGTCACGGCGTCAATCGTCAACGACGGAAATCCCACCACACCGTATCGGCTGCTGATCACCTCCAACAGCACCGGCCTGTCCAAGAGTATGAAGATCACGTCGGACGGCGGCGATGCATCGATTTCCAGCCTGTTGAGTTACGACCCGGCGGGTACGCAAAACCTGACACAGACTTCGGCCGCGCAGAATGCTGCGCTATCGGTTAACGGCCTTGCCATCAGCAGCGCATCAAACTCGGTAACCGGCGCGATCAGTGGTGTGACGCTCAACCTGACAAAGGCGGGAAGCACGAACCTGTCAATCGCGAACAACACGTCCGCAATCGCTTCCGCGCTGCAGTCGCTGGTGCAGTCATATAATTCGATCAACACCACGCTCAATACGCTGACCCGCTATAACGCCACCACCAAGCAAGGCGGCCTGCTGATGGGAGATGCATCGATGCAGATGATCCAGTCCCGGATCCGAAGCACACTTTCCGGTGCGCTGAGCGGGCTTGGCAGCAACACGCTGACCAATCTTAGTCAGGTCGGCCTTTCGTTTCTGAAGGACGGCACCCTGTCACTCGACAACGCCAAGCTGCAATCGGCCTTGTCCAGCAACTTCGGTGATTTTGCTTCTCTGTTCGCGTCGTTCGGCAAGGCAACGGACAGTCTGACCAGTTATGTCAGCGCGACGGGTAACACCAAGGCGGGCAGCTATGCGGTAGAGGTTACAACGCTTGCGACACAAGGAAAGGTGACCGGATCGGCGCCGGCCACTCAGGCACGGCTGACGGGGTCCGCTGCGGCCGATCTGACGGTAACGGCAGGCGTAAACGACAAGTTACTGGTCTCGGTGGATGGCGGCAGCGCAATCTCCGTTACGCTCACTCCCGGAGCACCTTACGCCAACGCCGACGCACTGGCCGCCCAAGTCCAGGCCGATATCAATACTGCTCTAACTGCCGCAAGCCAGACAGGCCAGGTAACCGTGACCCAAAGCGCCGGCCGACTCAGCATAACGTCTAACGCATTCGGCTCGGCCTCCGCGGTGAGCGTCACGGACGACGGGGGATTTCCCGGCAATACCGGCGCTACCAGTTTGCTCGGAGGCGCACCGACGACGTCCTCGGTCGCAACCATCAAGACCGGGGTCAACGATCAGCTTTCGCTGGGCGTCAATGGAACCACTGCGACCATTACCCTGGCAGCGGGTACCTACACGGCAAGCACGCTCGCCGCGCTGATCCAGTCGACAGCAAATGCCGCGACGAGCTTTACCTCAGCCGGCATCGCGGTAACCGTGTCCGAGTCGGCCGGAGTGCTCACCGTGAACTCCAATCGCTACGGCGTCAGTTCCGCAGTAAGCATTGCCGGCGGGTCCGGCGCCGCCAACTTGTTTGGCGCCAGCCCATCGGCAACCATCGGCGCAGATATCGTCGGAAAGATAAACGGCGTCGCCGCTACGGGTTCGGGCCAGCTTCTTACAGGCGCAACTGGCAACGATGCCGAAGGTCTGCGGGTGCAGGTCGTCGGCGGAATACCCGGCGCACGCGGCACAGTCAATTTTTCGAAGGGTTATGCGTACAACCTGAACAAGCTCCTCGATGACGTATTGTCCAGCACGGGATCAATTGCCAATAGCACGACCAGTGTCAACAATAATATTGCGGATTTGCAGAAGCGTGCCACGGCACTGAACGTACAACTGGCGGCGACTGAGAAGCGTTATATGGCACAGTTCACCTCATTGGATACCTTGATCAGCAAGATGAATGCCACGAGTAGTTTTCTGACGCAACAACTAGCTAACCTTCCAAAGATTGAAGGGTAAAAGTGAGTAATTTGCGATTTCTGGAGCGCTACAAGGATATGGAGCGTTTGTCCCGGGATATGCTGAACGCAGCAAGCCAGGCTGACTGGGACACACTCGTCGCGCTCGAGCAGTCACGCACTTCGATTGAGCAGGAATTGAAGCTTGTCGACACGCTGTCTTGGCAAGGCGCGCACGGGCTGCAGAAAAGAATGCTGCTTGAATCAATTCTTGCGATCGATGCCGACACACGCGCCCTTGCCGATAGCGGAATGAAGGGGTTGCAGGCACAATTGGGCAGCATCGACACAGGAAAGAAGCTGAAGAAAACTTACGGTCTGCCGTGAGCTAGCAGGCTCGACAGAGCAGGCCGCTGCCGAATACTTCGAGCTTCAATCAGTGGCCTGCAAAACCGCTTTCTGGCGCCTTTGAATCAAGACGATACGTCTTGCAACTTCGTCGCTCGCAAAGCCAGACGCGTGGACTTCCTCAAGTACCGCCAATCCCTCATCCAGCGTGAAGAAACTTGAAAACGCGCGCAAGCGTTCCCTGCACTCCAGCACCATTGCGACGATCCAATCCGATATGCGCTCACCAGGATCGGTTTGCTCATAATGCGCGTCGAGAGCAAAGCATGGTTCATCCAGCGAACAATGCAAGCCTGACTGGATCAGCGAACAAATCTGATTCAAAAGATTGACAGCCATCTCCCTTCTTCCGGCCTCGATGAGCACACGTGCAAGACTTAGCAGGCGCGGCAGTGTTGCCTTTTCCTGAGCCAATGTAGTGAGGACATTCAAGGCGGCCTGCAGGCAGGCAAAACGTTCTGCGGCAGGTCGATCGGATTTCGCCATTGCAAAGAGATGCAAGCCCATCCAATACACCTCCCATCCGCTCTGGCGTTCCGCTGGGTCAATCCAAGCGGCCATCGAACGAACGGCATAGGAAAAACGTTTTAGAAAATCCTGCCAGTCAGTGCGGTCGATACCCGGAAAGCTGCTTAACGCATTGGCGCTGCGAATCAGCAACCCACGCTGCTCGAGCGCTTCCGCACGTTCTGCTCTGGCTGCGAACAGATTGCGGGAATACTGATCCAGCTCACTGGTGGAAGAGCACGGAATGAGGAGATTGAGGCCGGGCACCAGCCGATACAATCCATATCCGCGGTTGGCAAACCATTCGACGACCGCGACGTCGAATCCGCCGCCCGGCGTAATGCCGAACAGAATCAGCGGCGATTGGACAGAGAAAAACCGCATGCTGGCAGAAAGCATATCCATCGTACTCGTGTCGGCGGCGATCCGGACTATCGATGCATCACGATAACCCTGGCGATCCATCTCGGTATCGAGTGAAATCACACCGGCTGCGATGGACACGCTGAGCGTCTCCTCGAGTTGGTTCTCTGCCCGGGACTTCATCAGCAAGCTGGCATGATCGGCAGTACGGGTCAATGCGAACACTTTTCCGTCGCCCACTTTTTTTGCCAAAGGAATCGCGTATTCACCAAGTCCGGCATCCGTATCCACCACTTGCATGCCCGGACGCGCAACCGCCAGCGCAAAGGCATGCTCTGCCTCCATCCACCCTTGCTGCTCCTTCAATACATAGCTCGCCATATCACCCACGGAACCGCTTACGGCAATCCGCGTGTGGTCGGAGAGTTCGACGTATTCCGCTTGCTCCACACCGCATACCCGTTCTTTCAACACTGCAGCCACGGTAGCCAACTGCGTATCCCAGTCATATTGCGTATGCTGCTGGAACAAGCGTATGGAAGGATGCCACGGCATGCGATCCGAGCATCCAAGGACGTCCCAGTGCCGCCCGAAGGGATCGTAACGATACTGCTCGACGCCAACGGCTCCGCCGATTTCCGAAACGGAAGTGGAGGCACAAATCATGAGGTCGACACTCGCCATAAGCGCCGCCGAATCGTCGATATCGTTGCGCAGGTCAATGTCGGAATACGAGGCGATCTTTATGCCGAACAGTTGTTCAGCCTCCAGCAGTTCTTCGGCGCACTCTCCATACTGAAGGTTCACGAAATGCACGCCGGGGACCGCGAAGATGGCGCCCCATTGCGAAATCTGGCTATAGTACTTATGGCGCTCACCCTTGCGCAGGCCGCTTCGCCAGCAGATACCGACTTTCAAGCCGGGCCCCAGCAAGGCCAGCCGCGAACGCCAATGCTCCACCCGCCCAGCGTCTGGAATCAGGTATTGCGGGCGAGCAGGAAAACTATCAAGTGTAGGCCGGAAAAAGCGCGGGAGGCTGCCCGCAGGAATCTGTACGTCGATCTTTGGAATGTTGACGAGCCAGCCGATCTCGAAGCGCGGCGCGCCGACAACTGTCGCCGTCGGAAAGGTGCGGGTAAACAACGGGGCCAAACGCGGCTCGCATTCGATCACACAATGCTTCGCCCGTGCAATGATGTCCGCGAAACAGGATGCAAACAGGATTTCATCCCCTAAGCCTTGCTCGGCATAGACGAGAATGGTTTTGTTTTCCAGAGAACTGCCGTCCCATTGCGGATAAGGAAAACGCTCCAGGACCTGCCCTACCTTCAAGCGCAGCTCATGGGCCTCCCAGCCGCGATCGAGAATGCCTTGACGCAGGAATAGAAAGGCCTGGTTCCAGCGCGGCGTCGCCTCGTTCGGATCAAGCTCGACCGCCCTCTCGTATTCGGCGAGCGCCTCATCGAAACGTCCAAGCTCCTCCAGTACCGCACCGCGGTTATTGTGTGCGCTATAAAGCGAGGGCTTCATCAGTATCGCGCGGTCGAGACAGGTCAAAGCCTCGTCGAAACGCCCCCAGAATTTGTAAATGCTTCCCAGATGGTCATAGGCGATCGCGACGCCCGGCTTCATTTCCATGCCGCGCAGGAAGCAGTGAACGGATTCCTCGAAACGATCCTTGCCCTTAAGCACCATCCCGAGGTTGTAATAAGCATCCGCCAAATGCGGATTGAGAACGAGCGCTTTTCTTAAATACTGTTCGGCTTCGTCGAGTTCGCCTATGGTTTCCAAAGCGCCGCCGAGGTTGTTATAGGCATCGGCATAGTCGGGCCGCACTGCAAGCGCGCGACGGTAATAGGCGATTGCCTCCTTTTCCTTGAGCATGCCTTTCAGGGTAAGGCCCAGATTGTTCAGGGCCTCCGGATGATTGGGCGCAAGCTGAAGCGACTTCTTCAGATACTTGACCGCATCGTCGAACTTGCCCTGCTGGCTGCACACGGTCCCGAGCAGGTACAGCGTCTCCATGTCTGAAGGGCTCTTTTGCAAAGCGCGCCGATACAACTCCTCGGCAGTTTCCAGGTCCCCCATCTGATGCGTTGTGAACGCCTTGTGAAACAGGAGATCGGCTTTACTGGGAGTATTTCTGCGAAGATGATTCATGGATATCGGGCCGCGCATGCAGCGCAGGTTTCACAAGGTGGATCGAACGTACACGTCTAGCGTCTGAAGTACTTTTGCCAGGATTCTTTCGGCAGGTGTACCGATCCATAGGCCGAGGCCTGGCCCCAGATATTGTCCTTCCACCATTGGCCGTCTTCAATCCACCATACACGCGGGTCACGGAAGCGATCTGCCGTTGCCCAGAATTCGTCTTCGCTCATGCTGACATAGTTGAGCCAGTAATAAAGATCCTGCGAGACGACATGATCATGCTTGCGCACCATCTCGATCCCGCGCGCGCGATCCATGTATCCGGTCCGGATGTCTTTCGATGCATGGTCGGAAGCGCGGCCATAACCGAACTTGATAAACTTCAGCAAATCATGGACGCCGTTCTCGTAGCGATCATCCAGATTGGACATGGTGCGATAAGTCCTTTCAAACGGCCGATCCGCTGCCTTCCAGCCGTATTTTTCCTGCACCATTCGACTATGCTGGTTCGGGTCCCACTTGAAGAAGTTACCGATATACAGGCCGCGCACACCGACCGACAGTATCTCTTCATCCGATGGATATTTCGCCCAGGACAAATCTTTTTCCCTAAGCGGTTCCTGCGGATCGTTGAGCATGTCGTACCATTCATAGCCGCGAAGCGCATGTTCATGGCGCATGCGTGCACTGAATTCGACGAAGTCGTCGGGTTCATACATTCCCGAGATGTCCCATGCCGTCTCGCCCCACATCATGAGGGGAATTTTGAACTTGATCGCGATCTGGATCGGATAGGTCATGATGCCGCAGTGGGCATGCCAGTTCATGTCCCCCATTTTTCGAAAGCACAGGCGATTGAGTTTCTTCAACACCTCGACGCTGGGCCCGAACACCAGATGATCGGCGTCGAACGCATGGCGCATGTGGTCGCGGTTGAAGTCGCCTTCCGGCAGATAATTATTGCCATGATAGGTAACCAGCAAGGGCTTGAGTCCGTATTCGGCAGCCATCATGTGCGTCTGGAAATAGCTGTCCTTGCCCCCGCTGACGGGAATCAGGCAATCATAATCCGACTTGTTTGTCTTGCGGATTTCCTCGATGGTTTTTTCAAACCGCAGGCGGCGCTTTTCCCAGAATTCCGGAGTCAGCTTTTCGAACTCTTCAGCAACGCGGCAGCTTGAGCAAATGCCCTCATCGTCCACCGAAAGATTGACCGCCACAGCGGGATACATGCAGCGGTTGCAGTAGCTCATATGGTCGTGCATCGTGACTCCTCAAATTGCAAGCAGATCCGCGGGCCGTACATTCAGTCCGCGTTCATGCAGGTATTTTTTCGCCAGATAGACACTCTGGTCGCTATAGTGAAAAATATTGGCGGCCGCGACCGCATCGACGTCCGTCTGTTCCAACGCATCCGCAAGGTGTTCCCAGTCACCGACACCACCACATGCAATGACGGGAATCCGTACGCGGCGCGCAACGCGATCCAGCAAATCGAGGTCATAACCGTTTTTCATGCCGTCCCGATCGACCGAATTGACAAGTACTTCCCCTGCTCCCAACTGCTCCACCCTGCCGGCCCAATCTTCGGGTGTATGGTCGGTGACCTGGCTCGTTCCCTTGGTAACCACGCGATAAGCCTCTCCGTCCAGCCTGACGTCGATTGAAACGACAATGCATTGCGAGCCGAATTCGCGTGCCGCCGCTTCGACGAACTGCGGATTGTCGATCGCCGCGGTATTCAGAGAAATCTTGTCCGCGCCGAGCGCAAGCCGCTGCTCGATGTCTTGCAGCGTGCGGATGCGTCCACCGACCGTAATAGGCATGAATGCGACCTTCGACACGTCGTCGATGATATCCAGGATGCTGTGACGGTTTGGATGTCCCAGATCATCGCGCCGCATGTCGTAGGAATTGTCGCGGGTAATGTCGAGATAAATCAGCTCGTCGGATGCCCACTCGCTCAGGCGCTTGACTGCCGACACCGGATTGCCGAGATTCTGGTAACGTTTGAATTGCTTGCTCTGGACCAGCCAGCCGTTACGGAGCAATAGCACCGGAATGAGTCGTTTCTTTTTCATGACAGCGCCAAAAAATTCTTTACCAGGCGAATGCCGGTTCGCTGGCTTTTCTCCGGATGAAACTGCACACCGAACAGGTTTTCCTTACGAACGACGCTGCAGAATCGCTCGCCGTATTCGGTAGTCGCGATCGCATGTTCAGCACATTCGGGTTTGAACGCAAAGCTGTGGACGAAATAGAAATCGGGCGCGTCGCCCAGTCCGTCGGTCAAAGGTGTCGATCCGTGCGATGTGACGTTGTTCCAGCCCACGTGCGGCAACGGCAGCCCGTCGGTAGCCATCTGCTCGACCCGGCCAGGTATCCAGCCCAGACCATCGCATTCGCCGAATTCCCTGCCCTGCGTTGCCATGACTTGCATGCCGACGCAAATTCCGAGGAAGGGTTTCTTCGCACCCATAACAGCTTCTTCCAAAACCTCCATGGGCAAGGTGTCCCGGATCTTGCGCATCGCGGCTGCAAAGGCGCCGACACCGGGCAGCACAATATGCGAAGCGCATGCGATATCGGCGGCCGCATTTGATATGACCACGTCCTCCGCAACGGAGGAAAACAGATTGAATACCGATCGGGTATTGCCCGACCCGTAATCAAGAATGCAGATACGTCCCATCGTCGCCTTATTGCATCATGTCCCATTGAAGCGCTGTACCTTTGCGCAGCGCCCGTTTTGCCTGACGGCCCAATACGGTGTCGATCTGTTTTGGCGGCAGTCCGTTTCCAGGACGGATTGCGCGCACATTTTCCCGCGTAAAGCTCTCGCCGGCCGCCATGTCCTTTACCACATACAACGAGCGGCGGTAAGCCATCGACGACTTTTCCGCTTCGGTAGGACCATACTGCACCCTACCTAATGCCTGCCATGCGCGCTCCGACTCCACCGCAAGCGAGGCCATCTCTTCCGGCTCCAGCGAAAAGCTAGAGTCCACTCCTCCATCCGCGCGTCGCAGCGTGAAATGCTTTTCAATTACCGTGGCGCCGAGCGCCACGCTTCCGACCGCAACACCGACTCCCATGGTATGGTCGGACAAGCCGATTTCGCAACCGAACAATTGCCGCATATGCGGAATGGTCAGGATATGGGTATTTTCGGGACTTGCCGGATAGGTGCTGGTGCACTTCAGCAGGATCAGGTCTTTGCAACCCGCTTCACGCGCTGCACGTACCGTCTCATCCAGTTCGGCAATACTGGCCATGCCTGTGGAGATAATGACCGGCTTGCCAGTCGCAGCGACCCTGCGTATCAATGGAATATCCGTATTTTCGAAAGAAGCTATTTTGTAACAGGGTACCTGCAGTTCTTCCAGAAAGTCGACAGCCGTTTCGTCAAAAGGCGTGCTGAACCCGATGATGCCAAGTTCCCGGCAGCGATCGAAGATAGGACGGTGCCACTCCCAGGGAGTATAGGCTTCCTGATACAGCTTATAGAGCGACTTGCCCTTCCAGAGATTGTCCGGATGCGAAATGAAGAACTCGCCCTCGTCCACATCAATCGTCATGGTGTCGGCGGTGTAGGTCTGTATCTTCAGCGCATGCGCACCCGCTGCTGCGGCGGCTTCCACGATCTGCAGCGCACGCTCCAGTGACTGGTTATGATTGCCTGACATTTCCGCAATGACGAACGGCCGATGACCCAGTCCGACCGCGTGCTTGCCAATCTGAATGGAATGCGATTTCATCCTTGCTGACTCCCTATTGTGCAACAGTTGGCCGGAACGACCACCGCTGCATTTTGAACACGTACTGCAATAGCTCCCGGCACTACCGAGGCCATCTTAAACGGTCGTCCTTCCACGTCGTCGAGCGCCCAAACCGCATCGCTGAAGCCGAGTCGATGCCGCATCAAGGTGGTCGATGAGAATCGCGGATTGATTTCAAAAACCCGCGGCCCCTGGGCTGTGAGACGCAGTTGCACATTGATGCTGCCCTTTACGTCCAGGCCTTCGGCAATCGCCTTGCACATTTCCGCCGTCGCCGCATCATCGATGATCCGTGCCCATCCGGTAAAGCCGCCAACCAGTTTGCGCAGCATTTGCAATGTCGCGACCCTGCCGTCCTGCGCGCGGAATACCGCACAAGTCACTTCACGATCGGCAGGCAGCAGCAGTTCCTGATACACCGCATCAGGGACACGCTTGAGCAGATAGGCGACATCGTCGCTATCCTTGACGACAAAGACCGAGCGCGATCCCGAGCCGGTCCGACTTTTCAAGATACAAGGAAATTGTGGCGGAAGTCCTTCATCCGCCGCCAATGTCCAGGGTACCGGCAAGCCGAGCGACGCAAGGCGCTGTGCGGTAGCCAGTTTATCGAGACCGGCGGCCACGGCTTGCTCGCCGCATGTAAGCCACGTTACGCCGGCAAATCGTTTTCGAGCCAGCACTGCCAGCTCGGGCTCTGAAACCGGCAACACGATATCCACGCCTTCGCGGTCGACCACAGCCTTCAACGCTTCAAGATAACCGGCGTCCGACGCTGCCGGAATCCGATGGAAGGCGTCGACGAACAGTGTGCCGCCATGCTGGTCATGCAAGTCAACGCCGATCAGCCGGTACTCTGGGCGCGCCTCCCGCAAGACTGTCGCCACTCCCTGTGCGATATCGCCGCCTATTGCCGTGATCAGTATGGTTTTCATGTGCGGCATAGTACCTCCGCCAGATAAGGAAGCTCAGGATGTCTGCGCCGGGCTTCCTCAATCAATGGCTGCATATCGTAATACTCGCGCCGCAAGGAAATCTCTCCGCTGACCGAATCCAGCAGGGCCCAGGCCGCGCCGGGTTGGCGGTCCCGAGGCTGTCCCACGGAGCCGGGATTGACGAGAACACGTTTGCCGATTTGTCGCAGCATCGGATAATGCGTATGGCCGGTAATGACAATGTCCCTTGCTTCACCAATGCAGCGCTCGACGATGCCTTGCGGCGCATCCGGATATATATACTCATCCAGATTCCACGGGGCACCATGGCAAAGCAGGATCGCGCATGCATCGATCATCACGTGCATAGGATGTGGCAATTCGCAAAGCCCATCCAGTTGTGCGTCCGACAATTCGTCCAGGGCCACACGAATACCGCTTCCATAACGGGCTTCAATGTCGGCCAGTCGCAAGCTGCTGACACGCGCCTCGGCCAGCATGGCTTCGTGATTTCCTCGCACGATGCATTTATCCCAGGGCTCAAGCAATTCCAGAACGGTGCACGGCGAAAAGTAATACCCAACAAGGTCCCCCGTCACCAACAGCTTCTCGACACCATCGTTGCGCGCGGCGTCAAGCACGGCATGCAGTGCAGCTGCATTGCCGTGAATGTCACCGAGTATCGCAACGCGCATTTCCAGCGGCTTTCTATTATTTTTTACGGAAGAATCCGATGACCTGCCGCCCCAGGCCCATATCGGCCATGGCGCGGTAAAGCGCATTGGTTTTTTCCGGGGAGATACCGTGCAGGAAATTTTCAATGGCGATGCGCTGATGATGGCAAGCCTTTCCGCTAGCCTTGTCTTCGACGAAGTTGGTACGCGGATTGAACAATGAAAGATCAATGGCGTGGTCCGCCATCAGGTCCTCGCAGCGCAATCCGGCTTCATCACAAAGGGCAAGCAATCCATCCTTGTTGAAATAGGAAATATGCTCGAATGGCGCAATCCAGTAGCTTTGGGAAATGATGCCTTTGTCCAGAAGGTGATGCTGCACGGCCGAACAATCGTTTGGCACCTCGATCATAAGGACGCCCTCGGGTGCAAGAAGCTTATGTATGTCACTTAAAATCGCAAGCGGATCGAGCACATGCTCCAGCACGTTGTCGAGCCAGATGCATTCATACTGCATGCCCTTCTCTACCAGGATTTTCAGGTTGTGATGTACGTCGCCGGTCGTCACCCGATCCAGACATCCCGGATTCTGGTGACGGCAGCCGAACTCGCTGTAGTCCAGCCCCTGAATCGTCCAAGCTTTCTCGGCAAAATACTTCAGGCTCCAGCCTTCGCCGCAACCAACATCGAGAAAACGCTGCCCTACGGTATCGGCGCCCGCACGCAGGCTTTCCAGTACAAGATATTTTTGTGCGATCTTGTTTTCGATGAATGCCTGCTCTTCGGCCGAATACACCTGCTCATATCCGGTGTCCGGCGTATCCTGATAATAGGTCTGCGCATACCATTGTTCGAGCGCCTCCGGCGTCGGTTTCTCTTTCAGTTCGTGAAAGCCGAACCGGTTCAGTTGAAGCAAGTCGTTCATGTGTTCACCTCGATTAACCGAAGGTCATTAAGCATAGCGAAAAGACGGGCCGCGATAGCATCGGCCGCTGAAGCATCGACGGGGCGGTCATCGGCAACTCCCATCACACGCAACGCGGCTCGGCTCTTCCCGCACACGGCGTCCGAATCGCTCAGGATTTCATCCAGCGCGCACGCTATTGCGTCGGCGGTCACTGTGTCAGCGGTTCCGAGATTCCATACGGCGCCGATATCCGCCAATGCGCGCGTCGTTTCTGCCTGGTTGTCGGCCACAATGATGGTGAGTGCGGGAAGCCCCAGATAGCAGCGCTCCCAGGTCGATGCGCCGCCGGCTCCGATGGCGAGGTCCGCACGCGTCATCAGCGTCGCAATATTCGCTATCTGGCAATGAAAAGCCGCATTTGGAATTTGCGCACACAAGGCTTCGATCCGATCCCGGTTCGGATTCGCATTCCCCACCACGACGTCCAGATGCAGGTCGGCGCGGTCCAGCTTGCGAATGGCGCAGAGTGCTTTTTCAGTTTCGTTCGTAGGATCGCTTCCGCCGAAAAAAATGAAGATTTGCGATATGGCACCGTCACGCTTCTTCCGATATCTCGCCGCGTCGTTGAACTCAGGCCGTAACAATGCATGACGCGGACCGAGTAGCTGAGTGCCATGGGGGGGAACAAGTGCCCGATAACGCAGTTCCGCATCAGGATAGAAGTTTTGATCCAGCAACAGATCGCAATCATGCCGGCGATTTGCAAGGTCATCGATCACCATAATCCGTCCTACACTGGGTCGAATTGCGGATTCCCAGCGCGCGTCGAGCGCGTAATGATCGACGATCAGCCAGTCCGGCGCCGTTGGCTCGCTGGCGAGCAATGCCTTCATATGCGCGGCGTCCTCTTCCCACACCAGGTTTTCAATGCCCGCTAATGTATGCACAGCGTAGCCCTTGCTGGAAATATAGGCGTTCAGATTCCCTGGCAGGTCACGGCAGGCGAAGACGACGCGGGCACCTGCGGCGCGCAATGCGTCTGCAAGCGTCAGGCAACGCATGACATGGCCGGTGCCAATCGCGGTCGAAGAGTCGGTGCGGATGCCGATGTTCATGCGGCAGGCTTCTCCAGCAGAAACCAGGTAATGTCGTCTTGCGCGAACTGGTTATCTCTCCGGTAGCAGAACGCGTAATCCACCAGCCGCAGCTCCGGGAAGCGGTCGAGCATCTCTCCCGCGAAATCCCGCTTGAACAGACGCCCGGCATTGCCGCGGTAAAGTACCTCGACAGGTGCAGGATTGTAGTATTCAGCGATGCAGATATATCGTCCGGCCGTCTGATACAGCAGGTCATACACTTGTGCGAGGCTGTCCGGGTTTATGTGAATCAGCACGCCCTTGATCAACACCAGATCGCGCTTAACATCCGGTTGAAAATCAAGAATCGACTGCGGATAAACCTTGATGCCGCCCTGTTGCTCCAACACGCTGGCCGCCTTGGCATTGATTTCAATGGCCGACAAGTCTATGCCCGGCGCCAGCAGGCGCAATGCGGCAAGGTTCATCCCGATGTTTGCGCCGAACTCGATCGCGGATCCGACATTACGGGTCCTCTCAAGAATCCGGCTGAACAGCGCCAGGTTACCCGCCAGCATTGCTGCTCCCTGATTACGCTCGATGTACTGATCGCCAAAATTACCGGCCCAGAACGCTTCCTGCTCGGTTTTATATTCGGATGCCATTGCGGTTCCTTATTCGCCTAATTTCTTCTGCACCACATGGGCATTGATGAGTGCCCAATGGGGATTTTCATTCAGTTTTTCCGCGATATCTTCAAGTCCGAATTCAGGGTTGCCAGGATAGAGCGCCTCGATGATAAGACGTATCAATTCGAAATCCTCGGCCGTATCCACGGTCCAGCGATGGCCGCTTAAATCCCTTGGATAGGCAAGCTGACCTATGCCGTAACGCTCCGGCCGCAAGTAGATGAAAGGTGTCACATGTTCGCGCTCCGGTTCGGCCGATGCCTCCCGATAGGCCTCTTCCAGCACCCGGAAGGAAAATACCTCCACCGACATCCCGTTCGGATAGGTCTTGGAAAACGCGTTTGTCACATAATCGAATCGACCGGCATTGTCGGCATGGTAGCGGATCGCCTGATCGATGATGGCCGGATCGATGACGGGGCAATCGGAGGTGATCCTTACCACCACGTCGGCCCCGTGCGCTTTCGCAGATTCATAGTAGCGGGCGAGCACATCTTGCTCGGATCCGCGTGTAACCGCAACACCAAGACGGTCGCAAAGTTCCACGATCGGTACATCGGAATCATTGGTAGTCGTGGCAATCACAATAACGCTGGCGGCGTTAACACGTTTCAATCTCTCGATCAGGTATTCGAGCAAAGGCTTGCCCAGCACCTCTTTCAATACCTTGCCAGGAAGCCTTGTCGACGTCATCCGTGCCTGTACGATGATCGCGACCCTCATGCCAGCACCCCGTAAAGTGCATCGATAACCTGATCCTGCATATCTTCGGACATGCCGTAGAACATTGGCAGGCTGATCGCTTCGCGATAGTACTGTTCCGCCGCAGGAAAGTCTCCCTGCGCGAATCCGAATCTGCGGTAGTACGGCTGCGTGTGGACAGGTATGTAATGGAGATTTACGCCGATACCTCGCGCGCGCAACTCTTCAAACACCTCACGATGGGCCTTTGCGCATTCCTGCACATGCAGCCGCACTACGTAAAGGTGCCACGCGGATGAAGCATCCGGCGCACACCAGGGCAAGGTCAGAGGCAGTGAGGACAGCGCGGCGTCGTAGCGCCGTGCAAGCAAGCGCCGCCGCTCGACGAACTGGTCTAACCGCTGCAACTGACTGCTTCCGAGCGCGGCTTGGATGTCGGTCATGCGGTAATTGAATCCGAGTTCACTCTGCTGGTAATACCAAGGCCCGTCAGGTGCGCGATCCATCCGGCGGGCATCGCGCGTGATGCCATGTGAGCGCAGGCAAATCAGTCTTTCGTAGAGATCCGTCCGGTTCGTCAATACCATGCCGCCCTCGCCCGTCGTTACGATTTTGACAGGATGGAAGCTGAATACAGTCATATCGGAAAACCGGCACGAACCGACCGGAGCGCCGAGGTAGCTTCCGCCGACCGCATGGGATGCATCCTCGATCACCGAGAACCCGAAACGAGCGCTGAGTTCGGCGATACGTTCCATGTGGCAGGACTGGCCCGCGAAATGCACGGGGATCACAAGTTTCGGCGTTTTGCCCTGTTGTTCGGCGCGCACCAGCTTTTCTTCGAGGGCAGTGACGTCGAGGTTGTATGTCCGCGGGTCGATGTCGACAAAATCCGGGCTTGCCCCGCAATACAGGCCGCAATTCGCTGATGCGACAAAGGTGTTGGGCGAGGTCAAAAAGACGTCGCCCTGCCCGAGTCCGGCCGCCAGACAGGCAAGATGCAGAGCCGAGGTCGCATTGGTGACCGCGACGGCATATTTAACGCCGCAGTACCGCGCCACGTCTTGTTCGAATCGCTCAACAGCAGGGCCTTGCGTCAGAAAATCCGAGCGCAAGACGTCAACGACGGTCTGGATGTCCTCCTCGCTGATGTCCTGACGGCCGTAGGGAATCATGGCTCGAAAGTCGCCTCAAGCGCCTGAAGTTCTGCGATGCTAAGAAACTCCGGGTTCATCCCTGAACTGTATTCGAAGCCTTCGCCAACAGAGTTGCCGATTTCGCCAAGCCGGTTGACTTTGTAATCCGACTGCACCGCAAAGGTAATTGCCGGACAGATTACATAGTGATCCTTGAACTCCAGCGTCTGATGCGCGTTGTCCGCCGGGCACATGGTCTCGTGCAGCTTTTCCCCAGGACGAATGCCGATCATTTTAGTAGGCAACTCAGGCGCCATCGCCGCAGCCAGATCCGTAATCCGCGACGAAGGAATCTTGGGCACATAGATTTCTCCGCCATGCATGCGCTCGAAACTCTTGAACACCAGATCGACTCCATCCTGCAAGGTGATCCAGAACCGCGTCATGCGCGGATCGGTGATCGGCAACTCCTTGACGCCTTCGTCGATCAGCTTGCGGAAAAACGGCACGACGGATCCGCGCGAGCCGACCACGTTACCGTAGCGGACCACCGCGAAGCGTGTCTTGTGCCCGCCCGCGATATTGTTCCCCGCCACAAACAGCTTGTCGGACACCAGCTTGGTTGCCCCATACAGATTGATCGGGTTGGCCGCCTTGTCCGTCGACAGCGCAATGACCTTTTCGACATCGTTTTCCAGGGCCGCATTGATGACGTTCTCGGCACCGTGGATATTGGTCTTGATGCATTCCATCGGATTGTATTCGGCTGCCGGAACCTGCTTGAGCGCCGCCGCGTGCACCACGAAATCGACCCCGCGCATTGCTTGGCGCAAGCGCTGCCCGTCGCGCACATCGCCCAGGAAGTAACGCATCGCCGGGTCGTTGAACACCTGCTGCATCTCGAATTGCTTGAGTTCGTCGCGTGAAAAGACGATAACGCGGCGCGGCTTGTATCGGGCAAGAATAGTCTTGATGAACTTCTTGCCGAACGAGCCGGTACCGCCGGTAATGAGTATGGATTTATCGTCAAACATGGAATCACTCACGGACGTTGTAGAGACTATCGGAAGATTACCGCGCGTCTTGAGCGATCAATCTGCAATGAAACGTTGAAAAAGGGCAACTGTTCTCGAAATTGGCTTTTTATACAAATAAATGTTGTCGAAGCCTAAATTCTTTTCACATGCAGCCGTTAATAGTTGCAGGCGCCAAATGGGTTTTCCATACGGCAATTCAGGTATTAGTTTATTTTCCCGGGCAAAAGTTCGGGCTTTCTCTGCAATGGAGGACATCATGGACATTAGCGTGATCGGCAATAACAGCCCACCCGGGGCGGCGCGCAGTGAAGGCATCTCTGCCGCCGAGACCCTGCTGGCGGCACGGAGTGCCGCCGCCACGGTGCAGACCGCGGCGGCGGTTGAGCAACCGGCAACGGTTCCCAGCCTTGGGCAAGTATCGCAAGCGCTCAAAAGTATCAACAAGGCACTCGAAGAGCGCTCGCAAAGCCTTGAATTTGCGCTGGATGAGGACACTGACCGCACCGTGGTCAAGGTGCTGGACCGCCAAACCAAGGAAGTGATCCGGCAAATGCCGACTGAGGAAGCGCTGCGTATTTCCAAGACGCTCGATCAGTCGCATGGCTTGCTAATTCGGCAAAAAGCCTGAAGCGTTGCAGAGTAAGCGTATAAATTGCCCTCTAAAGTTCGATTTGGCAAAGCCGATAAATGGCTATGCTTATCAGCTGAAATCACTGGTGATGGTTTTGTAGGCAAGCCGGGGCGGTCGTAAATCGCCGTCGGCGTGTGCCCGGTCCGTGAAATCGGCAGTTGGCGAGCGTGCGAAAGTATCAAGTCTGTAAAGTCTGATGCATCAAGCGCCTCGCCTCCCTGCCCCGGCACTGGTAACAGGTACATGATGAAGCAGCAAGCTGTTGAAGCCGGTAAAGGGGATATACATGTTTGGATCAACGCGGAGCGGCGCAAACGCTTATGCGACAGTCGGGGTCGAGACCGGCGTGGCGGCGGCTAGCCCGCACAAACTCATCGTGATGCTGTTCGAAGGCGCGATGGTCGCCGTCGCTTCGGCGCAGCATCACATGCAGACGGGCGATATTGCCGCCAAGGGCAAGGCGATTTCACATGCGATCTCCATTATCGATAACGGTTTGCGCGCCAGCCTCGACAAAAAGGTGGGTGGCGAGATCGCCCTGAACCTCGATGCGCTGTATGAATACATGAGCAACCGGCTGTTGACGGCCAATCTGAAGAACCAACCGCAGACGCTGGACGAGATTTACCAACTCCTGAAGGGCCTGAAGGGCGCCTGGGATGCCATATCGCCGGCATCCGGCGCTTCCGCTGAAGCGGCGGCCCAACCCGCAGCGGCGCCAGCGCCGGGACAGGCGCAAGCCTATGACCCGCTCGCACCGCAACCATCGAGACTGATGAAGGCGTGATCAACCATGGATAACCAGGAAGTCATCGCGTTGTACGAAACCGTCGCGGATATCACCGACCAGATGCTGGCCGCAGCCCGTGTCGGCGACTGGGAAAGACTGGCAGCGCTGGAATCGCGCTGTTCCAGCCAGGTCGAGATGCTGAAAAAATCCGAAGAGCCGCGCCAGCCGCTCTCTCCACTTGCGCGCGAAACGAAAACCAGGATCATCAAAAAGATCCTGGATGACGATCGCCAGATCCGCGACCTTACGGAACCCTGGATGGCCCGCCTGTCGGCCATCATGAAAAATGCCGGCGGTGATCGTAAACTTCCCCAGACGTACGGGGTCAAGCAAACCAATTGACGGCCATGCTGCCGCGGGCCGACCTCAATTCACCGCGGCCGCTGGCCACGCTTGAAGCCGCTTCTCCGGTTACATCGGCAACCGACGCACGCCAGGAAGTCTTTCGGCGACTGACACAGATTGCTATCGGACGGGAATTGCAGGCAACCGTCGAATCCATGCTGGATGACGGCAGCTTTGTCGTGAGAGTGGCCGACACTGCGGCGCGCATGGCGCTCCCGGTGGGGTCGAAAGTCGGCGACATGTTCAACATGGTATTCGTGGCGCGCGAGCCGCGTCCAACTTTTCTGCTGACCCAGCAAGGCGGCAGCGCCCCCGCCACACTCAGTTCGACCGGCCGTCTGATCGGCCAGCTATTGCAATCCGCACAACAACAAGGCGCTTCGCCTGCTGTGAACGCGCACGCCCCCTTGCTGCCGGCCCCGGCCATCGACCCGAAACAACTTGCAACGGCGATGCAGGACGGTCTGTCGACCAGCGGTCTGTTCTACGAATCGCATCTGCATGAATGGATCAGCGGTAGCCGCAGTCTGTCCGATCTTGCGCGCGAACCGCAGTCGAACATGACCTCACCCGGTCAATCGAAGGCAGCCGCGTCTCCATCGGAAGGAGACCGCCTGGACTTGTCGCGCCTGGCGAACGACTTACGCGAGTTGAGCGAAGGGGCCGGCAAACTGACAACACTCATTCGCGACGCACAGGTGCAATCCGGCGCCAACACGGACGCCGACGTGCTCGCACGTGCGCAAGCCCCCTTGCCCACCATCGAACCTGAGGCTGCCCGCATCATTCATTCGCAGCTCAACACTCTGGAAAATCACCAGATTCGCTGGCAGGGCGAACTGTGGCCCGGGCAGCAGATGGAATGGGAAATCAACGAAGACACCCCCGAGCGCAGCGGCGGCGAAGCAGCGGAACAATCAGTATGGAGCAGCGCGGTACGTTTTGAATTGCCTCATCTGGGTGGCGTGTCGGCCAGCATCCGTCTGGTCGGGGATCGCGTGCATGTGCAGGTCCATGCAGGCAGCGATAGCGTGGCCGGCATGTTGCACGAGTACCGTAGCCTGCTGGCCGACCGGTTGGATGCGGCGGGCTCGCCACTGGATTCCTTTCTGGTCAAGCGTGATGAATAGGCCCCCGCCCACGCAAAATGCGGTCGCCCTCGCCTATCAGACCGGCGATACCGCTCCCACCGTCGTGGCCAAAGGCCGCGGCTTGATCGCCGAGCAGATCATCAGCCGTGCCCGCGAGCACGGGGTCTTTGTACATGAGTCGAAGGAAATGGTTGCGCTGCTGATGCAAGTCGATCTGGATCGACATATTCCACCCGCCTTGTACAGAGTTGTGGCGGAATTGCTTGCATGGCTTTACCATATCGACGCAATCAAGCACACTGGTGAAAAGGGCCCCAAGCCTCGCCCCTAAACAGACAGCAGACAAGTAAAAATACATGGTACTCAATTCGAAGTTCGGAACGGAAGATGTCAGTCCGTATCAAGTACATTCCCGCCGCGAAATCGTGGGATTGCTGCGCGCAATGAGCGAGCGCAATCAGCTCGTCAGCATGCAGGCTGACGGTGGCGCCGAGGCTGTTGTGACTTCCGTGCTGGAGGTGGATGAAGACAATGGCATGGTGGTGATCGACCGTGCGCCGAGCAATCTGGTCAACCAGCGTATCCTGGACAGCGACAATGTCTCGTTCGAGACCGTGCTCGACAATATCCGTATCTTCTTCTTTGCCGAAAGGGTAAAGGAATGCCTGTATGACAATTTACCGGCCTTGTATATCGGTTTGCCGACCAATATGGTCCGCTTGCAGCGCCGCGAGCACTACCGAGTTCCCACTCCGGTTGCCACACCGTTGCGCTGCACTATCCGCATACCGGCGGACGAAGAAGCGGGCGTAGCAGCCGCGACCGTCGTCGTCACCTTGAAAGACATCAGCGGCGGCGGCATCGCCGTCATCGATGAAAAAAAGCTGCTCGACAATACCATCGGCCGTATTTACAAGGATTGCCGCCTTGAACTGCCCGGCGGAAGCCCGGTCCTGGTAGACCTGCAGATCCGCAATTCGAATGACCTGTCGCTAACGAGCGGCAAATCAATTCGCAAGATGGGCTGCATGTTCGTGAAGCCTGGACCGCCGATGCTGGCTGCAGTGCAGCGCTACATCACCAAGCTCGAACGCGAGCGCAATGCGCGGGCTACCGGACTGGGCTGATAGACTTCGATTAGCGAGAACATTCAGTTGACGAGAGAATGTTCCGCTCGTGCTCTTTAGCCTTGTCGGTCGATGTCGTGATTCCGAATCTCGATATGTCTGCAGAGATAAGAACAGTCAGAATACCTCAGCGTCGCATGACCTTATTGCGCGATATTTTTCGCTGCAGCTGCATGATGCCGTAAATGAGCGCTTCTGCCGTCGGCGGGCAACCGGGCACATACACATCCACCGGAATAATGCGGTCGCATCGTCACACCACGGAATACGCGTAGTGGTAATACCCACCGCCGTTCGCACACGACCCCATCGAGATCACATACTTGGGCTCGGGCATCTGATCATAGACCTTGCGTAGCGCAACCGCCATCTTGTTGGGCAGCGTGGCGGCGACAATTATCAGGTCCGCCTGCCGGGGACTGACGCGGGGCATCATGCCGAATCGATCCATGTCGTAACGGGACGCGGCAGCCTGCATTATTTCGACGGCGCAGCAGGCCAGCCCGAACGAGAGATACCACAGGCTGTTGCTGAGGCCACGGGCCCACAAGTCTTCTATGCTGGTGAGAATATAACCGTGGCTTTCACGTGAGGTGGCTTCCATATCGTCCTTCCTAGAGAAAGGAAGACATTAAATGACAGCTTGCGCAGCTCTGCCAGAAGTTGCTTCTGTTCGCGGGTGCAATCGTCAAGGTTTATGGGAGAAATGCGAGGTTCAAGCACTTTCCAGTCGCCTTCCGGAAGGCCGTCGCGAATGTTCATTGCCTGTTTCTTTCTAAGTTGATGCATAGGGTCAAGCACGACGCAACGCACATCCGCCTTCTTTCATGGCAGTACAGTCTGGCAGGTGGATTATTACTGCGCGATGCAGTACCGTATTGCCTTGACCTTCGCTACTTGTTGACCTAAGTGCTAGTGTCACTTCAGCTTGGAGAAAATTTCGCTCCACAACGCCTCTTCGTACGCCTTGCGGTCACCCTTGGTTTCCGCAACGATCTTTTCCCACTTCGCGAGCTTCTCGAGATATGTTTTAACCAGGACGTCCGCGCGCTCCACCCCCTGTTTCTTGTAGCTGCTGACGATGCGCTCGATCTCGGCACTACGGAACGCCGCCACTTTGTCGGAGTAGCCGCGCACGGGGCTGAACTTCACCCCCTTGCTTTCGGCAAACCGTCGTGCCTCCTGGCCGTCGGCGACGCTGTTTGCCGTGGCCTCGGCCACCAGGAATGGCAGGTTCCGGGAGATCACCTGCTTCTGTTCAGCACTCAGTTTCTTCCAGAGTTCGGTACTGGCGACAAACGGCATGCGGCCGGCGAAGTCATGGCCGGTAGGCTGTTCGACGACAAACTTTGCCACATCGGCGAGGCCATACTGCTTCAGCCAATCAACACCAGCGATAGCGCCCTCGATCTGGCCGCGTTGCATCGCCTCGAATATCTCCGACGGCGCGGTCGCGGCGGGATTCGCCCCAAGCTGCTGAATGAATACCTGTGACGGGCCGATGCCCCGGATGAGCTTGCCCTTGAGTTCACCGATGTCATTGATCGGATTCCGGAGGATGGTGTAGAAAGGTGCGCTACCGGAAAACGAGAGTCCCTTGATCTTGTAACGCGATAGTTCGGCGTCGCACTCGGGGCAGTTCAACAGCACCATCTCGTTCATCGCGGCTGCGCCTGACCAGGGATCGAGCGGCTGAGGGCCGAGCTGGAGGAACAGACTCAGGGTCTTCAGCTCACTGAAGAAGAAGGCAGGAAACAGTTGGCCCGCATCCACGAGGCCGTCCTTGATGCTGCCCAGCGTGCTGCGGTAGTTGACGACCTGGCCGTCGAAGCTGGCGTCGAACTTCAATTGTCCGTTGGTCTGCGTTTCCACCCGCTTGAAGAACTGGACGTTGGCGCGCGAGTTCGCCTCGTTGGTTGGCATCGCGCCACCGAAGGCAATCTTGGTCTGGGCTGTAGCCGTGCCGGCTGCGACCAGTGCAGCAGTGATGAGAAGCGATTTGATGATCCGATGCATGAGATGTCTCCTTGTAAAAAGTTGATATGAACCAGCATGTATTTTGTAGAACGCTTCAATGCTTCAATGATCCCGATGCCCTTATTGCTTGCCGACGAAGTACGGTCCGCCACGATCGCATTCGTCGCCTGGCTGACCGCATGGCGATCGAGGCGCTGCGAGTTGAGCTGCCCGGCTTCAAGTGTCAAGCATTGCCATGTGCATCGGATGGCTTCTGACCAGCCGCGAGTATGTAGAACTGAAAAATGCCTGGGCTGAATATGCTATCCAGCCCAGGTAAGGCATCGCGCAGGCGACGCACACCTTGGAGACAATTGGTCGCTTGGACTCAAGCCGGCGGACCGCCATGGCCCGCCTTGGGGGAGTGCTTAGAAAAAGTGTCGAATACCGACTGCCAGCGCCTTGATATCTGCGCTGAGTGCGCCGGGAGCTACTGCTCCGTCACCGGAAATCAGGGGGAAGGCCGCGGTCGCGCTGTTGTTCAGTTGGCCGTAAGAAGCGTACAGCGACGTGCGGCGCGACATCGGATGTACATAACCCAGACCGAATACATTCCCGGTCGCTGCGGCGCCGGCCACCGCTTCCTGCTTCATTCGCTGCAGGTTGGCGTATACCGTACCTGTGCCAATTTTTGCCGAAGCGCCTAACCAGGCATCACTACTGTCAGCATTGTTAGGCTGCTTCGCCAGGAAGTAACCCGCTGAAAGCGTATAGGCCCCGAACGTATATTTCGCGCCGATCACGTGATCTTTGCGAGTGCTGCTACCGCCGGTGAATGCCGCTGGCGTACCAGCAACCAGCGGCAGTTTGAGTTCCTGATAGGCACCAGCGAGGACCAGGCCGCCCATCGTATAGATGCCACTTGCGCCCCACATGCGGTTGGCATCCGACGGCGGCATTCCCGCGCCGCCTGCGCTTTCCGAACCGAAGCTGACCATTACCCGAGCCTTGAAGCCATCCAGGTCAGGAGATTCATAGAAGACGGCATTGCTCGCGCGTCCAAATCGTTCAGATCCGGTTCCCGACAACGCCACTGTTTGCTGCAGGTTGCCATACAGTCCCAAGGCCATGACATCGGTATCCCTCACCACATAATAGTTCGGGGTATAGTCGCGGCCGAGCGTCACGCTGCCGAAGCCACCTTCCAGCCCGACATAGGAGCGGCGATTGAACAGGCCGTTAACAGCAGCGCCACCAGTCGCAGTCGGGGTGGCCGTCGACGGATTGCCTGCATACGTTTTCATGGCGCCAGTATCGAGATCGAACCCTGCCTCGAGCTGGAACTTGGCCTTCAAACCGTTACCAAGATCATCAACCCCACGAAAGCCAATCAACGACGCAGTCATCACGCCGGAAGAAAGGCCAACCGAATTCGATCGTGCCGCTGCGCCGTTGTCGGTAAATGCGACGCCTGCATCGACTACCCCATACATCGATACATTCGAAGCAGATTGTGCGTGACAAAACGGAGCAAACGTTGCAAGCACGGCCAGTGCCAAGACTGGTTTCATCATATTGGTGTCTCCCAAATAGTTAGAATAAGAATTGTTTTCCACTTCCGAACCAGACTTCTCGAAGATGCGAGCGTCTGAAAATGGTTGCCTCTCCATTGCAGGTGAGAACGATTGGATTATTACTGCGGGAATTCACGCTGGTATTGACTGCAACGCAGGCAATCATTGACCCGAGAAAAAGTGGTCCGACGTGAGTGACGTGATGCTGTGTCGGTCAACTCCGCCGACACGTGGCGAGTGGGCGGAAAGCGAGCAAGCGATGATGCCGCTATTGCAGGGCCGATCAAGACGTGAACAACCTCACAAAAAAAAGGAACCTTGATCGAAAAATTATGTAATATCGTCCGTGGAGACAAATAAATCGCGTTGCCACTTCGAGCCAACGCAACATCATGCACTTTTCTCACCAGGGCATGCGGCAGGGCTATGACAAAGGCAAGTAGTTAGCCACCAAATGCCAACTCACACGGCGGTATGAAATCATCAGAATTGAGCGCGCAATCATCCCCCCCGATTGGAAGCAGATACACCACTGCGACATGGGTTTTGCGTTTGTTGACGGAGTACAGTGAGGAGCTTGGCCTTCCGGCTGAAGACCTGCTTCGCAGAGTTGGGAATGAACCAGGCCTGCTCGACGATCATGACGGACGTCTGCCCTGTGATGATTTCGTACGTGCGTGCGCCTATGTCGTCTCGCAATTCGCGATTCCACATCTTGGTCTTCGCCTTGGGGAGCGAATGAGGCCGCGCTACCTAGGCGCTTACGGCTTCGCTGTTCTCAGCTGCTCCAACATGAGGGAACTTTTTGTTCAGCTGGCGCGCTACACAGCGCTTGCAAGCAATGTCGGCCATATCTGGGTGGAGGAAAACGAAACCGCATTCATTCGGTATTGGCGAAGCTTCATGGACCAAGGTGAGCCGACTCCCAATCTATTGGATGAGATGGCAATGGCCAGTTGGATTACCACGGCTCGCCAAACGACGGGCAATCCTGCCATGTCGCCTCGCTGGGTGGCATTCCGTCATTCGGCACCCGCGGATCTTGCGCCCTACCAGAATTTGTTTCGATGCGAGATTCGCTTCGATGCAGACGAAGTAGCGCTATGTTTTGATCGTGAATTTCTTGATGTGAAGCTGCCACAGGGGGATGCGCGAGTCCATGCACTCATGACAGCCTTGTGTGACCGTCTTCTCACGCAGATTGGGGATCCGTCGGAACCCAAATGGCTCACTGATTGCCGACGAGTCATTATCAACGCGTTCAGGAACGGTGAGCCAGATGTCGGATATGTCGCGAAGATATTGGGACTGCCACCCAGCGTGTTACGCCAGAAGCTAAAGCAGCATGCATTGTATTTCCGGACGTTTGTTGACGAACTAAGACACGATCTCGCGCTAACTTATCTCGCAGACCACACATTGGCCCTCCTCGACATAGCCTACTTGCTGGGATTTTCCGAGCAAAGTGCCTTTCAACGCGCCTTCAAACGCTGGACGGGAAAGACGCCCGGCGAATATCGCAAGCAATCGTTAGGCAACGCGGATTCGTGATTGTGACGACGACGAAAATATGAACCGCCCCTGCCGCCAAGCGGTGATTTACGGTGCCGCTTGGGGCTCCGTGCTCCATTCGGCACGAGGCCCGTTGGCGGCGGTACTTAAAGGATGGACGAAAGCCACTGTGCCAGCGGCGGCCAGGCATAGATCAGCCATGCCAGCACCAGCATCCTGATCCAGAAAGGCGTCGCACCGATAAAGGCGATCAGTGAGGGAAATATCGACACAAGGAACTCGAGGCTCGATGCCCGGCATGCATAGATAACGTCTAGCTTGATGGCGGGTTCGTTTGCACCAGGCCGGAAAAAAGCAAGTCTGCTAACAAGTCCTCGTGCAATCCACATTCCTTGCCGATGGACATTTCAGAGGAATGCGACATCGCACTCAGCATCATCGGCGCAACAATGATGCTGGCACCGTGGGCTACGTCGTGGATCCGGAACTCGCCACGGTCGACACCACGTAGAAGAACTCGGGTGACAATCGCCTCGATTGGTACCACGACCTCTTCATAATAAAAGCGTAATAGCTCCGGAAAGTTTCCCGCTTCGGCCACAACAAGTCTGGCAATGTCGGACAACGGCGTACGACAAAGGCGTTCCGATATCTCGTGCAGAACAATGCGGAGCAATTGTTGGCAATCCACTTCACTCCGCTCGACAAGGGTTTCAATCTCGGCAGGATTGAAACCGGCGTTCTCTCGCACGACGGCCTTGAACAACTCTTCCTTGTTCAGGAAGTGCAGGTATAGTGCCCCCTTCGAGATACCGGCCATTGCGGCAATGTCGTCCATGCGCGTCGCTACATACCCGTGTTTCGAAAAAACACGGAGCGCGGCCAATAGAAGCTCGCCGTTAGACGTCCTGGCACGGCGTCGTCGAACCTCGTGGCAGAAAGCATCAGGGAACCGCTTCACTTGCCCTTGTAAATCCCGCAGTTGATGACCACGTCGCCGACTTGTTCCATGTAGGTCGACTTGTGTTCGATGTTACCTGTCGCTGGGTTTGGCCACTTGTAGTCGATCCATCCCTTGCCCTTTGTCTTGACCACTTCCATTCCATCCTTGATAAATGCCCGGCCGTCGGCATCTTTCATCAACAAGACATCCTTTCCTATCAACTTGGGAAAGGTGCCATTGGCAAGCACGACACCGTTCAAGTCGAGGACTGCGACATACAAATCCTTGTCCAGATATTTCGCGCTCTTGTTATTGATTTCCTCGATCGTCTTGTCGCGTCCGTTTTGCTTCAGCGACGAAATAACCTTTTGTACGAGCGCGACCGCCTCATCGGGCGTTCCTCGTTCTGCGGCGAAGCCCAAGGACGACGTCAGTACCAGCAATATGGAAGCCAGCAATTTTTTCATTTCTCCTCCTGTCGTTATAAAAAATATATATTTCGAAATCTGCGAGACGCCTAAGCGCGCTACTGCCATAGCTGCTTCATCGTGATAAGCAAATTATTGATTCTTTGCACGCAACCGTATTGACTTGGTGCACGCTCGCGGCGAACACCTCTTCCACGAATCTGTGGTGATAGAGCTTCAATACTTCGAGCTGCAGTTTCTCGTTCGATCCGAAATGAAAGACCACACCCCCTTTTCCCCATCGTGTTTTTCCGGGTGAGCATGATGCGCTTGCTACGCGGATAATTTGTCCCGTCGCCGTTCATCATGGAGAAAACCCCGTATCTCGCACAAAATCACCTGTCCGCAGGAGAAGGTGGGACCTCCCGCGACAGAAATTCGATGATCGCTGCGCCGAAGATGTCGTTTCGGTCACCTGCCACCATATGGCTCGCCTTGGTGATATTCACATATTGGCTTTTCGGGTAAAGCCGCAGAAATTCGCGCGCGCCCTCTTCACTGACGACGTCTGACATACCGCCGCGCACCAGCAATGTTGGAATTTCTACGCGACTTGCACACGTCTCTAGCCGTTGCTGACGTTTGACAAGGTCAAACGTCTTCTCGAGTCCAATCAGAAACTGCGGATCCCAGTGCCAGTAGTATTTACCATTCGCGCCAAGACGCACATTCTTGGCAAGCCCACCCAAATCCTTGGGTCGCGTACGGTGCGGCTGATAGTTCGCTATCGCATCGGCCACTTCTTCCAGCGAGTCGAAGCCATCCCGCTTCTGAAGCATGAATGCGCCAATTTTTTGCACGCCTTCGATTTCGACCTTCGGAGCCGTGTCTACCAGAATCACTGCGCTGGCATGAAGTCTCCGTTCACCTGCAGCGATCAAACTCGTTTCTCCCCCCATCGACGCGCCGACCAGTGCTGCGTGCGTCTTGCCCAGCTGGCCGATCACGCATCTCAAATCCTCGAGCATCGCATCCTGACTGTAGTCTCCATCGTCAACCCAATCAGAGTCGCCGTGGCCCCGGGCATCGAAGGCGACCGCATAGTATCCCGCCGCACCGAGCTCTTCGCCGATGCGTTTCCAGGCATGGCGTGTCTGCCCGCCTCCATGCAGCAGCACCACCAAGGGGGCTGCCGGATCTCCCCAGGAATCTCCGGCAATCCGGACATCGCCGAATCCGCGCCAGAAATGCATGGGTTCAGGTGTACCTGCAATCCGCCTTCTAATTTTCATCATCGCCATTCCTTGTTATATGTCTGGCCTAGCGTGGCCGACAGGCCAGACTCATCAGCCGCTCAAGCGAGTGCTCCTGCTCGATCGCCAGCACACGAGTGACCAGCTCCCGTGCTGCCGCTTCCGGAACCACACGCGTGGCATTCGCCATGAACTTGCCGACGATATCCTTCCGCAACCACGGAAACTCGGGCGTGCCGAGGCTGGAAGACTTGCGGCAGCGCAAGATCTGGCCGGATTTCAGGTGGACGATCACTTCTCCCGGAAAGTGGGCGGGATAGTCGCTCAGGGGGTCGTCAACGCACTGCACCCGCGCAGCCAGTGCCAACACATCAGGCTCGTCCAGGGGTTCGTCGTGAAATGCGGCAAGGTCGACACGTCCCCGCACCAGCGCGAGCGCCACCACGTACTGGATGCTGAACAAGGCGCGGTAAGGTTCAGTCGGGCGAATGCAGTCTTCCCGCGGTTCGGCGATCAGCTTGTGCAACTCCAGTGACAGGGGGCATTCGATTCGCTCGACGTCGGCCAGGTTGAAGTGATCGCGCAGTTCGAGCGCCGCATCCACGGCGGCGTGCAGGAAGCCGCAGCACGGATAAGGCTTCAACGCAATTGCCGACGCATGCCACACCGCACCCAACGCGTGGGTGGGCGACTGTTCGCCCTGTGGAACGCGCCGAATATGCGTCGCATACAGCCCGCGTGGACCTTCGAGCATCGTGTCAGGCCCAACGAAGCCGGCCCTGGCCATGCTTGCGGCGATCACGCCGGCATGCGCCGCCCAGCCGCCGTGAAAGCGCTTGAGCCATGACGTGCCGAGTTCCAGCACGCCGGCCGCCTGGCTGCCACACATGCCCAGCCCCCATGACAGTTGTTGCTCGCTCAGTCCCATGAGCTTGCCGGCGGTCGCAGCCGCAGCGAACGTCCCGCAGATCGCGGTCGGATGGAATCCCCCGCGCATGAAATCGCCGGACGCAGCCAAGGCAAGGCGGCAACCGACCTCGAGTCCCAGGACATAAGACAACAGCACCTGCTTACCACTCGCGCCCCGAACTTCTCCGACCGCGAGGGCCGCAGGCATGACCGGTGCGCTGGCGTGATAAATGGCGGCGATATGCGTGTCGTCGTAATCGAGGCCATGGGCGAGGACGCCGTTGACCAATGCGGCAGAGGCGGCCGACATCCGGTCTCCGAAGCCGATTGCCGTCGATGCGCCGCCCTCACCGAGCGCCAGAACGCCCTGCAGGGCTGACTTGGCAAAACCAAAACCACTCGACGCGATCGCGACGCCCAGCGTGTCGAGGAGGTGCTCCTTGGCGGAATCCCGTAGCGCAGCGGGGATTTGCTCGAACGTCATGCCGGCCGCGAAGCTCGCAAGCCTCTGAGTTTCTGTGGCAGCGACAGTAGTAGAAGAAGCGGTAGTCATGGTGCTGTGTCTCCTTTGGGCATTTATGATTTGCAAGGTAGCGACGCCTCAGCGCAGCAGACGCGAGCCGCCGTCCACGGTATATTCCGCGCCAGTAATGTATGCGGCATCATCGGAGGCAAGAAAAGCAATCAATGATGCGACGTCTTCGGGCTTGCCAACACCTCCCAGCGGCACGCGGTCGAAGTACTGTTGTGCGGCATTGGCTGCCGCAGCATCCATGCCTTTATTCAGCTGGGCGGCGATGCTATCAATCATTCGCGTCGCGATCAGACCTGGGTGAACCGAGTTGCAGCGTACTTTCACGCCACCCTGGCTACCATGAAGCGCAACTGACTTGGTTAGCTGTGTCACGGCACCTTTGCTCGCGCCGTAAGCGACACTGTATGGCGTTGGGTAGTAGGCCGCGAGAGAGGAGATGTTTACGATGGAACCGCCTCCCTGCTTGCGCATCACCGGCATTACCTCCCTGCACCCCAGGAACGTGCCATCGAGATTGACCTGGATGACGCGGCGCCATTCATCCAGCGACATGCGCTCCAGGTTGCCCGATGTGACGTCGCCTTCGATCCCTGCAGCATTCACCAGGATATGGAGTCCGCCATGACGGGCCGACACGCCGGTGACAACAGACTTCCAGTCCGATTCGCTGGAGACATCCAGTTTGACGTACTCGATACCGGCAGCTCTCATCAATTCGGCATCTTCTACGGGGCGCAGGTCACCTACGATAACTGTTGCTCCTTGTTGAGCGAGAAGGTTCGCCGTAGCGGCACCGATTCCATTCGCTCCGCCGGTGATAAGGGCAACCTTGTTCTTGAACTTTTGCATCTTCATCTCTCCTTTTGCATGTTTCTGCGATTTAGTTCCGTCATGCCGGATTGGCGTACACCAACATCCGCCGCATTCGTGCGACAGAATGATTAACTTTTTAAGTCACACGACTTATGAACTCCGAACTTGCTCTTCGCTATGAAACCGAGCCCAAGGTGTAGCATTCGAGTTCGATCGGGTCATGGCGCAAAACAGTTCAACCTCGTCGCTATGGTCCGCTGCCAACTCGCGGAGCCGCGCCTGGTTTTGAAGTCACCTGAATCGCCGATTAGAAGAAACCCGATAGGAGTGGCATCTGTGGCGTTGCGGTGATCTCGGATTGGTGGTCGTAAGCATCTCCACAGTGCAGCAACTATATTTGTGTAGTGGTTCCCCAAAAAAGGGGCAAGCCGGCAAGAAACCAGGAAAGTCAGGCCTTATCGATCCAGCATCTTCATGATCGCCGCTGGGTACCGGTCTCCAGCGATACAGCCAGGAGCGAATATGTTTCCGATTTGTTCGATCGTTTCAGTGTCCAGACGAAGCTTCAAGGCGCCGAAGTTCTCATCCAGGTACGCAAGTGTGTCGCAGCCGCAGATCGCAAACAGCTGGGGATCTTTGTTGAACAGCCAGGCCAATGCCAACTGCGAAAGACTGCAGTGCATGTCCTTGGCAATGTCAGCGAGTTGGTCGACCAGCATGACGTTCTTCGGAAAGTTCTCGGGTGAAAAGCGCGGGTACAGCCGCCGCACGTCATCCGATTCCATTTGATCGAGGCTGCGCAGCTTGCCCGAAAGCATGCCACGCGCAAGCGGTGAGAAGGCCATCAGCGACACCCCGAGCTCGTCATAGACGTCGAGCATGCGTTCTTCGGCCTCTCGGGCCCACAAGGAGTACTCTGCCTGTACGGCGGTGATGGCGTGAACGGCACACGCGCGCCGCAATGTATGCTCCGATACCTCGCACAGGCCCAGGTAGCGGACCTTCCCTTCCCTGACCAGATCCGCCATTGCACCCACAGTGTCTTCGATCGGCACCTGGGGATCCAGGCGGTGCTGGAAGTACACATCGATACAATCCGTGTTTAGTCGTCGCATGGAAGCCTCACACGCCGCCCTGACATAGGCTGGATCGCTGCGGAGTCCAAGCCCAAGTCCCTCTCCGCTACGTACATACCCAAACTTGGTAGACAGCAGCACCCGGTCGCGCCGCCCTTCCAACGCTTTTGCCACCAGTTCCTCGTTGTGCCCCCATCCGTAGAAGTCGGCGGTGTCGATCAGATCGATACCCCGATCGATGGCTTGGCGAATGACCTGAACCGACTCGGCGTCGGATCGCGCCCCGTAGGAGTTACTCATCGAATAACAACCGAGTGCCATGGCACACGCGTTCCTGCCAGTCTTGCCAAGCTGACGCTTGAAAAATTTGTCTTGCATAGTGGGGGCCTCAGTATGCTTATTTGGATCTGGTGTACACGTTGTTCGCATCGGGGTGGAACGACTCAAGCAGCACACGCTCCAACGGTTTCTCCGATGCCGTCTTGGGTATCTCGTCGACCAACTGAAGGTAGGTCGGCACGCTGTTCCTCTCCAGGCGCTTCCCGCAGAATGCGAACAGCGATTCGGAATCCCACGTTGCCGGATTGCGGGCAACGATAGCTGCGACCAGGTCCTTTTCCCCCGGCACCCCGGACGCGCTCGGTACGCCATAGATGAAGACATCATCGACATCCGGGTGCTCGGAGACCTCCTTCTCGATGAAGCCGGGCGAGATGAACTCCCCATTGCGCCGCAGTTCGCTTCCCTTGCGATGCATGAAGTAGAGCCAGCCGTCCTCGTCGCGATAGCCGATATCGCCCATGCGCAGCAGGCCATCCCGGGTTTTCTTTTCCGAGGCTTCCGAATTGCGGTAGTAGTCGACAAGGATGGGGCTCCCGTCCATATTTGCAAACACGATCTCACCGGGCTGGAAGGGTTCGCACTCCCGATCTTCTTCATCGAGGATGCGGGCGGCCAGGCCTGGCGGCGGCTTGCCGAGGCTGCCGACGGGGCCGACGCCGGGAAGATTGAACGTAAGCCCTCCTTCCGCGGCGCCGTACCATTCGACGATCCGTACGCCGAAACGCTGCGCGAAATCATCCCAGAGTTCCTTTGGCATGCCCGAGCAGATGACCATGCGAAGCGGGTTATCGACTTCCTCCGGGCTTTTTGGCTCGCTGTAGATCGCGGTCGTCATGCCGCCCAGCAGGTTCAGCGTCGTGCAGCGGAATTCACGGATCACGGACCACAACCGGCTCTTGGTGAACTTGCGGCTGAGCACGGCCGGGATCTGGTTATACAGCGCGCCACTCAGGGTGAAGAGCAGCGCATTGCCGTGGGTGAGCGACAAGCCGGTGTACATCCGGTCGTTGGCGTCGATCCCGCACATCCTGACACCCAGGCTCGCCGCTGCATATCGGCCGTGCGAACAGATGATAGCCTTGGGGTCGCCCGTCGTTCCGGAGGTGAACAACATCTGCATGGGCGCCTCCGGGCTGAGCGCCGCAATCGGCAGTTCATCGCCCTCATCGACAAGGACTGCGTCGAGCCAGTCGGCTTTCTCCGGAAGGCTGGCCATACGTGGCCCCTCCGCATGGACCAGCCACATCCACTCCAGCCTCGGCACCTCGGGCGCCACCTCGATCAATTGGTCGAGGCAGTAGGAACCGGCGATGATACCTTTGCACTCCACGAAGTCGAGCATGTACTGCAGCTTTTTGCCGCGTGTACGTGGATCGATCGGCACGAACACAGTACCGAGAATCGACGACGCGATGATCGCATCGACGAACTCGGCATGGTTCTGCATCAGCAGCGCAAAGCGATCGCCCGGCCCCATCCCCCTGGAAGCCAATGCGCGAGCCAGCATCTGCCCTCGACGCCAGAGACTGTCGTAGTGACGATGGTCCACGAGGTTGACGCCAGTGTCGTCATGTGCGACGAAGGTCAGGAGCGGCGATTCGCTTGGCGAATTGACCCTGGACTTGACCAATTGGGCGAGAGAAGCAAAAGATGATGTTTGCATGGTCTTGTGTAATTTATCGATTCGGTCCGATGTCGATAGCGCTCGCATACAGGCTTAACGCGCAAGGATCGTGATGCACGCCGACGCTTCCTCGACCCCGATCAGGCCACCGCCGTTCTCCGCCAGGCCGACGCGGGCATTAGCCACCTGGCGGGAGCCGGCTTCACCACGCAACTGCATCACCAGTTCGTAAACCTGCGCCAGACCGGTAGCGCCGATGGGATGTCCCTTGGACTCCAGGCCGCCAGAAGGATTGACCGGGATACGTCCGCCGAGCGACGTCTCGCCGCGCTCGGCCAACGGACCGCCTTCACCGATCGGACAGAAACCGAGGAATTCGGTCTGGACAATTTCGCCCATTGCGGTCGCGTCATGTACTTCAGCCACGGACACATCGGACGGGCCCAAACCGGCTTTCTCATAGGCTTGCCTGGCGGCCAATGCGGTACAGGCATTCGCGTCGTCATGGACATCACGATCCGCGCCGGCCCGCACCACGGAAGCCAAGACGCGGATTGCGCGCGACCGGTCCAGGCCCAGGCGTTTAAGCGCACTTTCGTTGCAGACGATGGCTGCTGCCGCCCCATCCGAAACGGGCGAGCACATCGGCAAGGTCAGCGGATAGGTGATCGGCGGCCCGGCCAGGACCTGCTCGATAGTGTACGGCTCCCGATACTGCGACAGCGGGTTGTGCTGCGAGTGCTGGTGGTTCTTGGCGGCGACCGCGGCCAGCTGGCGTTGGGTGGTTCCATAACGTTTCATGTGCTCGCGCGCGAGAGAGGCATAGATGTCCATGAACACGCTGTATGGCTTGGGCGAAGTCGTGCCCTCGGGAATTTCCAGCCCCTGCCCCAGTTGCAGCAGGCGCCGCTTGTTTTCCTCGACCTGCGTGATATCCCATCCGCTATCGAACGCTGAAAACATCTTCGCACGATCTGCCGAATACATCTTCTCGGCGCCCACCGCCAGCGCGATATCGCATTCTCCCGCCTTGATAAAGTTGACCGCCAGATGCATGGCGGTGCTGGCGCTCGCACACGCATTCTCGACGGTGACGATGGGGATGCCGCCAATACCCATGGCGCGCAGCGCCACCGGCCCCCGGATCATGTGCTGACCCTCCATGTGCCCCTGCACACAGTTGCCGAAGTACGCGGCCTGAAGGCTCGTGGCCTCCACGCCCGCGTCCTCGAGCGCTGCATCCACAGCGATCTTTGTCAGCTGCTTGATATTCAGATCCAGCAGCCTTCCGAACAGCGTCATGCCGACGCCGACGACGTATACGTTTTCCATATTCTTGTTCCTTCAATCAGATTAAGACGTGTGGGAGAGAACGATCTTCCCGAAATGGCTGTTTGTCGCCATGTGCTCTAGTGCCTGCGAAATTTCATCAAGTCGATACACCTTGTCGATCGGCATGCGCAGTTCCCCCTTGCTGATGAAAGGCTCCAGATCGCGTCTGGCGCGAGTGACGACCTCCACTACCTCGACCGGGCTTCGCGTGCGGAAGCTCACACCGACATAGTTGATGCGGCGCATCGAATGCAAGTCGAAATTAAAGTCGCCGCTTTCGCCGGCAATGCGGCCGACGTTAACCATACGGCCGCCGATACGTGTTGCCGCCAGCCCGCCGTTGACATACGGCCCAGCCACCATGTCGACGAGGAGATCAACCCCGTTCCCCTCGGTGACGTCGAGCACCTGTTTCACCCAATCCGACGCGCGGGTGTCGACGACGACGTCCGCGCCGAAGTCCTTCAACCGAGCGCGACGATCCGCCGAGGTCGATGAGCCGATAACCAATCCGGCACCTAGCGCTTTCGCGATTTGCAGACCTGACAGTCCCACGCCTGAACTAGCGCCCTGGACCAGGATCGACTGTCCGGCCTTGAATGCACCATTGGTCGCGATGGCGTCGTGCATGGTCTGAAGACCTACGGGCAACGCTGCGGCCTGCTCGTAAGACATGTCTTGCGGAATGGAATACATCAGTGGGGCATATCCTAGAGTGAAGTCAGCAAACCCCCCGATGCCTGCACCCATCACTCGATCACCGACCCGCCAGCCGCCCGCATCCTGGCCCAGTTCAACGATCTCGCCGGCCCATTCGACGCCCAGGGGCACGCCTTGTCCGCCTGCGCTGCCGTGGGCAGCCCCTTTTGCCATCACCAGATCGATGCGGTTCAGCGCACTGGCCTTCACCTGAACCAGAACCTGTCCCTTGCCCGGCTGTGGCCGAGCGACTTCGGTAACAACGACTTCACTGCCGTTAGAAACTATTGCACGCATCAAAAAATCCTCCTAATCCTCGTCACTGTGTCGTGTATACGTTCATACCTTGCGGATCGGGTTGGTTCCATCCCAGTTGAGGGCCGCCAGTCGAACCTGCTCGAAGATCTGGCCCTTGGGACCGCTGATGTCCGACAGTTCGATCACCGTGCCAGGGGTGGACGCCGATTCGAAATAACAGAAACGTCCGGTCGGTCCGCCGATCTGCCCTTCCTGTGCGACCTTGTGTCCGAGCGAGCGCGCGCGGTCCAGAACAGCCTGGTAGTCCTTGGTCCAGTACGCGATATGCTGGATCCCCGTTCCACCCGCTTCCACGAACTCTTTCCACATGGAGGGCCCATCGTTCTTCATCTGGATCAGCTCGATCTGCATGTCACCGGAATTCGCGACAGCGGCACCGATCAAGGCGCTGGAAGCCTGTCCGCGATAGTTGAAGTAGTCAATGTTGACGTTCTCGGCATGGAACCATGGACCGACGCCCATGGACAGCCAATGCTGCATCGCCGCTTCGATATCCTGTACTACGTAACCAATCTGGCAAATCTTTCCAAAGAGAGTGCTCATAAGATTCCTTTGTATAGTTGATGGAACGGCTTCGCCGCCAATGTCAGCAAGCCCCAGCGTTACCTGGACAGCTTGTATTCAGCCTTCTCCCGGTCCCAGGTCGTCGGGGTGACGCCCTGTTCGCGCAGGCGGTACTTCTCGATGCGGTGGGTCGGTGTCTTGGGAAACTCGGTCCGGAAGTCAACAAAACGGGGCACTGCGTAATAAGGCATCAGACCCTCGCAGTGCTTGATCAGGTCAAGTGCCGAGACTTCCTGTCCGGGTTTGAGAACCATGCAGATCATGACCTCGTCCTCGCCGACTTCGGAGGGGACGGCAATCGCCGCCGATTCCAGCACTGCGGGATGCGAATTGACCACCATTTCGACCTCGAACGCCGAGATGTTCTCGCCCCGACGGCGAATCGCATCCTTCTTCCGGTCGACAAAGTAGTAGTAGCCGTCGCTGTCCCGCTTCATCAGATCGCCGGTGTGGAACCAGAGGTTGCGGCTTTGTGCCATCGTGGCGTCGGGGTTCTTGTAGTACCCGTCCATCATGATGTAAGGCTCCTGCGGCCTGAACACGAGCTCGCCAATGGTGTCGATACCGACCGGCTCGTCGTTGTCGTCCACCAGGTCCACCTCATAGCCGCAGATCGGCAGTCCGATCGACCCTACGCGCGTTGCGTCGAGCGGATTGGACAGCGCCACACAGTTCTCGGTTTGACCATAGCCTTCGTGAATGCGCAGGCCGAATCGCTCTTCGAACTGCAGCCACAAATCCTTTGGCGCTCCGCCTCCCGTGGCCATCCGGACCGAATGCTTTCGGTCTCCCGGGGACGGCGGTTGCTTCATCAGGATGGGGATCATGCCGCCGATGTAGTTGATCTGGGTAGCGCGGCAGGCACGCAGCCGCTCCCAGAAGGTCGATGCGCTGAAGTAATCGTCGATGATCAAGGTTGCCCCAGCCATCAGGACCGGCATTGCCGTGACCAACTGGGCGTTGGCGTGGAACAGGGGCAGGCAGGTGTAGAGACGGTCGTCTTGCTTGACGCCCCTCCCTTCTGCGCCCTTGCTGCCATGCCACCAGAAGTAGTTATGGCACAGCAGGATGCCCTTGGACGGCCCCGTGGTTCCCGACGAATACATGAGTGCCAGCGGATCCAGGTTGGAAATTCTGACATCCGGCAAGGGAACGGATTGCGTTTCAAGCACATCGAAGGGATGGGCCGGAAGCGGGAGATCCGGGACCTGGGTCGATCCGCGCGACCACAGGATGACCTTCTCCAGCTTCCCGAAGCCAACCAGCTCATGCTGGAATCGCTCGAGATATTCCTGCGACATCACCGCCATGCGCGAGTCCGAGTGTTCGACGACATGGCGCAGCAGTGGTCCGCGGTAGCCGGTGTTCAAAGTCACCTCGACCAGCCCAATGCGCGCGCACGCAAACCACAGCGCCATGAACTCCGGGCAGTTGGGAAGCATGATGGCCAGCTTGTCACCCTTCTTGAGGCCAAGCGCCACCAGCCCGCCGGCGATGGTCGTGACCCATTCGTCGAATTGCCGGTAGCTCCAGGACTGATCGCCGAACACGATGAACTCGCTGTCCGGTCGAAGCGACGCCTGCATGGAGAGGCAAGCGCCTAGCGTGCGTTGTTCGTTCTTTAATTCAAATGGGTTCATGACAATTACGTTTCAAATTAGTTGGATTGAGTGGGTCGATTTCAGGCCGGGAAACAACATCAGATCGGCGTTGTCGTCACCGCATCAACCCCGGACGAGGCGCGGCAACCAAAGGCTGATTTCCGGGAAGATGATGAGCAGTGCCAGAATGATCAGTTCGATCCCCAGGAACCACAGCAGACCGCGGAAAATTGTTGTCAATGGGACGCTGTCCCGTACGACACCCTTGACCACGAAGGCCTGGATGCCAATCGGCGGGTGCATCAGCCCCAACAGGATCAGCTTGACGACCACCACGCCCAGCCAGACCAGGTCGAGGCCCAGCGTGCGGCAGATCGGCACCAGGATGGGCAGGGTCAGCATCATGATCCCGATACCCTCAAGGAACATGCCAAGCACGATGTAGGTACCGGTGACAATCAGCATGAAAGTCGTTACGCTGGGCTGCCAGCTGGTGATCAGCTTTCCGAGCTCATGGGGCAAACCCGACACCGCCATGAACCGCGTGAAGAGGGCCGCACCGATCACGATGAAGAAGAGCGAGGCGGTCGTCAGTGCAGACTCGGACAGGCTCTCACGTAGCACTTTCCAAGTCATCTCTCCACGCACGATTGCGATCAGGCACGCCAGCATCGCGCTGCCGGCAGCGGCTTCCGTCGAGGTCATTACGCCGCTGTATAGCGTACCGAAGATGCCGATGAAGAGGACAGGCAAGGGCCAGGCGTCAAAGTTGGCGGCACGCCGCTCCGCAGCGGTGAAATCCTTTTCGCCGCGCGGGCCGAGACTGGGATTCAAGGTACAGCGAGTGACGATCATTACCGTGTAAAGCACAGCGGTCAACAGCCCGGGCACGACCCCGGCCATGAACAGATCGGTGACCGGCACTTCGGCATACCACGAGTAGATAATGAACGCGATGCTCGGAGGAATGAGAGCGTCAATCGTTCCGGACGCCGCCACCACCGACGTCGCCAGCGATTTGTCGTAGCGGTACTTCAGCATCTCCGGAATCGCGATCTTGGACATTACCGCGGTGACGGCGACGCTCGATCCCGACACTGCGCCAAATGCCGTGCTGGCCCAGTTCGTGGCGACAGCCAGTCCGCCAGGCACCCACCAGAACCACATCCGGCAGACCTTGTAGACCGATGCGGTCATGCCGGAGTGGAAGGCGAACGCCCCCATCAGGAGGAACATCGGCACGGCCGACAACGTCCAGTTGGCAGCAAAATCATATGGCAATGTGCCCAACGAGCCCAAGGCCGCGTTCGCGCCACGGATCGCCGCCATGCCGCCGACGGATACGAGCGCAAGGCTGATGGCGATCGGCATGCGCAAAAGGAGGAGGACGAAAAGTACGCCGATGCCCCACATGCCAATTTCAAAGTTGCTCATATTGCGTCCCCCTTCAAGCCCGGTGTAAAGGTTTCAAATTCAGGTTCAAGCCCGGTTTCAGGTTCCGTGTCGCTAAAGGCGGAACGCAAATCGGAGACCGCTTGTACGGCGAGATAAGCAGCCGCCAGTGCCGCGCCGGCCACGACCATCCAGCGCGCAGGCCAGATGGGAACCGGGTTCAACTCGGAAGGTGCGGTTTCGAAGATGAGTGTCTTTTCCAACGCATCCCAACCGGCGTACCAAGCCAGTACGGACATGAAGACGCAACCGACGATAGCAACCGTGCCGTCGAGGAACGCCAGTACTCTCTTGGGCAGCAGCTGGTTGAACACCTCTACGATGATCTGCTGCCGCTGGCGCTGCACCACGGCCATGGGCAGAAAGGCGACTGCGACCATGTAGATGTAGGTGACGACCTCGAGTGTTCCGCCGATCGGACGGCTGAAGATCAGGCGCCCAAGGATGTCCGCACAGACGTGCAGCATCATCAGCAAGGTCGCTGTGCAACCGAGCACAAGCAGCAGCGACGAAATTCGGTCCATGAGACCAATGGTGAACTTCATGACATGGCTCCTTCACTGATCTCATTTCAGCTTGGAGAAGATCTCGCGCCACAACGCTTCTTCGTACGCCTTGCGGTCACCCTTGGTTTCCGCATTGATCTTTTCCCACTTCGCGAGCTTCTCGAGGTAGGTTTTAACCAGAACGTCCGCGCGCTCCACCCCCTGTTTCTTGTAGCTGCTGATGATGCGCTCGATGTCGGCACTACGGAACGCCGCCACTTTCTCGGAGTAGCCGCGCACGGCCGGGCTGAACTTCACCCCCTTGCTTTCGGCAAACCGTCGTGCCTCCTGGCCGTCGGCAACGCCGTTTGCCGTGGCCTCGGCCACCAGGAATGGCAGGTTCCGGGAGATCACCTGCTTCTGTTCAGCACTCAGTTTCTTCCAGAGCTCGGTGCTGGCGACGAACGGCATGCGGCCGGCGAAGTCATGGCCGGTAGGCTGTTCGATGACAAACTTTGCCACGTCGGCGAGGCCATACTGCTTCAGCCAATCAACACCAGCGATAGCGCCCTCGATCTGGCCGCGTTGCATCGCCTCAAACACCTCCGACGGTGCGGTCGCAGCCGGACTGGCCCCAAGCTGCTGAATGAATATCTGTGACGGTCCGACACCCCGGATGAGCTTGCCCTTGAGTTCACCGATGTCATTGATCGGATTCCTGAGGATGGTGTAGAAAGGTGCGCTACCGGAAAACGAGAGTCCCTTGATCTTGTAACGCGATAGTTCGGCGTCGCACTCGGGGCAGTTCAACAGCACCATCTCGTTCATCGCGGCTGCGCCTGACCAGGGATCGAGCGCCTGAGCGCCGAGCTGTACGAACAGACTCAGGGTCTTCAACTCACTGAAGAAGAAGGCAGGAAACAGTTGGCCCGCATCCACGAGGCCGTCCTTGATGCTGCCCAGCGTGCTGCGGTAGTTGACGACCTGGCCGTCGAAGCTGGCGTCGAACTTCAATTGTCCGTTGGCCTGCGTTTCCACCCGCTTGAAGAACTGGACGTTGGCGCGCGAGTTCGCCTCATTGGTTGGCATCGCGCCGCCAAAGGCAATCTTGGTCTGGGCCGCAGCCGTGCCGGCTGCGACCAGTGCAGCAGTGATGACAAGCGATTTGATGATCCGATGCATGAGATGTCTCCTTATTGAAATTTGTTGCGAATACGTGAGTAGCAGATAGAAGGCTTCAGCGCTCTGGCGCCGCCTTGATGCCAGCACGCGCAGCGATGCTGGCCGGATATGCCGGCAGCATCCGAGGCCCGTGGCCGTCGTCGATTGCCCGGCGCAGTTCTGCCAGTACGGTTTCGAATACCGGGCCGGCGGTGCCGGCACCGCGCGCAAGCTGCAGGTAATAGTCGACGTCCTTGAAGGCCGTGGCGACGGTTACCTGCGGTCGCGATGCATCACCCTCGAGCAGCCACGGTGTCAACCCCTGCAGCACACGATTCTGTCCGCCACTGCGCGCGATCATTGCCAATAGCGCCGGCATGTCGAGGCGTTGCTGCAATGCCGTCGCAATGACTTCGCTGACGACACCGAGAATGCCGAATCCGAGGCCGTTGTTGATGAGCTTCGCGGCGTGACCGCAGCCGATGCCGCCAAAGACCTGCAGCGACTCGCAGAATGCGGTGAGAAGCGGCCGTGCGCGCTCGATCGTCTCCGGCTCGCCACCAACCAGGCCAAGCAATTGACCGTTCATCGCCTCGGCCGGACCACCTGTCACCGGCGCGTCGACGAATGCATGGCCCTGCTGTTGCAGCCGCTTGGCGAAATCGCGCGAAGCATCGGGAAGCGAGGTCGAACAGTCGATCACCAGCAGCCCCCGCGCCGCGCCGGCGGCGCCGTCCGCGTCAAAGAGCACCGCCTCGACGGCCGCGGTGCCGGGCAAGCAGGTTATGACCGCATCGCTTTCACGCGCCAGCGCGGCCGGCGTCGCGAATTCACGCGCACCTGCGGCAACCAGCTCGTCGATCACCTCCCGCTTGTGGTGCGCCACCACGCCCAGCGAGTGGCCTGCGGCGATCAGCCGATGTCCCATGCCTCGGCCCATGAGGCCGGCACCAATCAGTCCGACACGCATGTCACCTCCCATGGTGAGCACTGATCGTTCTGGATACAAGAGACGCGGACCCTGCTTTGCAAGGCAATAGCGCAAGCGTTTTGCTGGCGCCTGGAATGCGGATGGGGGGCGATCGGCGTGGAGAGGCCGCGCCGGGTGAATGCATGCATGGTTGTCTCCTTTGCATTACGTTGTGAATGCAATGTTCGATGTGATTTATCTGCGTACTCGCCGCAGAACGGTACTTTCGATTTGTGAACACACTCTAGCATTATGGAATCGATTCCACAATAGGTTGGAAAAAATTTTTGGCCATATCGGTTCACACATAGAGATTTAAGCTGTTCACACGGGAGACGGAGCCGCTGGCGAGAGCAGGAAACGGGAATCGTTACCATATTGTCCCGCCGACGACGGCGGCAGATGGGTTACTTCGCGCCCATCTGCAGCTCGGCCGGCGGCACGCACGAGCGGCGCAACACCAACTCGGTCGGGAATGTGACGGTGCGATAGGTGCCGGCACGGCCTTCGATGCGCTCGATCAGCAGCTCGGCGGCCGTGCGGCCGAGCTGCTTCAGATCCCAGCGAAGTGCCGTGATCCCTGGCGCAGCGAATTGGGCCAGTGTCGTGTCGCCAATGCTGACGACCGATATGTCTTCCGGAATGCGCAAGCGGTTTGCCTCAATCGCCGACAACGTGCCCGCGAGCATCGCCGTGCCGAGCGTGACGATCGCAGTCGGGCGCGACGGCCTCGCCAGCTCCTGCAGCACGTCGCTGAACACGTGCGGCTGGGACAGGTCGACATGGTCGCTGACCTTCAGCACGGACGGCGGCAATCCGGCATCGCGTACGGCCGCCTCGGCGCCGGCGATGCGTTCGCGTCCCGGCCGCACCCTATGCGACGGCGTCTCGAGCAGGATGCTGCGATGGCCCAGACTGAGCAGGTACGACACTACCGCATACGCACCCTGGCGGTGATCGACACCGACACGGTCGCACGAGAGGTTAATGTCGCGATCGAGCAGCACCAGCGGCACGCCGGAATCCTTCAGCACCGCGAGCACATCCTCGCGCGTGTCGTCGTCCAGCGTGACCAGCAGGCCGTCCATGCGGCGGCGGCGAAACATGTTCAACAAGTCAAGTTCACGCGAGCCGCTTTGGGAGTTGGCGACGACCATCAGGTAGCCCGCCTCCTGCAGGCGGGCCTCTGCTGCGCCGATGATCTCGGCGTACAGCGGGTTCGCCACGTCCGAGACCATGCATCCGATGGTCCGGCTGGATTGGACACGCAAGCTCTGGGCGAATGCGTTGGGTTCATAGCCCAGCTTGGCCACCGCCTCGGCGACGCGAGCGCGCAGTTCTTCGCTCGCGTAGCGGTCAGGGTTCAGGGCACGCGAAACACTGCTCGACGACACTCCGGCGAGCTTCGCGACGTCGCCAATCTTTACCGGCTCCTTCATGCACGAACGTGCAATGATGATCTGCAAAACATCGGTAGCGCCCCGAATCGACGATCAGAGCGACAGGGCGCCGTCGACGACGAGCTCGATTCCCGACACGTATCTGGATTCGTCGGAAGCAAGGAAGAGCGCGGCATTGGCGATATCCCATGCCGTCGCCTGGCGCCCCATGGGGCAGGCCGCATTGCGCATCTCGCGGCCCTTGCGTGCTTCTTCCTCGTTTTTGAAAAGTGCTGCGGCATGGGGTGTATCGACCAACCCGGGCACGATCACGTTGCAGCGCACCTGGTGCTTGGCATACTGGCGCGCGACGACTCGCGTCATGTGATTCAGCGCCGCCTTCGAGGTGCTGTATGACAGGAACTGCATCGGGCTCCACCTGTGGCTGGCAATCGAGGAGATGTTGATGATAGAGCCACCGCCCTGCCGAATCATATGCGGGACCACCTCGCGACTGGCCAGCATTGCGCCCTTGAGGTTGATGGCGTGCACCCTGTCCCAGGATTCCTCAGTAACATCAATGAGCTCGCCAAACTCCTCAATACCCACATTGTAGTGAAGCACATCCACCCGGCCGAACCTTTGCAGGCAGTGATCCACCATTGCCTTGATCTGCTTCGCACTTTGAACTTCGGCTTGAAATGCTTCAGCTGCGCCACCGACCTCTTTTACACGGCGCACAGTTTCCCGCGCCGCATCAGTCGAACGATCCGCGCAAAGCACAGTGGCTCCTTCGCGAGCGAAAGTTACGGCACAGGAAGCACCGTTGCTGACGTCGCTACCGATAGAGCCGGCACCAACTACGATCGCGATCTTGTCCTTAAGTCGTTGTGTCATGCGAACATCTCCTTATTTGATTTATTTGTGAACCTGCACAAGAATGCGCTTCGATATGTGAAGGAACTCTAACATGCTGAAATCGATTCCACAATAGTATCCACGGGGAATATCCAGAAGACACAGGTGAATAGCCGGACGAGCCCGAGGGGAGCGGGCCACAACAAGGCGAGAAAAGGGAATCGTTATCCGATGGTCGCGCCTGCGGCGGCGCGTCGATTACTTGGCGGCGGCCGTCTGCACCGCCGGGCGCGCGCCCTTCGACGGCTTCGCGGCAGGCGGAACGCACGAGCGGCGCAACACCAACTCGGTCGGGAATGTGATGGTGCGATAGGTGCCGGCACGTCCTTCGATGCGCTCGATCAGCAGTTCGGCGGCCGTGCGGCCGAACTGCTTCAGGTTCCAGCGAAGAGCCGTGATCCCTGGCGCAGCGAATTGGGCCAGTATCGTGTCGCCAATGCTGACGACCGATATGTCTTCCGGAATGCGCAAGTGGTTTGCCTCAATCGCCGACAACGTGCCCGCGAGCATTGCCGTGCCGAGCGTGACGATCGCAGTCGGGCGCGACGGCCTCGCCAGCTCCTGCAACACGTCGCTGAACACGTGCGGCTGGGACAGGTCGACATGGTCGCTGACCTTCAGCACGGACGGCGGCAATCCGGCATCGTGTACGGCGGCCTCGGCGCCGGCGATGCGTTCGCGTCCCGGCCGCACCCTATGCGACGGCGTCTCGAGCAGGATGCTGCGATGGCCCAGACTGAGCAGGTACGACACTACCGCATACGCACCCTGCCGATGATCGACGCTGACGCGGTCGCACGAGAGATTGACGTCGCGATCGAGCAGCACCAGCGGCACGCCGGAATCCTTCAGCACCGCGAGCACATCCTCGCGCGTGTCGTCGTCCAGCGTGACCAGCAAGCCGTCCATGCGGCGACGGCGAAACATGTTCAGCAAGTCAAGTTCACGCGAGCCGCTTTGGGAGTTGGCGACGACCATCAGGTAGCCCGCCTCCTGCAGGCGAGCCTCTGCTGCGACGATGATCTCGGCGTACAGCGGGTTCGCCACGTCCGAGACCATGCATCCGATGGTCCGGCTGGACTGGACACGCAAGCTCTGGGCGAATGCGTTGGGTTCATAGCCCAGCTTGGCAACCGCCTCGGCGACGCGAGCGCGCAGTTCTTCGCTCGCGTAGCGGTCGGGGTTCAGGGCACGCGAAACACTGCTCGCCGACACTCCGGCGAGCTTCGCGACGTCGCTAATCTTTACTGGACCATTCATGCGCGCAGTATAGCATCCGCCACCGAACGCAGCCCCACGCCCGTAGTAGCGGCGCAGGTGAGACCAAGCATGTTGATGTTGTACGACCCAATCGCTACCCGACTCATCATGCCTCCCATCTGGATTCTGATCCCGCCGGTGGATTGAGCGACGCCCGCGGTACGCTGGTACGCATCTTCACGGCTGAACTTGAATCCACAGCACTATGCCAGGCGTTGCATCACGGAATACGAAAAGCAGGAAAACAAGCGACCCATCCTCGAGAACCGAGCATGGATTTCGCCGAGTTTGGGCTGTTTGTGACAGTCGCGACCGCGATGTGCGCGATAGGAATCTACTTGATGCTTTCGGCTTTGTCGGAGATACGCTGGGCGTGGGGCTGTTCGATCCTTCGCACAGTCAAGCGGTCATCACGACCTACTACTTGTTCGGCTTCGCCAGCGTCCACAGAAATGTCTGAAGAACCCCTTTTCTGGTTTTGCCGCAGCACGCATCCCTCGGGCCTGCTCATCTATCATCTATTTACACATGAATTAGATGCTTCATTGCATCATATTGTGGAATCGCTTCCATCATTTATGAGGATGGATAGCGCGGGCAGCATTTTGCGGTCGATCGGGGCCATAGCCGAACAGCGTTGGGAATGGCCCAGCAGCGACAGGCGGCACTACTTGACAGCAGTGACTATACTTTTTATAGTTAATGAAGAAAATCATGATGCAAAATGGAATGACATGAAAAGAAGCGACTTGGCTGATAGATATTGCTCAATTGCGAGAGCTGGGGCCGCCTTAACCGATGGTTGGTCTTTCGTAATCTTGAAGGAGATATTTCTATCGAACACGAGATTTGATGGCCTTCAGATGCAAACCGGAATGTCACCGCGCTCATTGACCTTACGCCTGAATTCGCTTGTTGAAGCCGGGATACTTAATCGGGTCTCCTATCAGGAGTCACCGGTGCGCTACGAATACCGGCCAACCGTCAAGGGCATTGAACTGTGGCCCGCGTTGGTGGCATTGAAAGAATGGGGCGACAAATGGAGCGGTCCCTGGAAAGACGAAGATCCCCCACTGATCCTGCACCACAAAGCTTGCGGCCACAGACTAGAGCTCGGTTTCATCTGCAAGGCCTGTAAAGAACCGGTGGACGCCTATTCGAGCAGAATCACCATGACTCCAGGCATGCGCGAAGAGCGCGATCAATTCACCGACAAGCATCGAAAGGCCGTGCGCACCAAGCGCTCGGAGGCAGCAAGAGCTCTCAATCACTCCGGAGAAGAATCACCATGACCGAATTTAAGCGTACTTTGTGCACCAGCTGCGACGTATTCTGCCAGGTGCGTGCCGAAGTTCCAGCATCTGGTCAAGTTGGCGATGTACATGTCAAGGCTTCCGATAACAAACAATGGCGCGCAAATATTTGCATTAAAGGTGTACATGCCCCGCAGGGATTCAGCCACCCGAATCGGGTGCTTTATCCACTGAGACGCATTGGCGAACGCGGATCCGGTCAGTGGCAACAGGTAAGCTGGGACGAGGCGCTAGACGACATCGCTTCGCGCCTGTCAAAAGTCATCGATAAGTACGGTCCGGAAGCCTTTGCCGTTTCTGCCTCGTCGTCGAATCTGCAGACAGATCATGGCATGACCCGGCGCTTCATGAATCTGCTCGGGTCGCCAAATTGGATCAGCGGTGTTTCGCTGTGCATGGGCAACACGTCGGCTGTCAATCGCATGGTCTATGGATGGTATCCGTATCCAGATTACAACCAGACTCAGTGCATCGTGTTGTTCGGCCACGATCCAAAGCCGCATTCCTGGACGTCAATTTACAACGCGATCCGACGCGCTCAGGATCGCGGGGCAAAATTGATTGTCGTCGATCCGCGCAAAAGCGAGAGTGCTCAACGTGCCGACTTGTGGCTGCCGCTCAAACCCGGGTCCGATGCCGCCATGTGCTTCGGATGGATCAAAGTGATTCTGGACGAGGAGCTCTACGATAAAGACTTCGTCGCGCGTTGGACCGTCGGCTTTGACGATTTCAAACGACGGGTAGACGAATTTCCATTGGAGCGAGTTGCTCAACTTACTGGTGTGCCTGCTGAGTTGATTGCACAGGCGGCGCGTATGTATGCCACCAGTGGCCCTGCGGTGATCCCCTGGACGCCCATAACCGATCAACAACGCAATTCGACGTCAGCCATCCGGCTGCACAGCGCACTCCGGGCAATCTGTGGATATCTAGACGTGCCTGGTGGGGAAGTCTTCCATGGACTTCACCCGGACATCATCTGTGAATCAGAGTTGGAACTCCATGAAGAGCTTCCGGAGGCTAAGCGCGCTTTGCAACTCGGTGCCGACCAATATCCTGTTTTCACCCACAGAGGTATGGAACCGCTGCGACAGGCCACCAAACGAGTGTGGGGGCGCGAATGGACCAACCTTATCGGCGGCAACTACATGGCTCACCCTTCGGCAGTATTCCGGGCGATGCGCGACGGTATGCCGTATCCAGTGAAAGCGTTCTTTGCATTAGGCAACAACGTGTTGATGAGCTATGCCAACATGCGACAGACCTACGACGCAATGATGAACCAGGACTTGATCGTCGTATTTGAACAATTTCGCACGCCAACGGCACAACTGGCCGACTATATATTGCCGGGTGACAGCTGGCTCGAGCGCAACGCGTTGAATGACAGCCAAGGCTGGCTTTCTATCGTGCGGCCGTCGCAGAAGGTAGTGGAGCCACCTGGCGAATGCCGTGGAGTACTCGATATCTGGTTTGGCCTAGCCCATCGCATGGGGTTGGGCGAACATTTTCCTTGGTCGACAACGGAAGAGCTTTTGGACTATCGACTAAAACGCTTGGGAATGACTTACGAAGAATTTGCGGAAAAACATGTCTATCACTTTCCCAAACCCGAGTTCAAGAAATATGAGCGTACGGGATTTGCAACCCCTTCGGGAAAAGTCGAATTGCGGTCGAGTGTCCTGGAATCATTGGGATTCGATCCGTTGCCATATTGGCGCGACGGCCCGCCACGCGACGAAAGGTTTCCGCTCACGATGTTTATCGGTGTACGTGAAGATGAATATTTTCAGACTGGGCACCGGCACATCGGCAAACTGCGCAAGCGCAATGCAGAGCCACGTTTCTTCGTTTCGCCGTCCGATGCGGAGGTCGCGGGCGTCGAGCATGGCGAATGGGCCGAGGTCGTCACTGCACTGGGCAAGGTCAAGGCGCGAGTGGAGGTGCGGCCCGAGATGCCTACCGGAGTGGTCAGGGTACCCCACGGATGGTGGCAGCCTGAGCGTGCCGAAGGCGATGGTAGCCTCTCCGGCGCGTGGGAATTTGCCGACGCACAAATCTGCCCGGATGATCCCGATCACATGGACCTCGAACAGGGGGTACCACAGTTCAAAGGCGTAGCGTGCCGACTCCAGGCGATTGAAAACGCCGAGGGGGCGAAATGACTTACAGAAATTTTGTCTACGATGTTAGTGACAACATTGCAAGCACGCATTTGGCGGGGTGAAAAAGAAGCTGATGATGTCGGGAAACGACACTTTGGAATCGCAGATGGAACGCGAGACCCGTATAGCAGGCTATTTAAAATGGTATCAAACAAGAAGGACGCAAACCGTCCCCAAGGAGAAATGAATGACCACCACGTACGACCCCAAGCTCACGGCTCTGCTGTGCATTGACCTATACAACGATTTTCTCAGTGAGGGTGGCAAGCTGTTCCCATGGGTGAAAGACATCGCCCAGGAGAACAACATGCTCGAGAATCTGCGCACTATCGTCAAGACGGCACGTGCGGCAGGAATCGCCATCTATCACGTGCCTCACCATCGCTCGCAGCCGGGAGACTATGAAACCTGGAAGTATCCATCGCCCTACCAGTTGGGTACTGCCAAGGGACAAGTCTTCGCCAAGGACACTTGGGGCGGCTCGTTCCATGACGACTTCCAGGTCCAGCAAGGCGACATCGTCGCTACCGAGCACTGGGCGTCAAGCGGTTTTCCGAACACAGACCTCGAACACCAACTCAAGCGCTTCGGCAAGGAAAAGATCATCTGCATCGGACTACTGGCCAACACCTGTTTGGAAGCGACCGCCCGCATCGGCATGGAACTGGGCTTTCACGTTACGCTAGTGCGTGATGCCACAGCAGCGCGATCCCACGAGGCGCTGCGCGCGGCCCTGGATATTAATGCTCCGACCTATGCCCACGAGATCCTCACCACCGCGGAACTCGTCGCTGCCATCAGTAGGACGACGCCAATCTGAGCGAACCGACTCAAGCTCCACTTGGGCTGATGATGGTTAAGACCGGCTACTCTGTTCCGTCCGGATTACACCTGCATGTTCATGATGTCGTGATACGCCGACACCAACTTGTTGCGCACCTGGACGGTTGCCTGAAACGCAATACTGGCCTTCTGTGAATTGATCATGACGTCGGACAGATTGACGCTATCATCGCCAAGGACAAAACGCTTGGTCATGTCTTCGGATCTTTTCTGCGCGCCGTTCACCTGATCCAGCGATGCCTTCAAGGCGCTGGCAAAATCGACCTTGGCCGCCGGCTCGCCTCCGGCGACCTCATCATGGATGCCCTTGACGCCGTTTTCCGGACGCGTGGCAGCCGCCTTGAGCTGCGAAATCATCGCTTCGATCCGGCTTGCGTCAATCATTCCCGTCTTCATGCATCCTCCTCTGGCGCTGGCGGCGTGTCACGACGCCCTTTTTCACAGCGCTAAGTTATCACGCGAAAAACACCCTTTTTCACTCGATAAAGGCGGAAAACAGTCCTCTGTTCCAGCGATCAAATTTCATTAACAGGAAGAAAATGCCACACTAAGGAAAATACTTCGGATCTTTCGCCTTCACTCAGGCGGCGGACTTGATGAAAAAACATGAACAGGATACTCATGAGCGGCAGCAGCCACAGAGGCGGATCATGGCGGTAACCGGCGAAAACGCCGTTGTTCCGTCCGCGTCCGGCATCGTCGGCTTTGCGCAGACCCCGGGAGGGCGGAATTTTTTCCTGATGCTCGGCGTGGCGGCAGTCCTTGCCGTCATGTCGGGCGTCTGGCTATGGAGCCAGACGCCCGACTATCGCGTACTGTTTTCCAATTTCTCCGACCGCGACGGAGGAGCGATCGTCGCTTCGCTGCAGCAGATGAACGTGCCGTACAAGTTTTCGGAAGGCGGCAGCGCCATCCTGGTGCCGGCCGAGCAGGTGCATGACGCACGCCTGAAGCTGGCATCCCAAGGGCTGCCCAAAGGTGGCAGCGTCGGCTTCGAGCTGATGGAAAACCAGAAGCTCGGCGTGTCGCAATTCCTTGAACAGGTCAATTTTCAACGTGCGCTCGAAGGGGAGCTTGCGCGCTCGATACAGGCGGTCGGCGCAGTGCAGGCAGCGCGCGTGCACCTCGCCTTGCCCAAGGCTTCTGTCTTCGTACGCGACCAGCAAAAGCCGACCGCGTCGGTACTGCTGAACCTGCATCCCGGTCGCAACCTCGACCAGCAGCAAGTCAGCGCGATCGTTCATCTGGTTGCCAGCAGCGTTCCCGACCTGCCGACAAAGAATGTCACCGTGGTCGACCAGAACGGCAACCTGCTTTCCGAGAATGACAAGAAAGCCAACAGCAATGGCCTCGATCCGACACAGCTCAAGTACGTGCATGAGCTGCAGCAGAGCATCGTCAAGCGCATCGAATCGATCCTGACACCCATCGTCGGCCAGGCCAATGTGCGCGCCGAGGCAACCGCGGATGTCGATTTCTCCAGCAGCGAACAGGCGGCGGAAACCTATAAGCCGAACGGCGCGCCGAATACCTCGGCCATCCGCAGCCAGCAAAGCAGCGAAACGCAGAGCGGCGCACCCCTGAATGCATCGGGTGTGCCGGGCGCATTGTCGAACCAGCCCCCTGCTCCGGCCACCGCTCCGTTGACCGCCGCCGCATCTGCGCCGGGTGCCGCGCCGAACGGAGCAACAGCTGCCGCCGCCAACGCGCAGAAGGACATGACCGTCAATTACGAGGTCGACAAGACTGTGCGCTATGTTCAACAGCCGATGGGCGGCCTGAAGCGCCTGTCCGTCGCGGTGGTGGTCAACTACAAACGCGAAGTCGGCAAGGACGGCAAGGTCACGATGACACCGCTGACCGATGCCGAGAAAACCCAGATCACCGATCTCGTCAAGGAAGCAATGGGCTTCAGCAAGGACCGTGGCGATTCGCTCAATGTCGTCAATAGTCCTTTCGCGGGTCAGGAAAAGGAAATCATTCCGGAAGTACCGCTCTGGAAGCGTGCGGAGGCCATTCCGTTGGCGCTGAGCGCGGGTAAATATCTGCTCGGCGCCATCATCCTGGCCTATCTGTTCTTTGGCGTGCTGCGCCCGCTGATCCGTCGGATCGCAGCGCAGTTCGCACCGCCGCCTCCGCCGCCGGCCGAAGAGGAAGATGAAGACGCAGTTGTGCATATCGGGCATGAAGCGCCTGAACCGATGGGAACCAAGCCACGCACGTATCAGGACAACCTGGACGCGGCAAAGGAACTGGCAAGAAATGACCCGAAAATGGTCGCAAACGTAGTCAAGGCATGGGTAGGAACAAATGAGTGAGGATGGCGTTCTCAAGGGAGCAATCCTGATGCTCGCTCTGGGCGAGGAAGAAGCGGCGGAGGTCATGAAATACCTCGGCCCGCGTGAAGTACAGAAGCTTGGCGCAGCCATGTCGAGCATGAAGGCGGTCGCCAGCGAACAGCTCGAAGCGGTGCTCGATGATTTTCGCACCGAGACCGAACAGAACACGTCCTTCGGTCTCGATTCGGATGAGTACATCCGTACCGTGCTCACCAAGGCGCTGGGCGAAGACAAGGCTTCGTCCCTGCTCAACCGCATCCTAGGCACACGCGATGCCAGCGGCATCGAAAGCCTGAAATGGATGGATTCACAATCGGTCGCCGACCTCATCCGCAACGAACATCCGCAAATCATTGCGACCATTCTGGTGCATCTGGAGCGGTACCACGCCTGCGAAGTATTGACCTTCTTTACCGAGCGTCTGCGTAACGACGTGGTGCTGCGCATCGCCACGCTGGACGGCGTGCAACCGGCGGCATTGCGCGAATTGAATGAAGTGCTCACCAAGCTGATGGCCGGTAATGAAAACCTGAAAAAGAAACCTATCGGCGGCGTGCGTGCGGCGGCGGAAATTCTCAACTTCCTGTCCGGCGATATCGAGACTTCAGTGATGGACAACCTGAAGAATTACGACAACGACATGGCGCAAAAGATCATGGACGAGATGTTCGTGTTCGACAACATCATCGACATCGACGATCGCGGCATCCAGGTATTGCTGCGCGAAGTGCAGTCCGAATCGCTGATCGTTGCGCTCAAGGGCGCCAGCCAGGATCTGCGCGAAAAGATCTTCAAGAACATGTCGCAGCGCGCGGCCGAAATGATGCGCGAAGACCTGGAATCGAAAGGTCCGGTGCGGCTGTCCGAAGTCGAGGCCCAGCAAAAGGAAATCCTGCAAATCGTCCGCCGTCTCGCCGACGAAGGCCAGATCATTCTCGGCGCCAAGGGCGACGATGCATTTGTGTAATTTGTGTAAAAAGCGACGATCCGATTCCTCCTTCCGCCTCTCAGGGGGAAGGTCGGTATGGGGGTCAAAAGGCCAAACAGTCGACTCCGTCGGTCCCCTCCTACCCTACTGCAGCTGAAAACAACCCGGGCCAGCACCATGAGTTCCACAGTCATCCCCAAAGAGCAATTATCCGCCTACCAGCGCTGGGAAATGGCATCCTTCGGCGATGAGCGCGCCAGCACCAAGCAGGATAATGTACTCGCGGCCCAGCAGGCCGCTGAACAACTCGCACTCCAGCGCGAAGAAGCACGACGCCAGGGACATGACGAAGGTTATGCGGATGGCTTTGCACAGGGTCAGGCTGCCGGGATGGAAGCCGCACGCGCCGAGATCGTGCGCGAACTCCTACCCCTGCAGCAGATTGCAAACAGCTTCGGTGCCGAACTGGCGCACGCTACCGATAACGTCGCGGTCGACATGCTCAATCTGGCGCTCGATCTTGCCAAGGCCATGCTGAAAACTTCGCTCAAGATCAAGCCGGAACTGGTGCTGCCGGTGGTCAGCGAAGCCATTCGTTATCTGCCGACCGTTCAGCAGCCGGCACTACTGGCCCTGCACCCTCAAGACGCTGCGATCGTGCGCGAATACATGGGCGACGACTTGCAGCGCACCGGCTGGCGCATCACGGAAGACACACAGATGGAACGCGGCGGCTGCCGGGTCGAAACCGCCAGCAATCAGATCGATGCAACGCAAGAGGTGCGCTGGCAACGCATTGCCGACGCTCTCGGCAAGCAAAACGACTGGCTCGAATGAACGGATCGCATACCCAGCGCTGGCAATCCTATCTGCGCGACTGCAGCGCACTTGCCTCGATTCCCGAGCCCATGCTGGTCTCCGGCCGCGTTACCCGTGTAGCCGGTCTGGTGATGGAAGCGGTCGGTCTCAAGCTGGCGGTCGGCAGCGCCTGTACCGTTCCGCTCAGCAGCGGCGCAAGAATCGAAGCGGAAGTGGTCGGATTCGAAAACGACAAACTGTTCCTGATGCCGCAGAGCGATGTCGAAGGCGTCGTGCCCGGCACGCGTGTCTTCCCGATCGAAGTTGTGCAAAGCCTGCCTCGTCCCGGCACCGTGGACCATCCGCGCCGTCGCCCAAGCGATCGCGGCCGTCATCTCCCGGTCGGAGACGAACTGCTCGGCCGCGTGCTCGACGGCGCCGGCCGGCCGCTCGATTCGCTTGGCCCGCTCAACGCCGTGCATTCCGCTCCGCTCAATGTACGCGCCGCCAATCCGCTGACGCGTGCACCGATCACCGATGTGCTCGATACCGGCGTGCGCGCGATCAACAGCATGCTGACCGTCGGTCGCGGCCAGCGCATGGGCCTGTTCGCCGGCTCCGGCGTCGGCAAGAGCGTACTGCTTGGCATGATGGCCCGCTATACGAGCGCGGATGTGATCGTGGTCGGGCTGATCGGTGAACGGGGACGCGAGGTCAAGGAATTCATCGAACAGATTCTCGGCACGGTCGGCCTGGCGCGCTCTGTCGTCGTGGCGGCGCCCGCCGACACGCCACCGCTGATGCGCCTGCAGGGTGCAGCGTACACGCATACGATTGCCGAATACTTCCGCGATCAAGGCAAGAGCGTGCTGCTGATCATGGATTCGCTCACGCGTTATGCGATGGCACAACGCGAGATTGCGCTGGCAATCGGTGAGCCGCCCGCGACCAAGGGCTACCCGCCTTCCGTGTTTGCAAAACTGCCGACACTGGTCGAGCGTGCCGGCAACGGCAGGCCCGGCGGCGGCTCGATCACCGCTTTCTATACCGTGCTGACCGAAGGCGACGACCAGCAGGACCCCATTGCCGATTCGGCGCGTGCGATCTTGGACGGACATATCGTGCTCAACCGCAGCCTGGCCGAAGCCGGCCACTATCCGGCGATCGACGTCGAACAGTCGATCAGCCGCGCGATGCACAACATCACCACCGACCAGCACCAGAAGCTGATGCGGCGGGTCAAGCAACTCTATTCGCGTTATCTGCGCAACCGCGACCTGATCAGCGTAGGCGCCTATAGCGCCGGCTCGGATCCGGTGCTGGATCAGGCCATTGCGCTCAATCCGAGAATCGAAGCCTTTCTTCAGCAAGACATCGGTGAACGAGCCGGCATTGCCGAGAGCTTGGGCCAACTTGCTGCGCTATTCGAAGGATAGATTTGCAAAACGCAGACCTATAATTGAACCATGGCAACAAACTCCGCACTCGACACACTTATCGAACTGGCAACGTCCCAAACCGACGATGCAGCCAAACGGCTGGGCAAGGCGGTTCGCGCATGTGAAGACACGGAACAAAAACTCAACCTGCTGCTGCAATACCGCGACGATTACGAAGCTCGCCTGAAGGCGGGTATGGCCGCAGGCATCACGGCAATGGGCTATCGGAATTTTCAGCTCTTTCTTGAAAAACTCGATACCGCCATCGCAGGCCAGCAACAGATTGTCGATACTGCAAAACGTCGCATCGTCGACGAACGCAATGCGTGGCAGACATCCGAACGCAAGCGCATGTCCTACGACACCCTGGCCACGCGCATGCAGCAGGTGGAACAGCGCAAGGAAAACAAGCGCGATCAGAAAATGATGGACGAGTACGCAACCCGCCTGGCAAATTACAAACGGTAGGCCACACATGCAGACATCACAGGTTACCAATCCGGCAAATATTTTTTCGACATCCGCTCCCGCCAAGCAGGCAGAAGCGAACAATGCGAACGAAGCCTTCAGCCAGGTCTTGTCGCGCGAAGTCGCGGATCGCGGCAATGCCGCGCCGGCAAAAGAAAAAGACCTTCCTGCCGCACCCAAGCAGCAGGCTGGCGTCAAGCCATCCAAGTCGTCCGAGGCTAAAGCTCCAAGCGACACCAAAACCGGTACGCGCTCGAACGTGAAATCCGGCGACAATACGAAAACTGCAGACGAAACCGAAGAGCCGGCATCCCAGGTATCGGATGACATGCTCGCCCTGGTAGCGAATCTCAGCCAGTTGAACATGTCCGAGGCTGCGGATACAGCAAAGACTACGCCTGAAGACGCAAGCGCGGTCGATCCGGCGCAATTGCTTGTTGCCGCCGGACTGGTGCGCGCCGAGTCCACTACGGCTGGCGCCATACCGGATGTGGCATCCGGCGATATTGCGCTTGCCAAATCCGATGTCGGTATGCCGTCGCTTGCCGGCACGGTAGACGCCGGCAAGTTCGTATCCGAGGCCAAAACAGAGGACAGCCAGGCATCTGTCACCGCTACCGATTTCGCGGCAAAAGGTCGTGAACTGTTGAATATCGTTCCTCAGGGCGCCGAAGGCAAAGAGTTCATGGCACAACTGAAGAGCTCGCTGACGGAAGCTGCCGCCATGTCGGAACCCGCTGCGCCAGCCATGCAAATGATCCAACCTGTCGCCATGCAAACCATTCAGACGCAGGCCGCACTCGCGGTTCATGCAAGCGAAAAACTGACGCCGGCCGTCGGTACGCCGGCATGGGACCAGGCGCTCGGACAAAAGGTGGTCTGGATGGTCGCCGGCGAACAGCAGTCCGCCTCTCTGACCCTGAATCCGCCCGATCTCGGTCCGCTGCAGGTGGTATTAAGCGTCAACAATTCGCAGGCCAATGCCACATTTATCGCCGCCCAGCCGGAAGTTCGGCAGGCACTGGAAGCAGCCATGCCCAAGCTGCGCGACATGCTTGGCGAAGCCGGCATACAGCTTGGCCAAGCCACGGTCAACAGCGGCTCGCCAAACCAACAGGGCGCGCAGGATCAGCATGGCTCTCAGTCGCGCCGCGGTTTCAACCAAGGTGCGGCAGCTAGTGACGAAGCGCCAAAAATCGGCCGGGTCCTGCCCGCTTCCTCGGGTAACGGCCTGGTCGATACCTTCGTTTAATGCGACGGCACGAAAAAACGTCACAGGACGGATGCGCGACAACACGGATGTGCGCCAGCGTGAAGATTGATATGCGTTGACATCACCCTTCTTTTCCGCGCATCCTGACAGCACAGTTCTCGCGATAATTGCGGACATGAATACCCAGGACGAGCCCCGCTATGCGGGCTCAAGCCGGACAGAGGAAAGAACATGGCAACCGCCCCGAAAGCAAGCCCCAAGGTCGTACCGATCGACGAAAGCGCGGCAGCCCCCGCAAAGAAGTCAAAGAAAAAACTGATTTTGATGGTCGTCGGCGCACTGGTATTAACGCTGGGCGGAGCCGGCGGCGCATGGTTCTTCCTCGGACAATCCAAAGAGAGCCATGCAGATGGCAGCGCGCCACCGCCACCCAAGGTCGATCCGGGCAAGCCGCCGGTATTCATTGCGATGGAACCGTTCACCATCAACCTGCAACCGGAAAACGGCGAACAATACCTTCAGGTCGCGTTTACCCTGCAAGTCGCCGATCAGGCCCAGGTCGATTTGATCAAGATGTACATGCCAGCACTGCGCAGCCGCATTCTGCTTCTGCTGGCAAGCAAGAAGGCATCCGAACTGTCGCCGGTCGACGGCAAGAAAAAACTGCAGGACGATATCATCGCGCAGGTGAAGCAGCCATTTACGCCCCAGGGCCAGCCGCAGGTCGTGTCCGGCGTATTCTTTACCTCGTTCGTCATCCAGTAACACCATGGCTGATAATTTCCTATCCCAGGAAGAAGTCGATGCCCTGCTCAAGGGCGTCACCGGCGACCAGGACGAAAGTGCCGCGCCGGAAGACGACTCGGGAATACGTCCCTATAATCTGGCCACGCAAGAGCGTATCGTCCGTGGCCGGATGCCGACGCTGGAAATCATCAACGAGCGTTTTGCCCGCCTGTTGCGTATCGGCCTGTTCAACTTCCTGCATCGCAGCGCCGAAGTATCGATCGGCCCGGTCCGCGTGCACAAGTACAGCGAATTCATCCGCAACCTGGTGGTGCCGACCAACCTGAACCTGGTGCACATGAAGCCCTTGCGCGGCACCGCGCTGATGGTCTTCGATCCGAATCTGGTGTTTCTGCTGGTCGACAATCTGTTCGGCGGCGACGGACGCTTTCATACGCGTGTCGAAGGACGCGATTTCACGCAGACCGAGCAGCGCATCATCCAGCGCATCCTGGGTATCGTCTTCGAAACCTATGCCAAGTCGTGGGAGCCGGTGTATCCGGTCGAGTTCGAATACGTGCGCTCGGAGATGAATACGCAGTTCGCCAATATCGCGACACCCAACGAAGTGGTGGTCGCGACCACGTTTACCATTGAACTCGGTCCGGTCAGCGGCGAAATGCATTTCTGCACGCCTTACTCGATGATCGAGCCCATCCGCGACATCCTCACCAGCAGCCTTCAGGGCGAAACGCTGGAAATGGACAAGCGCTGGGTGCGCCTGATGACGCAGCAGATCCAGACCGCGGAAGTGCAGATCATTGCGGACCTCGGCACCGCCAAGGCGACGCTCGGCGATATCCTGAACATGAAGGTCGGCGACGTGATTCCAATCGCAGTGCCGGAAACCGTGGCGGCCAAGGTCGATGGCGTACCCGTCATGGAATGCAGTTATGGAAAATTTAACGGCCAATACGCGCTAAGGGTGGAAAAGCTTCTTACCTACAGCAATCAAGAATTCACGCAAGGAGAAGATAATGGCTGACGAAAATGGCCAGACGAGTGCCGACGATGACTGGGGTGCCGCGATCGCCGAACAGGCACAGGCGGAAGCCGCTGCACTCGCTGCCAAGCAGGCCCAGGCATCCGTCTTCCAGGACTTCGGAACCAGCAATATCAAGACCGGGACGCATAACGACATCGATTTCATCCTCGACATTCCGGTCCAGCTGACAGTGGAACTTGGCCGCACCAAGATTGCGATCAAGAACCTGCTGCAACTTGCGCAAGGATCGGTAGTGGAGCTCGACGGTCTTGCCGGCGAACCGATGGACGTACTGGTCAACGGCTGCCTGATCGCCCAGGGCGAGGTGGTGGTCGTGAATGACAAGTTCGGTATCCGCCTGACCGACATCATCACGCCGTCGGAGCGCATCCGCAAGCTCAACAAATGATGATTCGCTCCATACTGCCCGCTGCTGCCTTGCTGGTTTGCACTTTTGCGCAGGCTGCCGAATCGGCAGCGCCAGCGGCCTCGGCGGGCAGTCTCTTTCAAGTGTTGCTGGGATTGGCCCTTGTCCTCGGCTTGATGGCCGCGGCTGCATGGCTGCTCAAGCGCATGGGCGTGGCCGGCGCAGCCGGAAGCAATGTGGCCCGCGTGGTCGGCGGCGTCAACGTCGGCAATCGCGAGCGTGTACTGGTGGTAGAAGTGGCCGATCAATGGATTGTTGTCGGCGTCGCTCCCGGACGTGTCAACGCCTTGTCCACCATGCCGAAACAGGAGAGCGCTCCCACGATCGAAGCGCTGCCGCAACAGGCGAATTTTTCCAGCTGGCTCAAGCAAACCATAGACAAGCGCAATGCCAAATAAACAAGGCAAGGCGCCTACCGTAGTGAATACCGCAACAAAAACCCTTTTCCGTCTGCTTCCGCTGGCCCTGCTCGGCCTGCCGTTGCTCGCCGCCGCCCAGACCGGCATGCCGGCCGTGACCAGCACGCCCGGCCCTGGAGGCGGTCAGACTTATTCGCTCAGCCTGCAGACGCTATTGCTGCTGACGGCGCTGTCCATGTTGCCGGCGGCCCTGCTGATGATGACGAGTTTTACCCGCATCATCATCGTGCTGTCGCTGCTGCGCCAGGCGCTTGGTACGCAGACCGCGCCACCCAATCAGGTGCTGATCGGTCTCGCGCTTTTCCTGACGCTGTTCGTGATGGGACCGGTGTTCGACAAGGTCTATACGGATGCCTATCAGCCGCTGTCCGAGAACAAGATCACGATGCAGCAGGCTCTGGAGCGCGGCACGGCACCGCTCAAGACCTTCATGATGAAGCAGACGCGGCAGGCCGATCTCGCGCTGTACGTCAAGCTGTCGAACACGCCCTCGCTGAATGGTCCGGAAGATGTGCCGCTGCGCGTACTGATCCCGGCTTTTATTACCAGTGAATTGAAAACGGCGTTCCAGATCAGCTTTGCGATTTTTATTCCGTTCCTGATCATCGACATGGTGGTGGCAAGTATCCTGATGTCGATGGGCATGATGATGATGTCGCCCGCGATTGTGTCGCTGCCGTTCAAGCTGATGCTGTTCGTGCTGGTGGATGGCTGGCAGTTGCTGATTGGTTCGCTGGCGCAAAGTTTTTATTGAGGACGCCGGCGGGATGACTTGACAGCGGATTTGCACGCGGGCGACGCAGATCATGGCTACACATCCCCCTACACCGTCATCCTCGCGCAGGCGAGGATCCATAGTGAAACCGCACTTCAGTGGTGTAAATAGCGGAGACACCGCGCAACCCGATGATGGATCCCCGCTTGCGCGAGGATGACGGGGAAAAAGGATTCGACATATCGGAATGTCGATGCCCGCAATCGAACGTGCCTGATATTTAGTTAGTTACCGTGCATTGCATCTTGCCATTGCCGGCGACATTGATAAGGAATCACCATGACACCTGAAAGCGTAATGACCATCGGCCGCCAAGCCATGGAGGTCACCCTGATGGTAGCGGCCCCGATGCTGCTGGTTGCGCTTGCCGTCGGCCTGCTGGTCAGCATCTTCCAGGCGGCAACGCAGATCAATGAAATGACCCTGTCTTTCATTCCCAAACTGATCGGCGTCTTTGTCACCATGATCATCGCCGGACCGTGGATGCTGACAGTCATGCTCGATTACATGCGGCAAATGTTTTCCAGCATTCCAGGGATGGTGGGCTGATATTCCTGGCGTGAGCATGCATTCGTGATTACGCTGACCAGCGCCGAACTCAATACCTGGATCGCCGCCTTTCTCTGGCCGCTGACGCGTATCCTGGGATTGATCGCGACTGCGCCGCTGTTCGGCAATCTCGGTATTCCCATACGGGTAAAACTGGGACTCGGCATCATGCTGTCCCTCGTGATAGCACCGACCGTCCCTGCCCTGCCGGCCGCCGACCCGATGTCGCTGGCCGGGCTGCTGATCGTCATGCAGCAGCTGGTGATCGGCCTGGCCATGGGTTTTGCGATGCGCATCGTCTTTGCAGCGATGGAAATGGCCGGAGAGATTTGCGGACTGACCATGGGCTTCGGTTTTGCGACCTTTTTCGATCCGCAGACACGTGCCCGCTCGTCGGCGATTGCGCAATTTCTTGCTCTGCTCACCTTGATGGTGTTTCTTGCCGCCGACGTGCACCTGATGATGCTGTCAACGCTGGCGGAAAGTTTTATCAGCATCCCCATTTCCGCGCAGCCTGCAGGCGCGGGCGGTTTTCGTACGCTGGCTGTCTGGGGCGGCCAGATTTTCAGCGCCGGAGTACAGCTGTCGCTGCCTATCATTGCCGCGCTCCTGATCACCAACATCGCGCTTGGTGTGCTCACGCGTGCGGCGCCTCAGCTCAATCTGTTCGGCATCGGCTTTCCTGTCACGCTGGGAGTAGGTTTTATCGTGATTGCATTGATGCTGCCTTATCTGGCAACGCCGATAGGAAAACTGTTCAATGAGGGCCTGAGCGTCATGCTGCAGGCTGCATCGGGCGCAAGGAGATAAGCCAAATTCGGCTGCTCTAATGTCCTGAGTCTAATCAGGAAATGAAATTAAACAGCGTGAGTCCGGTCGTCTTCACAAAAGCCTGCTGTGCCGCTTCAAGCATGATCTTCTGCTTGCTGAAGTCGGTAATGGCCTTGGTGTAGTCCAGGTCTTCGAGATTGGACAGGGCTTGGGCATACGAGAGGTCGCGGTCGTCGCCTTGCGAATCCAGGGAATCCAGTTCTTTCAGACGGGCACCGACCGACGACCGCACGGTCAGTACGCTATCCAGTGCACTGTCGATGTTCGCATGCGCCGTATTGAGGCCGTTGGTCAGGTTGGCTTTTGACGTAGCGTCGGTCGCCGGCATATTGAGCAGATTGATCAGATCGGTCAATGCCGTGAAGATGCTCTGATTTTCACTGGGTTCAACGGTGAACGAATCGCCGCTGGCGGGTGTACCGGCAATATCCATCTGCATGCCATCGAATACGATTGCCTGTCCGCTGACATAGGCATTGCCGGACGACAGTGTTGTCGCCGTTGGTGTCGTGGAATTGTCGACAACGTCGAAGGTCGTGGCGGTGGTGAAAGTGATGGTATAGCTATGTCCCTTCAGCGCCGCGGTATTCACGATCGAACCGGGCGAGATCACGCCGGAACCGGAATTGCTTGTTGTCGCGGCACTTACGAACGTACCATTTCCGTTGCGGTTGCTGTCGAACACGGTGTTGCCGTTGTCGCTTAATGCAATCTGCCGCTGCGGACCGACCTGCAGCATGCGCGCGCCCTGATCCCCGACATAGTTTGCACCGCTGGTGGTCTTGGTATACGGCTGGGTCGTCGTCTGGTATCCGGAAAAGATATAGTTGCCTGCCCCGTCGCGGCTATTGGCCAGTGACAGCAGTTCGTCGAAACGACCGCTCAGCTCGGTTGCGATGTATTTGCGCTGGGTGGAGTCGAGCACGCCATTACCGGCGTTGACGGCCAGGGTCTTGACGTCGTGGAGCAGCGTGGTGACGCTCTGCAAGGCGTTTTCGACGATGCCGAGCGAAGCTTTCGCACTGTCGCGATTGACGGCGTACTGGGCATTGAGCGCTTGCGATTGCTTGAGCTCCAGCATCTGTGCGGAAGCGACCGGATCGTCCGAAGGCGTCAGCAGGCGCTTGCCCGCCGTCATTTGCAGCTGCGTCTTGTTCAGGCTGTTTTGCAGCTCGCTCATGCGTGCCGAACCGGTGTTGAACAATGAGTTGGTGCTGATTCTCATGGAGCGTCTCTGCGTTGAAGATTAGGTGCCAAGGGTTAGCAGGGTATCGAACAGGGTACCCGCCGTCTGCATCACTTTGGCTGCGGCCTGGTAAGCCTGCTGGTAGCGCAGCAGATTGGTTGCTTCCTCATCCAGGTTGACGCCGGACTCGGCTTCGTGCGCGGTGACAGCCTGCTCCAGATAGGCGGTATCGGCCCTGCTGGTGACTTCGAGTTCGCGTGTCTTGTTGCCCACCATGCTGACGAGCTGCGCGTATGCGCCCTGATATGTGGTCGTTTTGCCGCCGAGCGTATTCTCGGTTTGCAGCGCGCCCAGCAGTACTGCGTTACGGGTATCGCCGAGCCCATTGCCGTTCGGCGACACCGTGAACGTATCGTTATCGGATGGCGTACCGGTCAGTGTGAAGCTGACGCCGCCGTAGCTGATCGTGTCTCCCGGCTGATAGGCGACTGTCGTGAGCGCCGGCGCAGTGGCGCCTGCATACGGGACCACGGTGCCGTTGGCGCGCGTCACCTTGACATCGACGTTTGGCGGGAATCCGGTCAGGTTGCCGCCACTGTAGGTCAACGTCGTATACGGACGCGCTATCGTGTGTGTGCCGGCCGTGGTTGGCACACTCAGGTTCACGCCGTCGACGGCAAAGGTATCGCCCGCAGCGAACGGAATCGGGCCGGCAGCTCCGGCCGGATAGGAAGTAGTGACGCCCCCACTGGTGACCGAGAATGGCAGGCTGGACGGAAATGCGGTCAATGCTCCCGCGCCATTGTGCGTAAAGCTCATCTGGGCCGGCTGCAACAGCACCGTGGAGCTGATGGAGCCCGCCGTAATCTTGCCTGAACCGGTATTGGTCACCGGCGCCGCGGTAGTCACCGAAGTTCCGGCTGCGATCTTGGAAATATCCTTGATGGCGACTGCAAAATTCTTTGCGCCGTCGATGGTGGGGCGGATGACAAACTCGTCGCCGGCTGTCGGCGCGCTGAGCGTGTTCATCGTGACGCCATCGACCTCCACGCCATTGGCGAATGCCGCAGCGGTAAATGTCTGCGCATTATTGTCAGACAAACGCGTGACGGTGTAATTTGCGCCGTCGTAGGCCACCTTATAGTCGCTGGTCGTCAGCTTGCTCGGATCGGTAATCTTTGCGCCGATGTCGCCGACAGGCGCAGTCTGATTATTCTTCACACTGGCATCGCGGCGCGGCGAGGCCGCGACAAAGAAGTCGCCGCCAAGTGCACCAGTCTGGTCCTGCCCGAGCTTGTGCTGTGCATTGAAGGTCATTGCCAGGCCGATCGCGACACGCCCCAGCGAGTTCTGCGCGACGTCCAGCGTGCTGGCGCGGAACTCGAACAGGCCGCCCAGTTTGCCGCCGGTAAACATGCCGTCGTCCAGAGGCACCAAGCCGTTCCCGCTGGACAGATAGCCGATCCCGAGTCTGCTCTGGTCGGTTTCCGAAGCCGTCAACGCCAGCTGCTGCGGCTTGGCGCCCACAACCAGCGGCTGGCCGTTGCCGATGAATACGTTATAGCTGTTGCCCTGCTTAACGATATCGACCTTGACTTCCTTGCTTAGCTCGCTGATCGCGTAATCGCGCTGGTCAAGCAAGTCGTTAGGCGCCTTTCCGTCGCTATTGCCCATTGCCTTCTCGATCGCGTCATTGAGCTTTGCAATTTGCGTAGCATGTGCATTGATCGTATCGACGCTGGCCGCAATCTGGCCGCTCACGCTCTGCTTGAGTTCGCGAATCTGTCCATCCAAGCTCTGAAAGCGCGATGCCAGCGCTTCGGCCGATGACAGCGCAGACTGGCGCGCACCCGGCACATTGACGTTCGATGCCAGGTCTTGAATACCCTTGAAAAAATCCTGCAGTGCCGGCGATACGCCGCCTGCCGAGTTGGCAAGCTGGTTATCGATCATGCTGATCTGGCGATAGTAGGTCTGGCTTTGCACCTGCGCTGATTGCGCGCTGCGCACCTGCCCGGCAAGCAATTCGTTGTACACGCGCTTGACATCGGTGACGCTGGCGCCCTTGCCGATGTAGCCTGCACCGGAATTCTGCGAACCAGCCGATGACTGAACCACCATCTGGCGCGAGTAACCGGGTGTTGCCGCGTTGGCGATGTTGTGGCCGGTCGTGGCCAGGCCTGCCTGGGCGGCTGCAAGTGCGCTTTGTCCGACGCTGAGTATGCTTGCCATGTTTTAGTCTTCCGGAGATCGATATCGTAGTGAACGGCAGTTCACCGCAAAACTTGAGAAATAACTTGAGGAATAATTGCGCGATGTATCGCCGACCCATCGCATGGCCATTGTCAGGTCGACAATGAATGCTTGATCAGGCGCGTCAATTTGGCGGCGTAATGCGGATCGGTCGCGTAGCCGGCTTTCTGCAGTCCCTGGGCGAAACCATGCACGTCCTGTGCGCTGGCGATAACGTTTTGATAACGCGGATTCGAACTTAGCATGCGCGCATAGTCGCGGAAGGCATCGGCATACGAATCATAGGCGCGAAATTTCTCGACCCTGGTCTGAGGCGTACCGTTTATGTATTCTGTCGTGACGGCTTCGACAACCTTGCCCTTCCATCCGCTGGTCGCCTTGATGCCGAACACATTGTGACTGCTGCTGCCGTCCGCAGCCTTGATTTCGCGTTTGCCCCAGCCGCTTTCCAGCGCCGCCTGACCAAGCATGAATTTGGCGGGAATGCCTGTGCTTCGGCTTGCCTCTTCTGCCGCCGCGCCAAGCTTTTCCTGGAACGAGCGGATGTGCATCGGCTTGTTGGAAGATACCTGCCGTGCCGCTTCAGGCAACGCGACCGGCGCTGCGGGCGAAGCCGGCTTCAGCAAACTCAGCACGGCGTCCACTTCCGGATTCGACAATGCCGCTTCCTCGTCGGCAGGCGCCAGCCTTTGCTTGTCGACCACGTTCGACAACTGCCTGACCAGAACATCCGCCAGCCCTACTCCGCGTGAAGCCATCGTCTGGCTCAACTGCTGGTCGAGCATGGACGTGTACATCTTGCTCTGCTGGCTGTCGAACACGCTTTCCTGCGGCGTCGCTTCGCGCATGCTCTTGAGCACCATGTTCATGAACAGTGCTTCGAACTGCTTTACGGTCGCTTTCAGCGCTTCGGGCGAATTTTCCTTTGCGGCCTGACGGAGCTTGCCGACATCCTTGACGTCGAGGGCAAAGCTGGAAGTGGTGTCGATGCGGTTAACCATGATACGGCGTCATATGATTTCAAGTTCGGCGCGCAGCGATCCTGCCGCCTTCATGGCCTGCAGAATCGCCAGCAAATCCTGCGGTGTGGCGCCGATGGCATTCAGCGCCTTGACCACATCCGCCAGCGACGTGCCGCCCTTGAGCAGCAGTACCTGGCCCGGTTCCTTCTTGATGTCGATCTGTGAGGTCGCTGTGACAACGGTCTGGCCGCCCGACAGCGGAGCCGGCTGGCTGATGACCGGGTCGGTATTGATCACGACCGACAGATTGCCATGCGAAACCGCACAGGCATCCAGCGTCACCGCCTGATTCATGACTACCGAGCCGGTACGGGCATTGAGGATGACCTTCGCATTGGTTTGCGCAGGCGTTACATGCAGGCTTTCCAGTGCGCCGAGAAAGGCGACTCGTTCATCGTTGGTCGCCGGCGCGCGCACACGGATCACGCGGCCATCCTGGGCGGAGGCAGTGTCCGGGCCAAAGCGCTTGTTGACTGCATCGACGACGCGGCTTGCAGTGGAAAAATCCGAATCGTTCAATTCAAGGAACACGGTATCGCCACGACCGAAGGCATTAGGCACCGCGCGTTCCACCGTTGCGCCGGCAGAGATACGCCCTACGCTCAGATGATTGACTTGCGCCTTGCTGCCGTTGGCCGATGCCCCCACACCGCCGACCAGCACATTACCCTGGGCCATGCCGTAGATCTGTCCATCGGCTCCCTTGAGCGGCGTCATCAGCAGCGTACCGCCGCGCAGGCTCTTGGCATTGCCCATGGACGACACGGTCACATCCAGGGTCTGGCCGGGCTGCGCGAACGCCGGCAATGACGTCGTCACCATGACTGCCGCGACATTCTTCAGCTGCAGCGTGGTGCCCGGCGGCAGATTGACGCCGAGATTTTGCAGCATGCTCACCACGCTCTGCACGGTGAACGGTGTCTGGGTGGTCTGGTCGCCGCTGCCGTCGAGGCCAACCACCAGGCCATAGCCGATCAACTGGTTCTGCCGTACGCCCTGCACGCTGGCCAGATCCTTGAGCCGTTCGGCATGAATGGCGGGAGTGGCGGCGATACAGCATGCCCCGAGCATGATGGCCACAAGCTTGCTGGAAAGAGTGAAATATTTCATGAGCTTAGAGCGGCATCAGGCTAAGAAAGAATCGCGTCAGCTGCGACATCATTTCCGCCTGATCGATACGGCTATTGGTACGGTACTCGACGCGTGCGTCGGCCACCTGGGTGGAGGACACCACGTTACCGCTCACGATATTGTCGGGATTGACGACGCCGGAAAAACGGACATATTCGATTCCCTTGTCGAAGGCCACCTGTTTTTCACCCGTGACGATGAGATTGCCGTTCGGCAGGACCTCGGCGACAGTGACGGTGATGGTGCCGGTGAAATTATTGCTCGCCGTGGTCGCGTCTTTTTCCTCGAACTTGTTGGAGGAAGTTGCCGACACGCCGAACTTGGCCGTGGTCGCTGCCGGCACGCCGAAGATGGTCGGCGCGGCGAAGGCGACACTGCCGGTCTTGCTGGCGGAATTACCCTCGGATTTGCCGGCGCTGGTTTTCTCGCTGATGGCGATGATCAGGGTATCGCCAATCAGACGCGCACGGCGGTCTTCAAACATCGGACGATAGGCGGAGGCCTGGAAGATCGCCCCATTCGATGGCGCGGCAGCGACCGGCATCGGCGGCCGCGCACTTGCCGGCTGATGCGTAATGGTATCCGGCACGGTCGCGCAACCCACCGTGGCGAAAAGCATCACCGCATACAGGACGATTGCACCGGCACGTTTCATTTTCGCCTCAAATTACAGTTGCGCCAGGCGCTGCAACATCTGGTCCGATGTGGTGATCGCCTTGCTGTTGATTTCATAGGCGCGCTGGGTCTGAATCATGTTCACCAGTTCTTCCACGACATTGACGTTCGATGTTTCGACGTAACGCTGCAGCAGCAGGCCGGCACCGTTCGTGCCGGGTGTATTGGTATTGGGATTGCCGGATGCCGCCGTCTCGACGTACAGGTTTTCACCCTTGGCTTCGAGGCCGGCCGGATTGACGAAAGTCACAAGTTGCAAGGTGCCGATCTGCGTCGCGGCAACAGTGCCGGGCTGCGTCACGGATACAGTGCCGTCGCGCGCCACGGTCAGGCTTTGCGCATTTGCAGGCACGGTAATGGCCGGCTGTACCACGAATCCGCTGGAGGTCACGATCTGGCCCTGGTTATCGACCTGGAAGGAGCCGTCGCGCGTGTACGCGGTCGTCCCGTCCGGCATCAGCACCTGGAAGAAGCCTTCGCCCTGGATTGCCACGTCCTTGTCGTTGCCGGTCTGCTGCAGATTGCCCTGCGTGAATATACGTTCGGTTGCGACCGGGCGCACGCCGGTACCGAGCTGCAGGCCCGACGGCAATTGGGTCTGTTGCGACGACTGTGCGCCAGGCTGACGGATGGTCTGGTACAGCAGGTCTTCGAATACCGCGCGCGAACGCTTGAAACCGGCCGTGTTGACGTTGGCCAGGTTATTGGAGATGACATCCATCTGCGTCTGCTGCGCATCCAGACCGGTTTTGGAAATCCACAGTGATCGAATCATTAACTTCTCCCGAAAACCCGCACGCGCGTAGTGCGCGCCATGGTTCTATTATTGATCTCTTATCAGCCTGTCAAAGACAAAAGCTGAGCGGCTTTCGCCTCGTTGCTCTCGACGTTCTTCATCAGAGCCATATGCAATTCGAACTGGCGTGCCAGTGAAATCATGTCGACCATTGCATCGACCACATTGACATTGCTGCCTTCCAGCGCACCGCCGATCAGCACCACGTTGGGATCGGCATCGGCCTGCTCGTCATCCTTCAGGCGGAACAGACCATCGTCGCCGCGCACGATGTTTTCTTCCGGCGGATTGACCAGCTTGATGCGACCGAGCACGGTAGCCGCTCCCGGTTTGAAGCCGGTTGCAATGGTGGTGATGGTCCCGTCCTTGCCGACGGTAATGGATACATCCGGCGGTACGGCGATCGGTCCACCGTCGCCCATCACGTTCGCGCCGGACTGGGTCTGCAACACGCCGTTTTCGCTCAACTTGAGGCTGCCGCTGCGCGTAAAGGCTTCCGAGCCGTCTTCGAGCTGCACGGCGATCCAGCCCTTGCCCTGCAACGCGACATCGAGGTCGCGCCCGGTTTGCTGAATCGCACCCGGCGTGAAATCGGTGCCGACCGTGGAATCGACCACATATGCCCTGGTCGGCAGCTGCGCGCCCATCACCGGCACCGCGCGGAAGGAATCGAGCTGCGCGCGAAAGCCGGTTGTCGCGGCGTTGGCGAGGTTGTGCGAAGTGTTCGCCTGTTTTTCCAGGATATGCTTCGCACCGGTCATCGCGGTGTAGACGAGACGGTCCAAATTATTCTCCGTTCATGCTGCCTTGGTCGCTGTCATCAACGCAGGTTCACCAGCGTCTGCAACACCTGGTCCTGGGTCTTGATGGTCTGTGCATTGGCCTGGTACACGCGCTGCGCTGTGATCATGTTGACCAGTTCAGCCGTCAGGTCGACGTTGGAATCTTCCACCGCGGAGGCCTGCAGCACCCCCTTGTTGCCCGAACCAGGGGCTGCAACACGCGCCACGCCCGACGTCGAGGTTTCGGCCCACATGTTATTGCCCATCGGCTGAAGGCCGTTCGGATTGGTGAAGCTTGCCAGCACGACCTGCGCCAGCGTCGCCGACTTGCCGTTGGTGTAGCGGCCGATGATCACCCCATCGGAACCGACGTTGAAGCCTGACAAAGCACCGGAACTGTAACCGTCCTGGTCCATCGTACGCACATCGAATGCGGCTCCGTACTGCGTGGTTCCGGTGAAATTGACGTCGATCGTGATCGGACTTGCACCGTTGTCCGGCGTCACGGTCAATGCGAGCGGCATGGCGCCCAGTGTCGCGGCATCCAGCGTACCGTCAGGATTGAACACCAGGGTGCTCAGCAGCGCCGGCGCGGCAGCCGGTGTCGCTGCATCATCCGCCGTGTATACCTCCCAGTTGTTTGACGCGGTCTTCCTGAAGTAGGCATTGACGATATGCGAGTCGCCCTGACTGTCATAGACCGTTACCGAAGTTGCGTTGTGGTAGGTGGTCGCGTCATCCGGGTCGAAAGCCACGGCTGCCGCAATCGCGGTCTTGCCGGAATCGAGATTGAAGGTGCCGTTGACTTCGGTGGTCATGTTCGGCGGCAGGATCGCGGTATCGATGCGCAGATCCACCGCGTTGCCGGTCGAAAGCTGTCCGGCGCTGTTGGCCATGTAGCCGGACAGCCGCGCACCGTTGGCATTGACGATGTAGCCGTTCTTGTCAAGCTGGAATTGGCCGTTGCGGCTATAACTGACGGCACCGTTGGTCGTCACGCGGAAAAAGCCGTCACCGTTGATCGCGATATCGAGCGGATTGTTCGACGCGGTGACATTGCCCTGCGTGAACTGCTGCGACACGTTGGCGAGCTTGGTACCGATACCGATCTGATTGCCGCCGCCGCCCGTGATCGCGCTTGCGAACACATCCGCGAACTGCGCCTGCGATCCCTTGAAGCCGACGGTATTTGCATTGGCGACGTTGTTGCCGATGGTTTCGAGATTCTTGGACGCTGCGTTCAGGCCACTCAATCCTTGTTGAAAACTCACGTTGTTCTCCTTGCGCGCTGAATGTCTGAGATCGAATTAAAGGACTTGCCGTACGTCGGCGAAGTTGACGTTGCCGATTCCCGGCACGGACAGTTTCACGCCGGAGGCGCCGGTCGTGACGCTCGATACCGAGCCGAATGACAGGGTTGTTGCGGTAACGTTTTCCTGCCCACGCACCGCGCTCACTTCAAATTTGTAGCTGCCGTCCGGGGCCGTCTCGCCGCCGTCCGTCTTGCCGTCCCAGGCGAGCGGCACGATGCCTGCCTGCTGGGCGCCAAGATCGAAGGTGCGCACGGCCAGGCCGGCCGCATTGCGGACGGTTATTTTGGTCTTGTCCGCGGCGGACGCAAAATCGACACCAAGGATAGCCTTGCTGTCGACCAGTTCGATCGACGATCCCGGCACAAGCACGCCATGACCGATCATGTCGGTCGCCTGCAGGGCCTGGCTGGTCTGATAACTGGATTGCAGCGCCTGCAAGGTCGTATTGAGTTTGTCGATGCCGCTGACCGTCGACAGTTGCGCCAGCTGGCTGGTGACCTGGGCATTGTCCAGCGGGTTGAGCGGGTCCTGGTTGCGCATCTGCGTCACCAGAAGCTTCATGAAGCGGTCCTGCGCATCGACTGCGGTCGACGTCTCGGCCTTCTTGCCGTTCATCGCGGCCATCAGGTCGGTGGAAACGGTATTGGTGGTTTGTACGCTAGCCATTCAGGTAGTCCTTGTCATTGTCCGAGCGTGAGTGTCTTGAGCAGCATGGTCTTGGCCGCATTCATGGTCTCGACGTTCGTCTGATAGGAACGCGAAGCGGAAATCATGTTGACCATCTCCTCGACCACGTTCACATTCGGCATGGTCACGTAACCTTTTTCATCGGCTTGCGGGTGCTTGGGGTCGTAATGGGTTTTGAGCGGCGACTGGTCTTCCACCACTTGCTGCACCTTGACGCCGGCGGCGGCCGGATTGGCGGTCGGTACCGCGCTGAACACGACCTGCTTGGCGCGATAGGTCTGGCCGGTGGAACTGGTGGCGCTGTCGGCATTGGCAATATTGCTGGCAACGGTATTGAGGCGTTGGCCCTGGGCGCTCATGGCGGACCCGGCGACATTGAAGATATTGAATAGCGACATGATTATTGACCTTGAATTGCGGTGAGCAGACCCTTGATCTGCCCATTGACGAAGGTGACTCCGGCCTCATAACGCAAGGCATTGTCGGCAAACTGGTTGCGCTCGACATCCATATCGACGGTATTGCCGTCGATATTGCCTTGGACCGCGGTCTGGCGATACAGCAGTTGCGCGCCGCTGGCGGTAACGCCGCTCGGCGTGCCGCCCAAATGCGCCGCCGAAGTTCTGGTCAGCGCATTGGCGACTGCCTGGAATCCGGCGCCATTAACCAAAGACGGCGAGGATGCGGCAGGCTTTGCTGCAGGACCGCCCTTGCTCAATGCCCTGCTGAGCGCGCTGTTAAAATCCATGTCGCGCGCCTTGTAATTGGGCGTGTCGGCATTGGCAATATTCGACGCCAGCGCCTGCTGCCGTTCGGCCCGCAGGCTCAGCGCCGTCTGATGAAACCGTAATGCTTCGTCAAGCTTTCCGATCATGTGGTCTCCGCAATTCCCCGGCTAAAGAAACGGTACTTTGAGCCGATGATGGATTGATAGGCTTGATCATACGGATGCAAAAGTCACATCGATCAGACAATAAGACTCCGAAAGCCTTTCCTTTTCAGCCTTTTGATTGCGCGCCCCATCAGTAACATTCACGCTGGCACCAATCCAACGGTCATCATGAAAACACCCCTGAAAGCAGTGCTCGCCACGCTATGGCTGCTTGCCAATGCCGTGGCTGCCCAGACGGCGCAGCCTGCGGTACCGCGCCAGGATCCGGCGGTATTGCGGCAAGTCGTCGAACAATTCCTGCGCATTCAGACTGCCGGCCTGCCTGGGCAGGTCAATCTGAGCGTCGGCCAGGTCGATGCACGCTCCACGCTGCCCGCCTGCGCCGCGCCCGAAGCCTTTCTGCCAAACGGCAGCCGGGTGTGGGGACGCACCACAGTCGGCGTGCGTTGCACGGTGCCGTCGCCTTGGACCATGTACATTTCAGCAACAGCCCAGGTGGTCGGCGAATATGTTGCTGCCGCCACGCCGCTGGCACAGGGACAATTGATCGGCCCTCAGCATGTCGTCAAGATCAAGGGTGATCTGACCACCTTGCCCGCCGGCATCCTTACCGATACCGCGCAGGCCATCGGCCGCACCATGACCGCATCACTGGCCGCAGGCACCCCCTTGCGCAGCGATTCGCTGCGCAGCCAGGCTGCGGTACAGCAGGGACAAACCGTACGAGTGGTGTCTTCCGGCCCCGGATTCAGCGTAGCAACCGAAGGCCGGGCACTAAACAACGCTTCGGAAGGTCAGATCGCACAGGCGCGCACCGCATCGGGACAGGTCGTCAGCGGCGTGGCGAAAGCAGGCGGTGTGGTCGAAGTCACTTATTGATAAAAGCTTTTTCGATTTTTCAATTCAACGCTAAAGTTTTCGCCAAACGTGTCGATATGACTTGTGACAAGAACCGTAAAACCGCTAACCAGCTAAGGAATTGCCGTGAAAATCGATGACCCGTTAAAGAAAACCGGCGGTCTGGGCGTAGGAACAACGCCCACCCGTGCCGGCAAGGGCGCCGACAAGTCGGCCGCCGTCGGCAAGGCCCCGGCCGAAACCGACAGTGTTCGCCTGTCGTCCACCGTGCAGTCGCTGACCCAATCGGGCACCAGCGGCGTGTTTGACGCGAAGAAAGTTGAAGAAATCAAGGCGGCGATCGCCGACGGCACGTTCAAGGTCGATCCTGAAAAGGTCGCCAACGGCTTGCTCGACACGGTCAGCGACCTGATTCGCACACGTAAGGCGTAAAAAATGCAAAACCCAGGAAACAGCCCGGCCGAGAGCCTGGCCGAAGAAATCAGTGTCGGCACCAACCTGCTGCAGTTGCTGAAGCAGGAGCAGGATTTCCTGATCAATGCCGATCTCGAAGGGCTGACCGGGGTAACTGAAGAAAAGAACAAGGCGGTCGCGCGCATGATGGAACTGGCGCTATCTCGTCACCGGACACTGGCAGCCGCCGGTCTTGAGGCCAGCGAATCAGGCATGCAGCGCTGGACCGAGGCCGCACCTGCAGCGGTCATTCAATCTTGGGATCAATTGATCGGCATCGCCCGACAGGCCAAAGAACTCAACCGCACCAATGGTTTGCTGATCAGCCAGCATATGGCGCGCAATCAGAATGCCTTGAATGTATTGCAAGGCGAGCGCCCGGGCGGCGGCATGTATGGTCCAAATGGACAGACTGCCACGCAAAGTGGTCGCCGTACTTTGGTGGTTGGCTGAATCTGCAGGCGGGTACCACGAATACATTGCACCGCCTCGCTCTCCCCCGTCATACCCGAGCAATCGGGTATCCATACTGAGCCTGCATTCCGGCTACCACTATTCAGGTAATTGCCTGGCCCCATCGGCTCATGGATTCCCACTTTCGTGGGAATGACGAGGAGAAGCAGGTACATGCATCAAACGCAAATAGCCGCATGCGTATGTCGTTGGAACAGATAACGGCATTCACATTTCAGACCGCACTCGGACCGAACACATCCTAACGCTTGACTGGTGCATCCACCGGCACTTCCGTTTCCGTCTCCGGCAGATTGGACAACACCATCACTGACACCCGGCGATTACGCAAACGCCCTTCGGCCGTTTCGTTGGCTCCTACCGGCTGTGTGGAGCCGTGACCGACCGCAGTCAATCTATTCTCGGCCACTCCTCCATCCACGAACAGACGAATGACGCTGGAGGCACGTACCGCCGAAAGCTCCCAGTTCGACGGAAACGCTGCATTCCGAATCGGTACGCTATCGGTATGCCCTTCTACCTGGATCGCGTGGTCGTCGTCCTTGAGCACTGCAGCGACCGCTTTCAATGCCTGCACGCTGCCATCGGACAGTTTTGCATCGCCAGGTGCAAATAATACGCTGGCGTTGATTTCGACATTGACGCCGCGTGTCGTTTGTGTAACGCGAACCTTGCCCTGCTCGACCAGCGGAGCAAGAACCTTGAGGATATCGCGCGCGACGTTCTTTAATTTTTCACGTTCGCGGCGCAAGGCTTCGGTGTTGCGCGAACGGACCGGGGCCAGGCCGACAGGAATGCCCGTCGTTGCCGCTTCGGGCTCTCCGACGACGGGCGCAGTCGGAGACCGGCCAAACGCATTGATCAATGAGTTGGACAGTACCTTATACTTGCTTTCGTTCACTGAAGACAAGGCATACATCACCACGAAGAACGCAAACAGCAAGGTGATGAAATCGGCATACGACACCAGCCAGCGATCGTGGTTGTCTTCGCTTTCCTCGTAACGCTTGCGGGCCATGGCGCTCGTACCGGCTAAGGTTTGTATGCCAGCATGCGTTCTTCAACGATGCGCGCGTTGTCGCCATTGGCGACACTACAGAAGACGTCGGTCAGCATCTCGCGTCGTCGCACCTCATCGGTAACGATGGTTTTGAGTTTGTTCGCAATCGGCAGGAACAGCAGGTTGGCCAGCCCGACGCCATAGATGGTCGCAACGAAGGCAACCGCGATGCCGCTGCCCAGCTTGCCCGGATCGGTCAGGTTTTCCATCACATGGATCAAGCCCAGCACCGCGCCGAGAATGCCGATCGTGGGCGCATAGCCGCCGGCTGCTTCCCAGACCTTGACGGCCTGCCGCTCTCGCCGTTCGAAAGTGGAGATATCGACGTCCAGTATTTCGCGGATCTTGTAGGGATCGATGCCGTCGATGATCAGTCTCAATCCTTTGGCGGTGAACGGATCCTTTACCCCTTCTAGATAGCGTTCAAGACTCAACAGTCCTTCGCGGCGAGCGGTAGCGCTCCAGACCATCAGGTCACGAGAGATGGTTCCGCTTTTGTCCGGCGGCGGCGAAAACACCCAGCGCAGCATCGCCGTGCCGCGCAGGAAACTGGCGGTGCCGCTTTGCAGCAGCACGGCCCCCATGGTACCGACTGCGACGATGGTGAATGCTGCCGGTTGCAGCAGCGAATTGATATGCCCGCCCTCGATCACCTGGCCGAACAATATGCCGGCGAGTGCGAGCAGGATGCCTGCTAGGCTAGCCCAGTCCATGCCTGATCCTTGAGTCGCGCACGCATGCGTGCAATGGCCTGGCTGTGCAACTGGCAGACCCGTGATTCGGACACGCCCATGACGGCGCCGATTTCCTTGAGATTCATTTCTTGTTCGTAGTACAGGCCCATCAGGATCTTTTCCCGCTCGGGCAAGGCTTCGATCGCATGGATCACGGCCTGCCGGAAACCGCCGTTCATCAGGCTTTGCAAAGGATCGCTGGAAGCATCCACGCAATAGCGATCCAGGAAGTGATCGCTTTCGTCCTTTTCGTGGAAATCTTCGTAGTAGACGAGTTGGTGCCCGCTGCCTTCGGTCAGCAATTCCTGGTATTCGGTCAGCGACATCTTGAGTTCGGCGGCGATTTCCGCCTCTTTCGGTGCGCGCCCCATGCGCTGCTGCACCTTGTTCATCGCATTTTCGATCTTGCGCATGTTTTGGCGGATGCTGCGCGGCAGCCAGTCGCTGCTGCGCAATTCATCCAGCATTGCACCGCGTATGCGCTGCACGGCATAGGTCTCAAACTGCGCTCCATGCGTTTCCTCGTAACGGCTGACGGCATCCAGCAAGCCGATCATGCCGGCCTGGATGAGGTCGTCGACTTCGACGCTCGGCGGCAGCTTGGCCTTCATCTGGTGTGCAAGCCGCTTGACCAGCGGTGCGTGCTCTTCCAGCAGATGATTCTTGTCCGATTTTCCGCTAACGGTATACATTGTGTTGAATCATATCCGATGCCCTTGCTAGAGCAGTTTCATCCTGACTTGCCAGGCGAGGCCGAGGCGATTTGCGCGTGGAACAAGGCGCGGCGACGCGACATGGCGAGCCATGGCAAGGAGTCGCAACGCCGTGCCACGGGCAAAGCGTCCGGCATCGACGGTACAGTCAGGGTGAGACTGCTCTAACACCATTCCGGCATATGCCATGTTAGCCCGCAGTCGCCACATCGGACAAGACGAACTTCCCGGCCAGCCGCCGGAATGCCACCGACGCACCGGCCAGCGGAAAGGCATCGACCACTGCGCGTCCGAGATGCATGGCTTTCTTGAGATGTTCATCCGCCGGAACCGATCCCATGGAATTGAGCTTGACCGCGAGATAGCGGTTCGCCGCCTGCGCCATGTTCTGGTACACCAGTTGCGCGTCCTTGTCGGATGCGCCGGTCACCAGGATGCTGAACGGACGACGGCCGAGCTGACTGTTGACCCGTTTGATCAAGGTATAAGCCGCGGTGATCGACGCGGGAGTATTGGAAACCTGCACCACGATCTCGGTGCCTGCAAGCGCAGGAATAATGAATGCATCGTCCTTGTCGAGTTCCGCATCGACCACGACGATATCGGCCCGTGTCGACAGCACGCCGAAGGCATCGTCCAGGCGCGTTGCCTGCTCGTCATCGTCTTTTATGACTTTCTGTACGCCGCGTCGCAAGGCAGCCACACCAAAGCCTTGCGGCATGGGCTGAATAACGTCATCAAGTCCACGCTCGCGCTTGGCCACCTGCACCAGCGAAGCGCCTTGTATGGCATTCAGCCTGGTGGCAATGCCTTCCGCACCGAAGCAGGCGTCGACCAACAGCACATCGCGACCGGCCTGCGCCAGCGAAGCACCCAGATTGACCATCATCGCGCCCTTTTCTTCCGGCGATGCGGCTGACAGGAAAGTGAACACGCGTGGCTTCGGGCCGGCAAGCATGCGACGCAGGCCTTCGGCCTGATCAAAATCGAAACTAGCCAAGTGTCACCTCGCGCAAACCTTTGTCATTCATTGCATGGGCCGTGTTGCCGATCACCAGCGGCAATTCTTCATCCTGGTACTGGAACGGCGCAGTCTCGCGCTTGAGCTTGAATGCGCGGTCAACCAGATAGTGCTGGTTCGGCACGTGCAGGTCTTCCGGCACGCGCTGGCCGTTTGCCACATAGTACAGACTGAGTTTTTGGCGAATCATCACATCGAGCACATTGCCCACGGTCGCGGCTTCATCCAGCTTGGTCATGATGCAGCCGGCCAGTCCGCCCCCCCGGTAGGAACGTACGACTTCGCTCAGGGTCTCGCCAGTCGATGTAGCGGACAGGCAAAGCAGACGCTTCACCTTGGAATCGGTCCCCGACAGCATCGCGATCTGGTCGGCCACCATCTTGTCGCGCTGGCCCATGCCGACGGTGTCGATCAGGACGGTATGCTTGTTTTTCAATTCATCGAGGGCGATGCGCAGGTCGGTTTCATCCTTTACCGAATGCACCATCACACCGAGGATCTTGCCGTAGATGCGCAGCTGTTCATAACCGCCGATACGATAACCGTCGGTCGTGATCAGTGCCAGCTTGCCGGCGCCATGGCGCATCACGCAGCGTGCGGCGAGCTTGGCAGTAGTGGTGGTCTTGCCGACGCCGGTCGGTCCGACCAGTGCGTAGACGCCACCCTTTTCCAGTATTTCATTCTCGTTGCCGATGACGCTGAGATTGCGCGCCAGTACTGATTTGACCCATGCCATTCCGGTGTCGGCCATTTCATTTTTCGGCATGTTTTGTGTCAGATAGCGCGCCAGACTGGCGCTGAAGCCGGCAGACAACAGTTCACGCATCACCGTGGCCTTGGCCGGCTCGCGTTTTTGCTGTGTGCCCCAGGCGATTTCAGCCAGCTGCGATTCAAGCATGCCGCGCATGGAGCGCAATTCGTTCATCACTTGAGCAAGTTCCGCGCCGCCCTGTGCCTTTGTGCTGGCATCTCGGCTGGCAGCCAGTGCGTCGGCCAGATTGGATGCCTGGTTATCCTCGACCGCATGCTTGTCGGCAGACGATCTTGCTGGCTGCTCATTCGCTTCGCGTGAGACACCGAAGGCAGCCAGCGTGGAGTCCGACAGTGCCGGTTTTTCGATCACCGGTTCGCCGAGCGAGGACAAGTCTTCCGGTGCCAGCGCCAGGATCTCGATCGCGCCGTTGATGGTACGGTTGGAGAGAATCACCGCATCGGGGCCGAGTGCCTCGCGCACCTGACGCCATGCATCGCGCGAGGTGGCTGCGGAAAATTTTCTTACGTTCATACTTGGCCTCCAACTAGGCTGGTAACTCTAATCGTTTTGGAATCGGGAAGTTCTGCGTGCGACAAGACCTTGAGTTGCGGCAGCGCGCGGCGCAGGAAGCGTGCGAGCAAAGCACGCAACGGACCAGGCACCAGCAGTACCGGCGTCAATCCCATCTGTTCTTGCTGCCTTGCGGCCTGCTCGGCCTGTGCGGCTATCGTGTCGGCCAGCCCGGGCTCGATGCCCGCGCCATCTGGGCCGCTGGACTGCAGGGCTTGCATCAGGATGCGTTCCAGGCGGCTGTCGAGCGTGATCACCGACAGCTCGTTGGTCGCCGGGAAAATCTGCTGCACGATCGCACGGCCCAGCGCAACACGCACCATCGCGGTCAGTTCGTTCGGGTCCTGGATCTGCGGCGCGTATTCGGACAAAGTTTCGATGATGGTACGCATGTCGCGAATATGCACGCCTTCGATCAACAGGTTTTGCAATACCTTTTGCAAGGTCGACAGCGAAATCAGTTTGGGCACCAGGTCTTCGACCAGCTTGGGGCTATCCTTGCCAAGGTGGTCGAGCAGTTGCTGGACTTCCTGGCGGCCGAGCAGTTCAGCGGCGTGCGAAGTGATCAAATGGTTCAGATGGGTCGCGATCACCGTGCCGGCATCGACCACGGTATAGCCGAGTGCCTGAGCATGTTCGCGCAGGCTGCTGTCGACCCAGACCGCGGGCAATCCGAAGGCAGGATCGGTGGTGATATTGCCCGGCAATGTGCCGTTTACCATACCGGGATTGATCGCCAGGAACTGGCCGACATAGGCTTCGCCGCTGCCCACTTCCACGCCCTTGAGCGCGATGCGATAGGCTGCCGGCTTGAGTTCCAGATTGTCGCGAATGTGCACGGGCGGCGACAGGAAGCCGACTTCCTGAGCAAACTTCTTGCGAATGCCCTTGATGCGACGCAACAGTTCGCCATTCTGGCCTTTGTCGACCAGGGGAATCAGGCGATAACCAACTTCCAGGCCGAGCGTATCGACCGGAACGATATCCTGCCAGCTCGCCTCTTCCATTTCCGGCGCGGCGATCGCGGCTTCCGGCACCGGTGCCGGTTCTTCGTTCTGCTTTTTTTCGCGCTGCGTAATCATGTAGGCGCCACCGCACAGCGCGCCGCCCAGCAGGATGAAGGGGATATGCGGCATGCCCGGGATCAGGCCCATGCCGCCGATGATGCCGCCGGTGATGTAAAGCACGCGCGGCTTTGCAAACAACTGGTTGACCAACTGCCCGCCGATATCCTGTTCGCTTGCCACGCGCGACACCACGACGCCGGCGGCGGTCGAAATGATTAGTGAAGGAATCTGCGCGACAAGGCCATCGCCGATTGCCAGCAGCGTGTAATTCTTGAGCGCCATCTCGAACGCAAGGTCATGCTGGACCATGCCAACGATCAGGCCGCCGAAAATGTTGATCACAGTGACCAGGATGCCGGCGATCGCATCGCCGCGCACATATTTGCTGGCACCGTCCATGGAGCCGTAGAACTCGGCTTCCTGCGAGACTTCCAACCGGCGCGCACGTGCTTCCTGCTCGCCGATCAGGCCTGCATTCAGGTCTGCGTCGATCGCCATCTGCTTGCCCGGCATCGCATCGAGTGCGAAACGCGCACCGACTTCGGCGATACGGCCCGCGCCCTTGGTAACCACGACGAAGTTGATGATGGTCAGGATGACGAAGACCACGATACCGACGGTGTAGTTACCACCGATCAGGAAGTGGCCGAAGGCCTCGATCACCTTGCCTGCGGCATCAGGTCCCTTGTGGCCTTCGGTCAGCACCACGCGCGTGGAGGCGACGTTCAGCGACAGACGCAACATGGTCGACACCAGCAGAACCGCCGGGAACGCCATGAAATCCAGCGGCTTGATGGTGTACAGGCTGGTCAGCAGCACGATGATCGACAGCGCGATATTGAAGCTGAAGAACATGTCGAGCACGAAGGCCGGCAACGGCAGCACCATCATCGCCAGCATCATCATGATGAGGATAGGCGCAGCGAGTGCCTTCGATTGTCCGGTCAGCCATGCTGGCAGTTTCAGGCTGTTCATTGCAGGCGTCCGTCAGCTTTTTGCGCAGCCGGATTGAGCGGATCGAGTTCCGGCGGGACTTCCAGCTGATCCGGTTCCTGCGGTTTGACGCCGCCATCGCGACCATAGGCGCGCAGCTGGAATACATAGGCGAGCACTTCGGCCACGGCGGTGTACAGAGAAGCGGGAATCTCGTCGCCGAGTTCGGCATGACGGTACAGCGCGCGGGCCAGTGGCGGCGCTTCCAGCAAGGCGACCTTGTTTTCGGCGGCGATTTCGCGAATCTTGGCAGCGACTTCATCCGCACCCTTGGCAACCACCGTCGGTGCGCGCATCTTGCCTTCGGTGTACTTGAGCGCGACCGCATAGTGGGTCGGGTTGGTGACGACCACATCGGCGGTCGGCACTTCGGACATCATGCGGCGCTTGGCCATCTCGCGCTGCAACTGGCGGATTCTCGCTTTAACTTGCGGGTCGCCATCGGATTCCTTGGATTCCTGACGCAATTCTTCGCGCGTCATCTTCAGTTTGCTGGCGTACTGCCACAGCACGTAAGGCACATCGATCAGGGCGATCACGACCAGACCGCATACGATGGTAATGAAGCCGGTCAGCAGCAGATCACCGAGGTGAGCGCCGCCCGATGCCAGCGGCTCGGCCGACAGCGCGAGCATGGGTTCGATCTGGCTGGAGATGACGACCCAGGCGATCGAGCCGACCAGCAGGGTCTTGCCCACTGCCTTGAGCAATTCCACCAGTGCACGCACGGAAAACATATTGCCCAGGCCACTCATCGGATTTAAGCGTCCGAAATTGGGCATCAGGGATTTTGCGGTGAACAGCCAGCCGCCGATCAGCATCGGCGACCCGAGCGCGACCAGAATCAGAATACCGGCCAGTGGTGCAAGTCCAATCAGCACATCGATGGTGCTCGCACCCAGGCGCATCAGCAGCAGATCGAAGTCGAAAGCCTGCTCGCGTTCAAACGACAATCCGGAAGTAAGCATGCTGTTGAGGCGCCGGACAAGACCTTCGCCGGTGAACATGAGACCGAGCGCGCCCGCAAGCAAAACCGTACAGGTAGCCAGTTCCCGCGATCGGGGAACGTCGCCTTCCTCACGCGCCTGCTCCAGTCTTCTGGATGACGCTGGTTCTGTTTTTTCGAGTTCGCTATCTTCGGCCATCGCCGACTCCTGTATCGCCGCCCTGCCGCACTCCGGATGACGCAGTGGGGGTCAATAGGAACGATTATTCGCGAAATATCAGTTTGACTATCCGGCGAACAACAATGAAAACCCGTCGCTATTCGCAGGTGGTTGACTGATGCGGATCAGGGAGAAAATCGGCGGACTGAATGGCGTGCAAAAACATATGCCGAATCGGGATGATGGACCGGCATGCAAGGCATCCGGCCTGTTCGCACCCCCAAACTAAGCCCTTACAACTTGATGCTTTGCGCCCAGGCCAATGCCGCCATTTGCGACTCGTTTACCTGCTTGGCACTGATGCACAGGGAGGTTGCCATCGCATCAACCTTGGCGCTATTCAATTCGCAGGCTTCGGCCAGAGCGAGGAAAGGACCGTAGATGCCATCGCGCGACAGCAGCGCCTGCGTCACCGATTCGGACAACTGGATCTTTTCCAGAACGTCTTCCATCGGCACACCCAGCAATTTGTCGAGCAGCGAAAACATTCCGGCCACAAACAGGTTTTCCGCCTCGTTGCGAGGCAGGAAGGTGCTGCCCAGGAGTTCGGCAAAGCGGCCGCGTATCACCGCGGTATGCATCAGCACAGGCGAATAGCCGGTAGTGGTCGCTGTGGCCAGCAACAACGCGAGCCAGCGATACAGTGGCGAATACCCGAGCATGGTCACCGCATGCTTGAGCGACTGTATTTCGCAGCCAAGCCCGAAGCCTGCCGAGTTGATATAGCGAAGCAGCTTGTATGACAGTGCCGCATCGCGCTTCAGCACATTTTCCAGCTGCCTGACATCGGCGTTCTTGCGCACCATGTCCATCAGCTGCAGAATCATCGCCTGCGCCGGATTGAGTTCACGCGAATGGTTTCCCGGCCGCGGCGTCAGGTGCAGATTGCCGACGAAGGCATACAGGCCGATCTGCGCGCAAAGATCGTAGGCTTGCCATGTTTCCACTTCGCGCGCGACCATGCGCACCGTCAGCATGTTCAGCGAACGGAAATGCTGGACCTGGGCAGCGAAATTCGCCGTACCGATCGGCGTTTCCACATGCGTGACATGGGCCAGCAAGCCTTTATCCATTGTGGCGATATCCACGCCGCGCAGCGAGATGCCATATCCTTTTGCGCGTGCAGATTGAATTGCCGCAATCGCGGTTTCGTCATGAACATCATCACCGCGCAGCGCCAGCACGGTTCCCTTTGGCGGCAACGCGCAGATTGCCTCGTGTTCCAGCATGACCGGCGACACTTCGATAAAGACAATCTGGTCGCCGAGCAGTGCGCCCGATTCGGTATTGTTGAGCTGGTCCGCTACGAACTGCGCAAGTGCGACGACTTCCGCTTGGCTCGGCCTGCGCTGTTCCAGTTTCACGTGCTGCCATGACAGCTCATAGCCGAGCACGCGCTCCTGCGAGTTGACCAAAGGCTCGCGAACGATAAAGGTCTCTGCTTGCATGTGTGAAATCCCGGGCGTCACCGCGGTGACGGATTAAATCGGTTCAAGAAGATTAGAAGCCCAGGCTTTCAAGCAGGTCGTCGACCTGCCCCTGGTCTGCGACGACATCGGCATTTCCGACCGGATTGATCTGCGGACCGTTGAGCAAGCCATGACCCGCTTCCCGCTTGATATCCGTCGGTGCGTAGTCGATGAGCAGCTGAACCAGCTGCTGCTCAATGCCATGGGCAAGTTCGGTAACGCGTTTGATCACCTGACCCGTGAGATCCTGAAAATCCTGGGCCATCATAATGTCGAGCAATTGCTGGCGCGTCGCTGCGGCGGCAGTTCGACTGCCGTCGGCGAATGCCAGGGCGCGTTCCAGGGTTTCACGGTATTGCTGCTCCGAACATGGGCCGTGGAGAACAGCGCGTATCTGTTCCGCCAGTGGTGCTGCATCCGATTCGATGCCTTCCTGTAAAGGCATCGCATTTTCGGTCGCGGTCAGCACACGCGAGGCAGCCTGCTCCGTCATCTTCGCAACGTAGTCAAGGCGGTCTCGTGCATCGGGAATGTCGTGCGCCGCCTTGGCCAGCAGTTTGTCGAAGCCAAGGCCACGCAGATTGTCGTGCAACAGGCGAGTCATCTGACCCACGCGTGCCAGCATCTCCTCCTGCGCCACCAGGTCTGCTCCCGGTGCCGGCTGCAGCGCCTGACTCACGTCAGGCTCCGACTTTTTCAAGCTTCTCGAAGATCTTCGACAGTTTCTCGTCCAGCGTCGCTGCGGTAAAAGGCTTGACGACGTAGCCGTTGGCGCCGGCCTGAGCTGCCGCGATAATGTTTTCCTTCTTCGCTTCCGCGGTCACCATCAAGACCGGAAGCTTGGACAATGCTGCATCGGCACGGATATTCTGCAGCATGGTCAATCCATCCATGACCGGCATGTTCCAGTCAGAGATCACGAAATCGAATTGCTCGCTTCGCAGCTTGGAAAGCGCCATCGCGCCGTCTTCGGCTTCGTCCACATTCGTGTAGCCCAATTCTTTCAGCAGATTGCGAACGATACGACGCATCGTCGAGAAATCGTCAACCACCAAGAACTTTGTATTTGGACCCGCCATGAATTACTCCATTGATTCTGCAAATCGTTATCGACCAGTCGTTCTGCTACGGACCTGAACGGTCCGCAGGGCCTCAGTATAATCCTATCGCTATTGATTATGCACCCAAAGCATATGCAAACTTGGATGCCATTAACAACAGCGAGACATTTTCACCATCGCAGGCCGGGTAGGAATATATCAAATGACAACACCACCCTGCGCTGACGACATACATTACACGCGCAAGGCCCGACTGCTGTTGGCAGCAAGATAGCCCAGCACCATTCCAGGCAATGCCGCCAGCGCACCGACTTCATGAGTCGCACCTACCGCGATCGCTTCGCGCGGCATGCCGAACACGACACAGGATGCCTCGTCCTGCGCAAAGTTGTACGCGCCGGCGCTCTTCATTGCCAGCATGCCGTTCGCACCATCCTTGCCCATGCCGGTCAGAATGACACCGACCGCATTCTTGCCGGCATGCCGCGCGGCCGAATCGAACAGTACATCGACCGACGGACGATGCCGGTTCACCGGCGGGCCCTGATCGAGCTGGGTCATGTAGTTTGCACCGCTGCGCACAAGCTGCAGATGCGAATGACCGGGTGCGATGAATGCATGGCCGGGCAATACCCGTTCGCCGCCTTCGGACTCACGCACCGTGATCTTGCACAAGCCGTCGAGGCGCTTGGCAAAGGAACGGGTAAAGCCTTCAGGCATATGCTGCGTGATCAGGATGCCTGGGCAATCGGAAGGCATCTGCATCAGGAACTCCTTGATCGCTTCGGTGCCGCCGGTGGATGCGCCGATGATGATGAGCTTTTCACTACTGGTAAGCGGATTGCGGATCAGCGGCAAGCCTTCGCCGGCGATGCGGTTCGGATCGGATTGTGCAACCGTGCGCGCCTTGACGCGGGCTTTTGCCGCGGCCCGTATCTTGTCGGTAATGAGTTCGGCATATTCGAGCATGCCGCTCTGAATCGACAGCTTGGGTTTGGTCACGAAATCGACTGCCCCAAGTTCCAGCGCACGCAAGGTGATTTCAGAACCGCGCTCGGTAAGCGAGGACACCATGACCACTGGCATCGGCCGCAGCCGCATCAGCTTTTCAAGAAAATCCAGCCCGTCCATACGTGGCATTTCCACATCCAGCGTAAGAACGTCGGGATTGGTCTGCTTGATGAGTTCGCGCGCAACGATGGGGTCCGGCGCAACGCCCACTACCTCCATGTCCGGCTGCTTGCGTATGATTTCATTCATGACGCTGCGGATCAGCGCAGAATCGTCAACGATCAATACTTTAGTTTTCATAACAAATCTATTCGAAGCAAAAACGAATCAGGTAAACAGTTCGATATCGCCAGCCACAGGCGTCGTCTGCAGACGGCTTGCGTAATCCTGTTCCCGGTTCACCAGCGTGTTGTTGTTCAGTTGCTTGAGTTTCTTCACCAGCACCTTGCCGGAGCGGGGAAAGAAATACACCTTGCGAGGATGAATATCATTGAGATCTTCAGCGACCACGCGGATATTTTCGGCGCGCAGATATTCACGCACGAATAGCGCATTGCGCTCGCCGACATTGATAGCAATGAAACCGCGCAATACATTGCCGCCGCCGAAAACCTTGGCTTCCAGATTTTCACGCCGCGCCCCTGCCTTGAGCAGATCGTTGATCAGCACTTCCATCGCGTAGGTTCCGTAGCGCATCGATGCCGATACCGGACTGTCGGCATCACCTCCGCCATCGGGCAGCATGAAGTGATTCATCCCGCCTATACCAGTGACGCGATCACGGATGCAGGCCGACACGCATGAGCCGAGAACGGTGACGATGAGCATGTCCTTGCATGTGTAGTAATACTCTCCGGGTAGAATCTTGGCTGCGTCGCAATCGAAAGTGCGATCGTAGTAGACGTTGGTTGCGAAATGTTCTTCGATTCCGAAAGTCATGGCTTGTTTGTCACTCCTGTCGGCCGTTGCATGCGATGCACATGCCTCGATGGATCAAGTTCGTACACGGTTTTACCCCTAAGCTTGAAGGCATCCGAAACATATAAAAAGTTTTCCGAATGGCCTGCGAACAGCAAGGCGTCCGGTTTCATCAACGGCGCAAAGCGGGAAAGTATCTTGCCCTGCGTCGGCTTGTCGAAGTAGATCATCACGTTGCGGCAAAAAATTGCATCGAACTGCCCGCTTACCGGCCAGTCGTCGGACAGCAGGTTCAATTGCTTGAAGGTGACCATCTGACGCAATTCCGGGCGTACACGTACCAGGCCGGTGTGTTCGCCCTTGCCTTTCAGGAAAAAACGCCGCGCGCGCTCCGGGTTCATCTTGTCCAGCCGGTCCATCGTATAAATACCAGCGGAAGCCGTGTTCAGCACATTGGTATCGATGTCGGTCGCGATCACATGCGACTGTGCTGCCGTTGCACCCAGCGCTTCGCACAGGGTCATTGCGATCGAATACGGCTCCTCGCCGGTGGAACTGGCGGAACACCATATCGTGACGGGCTCCTTGGCCTTGCGCACATGTTCGGCCAGAATTGGAAAGTGATGTTCTTCCCGAAAAAACGACGTGAGGTTCGTGGTCAGGGCATTGGTAAATGCTTCCCACTCGTCGTCGTCAGGTCTGCTTTCCAGGCTGTCCAGATAAGTATGAAAAGAGCGGATGCCGGTCGCGCGCAGTCGGCGCGCAAGACGGCTGTACACCATTTCCTGCTTGCTCTCTGCAAGTGCGATTCCTGCGCGCCTGTGTATCAGCGCACGCACTCTGTCAAAATCACGTGCCGT